>JABCYW010000135.1 GCA_013289985.1 Betaproteobacteria bacterium | reverse complement strand
GCGCGTTGAGGGCTCGTTTGTAGCCGGCGCGGCGCCGGTCGCTGGCCGACTGGTCGCCCTCGATGAACGCGATGGCCGTGTGGCCCAGGCTGATCAGGAGGTTGGTGAGCTCCTCGGCGGCGAGCGTGTCGTCCATGCGCACCGAGGCCATGTCGTGGCCCTCGCCCGGCGAGATCAGCACGCAGGGCGTGCGGCTGGCGCGCAGCGTCTCCAGGATCGCGGGGTCGTCGGACAGCGGCGGCGTGAGGATCATCCCGTCCGGACGCAGCGCGGCAATCATCGCCTCGAGCTGCGCCTGCACGTGGTCGCCGCTCTCCTGCACCGACTCGACGACCAGGTGGCGCCCGGCCTCGCGGCAACGCAGCGTCGCGCCGCGCTGCACGCCGGCCACGAAGGCGGCGCTGGGGTCGTAGTACAGCAGGCCGATGAGGAAGGACCTGGCGCCGGCCAGGCTGCGCGCGGACTGCTGCGGCCGGTAGTTCAGCGCGGCTACGGCCTCCAGCACGCGGGCGCGCGTGTCGGCGTGCACCGTGGGCTCCTTGTTCACCACGCGCGAGACGGTCTTGATCGACACGCCGGCACGCCGGGCCACGTCGATGATGGTGGCCGGTGCGCCCGCTCTCTTGTTGTTCACTGCTTCGCCCTCCTCGTGCCCCGGGGATTGTGTCAGCCCGGTGCGAATGGCGCGGTTTGCGCCGGTCCAACGTTTCAGTTTGGCAAAGCTGGCCGGAATCACGGGATTTGCCCTGCACGGACGCCAAGTATCGCGGCAGCATCGCAGCATCGTTGGAAATCCGCCGCACGAGACAAAACGAAACACGGCGATACGGCGCTGAAAGCATGCCGGAGCCGGTCCGACGCGTAATGAGGACGTGGCGCGACCGAACCTGGCCACGTCACCCAACCCCAAGGAAAAGAGATCATCATGAAGACCTGGCTGAAGCGCACCCTGGTGGGTGTGGCCGTCACCTCCGCCCTTCTCGGCAGCCTCGCCGCCTATTCGCAAGGCGCGGGCTTCCACCACGGCCCGCCGACGCCCGAGCAGATCGCCCAGCACGAAGCGGGCATGCTCGCGCACATCGGCAAGAAGCTCAACCTCGACGCCAACCAGGCCGCCAAGCTCAAGGTGCTGGGCGACCTGATGGTGGCCGACCACGCGCCCGCCGCCGCCGGCACCGACCCGCACACCGCGGCCAAGGCGCTGATCGCCGGCAACACCTTCGACCGCGCCGGCGCGCAACAGCTGCTGAACACGCACGTCGCCAAGATCCAGGCCGACAGCCCGGGGCTGATCAACGCGTTCGGCGACTTCTTCGACAGCCTCAATGCCACCCAGCAGGCCCAGGTGCGCGAGCTGGCGGCCCACCATCACGGCTTCCTGCCGTTCGGCCCGGGCGGCTTCGGCGACGGCGAGCACGGCCACCACGGCCCGCACGGCGCGTCGGACGCCGCGGGCAACTGACGAGAACCCGTCGCTGGCGGGCCCCTCCCCCGCCGTCGACCACGAGGCAGCAGCCGCCCGGCTCCTGCCTCGTTTTCACATTCGCCCGACAATCGCCGCATGCGCCGCATCCTCATGATCGACGACGACGCGCTGCTCGCCGCGCCGCTCGCCACCTACTTCCGCCGGTTCGACTTCGAACTCGACAGCGCCGTGACGCCCAGCGCCGGCCTGGCCAAGCTGCGCGAGACCGACTACGACGCGGCCATCCTCGACGTGATGCTGCCCGAGATGGACGGCTTCGAGCTGTGCCGCGCGATCCGGCGCGACTCCGACATCCCCATCGTGATGCTCACCGCGCGCGGCGACGTGATGGACCGCATCGTCGGCCTCGAGATCGGCGCCGACGACTACATCCCCAAGCCGTTCGAGCCGCGCGAGCTGCTCACGCGCATCCAGACCATCCTGCGGCGGGCCCGCGCGCCGGCGACCGTGCCGCAGAGCCGGCTGGTCTTCGACGGCCTGGAGATCGACCTGGAGCGCCGCCAGGTGCTGCGCCAGGGCGAGCCGGTGGAGCTCACCGGCACCGAGTTCGAGCTGCTGGCGATGCTGGCCGGGGCGCCGCGCAAGGTGTTCCATCGCGACGAGATCCTGAACCGGCTGCGCGGCCAGGACGCCGACCTCTACACGCGGGCCGTCGACATCCTCGTGAGCCGGCTGCGCAAGAAGCTGGAGCCGCTGGACTGCATCAAGACGCTGCGCAACGCGGGCTACGCGTTCGCGGGCGGGCACATATGACGGCGTCGTCGCCGTCGCGCTGGCGCGCCCGCTTCCCGTCGCTGGGCGCGCGGCTGGTGGGCCTGTTCCTGGTGCTGGCGATCGCCGTGGGCGTCACGTTCCTGCTGGGCATGCACGTGCTGAGCGACCTGGGCTTGCACGAATACCTGCGGCCGCTGGTGCTGAACTACACCGACACGCTGGTGGCCGAGATCGGCTCGCCGCCGGACGTAGCCCGCGCCCGCGTGCTGACGCAGCGGCTGCCGTTGCGCATCCGCATCGAGGGCCCGGCGGTCAACTGGGACTCGGCCGACGAGCCGCCTCCGCCCCCGCCGCCGCTCAACGAGGGCGGCCGGCCGCGGCCGCCGCGCCATCCGGTGGTCACGCTGCCCAACGGCGATCCGCTGCCGCTGGTCGTCCCCGAGCCGCGCGCGCCGCGCTCCGCGCCAGAGCGCCTGGCGCCTCGCGGCGGCCCGCGCGGCATGCCCTACCACCTGTCGCTCACCACCGACGTCGACCCGACGCTGTGGCGCGTGGTGCGGCGGATGCCGGACGGGCATCGCATCATCTTCAGCCTCGCCGACATGTCGCACGAGGTGCGCGCCGACCACGTCGGCTGGGCCACGCTGGGCGTGCTGCTGCTGCTGACCGCGCTCACCTACGCCGGGGTGCGGCACATGCTGCACCCGCTGGTGGCGTTGCGCGCGGGCGCGGTGCGCTACGGCCAGGGCGACTTCTCCCAACCGATAGCGCCGCGCAACCGCGACGAGCTGGGCGACCTGGCCGAGCAGATCAACGCGATGGCCGCGCGCCTGCACCACATGCTGGACGCCAAGCGCCAGCTGCTGCTGGCCATCAGCCACGAGCTGCGCTCGCCCCTGGCGCGCGCACGCATCAACGCCGAGCTGGTGGACGAGAGCGCCGAGCGCAGCGCGCTGCTGCGCGACCTGGGCGAGATGCGCGACCTCATCACCGACCTGCTGGAAAGCGAGCGCCTGGCCGACGTGCAGGCGGGCGGCCACGCGGTGCTGCAGACCGAGGCCGCGACGCTGGCCGACATCGTCCACGCGCAATGCGACGCCCAGGCCGCCGACGGCAAGGTCGTCCTCCAGCTGGACGAGACGCTGCCCGCGCTGCCGCTGGATCGCGCCCGCACGCGGCTGCTGCTGCGCAACCTCGTCGACAACGCGCTGCGCCACGGCAGCGAGGCCGGGCAGGCGCCGGTGGTGTCCACCTCCGGCACGCCGGGCGCCGTGCGGCTGGTGGTGCGCGACTTCGGCCCCGGCATGGAAGAGAGCCAGCTGCAGCACGCCGCCGAGGCGTTCTACCGCGCGGACGCCGCGCGCCTGCGCAGCACCGGCGGCGTCGGCCTGGGCCTGTACCTGTGCAAGCTGGTGGCCGAGGCGCACGGCGGCACGCTGACGTTGCGCAACGTGCATCCCGGCCTCGAGATCACCGCGACGCTTCCGTTGCCATCCGCGAGCGGCTGAGCGCGGGAGTGCGTCTTGCCTCATCCTGATGAGGCTGGCGACCCATCGGGTTGCAAGGAGTCTTCGATGAGCAGGATCCATCTCATGACGGCCGCCGCGCTGCTGGCGGCCGGTGCCGCGGCGCATGCCGCCCCTGGGCAGGACGTCAACCTCGACGGCTCGGCCGGCCCCCCCGGGAAGACCTCGCTGGCCACCGACGCGAACCGCCAGTTGCACCCGGGCCAGGCGTCCTCGGTCAAGGCCGAGCCCGCGAACGTGAAGGCGCAGGCGAATGCCGACATCGCGGCACGCAACGCGCGCACCAAGGGCCTGCGGCTGCAGGTGCAGCGCCAGAACCTGAAGGGCGACGCCGCGGCGCGGGCGATCAGGCAACAGACCACGCCCAACACGATCGACCACGACACCGCCTACGGCGACAAGGATCACACCGAGCAGGTGACCAACCTGAAGATCACGTTGAAGAAGTGACCCGCGCGCGCCCGACTTGAAACCCGGCCGGCCGCCCCGAACTGCAGTCCCGGCGAGCGCCCGCGGGCACGTCGCCTGCTCGAGCAGAGCCGTCGCGTCCGCGTCCGGGCGCCCCCGTGCCAGCCATCCACCATGGAATTCAAGGACTACTACAGCGCCCTCGGCGTCGCCCGCGATGCCGGCGACGACGACATCCGCAAGGCCTACCGCAAGCTGGCCCGCAAGTACCACCCCGACGTCAGCAAGGAAGCCGACGCCGACGCGAAGATGCGCGAGGTCAACGAGGCGCGCGACGTGCTTTCCGACAAGGAAAAGCGCGCGGCCTACGACCAGCTCGCCGACCACGTCGCGCGCGGCGGCAGCCCCGACGGCGGGTTCCGCCAACCCCCGCCCGGCTGGGACGAAGGCTTCGAATTTCGCCGCGGCCCGGCGCAAGGGCCCGCCGATCACGCCGACTTCAGCGAGTTCTTCTCGTCGATCTTCGGCAACCGCGGCGGCGCGGGACAGCGCGGCGGCGCCGCGCCGTACCGCGAGCGCGGCGAGGATCACCACGCCGCGATCGAGATCTCGCTGGAGGACGCGCTGCACGGCGCCGAGCGCCAGCTCTCGCTGCGCGCCCAGGAGATCGACGCGCAGGGCCGGCCGCACCTGGTCAACCGGACGCTGGACGTGAAGATCCCCGCCGGCGTGCGTCCCGGCCAGTACATCCGCCTCGCCGGCCAGGGCCTGCCCGGCCACGGCGGCGAGGCGGCGGGCGACCTGTACCTGGAGGTGCGGATCGCGCCGCACAAGCTGTACCGCATCGAGGGCCACGACCTCTACCTGACGCTGCCCGTCACGCCCACCGAGGCCGCGCTCGGCGCGCAGGTGACGGTGCCGACGCCCGCCGGCGGCCACGTCGACGTGACCATCCCGAAGGGCGCGCGCGGTGGCATGAAGCTGCGGATCAAGGAGCGCGGGCTGCCCGGCAAGACGCCGGGCCATCTGTACCTGCTGCTGGAGATCGCGCTGCCACCGGCCGACACGGACGCCGCCCGCGCCGCCTACGAGCAACTCGCGAAGGCCGCGCCGTTCAACCCGCGTCTCCATCTGGGAGCCTGAGATGCGCACCGTCACCACCACCGTCCTCGACTCCGCGCCGCTGACCGTGCGCGAGCTGGCCCGCGCCGTCGGCGCCGAAGACCAATGGGTGCTCCGCCTCGTCGAGGTCGAGATCCTGCACGTCGACACCCCCACGGAGCCGCCCGAGCGCTGGCACTTCCGCAGCGCCGACCTGCAACGCGCCCTCGCCACGCGCCGCCTGGAGCGCGACTTCGGCGCCAACCTCGACACCGCGGCGCTGATCCTCGACCTGCAGTCCGAGTTGCGCCGCGTGCGCGCACTGATGGCCGCGCACGGCGTCGGGTGAGGAGCCGGCGCGCGGCGGGCCGGCGATCGGCCCGGAATCGACGCGCCGATCCGGGCCGCGGTCGCGTCAATGCAGCGACATCGATTCGAGGATGAGTCGCTCGAGATCCTTCGCCGGCAGCGGCCGGCCGAAGAAATAGCCCTGGTACGAATGGCAACCCGAACTGGCGAGGAAATCTCGCTGCGCCGCGGTTTCCACGCCCTCGGCGATGACACCCAGGTTGAGGCTCTGCGCCAGCGCGATGATGGTGCGGGCGATCGACGCGTCGTTGGGATCCGTGAGCACGTCGCGAACGAACGACTGATCGATCTTCAGCTGATCGAGCGGCAGCCGCTTCAGGTAGGCCAGCGAGGAATACCCGGTGCCGAAGTCGTCGAGCGAAAAGCCGACCCCCTGCGCCTTCAAGGCGGACATCTTCTCGATCAGCTGGCCGACATTGGCGACCAGCAGGCTCTCGGTCAGCTCCAGCTTCAGGCGCTGGGGCCTGGCGCCGGTTTCCCGCAGGATGGCCAGGACCTGATCCACGAAGTCCGGCTGGCTGAATTGATGCGCGCTGACGTTGACCGCCATCGTCAGGTGCGCCGTCTCCGGGCGATCTGCCCATGCGGCAAGCTGGGCGCAGGCGGTCCGAAGTACCCATTGGCCCAGCGGCAGGATGATTCCCGTCTCTTCGGCCAGGGGAATGAATTGCGCGGGCGAAACCATGCCCCGGCGAGGATGGGGCCAGCGCGCCAATGCCTCGACGCCGGTGATGCGCCCGTCGCCCACCACCTGGGCCTGGTAGTGGAGCAGGAAGTGTCCGCCGCGGACGGCCTCGCGCAAATCCGATTCGAGGGCGGTGCGTTCCATCATGACCGCCAGCATGTTCGGATCGAAGAAGCGGAAGGCATTGCGGCCGTCGGACTTGGCCCTGTACATGGCGAGGTCGGCCTGCTTCAACAAGTCGTCGGTGGCGGTGGCGGTGCCCTTGAACAGGGTGGCGCCGATGCTCGACGTGCTGCGGTACGGAGCGCCGTTGAGTTCATAGACCCGGGACAACGTGGCCAGGAGCTTGTTGCCCACCGCCTGCACCTGGGCCACGGCCTCGCGTTCGTCCGCACTGAGCTCGGTCAGCAGGACGACGAACTCGTCGCCACCCAGTCGCGCCACGGTGTCCACGGCGCGCAGGCAGGCGCCGAGCCGCTCGCCGACGTACTTGAGAAGCAGGTCGCCCATGGCGTGGCCGAGGGTGTCGTTGAGCGCCTTGAAGTTGTCGAGGTCGATGAACAGGACGGCGCCATGGCTCCCGCTGCGGTCGCTGGCCGCGGCGGATTCCCGCAGGCGGTCCATGAGCAGGATCCGATTGGGCAAGCTCGTCAGTTGATCGAAGAAGGCCAGCTTGCGGATCTGCCTGTCCGCGCTCTGGCGCTCGTTGAACTGGTCGCGACGCCGCCGCTGGAGCAGCAGCAACCCGCCGGCGCTCACGATCGAAATCACGCAGAGCAGGCTGCATTGCATGAAGAGTCCGCGGTACCAGGGCGCGAACAGCGCGTCGACGTCGCGGCTCGCGGCGATCACCATGGGCTTGTCGACCGGCGGGTCGGCGAGCCGCAGGGTGCGCAGGGCGATCATGCGATGGGTGCCGGTCGAGTACGGGGTGCCCTCGTAGACGTCGACCGCGTTGCCGCTCTCGCGATGCAGCGTGAAGAAGGTGCCCGGCCGCGCCAGATCCTTGCCGTTCAGGTCCGGCCGGATCGGCGACGTGAGGAAGAGCTTGCCGTCTCCATGCGCGAGGGACGTCATCATGTCCGGCGCATAGCGGACCGACTCGAGCAGGATCGAGAAGTATTCCGGAACGACGCTCACGATGACGATGCCGCCGAAGCCGCCATCCGGCGCGCGTATCGCCCGGAAGATGCTGATCACGTAGGTATCGAGCACCGTCTTGAAGGGCTCGCTGACGTGCAGGATGGCGGGATCGGGGTTGCGCTGCGCGGTCTTGAAGTATTCGCGATAGGCGAAGTTCATCCCGATCAGCTTCTCGTTGCTGGAGGCGCTGACCACGCCATCCGCCCGGATGACCAGGATCGGACGAATCCCGATCAACGTGTCGTTGATGACCTGGAGCTCGCGGTTCCCACGCTGGAAGTCGTCGTTTTCAGCCTGCCAGGCCGGCAGGTTGCTGAGGATGTCCTCGATCACCCGATTGGCCAGCAGCAGCTGCGGCTTGAGGTTCTTCTCGATGACGGCCGTCTGGTTCGCAAGCCGATCCCGCTCCTCGGCATCGATGCGCCGATGCTCCTGCAGCAGTGACAGGGCGATGAACGCGCCAAGCACGCCCATCGCAAGGCCGTAGATCACCCACTGGACAAGGAACTGTCTGCTCGCTGCGCGGCGTGGCACTGTCATGATCCCGGGCTCGCTTTCCTTGCAGCGTCTTGTCCACGGGCCCCATGCGGTCCGGTGAACATTGAAGATCCATTCGCGGGTCGATGACGAGAGCGCAACGCCAAACGTCTCGATGCACCGACAGAGCGGCCCCGCAGCGCCGCATTCGAAGCGCGAGCTTCACGAATTCTCGCCAATATCGGGCGCGGCGTACGTGCGAAATGCCCACGATTCGCGGCCAGTTCATGCGTCGCCCCACCCATCATCGACGCAGGACAATGCGGCGGCCGGGCCATGGCATAGACTCGAATTCCGGCACGCGCCGTGTCGCGACCGCCGCCCGGACTGGAGTTCCCCCCATGCATCGCCCCTTCGCCGCCCTCGCCCTGACCTGCCTCGCCGTCGCCTCCAGCGTGGCGCTCGCCACGGAGCCGGCCGAACTGCTCAAGCCGATGTCCTTCCTGGCCGGGCATTGCTGGAAGGGCACGTTCCCCGACGGCAAGAAGACCGACGAGCACTGCTTCGCGTGGCTGTACGGTGGCCATGCGCTGCGCGACACGCACACGGTGCGCAAGGCCGGCAAGCCCGAGGGCGCCGGCGAGTCGACCTATTACGTCGATTCGGCAGGCAACCACCTCGAGTTCCTGTACATCGAGAACAGCGGGGGCTACAGCCGTGGCACCGTCGAGAGCCTGCCCGAGGCGCTGCTGTTCCCCGACACCCAATACATCTCCGACGGCGAGGCCCTGGTCTACCGCGCCCGCTGGACGCGCCAGGGCGACAAGGCCTACGAGGCGTGGAGCGAGGCGCAGACGCCCGATGGATGGGCCACGATGTTCAGGCTGGTGATGAAGCGCACGGACTGATCCCGCGCCCGCTCACAGCTGCTTGAGGATCTCCTGCGCCACGGCGCCGAGCGGCAGCGTCCGCTCGACACCGCCGCGCTTGATCGCCTCCCGGGGCATGCCGAACACGACGCAGCTCTCCTCGTCCTGTGCGATCGTGCGGGCGCCGGCCGTGCGCATCTCGAGCAGCCCGGCGGCGCCGTCGTCGCCCATGCCGGTCATGATGACGCCCAGCGCATTGGCACCGGCGCACTTGGCGACCGAGCGGAACATCACGTCCACCGACGGACGGTGACGATTCACGAGCGGCCCGTCCACGACCTCGACGAAATACTGCGCGCCGCTGCGCTTGAGCAGCAGGTGCCGGCCGCCCGGCGCGATCAGCGCCCGCCCGGGCACGACGCGGTCGTTGTGCTGCGCCTCCCTGACGCTGATGTCGCACAGGCCGTCGAGCCGCGCCGCGAACGCCGCCGTGAACTTCTCCGGCATGTGCTGCACGATCACGATGCCCGGGCACACGCGCGGGAGCGCCGTCAACACCTCCTCGAGCGCCTGGGTGCCGCCGGTCGAGGTTCCCAGCGCCACCACGCGTTCCGTCGTCTGGGCCATCGCGCGCGGCGTTCCCGGCGCCAGGATCACGTCCGCGGTGTTCTTGGCGGGCGCCGCCAGCGCCGGCTGGCCGGCGCGCGACCGGGCGAGCCGCCGCACGTTGGCGCGCGCAGCGGCGCGCACGGTCGCCACGAGCTCGTCGCCGGACTCCGTGAGGAACTGCTTCAGGCCCAGCTTCGGCTTCGTGACGATGGCCACCGCGCCGGCGGCCAGCGCCTCCATGGTCGTCTTCGCGCCCTTTTCGGTGAGCGTCGAGCAGATCACCACCGGTGTCGGCCGCTCGCCCATGATCCTGCGCAGGAACGTGATGCCGTCCATGCGCGGCATCTCGACGTCCAGCACGATGACATCGGGCCATTGCAGCTTCAGCCGTTCGATGGCCAGCAGCGGATCGGCGACCGCGGCCACCACCTCGATGCCGGGCGCCGCGGCCAGCAGGCCCGCGACGACCTGGCGCACGACCGCGGAGTCGTCGACCACCATGACCTTGATCGCGCTCATGCCGCGCGCCCGTCGCCGCCGGCCGCCGGCACGCCGGGAAGCGCCACCTGGCGCGCCCAGACGTGGCCGGTCTCGACATCGAACGCGATCTGCCGATGGCCGTCGCCGAACAGGCTCTCCGACACGATCTCGATGCCGTGCCCCTGGATCAGGTCGCGCGCGGCCTCGCCGTTGCGGCGTCCGATCGCGGCCATGCCGTCGGCTCGCTGCCGGCCGGGAAACATGTTGCCGCCGCCGAAGATCTTCGCGCGGCAGGCCGTCGCCGCCACCTTGCGCAACGCCAGCTCGTGCAGCATCAGCCGCAACGCCTCGTCGCCGTAGCGCGCGTCCAGCGCCTGCAGGGCAGGCCCGCGCGCGTCGTCGGCCGGCCGCGAAGGCGCGCCGCGCGTCGCCAGCAGGAAATGCGACATCGCGCCCACGCGCAGCGCCGGGTTCCACAGCGTGACCGACACGCACGAGCCCAGCACCGTGCGGATGCGGTGCGACGCGCCGCCGACGCAGTACTCGCCCGGCTGGAGGAAGACGTCGATCCGCTTGCGGACCGCGGTCGGCGCATCGCCCGTCATGGCTTGCGATAGATCGACGGCGCGAGCTGCTGCACGGCCGTGCTGATGTCGTTCAGGCTCTCCGAGTGGCCGATGCAGAAATGGCCGCCGGGCTTGAGCAGGGAGAGCACGCGCGCGACGACCTGGCGCTTGGTGTCGCCGTTGAAGTAGATCATCACGTTGCGCAGGAAGATGACGTCGAACGTCCCCAGGCGCGGGAGTTCCGCGTTGAGGTTGACCTGCGCGAAGCTGACGCGCTGGCGCAGGCGCCGGTCGACCAGCAGCGTGCCCTCCTGCTCGCCGGTCCCGCGCAGGCAGAACCGCTTGAGGTAGGGCGTGGGGATGTGGCGCGTGCGCTCGGCCGGGTAGTGGCCGGTGCGCGCGCGCTGCAGGACGCGCCGGCTGATGTCGGAGCCCACCACGTCCCAGCTCGCGTCGCCGAGGCAGTCGGCCAGCACCATCGCGATGCTGTAGCACTCCTCGCCGCTGGAACTCGCCGCGCTCCACACGCGAAACGGCTGCGGCCGGCCCGCAGCGGCCGCCGCCAGCGAACGCAGCAGCTCGAAGTGCTTGGGCTCGCGAAAGAAATAGGTCTCGTTGGTCGTCAGCAGGTCGACGGCGGTCTGCACCTCGTCGGCCGCGCGTCCGCTGCTCAGGAGCTCGAAATAGTCGCCGAAGCTGTTCAGGCGGTGCGCCTGCAGCCGCTTGGACAGCCGGCCGCAGACGAGCGCCTTCTTGGCCGGCGACATCGTGATGCCCGCGGCGTCGTAGATGAAGCGCTGGAAGCGGCTGAATTCGGTGTCGGTGATGGTGTTCATCGCAATATCCTCTTGTGCGGACTTCAGGAGGTCCGGGGCCGGGCCAGTCGCGTCACCGCGGCGGCGCGCAGCTGGGGCAATCGGGCCTGACGACTCTTGAGGCATCGCGGGAGTTCCTCGGCCGGCATCGGCCGGGCGATCAGGTAGCCCTGGCCCACGTCATGTGCGGTGGCCGTTCTTCAAAACCGCGCGATTGTGAAATTCGGTGCAAGGTCAGAAGCGCGCGAACTGCGCCTCGTCCGGGGCGTCGTCCGCTTCGACCAGCGACGCCGCCTGCCGCGCGCTGCCGCCCACGACAGGCCTGCCCGCCTTGCGCGCGGGCTTCGCGCCCGGGGCCCGGCGACCCGCGGCCGACGTGATCAGTGCGGCGGCGGCGCGCCCATGCGCGGTTCCCGCCAGCTTGAAGAAGGCCATCGACTGCTGCAGCTGTTCGGCCTGGCTGCTCATCTCCTCGGCCGTCGCGGCCAGCTCCTCGGAACTCGACGCGTTCTGCTGCGTCGTCTGGTTCAGCTGGTTGACGGCCGCGTTGATCTGGCCCACGCCGGAAGACTGTTCCTCGGACGCGGCCGTGATCTCCTGCACCAGGTCGGAGGTCTTGCGGATGTTCGGAACGATCGTGTCGAGCAGGCGCCCGGCCTTCTCGGCCAGCTCCACGCTGTTGCTCGCCACGGTGCCGATCTCCTGCGCCGCGACCTGGCTGCGCTCGGCCAGCTTGCGCACCTCGGCCGCCACCACCGCGAAGCCCTTGCCGTGTTCGCCGGCCCGCGCGGCCTCGATCGCCGCGTTGAGCGCCAGCAGGTTGGTCTGGTACGCGATGTCGTCGATGATGCCGATCTTCTGCGCGATCTGCTTCATCGCCACCACCGTCGCCCGGACGGCCTCGCCGCCTTCGCTGGCTTCGGTGGCGGCCTTGGTGGCCATGCCGTCCGTCACCTTCGCGTTCTCGGTGTTCTGCGAGATCGACGCCGTCATCTGCTCGATCGACGCGCTGGTCTCCTCGACGCCGGCCGCCTGTTCGCTGGCCGCCTGCGACAGCGACTGCGCCGTCGCGCTGACCTCCTCGGACGCGCCCGCCAGCGCCTCGGCGCCGCCGTTGACGTCGCTGACCACCTGCGACAGGCGAGTCACCGTCTCGTTGACGTATTCCTTCATCTCGCCGAACGACCCCTGGTAGGACTTGGAGATCGTCTGGGTGAGATCGCCCTGGGCCATCGCACCCATCACGCGGACGACATCGTTGATGCTGTCGCCGGCGGACACCACCATCTGCCTGATGGCGAACAACAGGCTGCTGTTGTCGTGCGCCCGGGTGACCACGTCCACCGTGAAGTCCCCGACAGCGATCTTGCGCATCACGTCGGACGCGTAGTACGGCTCGCCACCCAGTACCTTGAGCAGGTTGCGGGTGATGAGCAGGCCGATCCCCAACGCCGCCAGGACCGCGGCGATGGACAGCCCGATGACCAGCGCGCGAGTCTCCGCGTAGACCGCGGCGCCGTCCTCGGCCGCCTTGTCCATCTGGTCGCCCTGATACTTGACCAGCGCGTGCAAGGCCTCCTCCTGTGCGGCGTTGGCCGGAAGGACCTCTTCGCGCAGGAACTCGGCCGCCTTGGCCTTGTCCGTCTTGGCGAGGGCGAAGAACGGCTCGTACTTCTGCCCGAGCAGCGCGTGCTTGTCCGCGAACTCCTTGATCAGCGCCTGGCCCTTTTCGCTGTGGACGAACTTTTCCAGCTTGGCCTCGTTCTCCGAATTGCGCGAACGATTCTGGGCGATCTTCTGCTTGTACTGTTCCGCCTCGGCGTCGCTGGTGGCCAACAGCATCGAGCGCATCTGGCGGCCGTTGTCGATCGTGCGCTGCAGGTTCTCGTTGAACAGCACGACCTTCGGGTAGCGGTCTTCCATCACGACCGTCAACGCGCTGTTGACCGTCGCCAGCCGCAGTACGCTCGTGACGGAAATCACCAGCAACAGGACGACCAGGGCACCGAAGCCCAGCGCGAGTCGGGTGCCGACCTTGAGATTTTCAAACATGGCATTGCCTTTGTGGAAGGAGCGGGCACGACCGGCGGTCGAGGCGATGGATCCGTGGGTCAGGCGGCGACGGGCTCGTTGGACTGCCCGGCCTCTTCGGCCGCCGCGGCTGCGCCGAGTTCGGCGATCTCGTCGAGCGACAGCGCGCGATCGACATCGAGCAGCAGGACGAACTTGCCCCTGACCTTGCCGACGCCGTGGATGAAATCGCTGCGGATGCGCGCGCCGAAGCTGGGCGGCGGCTCGATGTCCGACGCGGCGATGTCGAGCACCTCGTTGACCGCATCGACGACGAGGCCAATGACGTGACGCTCATCCGCGCCGGCGACTTCGACGATCACGACGCAGGTGCGCTTCGTGGTCGCACTCGACGGGCGGCCGAAGCGGGCCTGCAGGTCCATCACCGGCACGACGGCGCCGCGCAGGTTGATCACGCCGCGCACGCACGCCGGCATCATCGGCACCTCGGTCACGCCGTGGTATTCGATGATCTCCTTGATGTTGAGGATGCCGATCGCAAACTGCTCGTCCGCGAGCATGAACGTGAGGTATTGATCCGGCTCGGCGCTCGCCGGTGTCGCGACGGCGGCGGGCTGGCGGGTTCGAAGCAAGGCATTCATGGTCGGGCTCTCCTCAGAAGCGTGCGAATTGCGATTCGTCCGGGGTGTCGGCGTCGAGGTCGACGAAAGGCTTCGCCGCGCCGCGCGCCACGTTGCCCGCCGGGCGCGGCGCCTTGCCGCGCGGCAACTGCGGCCCCTGCGACTTGCGTCCGATCGTGGCGATCACCGAGGCCGCCGCGCGCGAATGTGCCGTTCCCGCCAGCTTGAAGAAGGCCATCGACTGCTGCAGCTGTTCGGCCTGGCTGCTCATCTCCTCGGCCGTCGCGGCCAGCTCCTCGGAACTCGACGCGTTCTGCTGCG
>JABCYW010000134.1 GCA_013289985.1 Betaproteobacteria bacterium | reverse complement strand
GAACAGCGGGCCATGGGTGGGCATCGTTCCTTCATTGGCGGCGATGCGCTTCTTGGCCGCCATCGATCCCGCGATCGCCAGCACCGGCACGATCACGCCGAAGCGGCCGAACCACATGGCGATGGCGAGCATGACGTTGTAGAACGGCGTGTTGGCCGAGATGCCGCCGAAAGCGCTGCCGTTGTTGTTCGCCGCGGACGTGAAGGCATACAGGATCTCGGAGTAGCCGTGCGCGCCCGGGTTGGCGATGCCGGCCTTGCCCGCGTCGGTCATGACCGCGATGGCCGTGCCAGCCAGCACCAGCAGCGGCGTGACGAGGATGGCGATCGACGTCATCTTCATCTCGTACGACTCGATCTTCTTGCCCAGGTACTCCGGCGTGCGGCCGATCATCAGGCCCGCGATGAACACCGCCAGGATCGCGAAGATCAGCATGCCGTACAGGCCGCTGCCGACACCGCCGAACACCACTTCGCCAAGTTGCATGTTGACCAGCGGCACCATGCCGCCCAGCGGCGTGAACGAGTCGTGCCACGAATTGATGGCGCCGCAGGAGGCATCGGTCGTGATGGTGGCGAACAGGCCCGATTCCGCGATGCCGAAACGCGTCTCCTTGCCTTCCATGTTGCCGCCCGGCTGCGTCGCCGTCATGGACTGGTCGACGCCCAGCGCGGTGAACTGCGGGTTGCCTTGCTGCTCGAACGTCATCGCCGCGACGGCGCCGACGACGAACAACACGAACATCGCGATGTAGACGGTCCAACCCTGTCGGCGGTCCTGCACCATGCGTCCGAACGCGAAGCACAGGCCGCCGGGGATCAGGAAGATCGACAGCATCTGCACGAAGTTCGTCAGTGGCGTCGGGTTCTCGTACGGATGCGCGGAGTTGGCGTTGAAGAAACCGCCGCCGTTGGTGCCGAGCATCTTGATCGCTTCCTGCGAAGCCACCGGGCCCATGGCGATGGTCTGGTGATCGGACGACTTGTCCTCCATCACCGGCGCGCCCTTGGCGTCCTTCACGGGCTGGCCATCGGCGCCCAGCCTGGGCTCCTGCCACTTGTTGACCTCGAGGGTCGGCACGTCCTTGTAGGCGTCGAAGTTCTGCACGACGCCTTGCTGGACCAGGAACACCGCGTAGACAAAGGACAACGGGATCAGGATCCACATCGTCACGCGGGTCAGGTCGACCCAGGCGTTGCCGATGCCCTTGATCGAGTGGCGGGCGAAGCCGCGGATCAGCGCGATCACGACGACGATGCCGGTCGCGGCCGAGAAGAAGTTCTGCACGGCGAGCGCAAGCATCTGCGTGAGATAGCTCATCGCCTGCTCGCCGCTGTAGCCCTGCCAGTTCGTGTTGGTCACGAAGCTGATGGCCGTGTTGAACGACGAGTCGGGCGAGATGTTGGCCATCGCCTGCGGGTTCAGCGGCAGCCAGAGCTGCAGGCGCTGGACGGCATAGACGACGAGCACGCCCAGGCCGTTGAACAGCAGGATGGCGAGCGCGTAGTGCAGCCAACCCATGTCCGCATCGGCCTTGACGCCGCACAGGCGGTAGATGCCGCCTTCGATCCGGGAGAGAAACCCGAACTTTCCTTCCATCACGTCGGCGATGTAGCGCCCCGTGGGAACGGCCAGCGCCAACAGCACGACGCTGTAGGCGACCAGCAGGAACCATGAATGGCTGGTCACGAGAACTTCTCCGGTTGCAGCAACGCGATGACCAGGTAGACCAGCAGGCCCACCGACACCACCCCGCCCAGGATGTAGAGCCAGGTCATTTCTTTCCTCCGACGAGCAACGCGCAGCCGCGGGCCATTCCGACGATCAACAGCCAGAACACCACGGCGAGCACGACATAAACGACATCCATGGGACGCCCTCCAGAACAAGACACATGGACTGTAGAAATTCGCGCGTCAAGATGTCGGTAAATTTCCGGCCGTGCACATAAAGATCGCGTAAACGGAACCGGCCGGGCTCGAACGTTCGTCGCATGTGGACGTTCCGTCTTCTGCCTTCATGCCCCGTCGCCGGGACGCCCGCCGAAGTCCGCGGAGCAAGGGCGACGCCCTCGTGCGAGCGCGTCAGATCAGGACGCTCGTCCCCGGCTCGATCACCCCGTTGTCCGGTGGCTCGAAGAACTCGACCGCGCTGCCTGGATTCCGGCTCATTGCCGCGAAGAGGCGCTCGCGCCATGAACCATGAAAGAGGGGTGGCCTCGTCAGCCTGGGAGCGGCCGTCGAAGGCGAGGATCACCCAGCCCGCAGTCCGAGGCGCTCCTGCAGTGCCGGCCGATGCCGTCGGCTCGTGGGCAGGCGTTGTCCATCATGCAGCACGATTTCGGCTTCGCCGTCGGCGCCGGCCTCGAGCGCGCGCACATGCGACAGGTTGACGATGGCGGTGCGATGCACGCGGCAGAAGCCGGCGGGCTCGAGCTCTGCTGCGACCGAGGCCATGCTGCGCCGCAGGGTATGAATGCGTCCCGCGACGTGCAGGTCGACGCAGTAGTCGGCCGACTCCACCCAGGCGACGTCCGCAAGCGCCACGAAGTGCACCGCGCGGCCGCTGCGCACGGCCAGGCGCGTGGACGCGGCCGCGGCGCCGCGTGCGGCCCGGGCCCGTGCGACCTGTTCCTTCGCGCGCGCCAGCGCGAGACCGAAGCGCGCGTCGGCATAGGGCTTGAGCAGGTAGTCGAGCGCGCCTGCATCGAAGGCGCGCAGCGCGTGCTGGTCGAACGCGGTGACGAAGACCACCGCCGGCGGGATGTCCGTGCCAAGGCGCTCGAGCACTTCGAAGCCGTCGACCTCGGGCATCTGCACGTCGAGAAACAGGAGTTCCGGCCGCAGCCGGCACAGGCACTCGACGGCCTCCTCGCCCGAGCCGCATTCCGCCACCAGTTCGATCACGGGATCGCGCGCCAGCAGGACGCGCAGCGAGCTGCGCGCGAGAGGCTCGTCGTCGACGATGACGGCGCGCATCCTCATGTCGCGTTCATGACCGGGGCAGCCCCGGCCGACACCCGCCACGGCTGGCGTATCGTCACGCGCACGCCAGAACCATCGACATTGGCGACATCCAGCGCTGCCTCCGCGCCATAGAGGCCGCGCAGCCGATTGCGCACGTTCGTCAGGCCGATCGACCCGCCTCCGCTGTCGTCGTGGCCCGCAGGCGCATTGCGCGAGCCGGTCTCCGGTCGGACCGCGTCGTTGGCCGCCGTCTCGCGCAGCACGCCGGGCGAGATGGCCGGGCCGTCGTTGTACAGCGAAATCACCAGGCCCGCGGGCGTGCGCTCCGCACTCAGCTCCACCGAGCCGGCCTGCGCGCGGCGCGCGATGCCGTGCTTGATCGCGTTCTCCACCAGCGGCTGCAGGATCAGCCGCGGCACCAGCGCACGGCCCAGCGCGGGCGCCACGCCCAGCCGAATCGACAGCCGCTCGCCGAAACGCAGCTTCTGGATGTCGAGGTACATCCCGGCGAAGCGCAGCTCCTCCTCGAGCGGGACCTCCTGGGTCGCCGGGCCGTGCAGCGTGTGGCGCAGGAACTCGCTGACCTGCGCGATGGTCTCGACCGCAAGCTGTTCGCGGTGCTCGCGCACCAGACCAGCGATCGCGTTGAGCGCGTTGAAGAGGAAGTGCGGCTCGATCTGGTGGCGCAAGGCGTCGAGCTGCGCCTGGGCGAGCTGGCGCGCGAGGTCCGCGGACGCGGTGCGCTGCGCGGCAAGCCGCTCGCCGGCCTCCAGCATGCGGCCGGCCATCACGATGCAATAGTAGACGAACAGCGACGGGAGAAGCCATGTGTACGCCTGCCGCTGGAACAGCTCCAGGACGGGCCGCGGCGGTGCGTTCGGATTCCACGGGTTGAGCAGGTGCTCCACGAGCCCGATCCACAGTGACGCGACCACGGACAACGCCATCCAGCTCGCGCCGTGCAGTCCCCATGCGCGCAATGCCGAGGCAGTGTCGTCGCGCCCGTTCTGCCAGCGCAGGCGCAGCGGCGCGCGCACGCTCAGCCGCATGACCGAGGGCGTGGCGAGCGCCCAGGGCAGCCAGCCCAGGAGCTGGAACACGAACAGCTCGACCCAGGCGTGGTGCATTCCCATGGCCTTCATCGACACCACTGTCTGGGTGGCATCGACCAGGCCGATACCCCCCCAGATGGCACCGATGGAGCCCCAGCGCGTTCCGGGCACGAAGCGGTCTTTGGAAGGCATGGCGAATGGTACGCGCTCGTGCGCGTGCGGGGCGGCCGCTGCAGCGAATCGACGTCCTCGTGCAGCCGACGCACTCGCCCGCGAAGGCGGCCCGCGCGCATCATCGCGGTATGATCAAAATCTCTCCCGCTCTTGCCGCCGCGGTGCTTTCCGCGACCCTGTCCATCACGGCATCCCGTGCTGCTTCCTACGACGATCAGGCGGCGCCGATGCGGACACCCGCGTCCACGCCCGGGGAGGCGGCATCGGCGCCGCTCGCCTACGACGGTGACAAGCTGCGTGCGCCGCCCGACTACCGCGAGTGGATCTACGTGACCACCGGCATCGACATGAGCTACAGCCGCGTCAACCTGCCCGGCCACCACATGTTCGACAGCGTGTTCGTGAACCCCGCGGCATGGCAGGCCTTCAAGCGCACCGGCACATGGCCCGACAAGACGGTCATGGTGCTCGAGGTGCGCGGCGCGAACACGAAGGGCTCGATCAACAAGCGCGGCTACTTCCAGGACGCCGAACTCATGGGCCTCGAGGTGCACGCCAAGGACGTCGCCCGCTTCGGAGGCGACGGCTGGGCCTTCTTCGCCTTCGAGGATGCCGACAAGCCCGCCACGATGATCTCCCGCGACAACGACTGCTACAGCTGCCACAAGGCGCACGGCGCCGTCGATTCGACCTTCGTGCAGTTCTATCCGACCATGCTGACGCTCGCGAAGGCCAAGGGCACGCTTTCGGCCTCGTACCTGCAGGACGTCGCGCAGGAGAAGCCAGCGGCGCAATAGGACGCGGACATGCGTCAGGCCACCCTGCATGCACGACGCCAGCCTGCGCCGCTCCTTCGTCGACCCGCTGGCGCAGGCGGCACCCGGCGGAGTCAGCCGTGGCGTCGGAGGCGGTGGCTCACAGCGCGCAGGGCATCTTCTCGCCGCGTCGCGCCAGCGCCGCCTCGAGCTCGCGCCAGCCGGCCGCGATCTCGGGCAGCGGGTTGGCGCCGCGCTTGCCGCCTTCGCGCTCGCAGTACAGGCCTAGCGCAGTCTTGTGCGGCGACGTCGGCTTGGCGTCGGGCCGGCTGTTGGTCGTCAGGTCCAGTCGGATGCCCGCGTCCACCAGGTCGGCGGCGATGCCGAACTCGTAGGCGATCATCGCGTAGTGAAGGGCCGATCCGGTGAAGCCATCGACATAGTTGACGTCGGCGCCGCGCTGCAGCAGCAGTCGCACCACGGGGCGGTTGTGACCCGAGACAGCGCCCATCAGCAGCGACGAGCTCGTGAACGGCTCTTTGGTCGGGAGCCAACTGGGACTGATCCCGTGATCGAGCAGCACGCGAACGACTTCCGGGTCGGCGTTGTCGCGCGAAACGGCGTAGATGGGCAAGGTCTCGCCGTTGTCCAGGAGTGAGACCGGGTCGCCACCGGCATCGAGCACCAGCTTCATGACCTGGGGCGCGTTCGCCCGGGCCAGCAGGGCGAAATGGGGGACTGTCATGCCCCGCTTGCCGATGGCGCGGACATCCGCGCCCTTTTGCAGCAAGGCCGCGACGCGCTCCGGCTTCCCGTCCATGCACGCATTGGCGAGTTCGACGACGGCGGGATCCGTGAAGACCTTGTTCGGATAGGGCATGGCTTGAGCGCGGGAGAAGGGAAGGATCGAACAGGCGGCGCAAAGGGCGAGCGCCCCGAGCAGGCGGCGACGGATGGGATGGCTGGGAATCATTGCCCTGCGCCCTGGGAGCCCTTGGACAGTGAAATGTAGTCGGTGACGGGGGCCGGGTTGCCGGTGCCATCCAGCATGGTCTGGATGTCGGCGGCCTTGCGCGACTCGATGCCCTGGTGCAGGTTGACGATGCTGTGCTGCGCCGCCAGGCTCGACGGGGAGCCGTCCGCGTTCTTGCTGGGCACGCCCCGCACGTCGCCGAGGGCCGGCGGGATGTACCACTTGCCGCCGCTGAAGTCGAAGTTGTTCTGGGCTTCCTGGGCAGTGATGCCGGTCAGCCGTTGCACGAGGTCCTTGCCGATCTGTGGGACGCGCGCGGCCACCGCATCGGAGACGCCCAGTTGGTCGCCGGCCCATTGGTTGGCCTTGATCACGCCCGACGCGCCCTTGACCACGCCGAGCACAACCTTCTGGAAGCCCAGCGAGTTCTGGGTGCCGGTGAGCGGATCGCCGTAGCCCTGGCTCAGGCCGCCGTCGGACCGGTACTGATTGAAATCGGAGGCGAATTGATCGAGGCCGTCGGCGGGCAGGCCCATCGTCTTCGGATTCAGCCCGGCGGAGTTGAACATCTGCCCCTTCAGGCCGGCCAGCACCCCCGCGGCCTGGGCCTTGCCGCCACCCAGCGAATGGCCGGTGACCTCGGCGCCCTCGAACGCCGGGTTGCCGGCCATCGAGGAGCCCAGCCTCTTGGCGGCCTCGTATTGCGAGGTCTTCAGGCCGAGAGCCTGGTCGTGGTCGGCCAGGATGTCGTCGGGATCGGCGGTCGTCCCCTGGAACGCAACGACCGTCTTCGGGTCGAATGGGAAGTCGTCCGGGCACGTGTAGACCACCGCGCGCGCAGCCTTCATTTCCTCGGGCCGGATGCCAGCGTCTCGGAGTTCATCCGACGTCATCGCGTGCCACGGCGATGGCGGGGTCTTGTCCGTGGCGTTCGGGTCGTACTGCTTGTAAGTGTCCTGCGACAGCGACGCCAGTTCCACCGCATGCATGTCACTCTTGAGCTCCGTCCCGGCGGCCTGCACCGCCGGGTCGGGCGAGGCCTGTGCCTGCGCGATGAGCTGGTTGCGCTTCTCGATGCGGGTCGCGCGCTGCTTGGCATCCATGCATTCCTGGCACGGCACGCACGGCACCAGCGCCGGCCGCTGCGGCGAGAACCTGTCCTTGACGGCCGCGGCTGCCTTCTGGACGGCGCCGACGGCGCCCGCCACCGGCTTGACCACCGCCTGATACCCCGCATAGCCGGTGACGGCCGCCGTGGCGGCGACGGCGCCCTCGGCGCCGACGAAGGCGCCGGCCGCCACCTTCTTGCCGGCCGACACCGTGGCCTCGGCCGCGGACTGCGCGAGCGACACCACCTTGTCCTTGGCGGCGGTCGCCGCCGAGCCGATGGCGTTCAGCTTGGAGCTGATCGCCTGCGTGCCGGCGTCCCAGAGATCGCGCAGCGGGTTGCCGTACGGATTCGGATCCTGCCCCCAGCTCATGCCGCCCCCTTGGCTTGCTCGAGCTCGTGGAAGACCGTGACCGAGAAGTTCGTCAGCGCGTCGGCCTTGGTGCCGGGCGACAGCTGCGTCGCGCTCAGGATCTGCTGCAGCCCGGGGATGCGCTGGTCGAAGTCGGGGCCCAGCAGCCAGGTATTCAGCACGAAGATGGCGGCCGACTGCTCGTCGACGAGCCCGTAGCCGGCGGCGCGCACCACGAGGGCTGGAATGGGTGCGGCGAGCTGGTCGCTGCTGAATGCGGCCGTCTGTTCGGGGAATTGCTCGCGAAGGATCCCGACCATCCGCGACGCGAAGTTGCTCTGGCCCAGTTGATCCCACTGAGCCTGGGAAATTGAAATCATGTTCTTCTGCAAAAACCGTGGCTCCGGGCCACCGCCTCACCTGCGATCGACTCCCACCCGGCAGAGCCCCGACGATCGTGGAGTATCGCCACGGGCGCGCTCGCGCGCATCCCACCAAAGGGGGTGGCGGCGTGGCCCGCGCGACTTCTTCGCACAGGCCTCGATCGGGGTTCGCTGCGTGCAGCTACGCGGCTGGGTCGGGCCGCCCCTGCCCTGCCCGCTCTTCGAACTCGATGGCTTGACGCCGAGCCTCCGGAGCCTGCTCGTCCAGCGACAGGCGGTAGCGTACGCACCCACGCATGAACTGCGGCCACTCCGGCACCGCGATGTGAGCCGCAACGGCCTCGGGCAGCAAGTTCCAGAGCGCCGGCTGGTGCCAGCAGAGGTCGTGTCCGGTCGAGTCGCGATGCGCCCGGATGGCGGCGCGCAACTTCCGGACTTCGTCCAGAAGCCCGTCTCGCGAGAGCGACTCGAGGTCTTCGTCCATGGGTTCGCGCGGCCTCTACGCCGCCACCCTGTCGCTCATCCGCCCCAGCCAGCGATACAGCGCTCCGGCCGCGAGCACGAAGCCCACGCCGCCGAGCCACGACGCCGCATCCGCGAAACTGTCGCCGACGAGTGCCAGCGGGGCGTCCTTGCCACTGAACACGGTCAGCGCGGCGAGGGCCACGCCGAACAGGCCTTCGCCGACGATCATGCCGCTGGCCAGCAGCACGCCGAGCTGCTTGCGCGTGGCCGGCCGCGCCGATGCGTCGGCGCGGCGATCCCAGAGCCGGCCGACGAAGGCACCGATGATGACCATCAGCGTCGTTCCCATCGGCAGGTAGATGCCAAGACCCACGGCCAGCGGCGGCAGCTGCGCGTGGCTGCCGGGCTTGCGCAGGCGCTTGATCGCCTCGTCGACGACGACGAGCGCCACGCCAAGCAAGGCGCCCTTGGCGAGCAGGCTCCAGTCCAGGTCGCCTTGCAGCACGCCCTTGGCCAGGGCCGAGATCAGCGCGGCCTGCGGCGCGGCAAGGGCCTTGGTCGCGCTGGCTCCCGGCGCGCCGGCAAAACCGTAGGCCTTCTGCAGCAGGTCGAGCACCGGCGGGATGACGAGCGCGCCGGCCACCGTGCCGATGGCCAGCGCCACCTGCTGGCGCCACGGCGTCGCGTCGACCAGTTGGCCCGTCTTGAGATCCTGCAGGTTGTCGTTGGCGACCGTGGCCGCGGCGACGACGACGGCCGTGACGAACAGCGTGAACGCCACCAGCGCCTGGGAGGCGCCCGCGGGCAGCATGGGCTTGACCACGAGCGCGATGAGCAGCGCCGCGGTGACGACCACGATGATGGCCACGCCCGAGAGCGGGCTGTTGCTCGAACCGATCAGGCCGGCCATGTAGCCGCACACGGCGGCGACGAAGAAGCTCATCAGCGCGATGAAGGCAATGGCGCCGGCCACGAGGACGACCGTGGCCGAGCCCAGGCCCGCGCCCGCGCTCATGTCCGCCAGGACCCAGCCAATGGGCACGAGGCAGGCGAGCGTGACGCCGGCGACCCAGCCGATCGGCAAGTCCTGTTCGGTGCGCGGCAGCGTCGCGCCCTGGCCGGCCTTGCGCACCCGCGAGGCGGCCATGGCCGAGGCCAGGCCGGTGACGACGGGCCTGACCAGCTTGACCAGCGTCCACACGGCGGCCACGGCGATGGCGCCGGCACCGATGAACCGCACCTGCTTGGCCCAGACATGGTTCGCGACCGCCGCCACGTCGGCGCCGCCGGCCAAGGGCAGCAGGCTCGTGAGGTACGGCACGGCGCCGGCCCAGGAGATCAGCACGCCCACGAGCATGGCCAAGCCCACCCACAGGCCGACAAGGTGGCCCACGGCCAGCAGGGCCAGCGAGAGGCCGACGTCGACACCCGAAGCCGCATTGGTGTTGCGACTGAGTCGGAAGTAGCCCAGCACGTCGGAGGCGAAGAGCTGCGTCGCGACGACCACCTGGAAGACCGCCGAGACGATGCCGCCCCAGACGATGGCGAGCAGGCCGGCGCGGTTCTCCGCCGCCGCGCCTTCTCCGCCGGCCCCGACCTTGAGCACCTCGGCGCAGGCCACGCCCTCAGGGTAGGGCAGGTCGGACGTCGTCACGAGCGCGCGGCGCAGCGGGATCGAGTAGGTGACGCCGAGCACGCCGCCCAGCGCGCAGATGGCGACGCAGGTGACGTAGGGGAAGCCGCTCCACCAGCCGATCATCACGAGGCCGGGCAGCACGAAGATGATGGAGGAGATCGCCCCGGCCGCCGAGGCGACGGTCTGCACGATGTTGTTCTCCTGGATGGTCACGCCGCGCGCATAGCGCAGCAGGCCCATGGAGATGACTGCCGCCGGGATCGACGTGGCGAACGTCAGGCCCGCCTTGAGGCCGAAGTAGACGTTGGCCGCCGTGAACAGCACGGTGATCAGCAAGCCGAGCACGACGCCGCGCAGGGTCAGCTCGTTGTTGGATGGGGCGACTTCTTTCAAAAGACCTCCTCGGGTTCGAGCCGCGCATCATCGCCCAAAGTCGGACATGCCGGCATAGTGACTACGCGCAGCCGCGCGGCATTTCCCGCTTTCGGGCGGCCTGCCTGCGGCGCGAGCTTTCCGCGTTGCTCGGGCATGTCTCGGGCCGGCCACCCGCGATCGTCCGGTTTCAGGTCGCACGGGTGGTGCACACTATGCGAATGAGCCCATCGAGAACCCCGTCGCCATGGTTCCGACGAGCCGGCCCCGATTCACTTCGAAAGCCCGGAATGACCAAGTTCGCAGCCTTTGTACTCGCGTCGATGCTTTCCCCCGCCGTCCTTGCGCAGGCGAGCGTCAGCGCGCATATCGACATCAATCAACCCGGCATCTACGGGCGAATCGACATCGGCCAACTTCCAAGCGTCGCCATCGTCCAGGCGCAGCCGATCATCGTTGCCCCGGCGCCCGCATACGTCGAGCAGGCGCCCATCTACCTCTACGTTCCGCCCGCGCACCAGCAGGACTGGCGGCGATATTGCGGCCAGTACCACGCGTGCGGCCAGCGTGTCTATTTCGTCAAGGACGAATGGGTGCGGGAACGCTACGAACAAGAGCACCCCGGCTGGGAGCGCGACAAGAAGCACAACCATGGCCATGACAAGGAAGACAAGAAGGACAAGCACGACAACGGCAAGCACCATGGCCACGATGATGGCGACCAGCAATGACCGGGCTTCCAGTCCTGCCGTGACCGGGTCCGGCCCTCGCCTGCCGTTCGCGCTCCACCGGGCAGGCAGCGGCCCTGAAGGCTGAGCAGGTCAACGCGGCAGTGTCTTGAACCTGCCCCGCGCCGAGTCGACGCGCGACTACGCGCCGGTGTACGGCCCCTTGACCTCGCCCCATCCCCACCTGGGCATCGGGGCGTGCGGATCCACCGTGGCGCCCGGCTGCGAGTTGATGACCGCCAGGCGCGACCCCCACTCGAGGTAGCCAACGAGCGCGGAGCGAAATTCCGGATCGTCGGGCATGCCGAGCTCGTCGGCCGTGGCCAGCAGAAGCTCGACCCAGCGCCGCCGCTTGGCCTGCGTGAGATGGCGGTCGAGGTGCTGGCGAATCATGTGCGGATGGCCGCCGAATTCGTCCGAGTACGTCGTCGGGCCGCCCAGCACCTCCGCCAGGAAGGCGGCCACATGCCGCGGATGATCCGCGCCCATGTGCGCGAACACCGGGGCGAGCAGGTCGTCCTGCGCCACGTGCTCGTAGAACCGCGTCGTCAGCCGGTTCAGCGCCTCTATGCCACCAACCCACTCGTAGAGCGTTGGAACGGACGTCGTCGCCATCTTGGTTCCTTCTCGATCCGGATGCTCGACCGAACCTGCTCGATCGCCGGCCATCCTCGCATGGAAATGAATTGGTTGCCGAGGCGGGCGATCGGCGGCCCGGGTTGGCTGCAGCCTCGCCGCCTTGCCCGAGGCTCGGCACCTGTCGAGGTGAAACGCCCCGTTGTTCCGATGGCAATATCCGACCATGGCGCGCGGACGCCAAAGGTGGGAGACTTCGCCGCACCCTCCGGCAAGGACATCGGCGATGCGGCGACTGGCGAAAGCTCTAGCAACACTCCTCGGAATCGTCGTCCTGGGGCTGGTCGTCTTCACGATCTGGGCCTGGCGCTCCGCGATCGCGCCCATCGCGCCGCCCGTCGCCACGTCGTTCGATCCGGCGCTGGTGGCCAAGGGCGAGAAGCTGGCCGACGCCGGCTATTGCCTCACCTGCCACACGCCGCCCAAGGGCAAGCCCTACGCCGGCGGCCTGCCGATGGTGACGGCCTTCGGCACCATCTACTCCACCAACATCACGCCCGACGCGGCCACCGGCATCGGCAACTGGTCGCTGGAGGCGTTCTCGCGCGCGATGCACGAGGGCGTGGCGCGCGACGGCTCGCACCTGTTCCCGGCCTTCCCGTACGACCATTTCACCCAGGTCTCCGACGACGACGTGAAGGCGCTCTACGCGTTCATGATGACCCGGCCCGCGGTGGCACAGGCGCCGCCGCCCAACACCGTACCCTTCCCGTTGAACGTGCGGCTGCTGCAGGCCGGCTGGAAGCTGCTGTACTTCAAGGAAGGCCGCTACCAGCCGGTGGCCGACCGGAGCGCCGAATGGAACCGCGGCGCCTACCTGGCCGAAGGGTTGTCGCACTGCGGCGCGTGCCACACGCCGCGTGGCGCGCTCGGCGCCGAGAAGCAGGACGCCCATCTGGCCGGCGCCTCGATCGACGGCTGGTTCGCGCCGGCATTGACCGCCGCCAACACGGCGCCGGTGCCCTGGTCGGCCGCCGAGCTGCACGACTACCTGCGCAACGGCGGCACTGCGTATCACGGCGTCGCGGCCGGCCCGATGTCCAACGTCGTGCACCAGGGCTACGCGCGGGTCGACGACGCCGACGTGAACGCCGTGGCCCTCTACATCGCCAGCGGCAACGGTTCGGCGGATCGCAAGGCCGACGTCGGCCAGATCGTCGGCGACGCGCTCGCCAGGTCCCGCTACGACGCGTCGCAGGCCGGTGACCATGGCGCCGCCCTCTACATGTCGGCCTGCGCCGCGTGCCACTACAACCCGAGCTCGGGGCCGCTGCTGGCGCGCCCCGAGCTGGGCCTGAAGAGCTCGGTCAGCGCGCCCGACCCGACCAACCTCGTCCAGGTGATCCTGCACGGCGTCAGCGTCAAGGACGGGCTGCCCGGCACGATGATGCCGGCGTTCGGAACCGGCCTGTCCGACGACGACGTGGCGGCCATCGCCGTCTACCTGCGCAAGTCGCGCACCACGCTGCCGCCGTGGAACGACGTCGCCGGCGTCGTCGCCAGGGTCCGCGGCGGCAAGACGACATGACCGCGCCGCACGCCATCCGCAACCCCGCCTTCGAAGAGCCCACCGCATGACGACCACCTTCACGCTCAATGGCAAGCCGATGTCGGCCGAGGTTCCCGACGACACGCCGCTGCTGTGGGTGATCCGCGAGACGGCGAACCTCACCGGCACCAAGTTCGGCTGCGGCATCGGGATGTGCGGGGCCTGCACGGTCCACATCGAGGGCCGCGCCACGCGCTCGTGCATCACGCCGGTGAGCCTGGTGGACGGCGCGGCGATCACCACCATCGAGGGGCTGTCGGCCGACAATTCGCACCCCTTGCAGAAGGCCTGGGTGGCCTGCCAGGTGCCGCAGTGCGGCTACTGCCAGTCCGGCCAGATCATGCAGGCCGCGGCCATGCTCAAGGACATCCCGCAGCCCAGCGACGCCGACATCGACGGCGTGATGAGCGGCAACCTGTGTCGATGCATGGCCTACGTGCGCATCCGCAGCGCCATCAAGATCGCCGCGGTGGAGATGCACGGCGTCGCGCCGGAGGTGGCCAAGCATGCTTGATCGCCTGATCCGCCCCGCCGCCGCGGCCGGCGTCTCGCGCCGCGGCTTCCTGGTCGCCTCCGCGTCCACCGGCCTGGTGTTCGCGTTCACGCGCGACGCGTTCGGCGTCGACAGCCCGCAGGCCGCCGTCAAGTCCGGCGACTTCGAGCCGACGATGTGGTACCAGATCGACGCGGCCGGCATCGTCACCGTCAACGTGATCCGCGCCGAGATGGGCCAGCACGTCGGCACCGCGCTGGCGCGCATCGTCTCCGACGAGCTGGAGGCCGACTGGGCCAACGTGCGCATCCACCATGTCGACAGCGATCCGAAGTGGGGGCTGATGGTCACCGGCGGCAGCTGGTCGGTGTGGCAGAGCTTCCAGATGCTGAGCCAGGCCGGCGCCGCGGGGCGCCAGGCGCTGATCGCCGCCGGCGCCAAGATGCTGGGCGCCGATGCGGCCGCCTGCACCGCCGCGGCCGGCCGCGTGCACGCCGGCGCGAAGTCGGTGAGCTACGGCGACATCGTCAAGCAGGGCGGCCTCAGCGCGAGCTACACCGCCGACCAGCTCAAGGCGATGCCGGTGAAGAAGCCGGCGGATCGCCGCCAGGTGGGCATCGACACCCACGCGATCGACATCCCCGACAAGACCGACGGCAAGGCGATCTACGGCCTCGACTCGAAGGTGCCGGGCATGGTCTACGCGGCGCCGAAGATCCCGCCCACGCGCAACGGATCCACGGTCGTGGCGGTGGACGATTCGAAGGCCAAGGGCCTGCCGGGCTACGCCGGCCACCTGGTGCTCGACGACCCGAGCAAGACGGTGCCGGGCTGGGTGCTGGTCTTCGACAGCACGTACAACGCATTCCG
>JABCYW010000133.1 GCA_013289985.1 Betaproteobacteria bacterium | reverse complement strand
CTTGCCGCACTTCGGGCAACCCACGTCCAGGAAGGCGGCATGCTTGTTCAACGGATTGCCGGAGCCGTCGGGGATCAGGTCTTCCGGCAGCACCACCGGGAGATCCTTCTCGGGCACGGGCACCACCCCGCAGCCGGGGTTGTCGTCGGTTCCGCAGTGGATGATCGGGATCGGCGTGCCCCAGTAGCGCTGGCGGCTCACGCCCCAGTCGCGCAGCCGCCAGGTGGTCTTCTTCTCGCCCAGGCCGGCGGCGGCCACGAGGTCGGCCACGCGCGACACCGCCTCCTTCATGCTGAAGCCGTCGAGCACGCCGGAGTCGACGCAGACGCCGCGCTGCTTGTCGCCGTACCACTCCTGCCACGCGTCGGTGGAGAAGGTCTCGCCGGCCACGCTGACCACCTGCTTGATGGGCAGGCCGTACTTCCTGGCGAACGCGAAGTCGCGCTCGTCGTGCGCGGGCACGCCCATGACGGCGCCGTCGCCGTAGCTCATGAGCACGTAGTTGCCCACCCACACCGGCACCTGTGCGCCCGTGAGCGGGTGGATGACCATCAACCCGGTGGGCAGGCCTTCCTTTTCCTTGGTGGCCAGTTCGGCCTCCGTGGTGCCGCCGGCCTTGGCGGTCTCGATGAACGCGGCCAGCTTCGGGTTGCCCTTGGCGGCGTGCGTGGCGAGCGGGTGCTCTGGCGCGACGGCGCAGAAGGTGACGCCCATGATGGTGTCGGCGCGCGTGGTGAACACGTAGAGCTTGCCGTCGCCGATGGCCGCGCCGGTGTCGTCGTGGATGGCGTGCGGGAACGCGAAGCGCACGCCCTCGCTCTTGCCGATCCAGTTCTCCTGCATCAGCCGCACGCGCTCGGGCCAGCCCGAGAGGTACTCGGGGTCGGCCGGATCGGTGACGGCCGACAGCAGTTCCTCGGCGTACTTCGTGATGTTGAGGTAGTAGCCCGGGATCTCGCGCTTTTCCACCGGCGCGCCGGAGCGCCAGCCGTGGCCGTCGATGACCTGCTCGTTGGCGAGCACGGTCATGTCCACCGGATCCCAGTTGACGATCTGCGTGCGGCGCTCGCAGATGCCCGCCTCGAGCATCTTCAGGAACAGCCACTGGTTCCACTTGTAGTACTTGGGGTCGCAGGTGGCGACCTCGCGCGACCAGTCGATGGCCAGGCCCATCGCCTGCATCTGCTCCTTCATGTGGGCGATGTTGGCGTACGTCCACTTGGCCGGCGGCACCTTGTTCTTGATGGCGGCGTTCTCCGCCGGCAGGCCGAAGGCGTCCCAGCCCATGGGCATCAGCACGTTCATGCCCTTCATGCGCAGTTGGCGCGCGAGCATGTCGTTGATCGTGTAGTTGCGCACGTGGCCCATGTGCAGCTTGCCGCTGGGATACGGCAGCATCGAGCAGGCGTAGAACTTCCCGCGGCTCGTGTCTTCGGTCACGCGATAGGCGTCGGTGGCTTGCCAATGCGCCTGGGCGGCGGCTTCGACCTCGGAGGGGACGTACTTTTCGTTCATGCCCCGATTGTAGAAGGGCGGGTGTCCGGCGCCCCGCGCGGGGCGCTACATTCGCGGCGTGTTCTCCGCTGGACGCTCCATGAATCGACTCGCGCCCCTTGCTGTCTTGTCCGCCGCACTGGGCCTGCCCCCCGCCGCGCAGGCCGCCGACGACAACACGCTGTGCGGCCCGGCCGTGCTGGCCGCGCTCGGCCGCGAGCTGAAGCTGGCGCACTTCGTGCCCGGCCCGGGCGACGACGGCGAGGACGCGGCGGGCGTCGTCGTGGCGTCGAGCTGCAGGCCGCAGCCCGACGATCCGCGCCTCACGCTGGCCGCGGTGGCCTGGGACGCGCACGCGGAGGATTCGAAATCGCTCGTGGTGGCCGTGATCGATGCGGCGGGCGTCCCGCTGGCCCTGCTCCAGGACGAGATCGGCGAGGACGCGGCCACGCAGGTGCGCGGCGGCAGCCTGCGCCTCGACACCGCCCCGTACAAGCTCGCCCCGGGCGTGCGCGCCTTCGGCCTGGACGTGGCCAGCACCAACGGCGGCTGCGGCGAAGGCGGCGCGGGCGCCACGCGGGCGCTGTACGTGCGTGAGGGCAAGGTGCTGCGTCCCGTGCTGCAAGGCCTGGTGATGAGCGAGTACTGGTACGTGCGCGGCAACCAGCCGCGCTGCGTGGCCGACCAGAGGGAGGCCGACACGGCCATCATCGAGGACTTCAAGGTCACTATCGGCCTGGGAACGCCCGGCAAGGGCGGCTGGCGCGACCTCGTGCTCACCGCGACCTCGAAGCGCAGCGACCGCAAGCCGGGACGCCCCGCCATGCACGTGCACATTCGCTACGACGGCGGCGCCTATCCGCTGGACGCCTTCGACAAGGCCTGGACGGCCTGGCGCCGGTAACCGCAAGCCCCTGCTCATTTCGAATGGTTACGCGGTACGGTGGACGCGGATCGTTCCGGCACGCGATGATCCTGGCTCGACGGTGAGACGGGTCCCGACAGCGAGGCCCTGGCCGCGACGTCGGGAGCGAGGACAACATGAAGTCATTGGGAAGCGTCGCCGCGCGCACGCTCGGCGCCGTGGCGCTGGTCGCGGGCGCCGCGAGCGCATGGGCGTCGGAGCACGAGCAGGCGGTGGGCGCCCAGGTGGAGCAGCTGTGCGACGCCCGAACGCTGGCCACCGTGGGCCGCTTCGTGCACGTGGACAATTTCAGGGAGCCGGCGCTGGGCCAGGCGCCCGACGCGAAGGCGATGGTGGCCGCGTCGGCCTGCCGCGCCGCGCCGGCGACCCACGGCCGGCTCGTCGCGGCGGCCTACCGATCGGGTCAGCAGGACGAGCTGCTGCTGGTGATCGCGATGATCGACGGCACCGGCCAGGTGGGGCCCAGCTTCAAGGGCAACCTCGACAGCGATCCGAGCGTGACGATCGTCTCGGGCAGCCTGTGGCTGGACACCGCGGCCTACGACCTCGCGCCGGGGGTGCGCGCCTTCGGCCTGGACATCACCACCGGCGTCCCGCGCGGCTGCGCGGCCGCGGGCTCGGGCGCGCGACGCAGCCTGTTCGTGAGCCAGGGCCGCTTCATCCGGCCGGTGCTGCAGGACCTGCCGATGTCGGAATGGTCGTTGATCCAGCGCGGCAAGTCGGACTGCACCGACAGCAGCGCGCCCGACCTCACGATCACCGAGAACTTCACGGTCATGCTGGGCCTGGCGCCCACCTCCACGCGCGGCTACCGCGACCTGGCGGTCAGCGGCGCGGCCTCGCGCGACGACGGCCACCTGGAGGAGCGCCCCGCGTTTCGCAGCGTGCTGAAGTGGGACGGCAGGGTGTATTCGATCGAGGAGCAGCAGCGCGCCTGGCTGGCCTGGCGCCAGTGAGGCGACGGGGTCCGGCTCTGCAGCGCCTGACCCTTCGCTACCTGGCCGGCTGCGCGATGAAGCCGATGTGCGTGAGCCCCGCGTCCTGCACCAGGCCGATCAGCTCGGCGACGCGGCCGTAGGGCACGCTCTGGTCGGCGCGCAGCAGCACGTCGGGTTGCGGTTGGCGCGCGGCGGCCTGCTTGAGCGTGCGCACCAGGTCGTCGTGCGTGACCACGGCGTCGCCCACGTGGACGAGGCCGTCGGCCGTGATGCCCAGCGCCAGCGCGGCGCCGCCGTCGTTGTTCTTGGCGGCCGCGACCTTGGGCAGGTCCATCTTCAGGCTGGAGGTCATCAGCGGCGCGGCGATCATGAAGATCACCAGCAGCACCAGCATCACGTCGACCAGCGGCGTCATGTTGATGTCGCTCATCGGCTGCGAAGTGGGGCTGCGCTCTAGACGTCCAAATGCCATTTGATTCGGAATGCGCGAAGCGCACTGGTCAGGACAAGCTCTCGGGAAGCGAGGGTCGCACCCGAGCCGACCCGAGCACCCTCTCGGGGGGCAGCGACCAGCGGGAGCGTGGGGGTCAACATTTCGCGTCGAGCTGCATCTCGCGCAGGTCGTGCGCGAAGCCTTCCAGCTCGGCCTCGCAGGCCGACACGCGCTTGCCGAAGACGTTGTAGGCCAGCACGGCGGGGATGGCCACGGCCAAGCCCGCGGCCGTGAAGATCAGCGCCTCGCCGACGGGGCCGGCGATCTTGTCGATGGTGATGCCGTTGCCCTCGGCCATGCCGCCCAGCGCGTGGAAGATGCCCCACACGGTGCCGAACAGGCCGATGAACGGCGCGGTGGAGCCGGTGGAGGCCAGCACCACCTGGCCGTATTGCAGCTGCGCGAGGCCCCCGTGCAGTGCGTCGCGCAGGCGGCGCGTGAGTTGCGAGGCGAGCGCGGGCTGGGTCTCCAGCGTGCCGGCGGCCGGTTGCAGCAGGGCCGCGTCGACCAGCGGCAGCAGCACGGCCTCGCGGTCGGTGGCCACCAGGCGCGTGCGGCCTTCGGCCACGTTGGCCGAGCTCCAGAAGGCGGCGACGCCGCGCTGGATGTCGGCGGCGGCGCGGCGCAGCAGCCAACCCTTCCAGAGGATGATCACCCAGCTGCTGACGGACATGGCGAGCAGCAGGATCGCCACGGTGCGGCTGATGAAATCGCTCTGGCCCCAGAAGCCGGACATCCCTTCCATCAATTCAATCCCAGCACGTCGTTCATGTCGTAAAGGCCCGGGCCGCTGTGCGCCAGGAAGCGCGCGGCGCGCAGGCTGCCCTGCGCGTAGGTGGCGCGGCTGGAACTCCTGTGGGTGATCTCGACGCGCTCGCCGATGCCGGCGAACAGCACCGTGTGGTCGCCGATGATGTCGCCGCCGCGCACCGTCGCGAAGCCGATCGTACTCGGGTCGCGCGCGCCCGTGACGCCTTCGCGTCCGAACACGGCGTTATCGGCCAGGTTGCGCCCGAGGGCCTTGGCCACCACCTCGCCCATGGCCAGCGCGGTGCCGCTGGGCGCGTCGATCTTGTTGCGGTGGTGGGCCTCGATGATCTCGATGTCGTAGCCTTGCGAGAAGGCCTTGGCGGCCTGCTCCAGCAGCCGCATCACCACGTTGACGCCCACGCTCATGTTGGGCGACATGAAGACGGCGGTGCGCGTGGCGGCGGCGCCGATCTGCGCCTTCTGCTCGGCGGAGAAGCCCGTGGTGCCGATCACCAGCGCCACGCCGCGCGCGGCGCAGGCCTGGAGGTGGCGCAGCGTTCCCTCCGGGCGCGTGAAGTCGATCAGCACCTGGCTGGCGGCCAGCACGGCGTCGAGGTCGTCGGTGAGGGCGACGCTCGTGGCGCGGCCGAGGAAAGCCCCGGCGTCCTGGCCGAGTTGCGGGTTGCCGGCCACGTCCAGCGCGCCGCTGAGCGCAAGGCCGGGGTCGTCGAGCACCGCCTCGACCAGCATGCGTCCCATGCGCCCGGTGGCGCCGGCGATCGCGATCCGCAAAGGCGTCGTCGAGCTCGCCGGGGCGGTCACGGCGCGGGCGATTCCAGCGGCGGGTACGTGCGCGTGGCGCCGGCCAGCACCACCGCGGAGGCGGCGGGTGCGGCGACCACGGCCGGGGCCGGCAGCGCGGCGCGCTCGGCCTCGGTCAGCTCCAGCTTGGGCGTGCTGGTGGGCAGCTTCTTGCGGCTGATCTGCGCGACGAACTCGTCCTCGCTGGGCAGCGTGGGTGCGTCGATCTTGCGCACCTGGTCCTTGTCGAACAGCACGACGAAGGAGCGTTGCTGGTCGTCGAAGCCCTGGCGGCGCAGCGTGAAGACGTAGTCCCAGCGGTCGCCATGGAACGGGTCGGCGATCAGCGGCGAACCGAGGATGTCCTTGACCTGCGAGCGCGACATGCCCGGCTTGACCTGGGAGATCTGTTCGGTGGTGACCACGTTGCCCTGGATGACGTCGGGCTTGTACGGCGCGATGAAGGCGATGAAGCCCTTGATCGATGCCGGCTCGTTGAAGCTGGAACAGCCTCCGAGGGCCAGCGCGGCCAGCGCGCCGAGGGAAACGAGGGAGATCCGGGGGGAAACCGATTTGCGCATTGTCGAGGCTCGAAACCACTGCCCAAACAAGGCAAAGGCTGGATATGATTGACTGATTCTAGTCTGCTCGCGGCTCGCGAAGCGGGCCAAAGCCCCCCTTAACATGACTCACGCCGAAGAACTCAAGAGCAGTGGCCTCAAGGCCACGCTGCCGCGCATCAAGATCCTCGAGGTCTTCCAGCAGTCCGTCGACCGCCATCTCACGGCGGAAGACGTCTACAAGGCCCTACTGAACGAAGGGTCTGACATCGCGCTGGCCACCGTCTACCGGGTGCTGATGCAGTTCGAGCAGGCCGGCATCCTGGCGCGCAGCCATTTCGAGTCCGGCAAGTCGGTGTTCGAGCTCAACGAGGGCACGCACCACGACCACCTGCTGTGCCTCACCTGCGGCCGCGTGGAGGAGTTCTTCGATCCCGAGATCGAGGCCCGCCAGCGCGAGGTGGCCGCGTCGCGCGGCTTCGCGCTGCAGGAGCACGCGCTGTCGCTGTACGCCGTGTGCAAGCGCGAGAACTGCGAGCATCGGCCGGCGCCCAAGGTCAACATCCGGCAATCGCACGGCTGATCCCGGGCACGGGCGACGGGTTACTCGTTGCCCTTGGCCATCGCGTCCTGGTGGCGCTTGACGAATTCCGCGTACGTGTCGATCCCGCGCAGCTGCAGGATGGTGTTGCGCACCGCCGCCTCCACCAGCACGGCCAGGTTGCGGCCGGCGTCCACCGCGATCACCACCTTGCGCACCGGGATGCCCAGGATGTCGTCGTACATCGGCTCGTAGGGCAGGCGCTCGAACTCGCGCTCCATCGTCTCCTTGCGCACCAGGTGCACGATGAGCTTCAGGCGCATCTTCCGGCGCACGGCGGTCTCGCCGAAGATCGCCTTGATGTCGAGCAGGCCGATGCCGCGCACCTCGAGCAGGTTCATCAGCAGGTCGGGGCAGCGGCCTTCCAGCGTGGACTGCGAGACGCGGTACAGGTCGACGGCGTCGTCGGCCACCAGGCCGTTGCCGCGCGAGATCAGCTCCAGTCCCAGTTCGCTCTTGCCCAGGCCCGATTCGCCGGTGAGCAGCACGCCCACGCCCAGGATGTCCATGAACACGCCGTGTCGCGTGGTGCGGTCGGCGAACAGCTGGCTCAGGTAGGAGCGCACCAGGTCGATGACGTGGCCGGCCGACGCGGTGGTGACGAACAGCGGGATCTCGGCGCGGTCGCACAGCGCCACGAGCTGGTCGGGCGGGCGCTGGCCGTCGGCCACGATGATGACGGGCGGCTCCAGCGTGACGATGCGCTGGATGCGGCGCGCCTGCACCTCGGCGTCGGCGTTCTCGAGGTAGGCGACCTCGCGCCGGCCCACCAGCTGGACGCGGTACGGATGGATGTAGTTCAGGTAGCCGATCAGGTCGGCTGCCGAGCGCGCCTCGCGCACCGCGGCCTCGTCGAAGCGGCGCTCCGGATGGGCATGCCCCGCGACCCACTCCCACTTCAGGGCCGGCTGGTGCTCCTCGAAGAGCGCCTCGGCACTGATGACGCGTGGCTTCATGTGGGGATCAGGCCACTGACTTCAGCGGTTCCCAGTCGGAGATCAGCCGGTGCAGCGTGGCCGCGTCGACGTCGCCCTTCAGGCGTTCGCGCAGCTCGCGGTCGGACAGCATCTCGGCGATCTCGGACAGGATCTCCAGGTGACGCTGCGTGGCGGCTTCCGGTACCAGCAGGAAGATCAGCAGGCCCACGGGCTCGTCGTCGGGCGCGTCGAACGGGATCGGCGTCTGCACCCGCAGCACCGCGGCGAGCGGATTCTTCAGGCCCTTGACTCGACCGTGCGGCACGGCCACGCCGTGGCCGAGGCCGGTGGAGCCCAGGCGTTCGCGGGCGAACAGGTTGTCGGTGACCGTCGCGCGAGCGATCGCGTGCTGGTTCTCGAACAGCACGCCGGCCTGTTCGAACACGCGCTTCTTGCTGGTGGCGTCTACGCCCACCTGGACGTTGGCAAGAGGAAGGATGGCAGCGAGACGGTTCATGAGCGTTCCCGGCGGATGGGCCGAGGTTTCCGTGCGGCGCCCGGTGGTCCCCGGGCTGGAAAATCACCCGGCAGGTCTCCGGGATCGAACAGGCGATTATAGGAACCGGAAAACCGTGTGCGCACGTCGCCGGTGCGCCGGCCGCACCGCGAGTTCGCGATTGCTGCGGCGCAGCAACAATTTCACGAAATCCAGGGCATGAAGCAGGAATCGGCACGTCCGGGACGCGCTTGAATGCACCCCGAAAGACCCTGACGCAGCATAGCCCAAACGAACAAGGCGGCCTCGAGGCCGCCTTGTATGGATTGTGTCGGTTTGTCCGGCCGTTCAGTTCGGCAGCGGCGTTTCCGAGGCGAGGTGGCGTTTGCCAGTCGCGTGGTGGTGATCCTGCAGGCGGTCCTTGTGGCGAACCACCTGGCGATCCAGCTTGTCCATCAACTGGTCGACGGCGGCATAGAGATCTTCATGCGCCTGCTCGACGAAGATGTCCTTCCCCTTTACGTGGAGAGTGACTTCGGCTTTTTGTCGACGTTCCTTTTCCTTGAGGTTTTCCACGGTGAGCAACACGTTCACGTCGACGACAGCGTCGAAATGGCGCGTGATCCTGTCGAGCTTGCTCAGGACGTATTCGCGCAGTGCAGGTGTCACTTCCAGATGATGGCCGCTGATCGTCAGATTCATCAGTGCCTCCTTTCAAGCGAGAGTTGCGAACATGGCCCGGAGGGGGATCCGGGTCGACCGTGCCGTTCGCTTGCAGTCGACTTCGGCGATCGGCACGAGCCCACTATGCGCCCCGCCCCAAGGTTTGACCAGTCTCCCCAAGCTCGAAAAACCGGGCTATATTCACGCTCTATGAGGGGATGGCGCCCTGCTCGAGCATGCGCCAATCCAGGTCTCGCGCTCCCGGTTCCCACCGGTCGAGCCGGCCTCAATCCCGCTGCAACGTGAACTGGATGACGTCGGTATTGCCCGCGTCGAACGCCGCTTCGCAGTACGCGAGATAGAACTCCCACAGGCGCACGAAACGCCCGTCGAAGCCCTGGCGGCGCACGTCGTCCAGGCGCGCGAGGAACGCGTGGCGCCAGCGGCGCAGCGTCTCGGCGTAGTCGAGGCCGAACCCGAAGCGGTCGACCACGCGCAGGCCCGCCGCGGCGGCGTGGCGTTCGAACAGCGCGGCGCTGGGCAGCATGCCGCCGGGGAACACGTGGCGCTGGATGAAGTCGGCCGAGCGCGCGTAGCGCTCGAACAGGTCGTCGCGGATCACGATGGCCTGGACGCAGGCCTTGCCGCCGGCCTTCAGCTGCCGGTGCACGGCCTGGAAGTAGGCGTCCCAGTACTCGCGGCCCACGGCCTCGAACATCTCGATGGACACGACCGCGTCGAAGGGGCCGTCGGGCACGTCGCGGTAGTCCTGCAGGCGCAGGTCGGCGTGCTTCGCCAGGCCCGCGCGCGCGAGACGCGCCTGCGCCCATGCGAGCTGCTCCTTCGACAGCGTCAGGCCGACGACATCGACGCCGTCGCGCGCCGCGGCCTCGGCCACCGCGCCCCAGCCGCAACCGATCTCCAGCAGGCGCTCGCCCGGACGCACGCCGGTGGCCGCGATCGCGCGCCGCAGCTTGGCCTGCTGCGCCTGCGCCAGCGGCCGGCCGAAGTCGCCGTCGAACCACGCGCTGGAGTAGTTCATCGTCTCGTCGAGCCACAGCGTGTAGAACGCGTTGCCCAGGTCGTAGTGCGCGCTGATGTTGCGGCGGCTGCCGCTGCGGGTGTTGCGGTTCAGCGCGTGCTGCAGGCGGTGCAGCAACTGGCCCCACCAGGAGCCGTAGATGGCCTTCTCGACGACCTCGCGGTTGGCCAGCAGCAGGCGCAGCAGGTCGGCCAGGTGCGGCGTCGTCCAGTGGCCGGCCAGGTAGCCCTCGGCGAAGCCGATGTCGCCCGCGCGCATGGTGGCGGCGAACATGGCCCAGTCGTGGACGATCAGCGTGGCGTGCAGCTCCGGCCGCGAGGCGCCCGTCGCCTGGCGCGTGGCGCCGTCGGGCGTATGCACGACGAGGGTGCCGGCCTGCAGCCGGGGCAGCAGCGCCAGCGCGGCGCGCGCCGCGGCGGGTATTCGCGCCGTCCTGACGCGGGCGCCCGCATCCGCGGACGGGGGGAGCGTTCCGGAAGTCATGCCGGCTTGCCGACGACGGGCAGCTTCTTCAGCCAGAGCCTCAGCGCGTGCCAATGGATGCGCGCCACGATCGCCAGCGTCATCGCCGGCAGCGTCCACAGCGCGAAGCGGATCGCCGCCGGCGTCAGCGGCTCGATGCGGCCCGACACGCTGGTCAGCAGCAGCGGCGCCCCGTCCACGTGGAGTTCCACGCGCACCGCGGTGCGGCCGCGTTCGTCGCGGGCCGCGAGGTCGGTGCGCATGAAGCGGAACGCGTAGTCGCCGCGCGTCTGGCAGAACGGCGACACGTGGAACACCTTCGCCGCCGACAGCGTGCGCCCGAACTCCACGTCCTCGCCGGCCAGCAGGTAGCAGTGGCGTTCGCCGAAGGTGTTGTTGACCTCGACGACGATGGCCGCGAGCGTGCCGTCTGCGCGATGCGCGTACCAGAAGCTGACCGGCTTGAACGCGAAGCCGAACATGCGCGGGATGCAGTGCAGCCACACCTCGCCGTCGGCGTCGGCGATGCCCGCGCCTGCCAGCAGCTCCTCGAGCCACGCCAGGCTGTCGGCGCGGCCGTCGCCATGGTCGGCGTCGCGAAAGCCGAACGGCGCGCGGCGGTTGCGCGCGAGAACGGCGTCGGCCTGGCGCCGCAGCGAACGCATCGGCAGCATCAGGAAGCAGGTGGGGTAGGCGAACGCGTGTTCCACGGGTGCCAGGCGCCGGTGGCGCACCTCGCCGAAGCCGATGCGGGCGCGCGTCGGCGTCGCGTCGGCCTGCATCAGGCGGCCTCGAGAAGCGCCGCGGCGCCGACGCCGGCCGGCGTCGGCGCGGCCAGGCGCGCAAGGAGGCGGTCGGCCACCTGCTGGCCCGACTTCAGGCCGTCCTCGTGGAAGCCGTAGCCCGTCCAGGCGCCGCAGAACCACACGTGCGACAGGCCTTGCAGCTTGGGCAGCCGCGCCTGCGCGGCGATGGCGTCGTTGTCGAACACCGGATGCGCGTACGCGATGCGGCGCAGGACCATGGCCTCGCGCGGCGCGTGCAAGGGATTCAGCGACACGATGACCGGCTGCGTCCACGGCAGCGGCTGCAGCTGGTTGAGCAGGTAGTGCAGGCAGACGTTCTGGCTGTTGCTGCCGGCGATGACGTCGCGCTCGTAGTTCCAGGCGGCCCAGGCGGCGCGCCGGCGCGGCAGCAGCGTCTCGTCGGTGTGCAGCACGGCCTCGTTGTCCTGGTAGCCGATCGCGCCCAGCGTGCGGCGTTCGTCGGCGCTGGCGTCGGCGAGCATGGCCAGCGTCCGCGGCGCGTGCGTGGCGAACACCAGCTCGTCGAACCACTCGATGCCCTCGCGCGTGCGCACGGACACGCGCCCGCCATGGGCGGCGCCGAAGCCGGCCTCGCGCGAGAGATCGCGCGCCACGGCCAGCACCGGCGTGCCCAGGCGCACCCGGCCGATGCGCGTCGCGAGCTTGTCCACGTACTGGCGCGAGCCGCCGGTCACCGTGAACCATTGCGGGCGATCGCGCACCTGGAGCAGGCCGTGGTTGTGGCAGAAGCGGATCAGCGTGCCCACCGGAAAGCGCAGCATCTGCACGGTGGAGCAAGACCAGATGCAGCCGATCATGGGCAGCAGGTAGTCGTCGATGAACGCGCTGCCGAAGCGGTGCTCGGCGAGGAACTCGTCCAGCGGCTGCGCCAGTTCGGCGTCGGCCCCGCGCCGCGCCAGCGCCGTGGCGAGGCGGTTGAAGCGCATCAGGTCCAGCAGCATGCCGTGGAAGCGCGGGCGCAGCAGGTTGCCGCGATCGGCGAACACCGTGTTCAGGCTGGTGCCGCTCCATTCCAGCTGGCTTCCGTCGGGCCGTGGCGCCTGCACGGAGAATGTCATCTCCGACTTCGACACCTCCACGCCCAGCTCGGCGAACAGGGCGATCAGGCGCGGATAGGTGCGTTCGTTGAAGACGAGGAAGCCGGTGTCGACGCCGTGGGTGACGTCGCCGTCGCGGCCCGGCAAGGTGACGTCGACGGTATTGGCGTGGCCGCCGAGCCGCGAATCGGCCTCGAAGACGGTGACCTCGCAATGCGGTGCGAGGCGGTGGGCGGCCCCAAGCCCGGCGATGCCGGAACCGACCACGGCGATGCGCGGACGGCTCACGGCGTGCCCCTTCCGGCGGCGGCCGAGGCCACCGCGAGGCGACCCCTGGCGGGCGCCGGGGAATAAATGTCGCTGCGCAGCGCCCCTGAGCGAACAAGGGAGGGAGGGAGGAGGAGAAGCGCTCGGGACGTTTCGAAGGAAACCCGACGAAGCTGCGCAGCGAGGAAACCGCCTGAAGCGCCGCATCGTGCGCGGCGCCGCGATGGCACCGAAGCCATCGAACATTTGCTCAGAATCGATTTTGCGCCCGAAGTTCCGCGGACGGTAGCGTCAACCATCCTGTTTCGAGGGAGGTTCCGACGCGCGCATTGGCTACACAGGGATAGGCAAGCTGGCAATCTGGCCGGGACGAACGAGGGCACCAGGGGCGGCATGCGGGCATGCATTGCCGACAGGGCCTCGAACTGTCCAGCACGGACCGAAGGATCTCGGGTCCGATCGAACCGGCCCGGATGGCGCGGACGGCCTATCTGGACGAATGTGGATGTCGCTGCTTGCATGCCATGGTTACGTTTGCGGCCCCTGGTCCGGATTCAGCTGTCGCGTTGCCCCGGCACCAGCCGGCCGTGCTCGGGGATGTCGTCCAGGAAGCGATGCCTAGCGCCGGCGCCGGCAACTCGGCGCCGTCCCGCATCAGCCTCCCGGGGCCGCGCTGCGATGGGCCGGGACGAATGTAACCGAGGGTTCGCGGTGGCGGTGCGCGGGTGCCGCGTCCCGCCCGGCGCGCAGCGTTCTTCAGTGAACAAGTCGCATTTGTCGCAACGGCGAGATCCTGCACCGTCTAAAATCGGGGCCAGGAGGCTTTTGCCAGCATGCTTTATCCCGAACTCTTCAAACAACTCGAAGCCGTCCGTTGGGACATGGACAAGGACATCCCCTGGGATTCCTTCGACCCGTCGCAGCTGACCGACGAGCAGGCCACCACCATCAAGATGAACGCGATCACCGAGTGGTCGGCGTTGCCCGCCACCGAGATGTTCCTGCGCGACAACCGCGACGACAGCGACTTCTGCGCGTTCATGAGCGTGTGGTTCTTCGAGGAGCAGAAGCACTCGCTCGTGCTCATGGAATACCTGCGCCGCTTCCGTCCCGAGCTGGTGCCCACCGAGGAGGAGCTGCACGCCGTGCGCTTCGAGTTCGACCCGGCCCCGGCGCTCGAGACCCTGATGCTGCACTTCTGCGGCGAGATCCGCCTGAACCACTGGTACCGCCGCGCCGCGCAGTGGCACACCGAGCCGGTGATCAAGCACATCTACGAAACGCTCGCGCGCGACGAGGCCCGCCACGGCGGCGCCTACCTGCGCTACATGAAGAAGGCGCTGACGCGCTTCGGCAACGAGGCCAAGGCCGCGTTCTCGAAGGTGGGCGTGCTGATGGCCAGCGCGCGCCGCACCGCGCAGGCGCTGCACCCGACCAACCTGCACGTGAACGCCACGCTGTTTCCGCGCGACACCATCCAGAGCCGCGTGCCCGATCCGCAATGGCTCGAAGGCTGGCTGGACAAGCAGATCCAGTTCGACGCCGTGTGGGAGAACAAGGTCGTCGAGCGCATCCTCCACAACATGAGCCTGCTGCTCGAACGCAGCTTCGTGTCGGTGCAGGAGCTCAATCGCTACCGCAAGGAAGTCACCGCGCTGGTGGCGGCTCGCGTCGCGCCGCCGGCCTTGCCGGATCCGCAGGCGGCCTGATCCGCGTCCTCCACGCAACGCCCGGTTCGTCACTGACCGGGCGTTTTGCATGGGGCGTCCGAAAGCCCGATCCAGGGGTTTTTCCCCGGGCACCCGGGCGGTGCGAGTCGGGGCGACGCCAGTTCTTCGAACCTATAATCGCGCGGCTTTTGTTTGACGGCCGAGCGTGCGTGCAAGGGATGCGCGGCTCGGTCGAAGGTCTCCTTCCTGCAGCCAGCGCCCCGAGGAATCCATGAGCGAAGAGCATCACGACGACGCAGAACACGAATCCGGTATCAAGACGCCGAAGCAGCTGATCACCGTGGTTGCCGCCGCGATCATCGTCCCCGTGCTCGTGATCATCATGCTCACGCAGTTCGTCACGCTGGACAACAAGAAGTCGCCCGGCAGCGAGGTCTACACCGCCTCCGCCGTGGCCGCGCGCATCGCGCCGGTGGCCAGCGACGCGGTGTTCGACGCGTCCATCGTCGTCGTGCCCAAGACGGGCAAGCAGGTCTTCGAGGCCCAGTGCACCACCTGCCACACCGCCGGCCTGCTGGGCGCGCCCAAGTTCGGCGACGCCGCCGCCTGGGGTCCGCGCGTGGGCAAGGGCTACGACGCGCTGCTGCAGTCGGCGCTGCACGGCAAGGGCAGCATGCCCGCGCAGGGCGGCGGCGACTTCACCGACTACGAAGTGGGTCGCGCGGTGGTCTACATGGCCAACGCCGGCGGCGGCAAGCTGGTCGAACCGGCGGCGCCCGCGGCCAGCGCACCCGCATCCGCTGCCTCGAAGTAACGCGCGACGCGCAGGCGAAGAAGCCGCCCGCGGGCGGCTTTTTGCTCGTTGGTAGACGCCTCGCGCTTGACGCTTGACGCTTCGCGCAGGTCGAGGTTACCCGCTGCGCCAAGGTGGGCGCGCACTTGGCTCGACGTCAAACGGGCGCCTGAATTCGGCCTGGACGGCCTCATTCCGAGGGCACTCGGTGAAGGTTCGTCCGCGTGTGCATACGGGCCGCGCCCGGCACCTTGCGCACGCGCCTGGATGCCCTCGACGACCCGGTTTGCCATCTCCCCAAGTACACGCCCACCTCGCCGCCGGTTCACCCAGGCG
>JABCYW010000132.1 GCA_013289985.1 Betaproteobacteria bacterium | reverse complement strand
GGTGGCGGACTTCCATTGCACGCGGGTGGCCGCGGGCAGCGCCTCGCCGGCCGACACGCACTTGCGCAGCGTGCCGCCCAGCGCCACCGACAGCCGGCGCTCGCGCGCCTGCTCGGCGATCGCGCGGTAGGTGGTGGGCGCGGTGAACAGCACCGTCGCGCGGTACTGCGCGATCGCCTCCAGCAGCGCGGGCGGCGTCGCCTTCTCCAGCAGCACCGTGCTGGCGCCGATGGACAGCGGGAACAGCAGCAGGCCGCCCAGGCCGAACGTGAACCCCAGTGGCGGGCTGCCGATGAAGACGTCGTCGGCCTCGGCGCGCAGCACGTGGCGCGGCCAGCACAGGCAGATGGCCATCACGTCCTGGTGGAAGTGCATGGTCGCCTTGGGCTCGCCGGTGGTGCCGGACGTGAATGCCAGCAGGCAGGTGTCGTCGGCGGCGGTGTCGACCGCATCGAACGGCTTCGCGTGGCGCGCCATCGCGGCCTCGAGGCCATCCGCCGACGCGTCGTTGAAAAGGCGAACCTGGGTCAGCGTCGGACACTGCGGCAGGGCCAGTTGCAGTTCCTCCGCCAGCGAGAGATCGCACAGCGCGTGCGAGACCCGGGCCTTGGCCACGACCTGCTTCAGCTCCTTGGCGCGCAGCAGCGGCATCGTCGCCACGGCCACGGCGCCGGTCTTCATCACGCCGAGCCAGCACGCGGCCAGCATCGCGTTGTTGGGCGCGCGCAGCAGCACGCGCTGGCCCGGCCGCACGCCCATCTCGGCCACCAGCACGTGCGCGATCGCGTCGGCGCGGCGTTGCAGCTCGGCGTAGGTCCAGCGCAGGCCTGGCCCCACGATGCAGGGCCGCTCGCCCCAGCCGCGCGCGATCGCCTTGTCCAGCAGCTCCACCGCGCAATTGAGCTGCGGCGGGAACCGCAGCTCGGGCAGGTCGAACACGTAGACGGGCTGCTGCGCGAGCGGCGGCAGGTGGTCGCGGGTGAAGGTGTCGACGTGGGCGGACTGGCCGCGCGAAGGGATGCTCACTTCAACAACTCCCGGGCGATGATCAATTGCTGCACCTCGCTCGCGCCCTCGTAGATGCGCAGCGCGCGGATGTCGCGGTACAGGCGCTCCACCACCTGGCCGCTCTGCACGCCCGCGCCGCCCCACAGCTGCAGGGCCGCGTCGATCACGCGCTGCGCGTTCTCGGTGGCCGCGAGCTTGGCCATCGCGGCCTCGCGCGTGACCGTGTGGCCCTGGTCGCGGCGCCAGGCGGCGCGATACGTGAGCAGCGCGGCCGAATCCACGGCCAGCGCCATGTCGGCCAGCTTCGCCTGGGTCAGCTGCAGCTCGGACAGCATCTGCCCGAACATCGGGCGCGTGGTCGCACGCGCGAGGCCTTCGGCCAGCGCGCGGCGCGCGAAGCCGAGCGCGGCCGCGGCCACCGAGGTGCGGAAGACGTCCAGCGTTCGCATCGCCAGCTTGAAGCCGGCGCCGCTCTCGGCCAGGCATTGCGAGGCCGGGATTCGGCAGTCGTCGAAGGCGAGTCGCGCGAGCGGATGCGGCGCCATCGTGTCGAGACGCTCCGCGATGCGCAGGCCCGGGGTGTCGGCGTCGACGATGAACGCGGCGACGGACTTCGTGCCGCGCGCCTCGGCCGGCTGGCCGGGTTCCACCTGGCGCGCGAACACGACGTAGAAGTCGGCGATGCCGCCGTTCGAGATCCAGGTCTTCTCGCCTTGCAGGACCCAGCGGTCGCCGTCGCGCCGCGCGGTCGTCTTCATCGCCGCGACGTCCGAGCCGGCGTCGGGCTCCGACAACGCGAACGCCGCGATCGCATCGCCGCGCGCGACGCGGGCGAGGTAGAGCTCCTTCTGCGCCCAGGTGCCATCGAGCGTGATCGCGCCGCTGCCCAGGCCCTGCATCGCGAACGCGAAGTCGGCCAGGCCGTCGTGCGCGGCCAGTGTCTCGCGCAGCAGGCACAGCGTGCGCGTGTCGAGCGTGTCGGTGGCGCCGCCGAACGCGGTGCCGCCGATCGCATGGCGCAGCCAGCCGGCGCGGCCGAGCGCGCGAACCCAGTCGCGGCAATGCGCGTCGAGCTCGGCCTGCGGCGCCTGCGGCGACAACGGCTGCGGCAGCCCGCTCGCGGGGTCGGCCAGCCAGCGTTCCAGCCGCGCATGCAGGTCGCGATGCGCGTGCGTGAAGAACGGCCACTCCAGGGCTTCGGTCATCGCGCTCATCTCAGCGCCCCTCGAAGACGGGCCGGGCCTTCGCGGCGAACGCGCGGTACGCGTGGCCGAAGTCCTCGGTGAGCATGCACAGCGCCTGGGCCTGCGCCTCGGCCTCGATGGCCGTGTCGATGTCCATGCTCCATTCCTGGTGCAGCATGGACTTGGTGAGCGAGTGCGCGAAGGCCGGGCCGTCGGCCAGCTGGCGCGCGAACGCCGTGGCCTCGGCGACCAGCGCCTCGGGCCCGACGACGCGATTGAGGAAGCCCCAGCGTTCGGCCTCGATGCCGTCCACCGAGCGGCCCGAGTAGATCCATTCGGCGGCGCGGCCCTGGCCCACGATGCGCGGCAGCATCGCGCAGGCGCCCATGTCGCAGCCGGCCAGGCCCACGCGGGCGAACAGGAAGGCCGTCCTGCTGCGCGCCGTTCCGAAGCGCAGGTCGCTGGCCATCGCGAGGATCGCCCCCGCGCCGGCGCACACGCCGTCGACCGCCGCGACGATGGGCTGCGGGCAATGGCGCATCGCCTTGACCAGGTCGCCTGTCATGCGCGTGAACATCAGCAGCTCGGGCGCGGGAAGGGCGATGAGCGGGCCGATGATCTCGTGCACGTCGCCGCCGGAGCAGAAGTTGTCGCCGGCGCCGGTGAGGACGATGCCCCGCACGTCGTGCGCGTGGCGCAGCGCGATGAACAGGTCGCGCAGCTCGGCGTAGCTCTCGAAGCTGAGCGGGTTCTTGCGCTCGGGCCGGTCCAGCGTGATGCGCGCGACGCGGTCGCTGCATTCCCACCGGAAGTGTTTGGCCTGGTAGCCGGCCAGCGGGCGGCGGTTGCCGGCGGCGAGCGCGGCGTTGATCGATGAAGTGGTGGTCATGGTGTCGTCTCTAGCGGTTCTTGTCGTCCTGCAACCGGCGCGCGAGCGACAGCCGCAGATGGCCCAGCAATGCGTGGAGCTGTTCGCCTTCACCGGTGTCCAGCCCCGCCAGCAGCTCGACGACCCAGCGTTCGTGCTCCTCGGCCACGCGCTCGAACGCGCGCCTGCCGCGCAGGGTGAGCGCGATGCGGAACGAGCGCCTGTCCTCGGGATCGACCTGGCGCGTGACGTAGCCGATCTTCTCCAGCTCGTCGGTGAGGCTGGTGACGTTGCCGCCGGTCACCATCAGGTAGCGCGACAGCGCGCTCATGCGCAGGCCCTCGGGCTGTTCCTCGCGGAAGCGGTGCAGTTGCGCGAGGTAGTCGAAGCGCGGCAGCGTCATGTCGAACTGCGCGCGCAGCCGGCGCCGGATCTCTGTCTCGATCTGCGCGGTGCACGACAGCAGGCGCAGCCAGGTCTTGACGGCGGCGTGGTTGGTGGTGGCGGCGCGGCCTTCGTGGCCGATGGCGGAGTCGCCCAGCAGTTCGTCCAGCCGGTCGGTGCTGCGCGGGTCGCGGGCGTCGGACTTCATGGGGCCGGCTTTCAATTCATCACCTCCCCGCCACTGACCGACATCGCCTGGCCGGTGAACGCCGCCGGCGCGTCCGTGCACAGCCACAGCACGGTTGCCGCGACCTCGGCGGGCTCCACGAGCCGCTTGAGCGGGCTGGACTGCGAGAACGTGGCCATCGCGTCGCCCTCGCTGCGCCCGGTGGCCGCGACGATGCGGGCGACGCCGTCGCGCACGATGGCGGTGTCGGTGTAGCCGGGGCACACGGCGTTGACGCTGAGGCCTTGCGGGGCCACTTCCAGCGCCAGCGAACGCGTCAGGCCCAGCACGCCGTGCTTGGCCGCGGCGTAGGCGGCGCAGTACGCGTAGCCCTTCTGGCCCGCGGTGCTGGCGATGTTGACGATGCGGCCGGCGCGCGCGGCGAGCATGGGCGGCAGCGCGGCCTGCGTGCACAGGAACACGCCTGTGAGGTTGACGGCCAGCATGCGATCCCAGGTGTCTTGCGGCAGGCGCGCGAGCGGCCCGGTCTCCACCGCGCCGGCGTTGTTGACGAGCGCCTGCAGCGCGCCGCCCTTCGCATGCACCTCGGCGAACGCGCGCGCGACGCCGGCGGCGTCGGTGACGTCCAGCTCCACGCAGTCGTGCACCAGCCCCTCGGTGATGGGCAGCGTCACGCGCACCTCCTCCAGCGCGGCGCGCGCGCGGCCCGCGAGCGTGACGTGCCAGCCCGCGCCCGCGAGCGCCTGCGCGATGGCTGCGCCGATGCCGCGCGTGGCGCCGGTCACCAGCACGCGGCGCGGCGTGGGACGCAGCGCCAGCGGCACGGCCGGGGCCGCGGGCTGGGGATCGAGCGCGATCGCGGACTTGGGCAGCTCGATGGCGCCGATCGCCGTCGCGACCGCGCCGTCCTCGTTGCGGATGTCGCCGGTCATGCCTTTTCCTGCATCGCGCGCTCGCGCTGGAAGTTGGCCTCGAGCTGCGGCTTGGCCGAGCGGTAGGGCGCGGGCCAGTTCACGGGCTTCCAGCCGATGCGCGCGGCCTCGGTGAGCGTCCAGGCCGGGTTGGCAAGGTGCGGCCGCGCGACGGCGCACAGGTCGGCGCGGCCGGCGGCGATGATGCTGTTGACGTGGTCGGCCTCGCTGATCGCGCCCACCGCGATGGTGGCGATGCCGGCCTCGTTGCGGACGCGGTCGGCGAACGGCGTCTGGTACATGCGGCCGTAGATGGGCTTCTCGTCCTTGCTCACCTGGCCCGACGAGCAGTCGATCATGTCGGCGCCCGCGGCCTTGAAGGCGCGCGCGATCTCCACCGCGTCGGCCGGCGTGATGCCGCCCTCGACCCAGTCGTGGGTGGAGATGCGCACCGACATCGGCAGCGGCGCCGGCCACGCCGCGCGCACCGCGGCGAAGACGTCCAGCGGATAGCGCAGCCGGTTCTCCAGCGAGCCGCCGTACGCGTCCTCGCGCCTGTTCGTCAGCGGCGAGATGAACGACGACAGCAGGTAGCCGTGCGCGCAGTGCAGCTCCAGCCAGTCGAAGCCGGCCTCGGCCGCGCGGCGGGTGCAGGCCACGAAGTCGTGCAGCACGCGGTCCATGTCGGCGCGCGTCATCGCGCGCGACCAGTCGCTCACGCCCGGCAGGTATTGCTGCGCCGACGCGGAGATCAGGGGCCAGCCGCCCGAGTCCAGCGGCTGGTCGATGCCCTCCCAGCCCAGGTGCGTGGCGCCCTTGGCGCCGGCGTGGCCCAGCTGCATGCCGATGTGGGCGTCGCTGTGCGTGTGCACCCAGTCGACGATGCGCGCCCACGCGTCGCCCTGCGCCTCGGTGTACAGGCCGGGGCAGCCCTTGGTGATGCGGGCATCGGCGCTGACGCAGGTCATCTCGCACATCACCAGCGCCGCGCCGCCCATCGCGCGCGCGCCCAGGTGCACGAGGTGGTAGTCGCCCACCACGCCGTCGATGGCCGAGTACTGCGCCATCGGCGAGACGACGACGCGGTTCTTCAGCGTGACCCCGCGCACGGTGAACGGCGTGAACATCGGCGGGACGGCGGCGTCGCGCCGCGCGAACCAGCGCTCGTAGCCCTCCAGCCAACCGGCGTCGCGCAGGCGCAGGTTCTCGTGGCTGATGCGCTGGCTGCGCGTGAGCAGCGAGTACATGAACTGCTCGGGCTCCAGCGGGTCGCAGTAGCGCGCGCCGCAGACCTCGAACCATTCCATCGCGTTCCAGGCGGCGTTCTGCAGGCGCAGCACCTCCACCGCCCGCAAGGCCTGGTAGCGATCGAGCAGCGCCGGCAGCTCGGACGGCGATGCGTCGCCGCCCAACTGGCGGAACTGGTTCGCGAGCTCGATCGCATCTTCCAGCGCGAGCTTGGTGCCCGAGCCGATGGCGAAGTGCGCGGTGTGCACGGCGTCGCCCATCAGCACCAGCGGTGCGTGGCCGACGTCGCGGCGCTCGGCGCCCACCCACCACTGCTCGCACCTGATGCGCTGGAAGTTGAGCCAGGCCGAGCCGCGCAGGTGGCGCGCGTTGGTCATCAGCGTCGCTCCCCGCAGGTGGCGCGCGAACACCTTCTCGCAGAAGGCCACCGAGGCGTCGGCGTCGAGCTTGTCCAGGCCGTGGGCCAGCCACACGTGCTCGGGGCACTCCACGATGAAGGTGGAGGTCTCGGCGTCGAACTTGTAGACGTGGGCCTGGAACCAGCCGTGCTCGGTGCGTTCGAAAACGAAGGTGAACGCGTCGTACAGCTTCTTCGTGCCCAGCCAGATGAAGCGGTTGGGGCGCGCGACGATGTCCGGCCTGAACACGTCGGCGTACTTCTGGCGCAGCACCGAGTTGATGCCGTCGCTGGCGACCACGAGGTCGGTGTCGGGGAACTCGGTGTCCGAGCGCACCTCGCGGTCGAACTCCAGCTTGACGCCGAGGGACTCGCAGCGCGCCTGCAGGATGTTGAGCAGGCGCTTGCGCCCGATGCCCACGAAGCCGTGGCCGCCGGAGCGGATGCTGCGGCCCTTGAACTCCAGCACGATGTCGTCCCAGTGGGCGAACGCGGCCTCGATCGCGCCGGCCGTCTCCTCGTCCCAGCGGCGCAGGTGGGCCATCGTGGCGTCCGAGAACACCACGCCCCAGCCGAAGGTGTCGTACGGGCGATTGCGCTCCACCACCGTGATGTCGTGGCCTGGGTCGAGCTTCTTCATCAGGAGGGCGAACGTGAGGCCGGCGGGGCCGCCGCCGATGCAGACGATGCGCATGCTGTCCTCGGCTATCCTGGATCGATCTTTCGCCTGGAAACCCCAGTCGCGAAAGATGCTTGAGGTGTGAATAGTTCAATACTAAACTAATCACTTCGAATCTTGCAAGCCGGGCTCCACGCACGACGTGGGGATTGGTATCGAGGAGTGACCGGATGATCTCGAGAGACGACTGTGCCCGGCGCGACGGCGAAGACGCGCTGGCCCCGCTGCGCGACCAATTCATGCTGCCAGAAGGCGTGATCTATGTCGACGGCAATTCGCTGGGCGCGTTGCCGCGCGCCACGCCGGCGCGCGTGGCCGCCGCGGTGCGGCAGGAGTGGGGCGACGGCCTGATCCGCAGCTGGAACGACGCGGGCTGGATCACGCTGCCGCAGCGCGTGGGCGACCGCATCGGCGCGCTCGTCGGCGCGCGGCCGGGCGAGTGCGTCGCGGCGGACTCGACCTCGGTGAACCTCTACAAGGTGCTCAGCGCCGCGTCGCGCATCGTCAGGGCGGATTCGCCGTCGCGCCGGGTGATCGTGAGCGAGCGCCAGAACTTCCCCACCGACCTGTACATCGCCGAGGGCCTGTGCCGCGACCTGGGCTGGTCGCTGGAACTGCTGGAGCCGGCGGCCATCGTGGCGCGGCTGTCGCAAGGCCGCGGAGCCGACGTCGCCGTCGTGATGCTCACGCAGGTGAACTACCGCACCGGCGCGCTGCACGACATGGCCGCGATGACCGCGCTCGCGCATGCCGCGGGCGCGCTGGCCGTGTGGGACCTGGCGCACAGCGCGGGCGCGCTGCCGGTCGACCTCAACGGCGCCGGTGCCGACTTCGCGATCGGCTGCGGCTACAAGTTCCTCAACGGCGGCCCCGGCGCGCCGGCCTTCGTGTGGGCCCACCCGCGCCATGCCGGCCGCTTCTGGCAGCCGCTGTCCGGCTGGATGGGCCATGCGGCGCCGTTCACGTTCAGGCCCGGCTACGAGCCCGCGGACGGCATCGGACGCTTCCTGTGCGGCACGCCGGCGGTGCTGTCGCTGACGGCGCTGGACTGCGGCGTGGACACGCTGCACGCCGCCGATGCGCTCGGAGGCATGGTCGCGCTGCGCGAGAAATCCGTCGCGCTCACCGAGACCTTCATCGCGCTGGTGGACGAGCGCTGCGCCGCGCTGGGCTTCGCGGTCGCGAGCCCGCGTGACGCGCGCATGCGCGGGAGCCAGGTGAGCCTCACTCACGCCGCAAATTCGGCGAGCACCGACGGCCGGTCGCACGGCTACGCCATCGTGCAGGCGCTGATCGAACGCGGCGTGATCGGCGATTTCCGCGCCGGCGCGCCCGCCGACGCCCACGGCCCGGCGCTGCCCGACATCCTGCGCTTCGGCTTCACGCCGCTCTACCTGCGCTTCGTCGACGTGTACGACGCGGTGGAGCGGCTCGTGCGGCTGATGGAGACCGGCGAATACCGCGAGGCGCGTTTCAACAAGCGCTCCGCCGTGACCTGAGAATGACGCCATGAACGACACCAACGACACGAATGACGCCAAGGGCCGCTGCCCCATGGGCCACGGCGCCGCGTCCGCCGATGCCCTGGGCGAACGCATCGTCGCGGAAGAGGGCGCGCAGCTCGACTTCAAGGCGGACATGAGCTACGGCGACTACCTGCACCTCGACCAGGTGCTCACCGCACAGCACCCGCTCTCGCCCGACCACAACGAGATGCTGTTCATCGTGCAGCACCAGACGTCCGAGCTGTGGATGAAGCTGATGCTGCACGAGCTGCGCGCGGCCGTCGCCGCGATCGCCGCCGACGAGCTGGGCAGCGCGTTCAAGATGCTGGCGCGCGTGAGCCGGATCATGGAACAGCTGGTGCACGCCTGGGACGTGCTGGCCACGATGACGCCGCCCGAGTACTCGGCGATCCGGCCCTTCCTGTCGGCCAGCAGCGGCTTCCAGAGCTACCAGTACCGCTGCATCGAGTTCGCGATGGGCAACAAGAACGCGGCCATGCTCAAGCCCCACGAGCACCGGCCCGACCTGCTCGCGCAGGTGGACGCGGCGTTGCGCGCGCCCTCGCTGTACGACGAGAGCCTGCGCCTGCTGGCGCGCCGCGGCGTGCCGGTGCCGGTCTCGCACCTGGAGCGCGACTGGACGCAGCCCTACGTGGAGAGCGACGCCGTGCGCGACGCCTGGCTGCAGGTCTACCGCGACACCAGGAAGCACTGGGATCTGTACCAGCTCGGCGAGGAACTCACCGACCTCGAGGACGCGTTCCGGCTGTGGCGTTTCCGTCACGTGACGACGGTGCAACGCATCATCGGCTTCAAGCGCGGCACGGGCGGCACGGGCGGCGTCAGCTACCTGCGCAAGATGCTCGACACGGTGCTGTTCCCGGAGGTCTGGGCGCTGCGGACCGAGCTTTGATGCGGATCGGCCGCTCGACAGGAAGCGCGCCGATGCTGTCGAGTTGACGCCTGAAGTCGACGAATGCTGTCGAGTTGAAAGATGTAATTGACACCGTTTATTACCGCAAACCCTTCATATTGGCCTTGATCTGCGGCCTTACCATGTAGGACAAGGGCGCGAAATCGTGCCCGTCTCCGGCACTTTCGACTGGAGACCAAGCGGGAAACGGAAACGTCGAGATGAATTTCTGGGGCAAGCTGGCAGTCGCCGCATCGGTCGCGTGGATCTCCTCCACCGCAAGCGCTCTCACCGACACGACCACTCGCCCCGGCGAGTCCTTGTCCGCCCTCGAGACGGTGGACGCGTCGGCCGATGCGCGCTATGTCGAGCACTGGATCCACGAGAAGGGAGACGACCACGGACGCCCTTTCGTGATCGTCGACAAGAAGGCGGCGCGCATCTACGTGTTCGGCGCCGGCGGCACACTCGTGGGCGCGTCGTCCACCCTCCTCGGCCAGTCGCGCGGCGACATCCCCGTGCCCGGCGCCGGCCAGAAGAACCCGACCGACCTGCTGCCCTACGAGCGCAAGACGCCCGCCGGCCGCTTCGAGTCGCAACCCGGCCGCAACCTGCACGGCGAGCCGGTGGTCTGGGTCGACTACGACACGGGCATCGCCATCCACCGCGTGCGCCCGGGCATCTCGCAGATGCAGCGCACTGCCAGCCTCGCCACCGAGGACCCGGACAACAAGCGCCTGTCCCTCGGTTGCGTGGTCGTGCCCGAGAACTTCTTCCTGTCGGTGGTGCTGCCCACGCTGGGCCATGTGCACGGCACGGTCTACGTGCTGCCGGAGGACGAACCGGTGCAGGCGATGTTCAGCGAGCCGCGCGTCGACGCCGTGGCCAACGCTCGCCGCGTGAACGTCAGCGCGCGGTAGTGCGCAGCGCCGCGAGAGAGCAGTCGAACTCCTCGCGCACCCAGTCGCGCAGCGCGATCAGCGGCGGCCAGTCCTTCAACGCCGGCGGGTACGCGAGGCTGTAGGGCTGCACGCCCTCCAGCACCACCGAGATGTCGAAGAGCCGCGCCAGCCGGCCGTCGCGCAACGCGTCGGCCGCGAGCAGTTCGCGCACCACCGCCAGGCCGAGCCCCTGCTCGGTGGCCTGCAACATCAGCCCCACGTCGTTGAACGAGGCCACCGGCGTCGCGCGCGTGCGCACGCCCGCGGCCGCGAACCATTGCTCCCACACGTCGATGTCGCCCAGCAGCGGCTCGCGCGCGAGGTCGGCCGGCTGCGCATCGCGCAGGCGCTGCGCCACGGCGGGCGAGGCCACCGCGATGAACGGCGTGGGCGATTCGTAGAGGCGCTCCACCACCAGGCCCGGCCAGGGGCCCGGGCCGGTGCGGATCGCGGCGTGGAAGCCATCGCGCTGCAGGTCGACGAGGTTGGCCGAGGCCTCGATCTCGATGGCGATGTCGGGATGGCGCTGGCGCCACAGGCCCAGGCGCGGCAGGAACCAGCGCTGTGCGAAGGACGGCAGCATCGTCACGCGCAGGCCCTGGGCCGCGCCCTGCGCCGCGGCGGCGGCGGCCTGCACGCCGTCGTCCACCTGCGCGAGCGCCGGCGCCACGTGGCGCAGCAAGGCCTGGCCGGCGGCGTTCAGGTAGACGCGGCGACCGCGGCGGTCGAAAAGCGGGAAGCCCAGCCGGCTCTCGAGTTCGCCGATCTGCTGGCTGACGGCGCTGTGCGTCAGGTGCAGCGACTCGGCCGCGGCACGCAGCGTCTCCCGCTGCGCGACGGCAACGAAGGTGGGCAGGAAATTGAGTGGGATGCGGGCCATTGGTCACTACAGCTTACCAATATTGGCAGAAATCGTCGCTATTCACGAGTTGCTGGCAGTCTTATTCTGACCAACATCGAAGCCCACCGGAGACCTGCCATGACCACCTGCACCATCACTCCGACCGTCGCCGCGCCCGTCGGCGCCCGCGTGCTGCGGGCCGTGCTGCGCTATTTCAGCCGCTCGGTGGTCACGCGCGAGGCGGTCGACCAGGCCTGGATCGATTCAGGGCTGGGCCGGCTGAACCGGGCGACGCTGGAGGACATCGGCGCACCGCCGTCGATGCTGCGCGACGCGGATCAGCGCGAGTCCTGGCGGCTCGCCTCCGCGCTCGACGCGGCGCGCCTGCTTTGAACTACAACGACGCGCGAAAGCACAGGTAGTCCTCGGCCGTCTGCTGCGGCCGCTCGATCATCGGCGCGTGGCCCACGTGCGGCATCACGATGGCCTGCGCGTTGGGCAGCAGCGCCTTCAGCACGGGCACCGTGCCTGCCGACAGCGCGCGGTCCTCGTCGCCCCAGACGATCAGCGTGGGCGTGGCCAGGCCCTTGACGGCGCCGCTCACCGAGTCGGTGGCGATCTGCTGGAAGACCTCGCGCTCGAGGTCCTGGTTGGCGATGCGCTCGCGCGCCAGCACGTCCATCACCGAGCCGGGAATCCACGGCGGATCGCTCATCACGAACTTCACGAAGGCCGGGAAGTCGCTTTCCCTGGTGATCATCAGCGGGTTGGTGCCGGTGGTGGCGATGATCTTCGCTAGCTCGCTGGGCGGCGCCTCGGCGATGCCCGCGCAGTCGATGAGCCACAGGCTGGCCACCTCCTGCGGATGCTGCGCGGCGAAGCTCATCGAGATGCCGCCGCCCATGGAGTTGCCGCCGAGGTCCAGGCGCGCGAGGCCCAGCGCCTGGGTGAACGCGTGCAGGCGCTCGGCCTGCGCGGCGTAGTGGTAGTCGACGTCGCGCCGGTGAGTGGACTCGCCGAAGCCCACCAGGTCGGGAACGATCACGCGGTAGTGCGGCGTGAGCCAGCGCGAGACGCGCGTGAAGTTGTCCTTGTCGGCGCCGAAGCCGTGCACCAGCACCAGCGGCGCGCCGGTGCCGCCTTCCAGGTACGCGATGCGGGTGCCGTCGGCCAGCACGAGTTCCTTGCGCGCGAGGTTCGCGCGCGAGCGCTCCATCGCGTACGCGGAGTCCTTCAGCGTCGGCCCGGCGCTCTCGCAGCCGGAGAGCAGGGCGAGGCCGGCGAGGAGGCCGGCGGCGAGGGCGGTGCGGAGCGAGGGACGCATGGGGAGACGACGGCCTGGAGATGAGCTGCCGTCACTGTAGCCGCGAGCCCCGCGGCGCACGACTCGCATTCGTGGGACGGCAATCCGCCCGCGGTCGGTACGTCCGTCTCCCGAACGTGAGAAGTGTCGCGTCCCGTGTCCAGCCTGGCCGCTCAATTTCCTGCAAAAACAGGCCGATAACCCACTGACGCCCCGCTGACAAATCGTTCCTCCGCTCACCATGCTCCCCGACGACGTGTCGACCACGCCGAACCGAATCGCTCGCAGCGCGCCCATCGCGGTGCGGCTGGCGCTCGCGTTCGGCCTGCTGCTGGCGCTGCTGGCCGGCGTGGTGGCGCTCGTGCTCAAGCAGGCCGAGCTGGTGGGCGAATCGAGCCGCGTCGTCGCCGAGTCAAGCCTGCGCCAGGTGCTGCTGGCGCGCCAGGCCGAGAAGGCCGCGCAGGCCGGCGCGCAGCACCTGCACACCCTGTTCCTGCTGGACGCGCGTTCCGACCGCGTGCCGGTCTATGCGCTGATCGACACCGAATTCGCCGAGCAGAAGTCCGCGCTGTCGCAGCTGCTGGCCGACGCCCACGCGGTCGAGGATGCCGTCGCCGTCGAACGCCTGATCGCCGCCCGCGGCCGCTTCGAGGCCGCGTTCCAGCACACGGTGGAAGTGGTAGAGCTGGACTTGAACTCCGCGCGCCCGATCATGATCAAGGAGACGCTGCCGGCGCTCAACGGCATGCTCGACGCGCTGGACGCCCTGGTGGCCGTGAAGTCGGCCCAGGCCAACGCCACGATCTCCAGCATCCGCATGCAGCAGGCCAGGAGCCGCCAGTACGTGCTGGAGCTGTCGGGCGTGGCCGTCGTCGTCGCGCTGATGTGCGCGGTGATGATCACGCGCTCCATCACCCGGCCGCTCGCGCTCACCGTGGCGCTGGCGCGCGAGATCGCCGACGGCAAGCTGGACGGCCCGATGCCCGAGGCCGGCCGCGACGAGGTGGGCCGGCTGATCACCGCGCTCGGCGAGATGCGCGACAGCCTGGCGCAGCGCGAGGCGCGCATCGTCGACCTCGCGTTCCGCGATCCGCTCACGGGCCTGGCCAACCGCACGCTGTTCAACGACCGCCTCGACCAGGCGGTGGGCACCGCCGTCCGTACCGGCCACGCGATGTCGGTGCTGCTGATCGACCTGGACCGCTTCAAGAACGTCAACGACGTGCTGGGCCATCCGGTGGGCGACGAACTCCTCAACCAGGTGGCAGGCCGCCTCACCCGCGAGCTGCGCCGCACCACCGACACCGTCGCGCGCATCGGCGGCGACGAGTTCGCGGTGCTGTTGCCGGCGCAGGGCCGCGAAGGATCCGCGCTGCTGGCGCGCCAGCTGCTGGCGGCGCTCGAAGAACCCGTGACCATCGAAGGCCAGACCGTGGACGTGAGCGGCTCGATCGGCATCGCCACCTTCCCCGAGGACGGCGCCAATCCCACCGAGCTGATGGCCCACGCCGACTCCGCGATGTACGTGGCCAAGCAGACCAGCAGCGGCTACGCGGCCTTCACCCAGAAGATGGCGCGCACCACGGAGCACGGCCTGAGCCTGCTGTCGGACCTGCGGCGAGCGGTCGACGAAAGCCAGTTCTACCTGCAGTACCAGCCCAAGATCTCGCTGGGCGACCGCAGCTGCCTGTCGGCCGAGGCGCTGCTGCGCTGGCGCCATCCGACGCGCGGCTTCGTGCCGCCCGACCAGTTCATCCCGTTCGCCGAGCAGACCGGCTGCATCAAGTCGATCACGCGCTGGGTACTGGCCCACGGCCTCGCGCAGCTGGCGGCGTGGCGCGCGAGCGGGCTGGAGATGTCGCTCAACATCAACGTGTCCACGCGCGACCTGATCCAGCAGGACCTGCCGGCCATCGTGCGCGCCCAGCTGCTCGCCGAGGGCGTGGCGGCGCGCCACCTGTGCCTGGAAGTGACCGAGAGCGCGATCATGGAAGACCCGGCGCACGCGCTGGAATCGCTGCGGGCGCTGCACGCGATGGGCGTGCAGCTGTCGATCGACGACTTCGGCACGGGCTACTCGTCGCTGGCCTACCTGAAGAAGCTGCCGGTGCAGGAGCTCAAGATCGACCGCTCGTTCGTGATGAACCTCGACGCCGACGACAACGACCTGAACATCGTGCGCTCGACGATCGGCATGGCCCACCACATGGGCCTGAAGGTGGTGGCCGAGGGTGTGGAGACCGAGTCGGTGGCGGCCAAGCTGAAGACGCTGGGCTGCGACGGCGCCCAGGGCTATCTGTTCAGCCGGCCGCTGGACGCCGACGATTTCCTGGCGTGGGCCGTGGCGATGCATGCCGCGAATCCTCCGCTCGGATCGGGCGCGCCGGGCGGCCCGCGCGCGCCGGACCCTTTCGAGGCGAGTCCCGTCGCGGGCTGAACCCGCGCACCGCGCACGCTGTTGCGCAACGCCGCGCGCGTCGTTCCCACCCCATATTGCGGTTTTTGCGGGCCCAAAATGGGCCTGAACGGCCGATGCGGCATTGACACGCCCCCTTCTCAGCTGCAATCCTGTGCCCTCGAACGGAGGGAAAAGAGAACAAGATGAAGGTGGGGACAGCCGTCACCCGGCCGGATGCCCAGGCGCCGTCGCACGCGCCGGCGCAGTCGCCCGCGCGCGTGTACGAGGAAACGCTGGACGTCACGCG
>JABCYW010000131.1 GCA_013289985.1 Betaproteobacteria bacterium | reverse complement strand
CTCACCAGCACCCAGGTCAAGGCCCTGACGGCCGCCCAGGCCGATGCGCTGACCACGACCGAAGTCGCCGCCCTGACCTCGACCCAGGCCGCCGCGCTGACCACCGCGCAGCTCGTGACCATGGGCACCGACCAGATCGCCGCGCTCACCACGGCCGACCTGCGCGCCCTCGGCACCGCCCAGGTCAACGTGCTGACCTCGGCCCAGCTGAACGGCCTGGCGACGGATCACATCGCCGCCCTGACGACCGCGCAAGTGGCCGCCCTGACGACCACCCAGCTGTCCAACCTCAGCACCACCAACCTGGACGCCTTCACGACCGCCCAGCTGGCCGCGCTGACGACCGCGCAGATCGCCAACCTCACGACGACGCAGCTCAACTCGCTCAACAGCACCGACATCGGGGCGCTCACCAGCGCCCAGGCCGCGGCGCTGACGACAACCCAGCTCGTCGCCCTGACCACCGACCTGTTCGCCGCGCTGTCCACGGGCGACCTCAAGGCCCTGACCACGGCCCAGATCGCCTCGCTGACCTCGAGCCAGCTCAACGGCCTCGCGACGGATCACATCGCCGTCCTGACGAGCGCGCAAGTCGCCGCCCTGACGACGACGCAGCTCGCCGCCATCAGCACGACCAACCTCGATGCGTTCACCACGGCCCAGATCGCCGCGCTGACCGCCGCGCAGGTGGCAAACCTGACGACGACGCAGGTCAACGCCCTCGGCACCGCCCAGGTCGCCGCGTTCACCACCGCGCAGATCGGCGCGCTGACCACGTCCGAGGTCTTCGCGCTCTCGACCGGCCAGATCGGCGCGCTGACCAGCGCGCAGGCCGCCGCACTGACCACCGCGCAGGTGTCCGCCATGGGCACCGACCAGGTGGCCGCCCTGTCCACGACCGACCTGAAGGCCCTGACCACGGCCAACATCGCCGCGATGACGACGTCCCAGCTCAATGCGCTGGCGACCGACCACTTCCAGGCGCTGACGACCGCCCAGATCGCCGCGCTCACCACGTCGCAGATCAGCAACCTCGGCACCGCCGACCTCGCGGCGCTGACGACGGCGCAGACCGTCGCGCTGACCTCGACCGACGTCGCGGCGCTCACCACCACCCAGTTCGCCGCGCTCTCGACGGCCGACCTGGCGGTGATGACCACGACGCAGGTGACCGCGTTCACGACCGGCGACATCCAGGCGATGACGACCGCCGAGACCGCCGCGCTGACGTCGGCCCAGGCCGCCGCGCTGAGCTCGGCCCAGATCCAGGCGATGACCACGACCAACATCGCGGTGCTGGGATCGGCCGAAGTGCATGCGCTCTCGACGACGGCCTTCCACGCGATGTCCTCGGCCCAGATCCAGAACCTCACGACGGCCGACGTCCAGGCGCTGACGACCGCCCACATCGCCTCGCTGACCACCGACCAGCTGAGCGGCTTCAGCACGAGCGACATCGCCGCCCTGACGACGGCGCAGGTGGCCGCGTTCACGACGACGCACATCGCCGCGCTGACGACCGACCAGATCACGCACCTCAGCACGGCCGACATCAGCGCCTTCTCGACGGCCCAGGCGGCCGCGCTGACGACGACCCAGATCGTGGCGTTCACGACCGACCAGATCGCGGGCTTCACGACGCACGACCTCGCGGCGATGTCGTCGACCCAGGCGCAATCGTTCACCAGCTCGGAAATCGGCGTGATGACCAACGCCCAGGTCAACGCGCTGGTCTCGGCCTCCCCGCTGGTGCTCGACCTTGCCGGCACGGGCATCACCACCACCTCGGCGGCGCAGGGCGTCAGCTTCGACCTGACCGGCTCGGGCCACGCCAGCACGATGGGCTGGACGACCGCGAACGAAGGCCTGCTGGCGCTCGACCTGAACGGCAACGGCCAGATCGACAACGGCACCGAGCTGTTCGGCGTGGGCACCAAGCTCGCGGACGGCACCCGCGCCGGCAACGGCTACGCAGCGCTGGCGCAGTACGACACCAACCACGACGGCAAGATCGATGCGAGCGACGCGATCTTCAGCAAGCTGGTCGTCTGGGTCGATGCCAACCACGACGGCGTGTCCGAGGCGGGCGAACTCAAGACGCTGGCGCAGCTGGGGATCACCTCGATCGACCTGCACGACCAGGTCAGCGGCGCGGCGAGCAACGGCAACATCATCGGCCTGACGTCCAGCTACACGACGTCCGACGGCGCGCAGCACGAGATGGCCGACGTCTGGTTCACCAAGCAGACGACGGCTGCCACGACGCTGACCACGGCGAGCACGCCGAGCCTGAGCGACCTGCTGGCCGCCCCGGCCACCAGCCTGCTCCCGGGCCACGCGACGGACGCCGTGGCCTCGACGACCGCTCATGCGGCGACGAGCACGCCGGACGCCCACGCGAGCGCGCTGCACGGGCTGATGGCCAACCACCTGCTCGAGGACGAGCAGAACCGCGCGAACCCGCTGATCTGATGGAACGACCGGCCTTGCCCAACCTCGACGACGGGCAAGCCGGTCCTCCAACGCCATGAGCATCCTCTCCAGGTGGTTGACCCGCGTCGCGCACATCGTCGAGAACGCATTCGGCTGGGATCCATCGCGCCACCATGCGTCGGCGACGGGGGGCGGCGCGCTGACGTCGGTGCAGATCCCCGCGCTGACCTCCAACGACGTGGCGGCGCTGTCGCTGGCGCAGTTGCAGGCGATCGCGCCGTCGGACATGGCGTACTTCAACACTGCGGCGATGGTCGGCTTCTCCAGCGCGCAGCTGGCGGCGCTGACGACGACGCAGTTCGCCAACTTCACGAGCGCCGAGATCGCCGGGCTGTCGACCGGCCAGATCGCCAACCTGTCGACCGCCGACCTGCAGGCGCTGACCACGCAGCAGGCCACCGGCCTGAGCGGCGCGCAGATCGCCGCGCTCACCAGCCAGGAGCTCGCCGTGCTCGGCTCGGCGCAGCTCAACGCGCTCTCCTCGACGCAGATGGCGGCGCTGGGCACCAGCCAGATCGCGGCGCTGTCCGCCAGCCAGGTCAAGTCGCTGGACACCACGCACATCGCGGAGCTGAGCACCGCGCAGCTGGCAGCGCTCACCACCGCACAGGTGGCGGCGCTGACGACGGCGCAGATCGCCGTGTTGACCCCGGCCGAACTCGACGCCCTGAGCAGCACGCAGATCGGCGCCCTGACCACCGCGCAGGTCGGCGCGCTGAGCCTGGCCTGGATCGCATCGCTCGACACCGGCATCGCCGCGTTGAGCACCGCCGTCATCCACGCGCTGACGACCGCGCAGATCGCCGTCCTGACCTCGGACGAGATCCAGTGGCTGACCACGGCCCAGGTCGCCGCGCTCACGTCGACCCAGGCGCAGGCGCTGAGCGACGCGCAGCTCGCCAACTTCAGCAGCCAGGACGTCGCGGCGCTCGGCACCGCGGCGCTGGCGGCCCTGGCGCCGGCGGAGCTCGACGCGGTGCCCGCGGACAGCCTGGCGGCGCTCTCGACGGCTCAGGTGACCGCGTTGACCACCGCCCAGGTCGCCAGCCTCGATCCCGCCACGCTGGCCCTGCTCGGCACCGCGCAGATCGCCGCGCTGACCAGCGCGCAGGTGGCCGCGCTCACCACGGCGCAGGTCGCCGCGCTGGGGTCCACCGACGTCGCGGCGCTGACCAGCACGCAGCTTCGCGCGCTGGGCACCAGCCAGATCGCGGCGCTGACGGACGGCGAGATCGGCACACTGTCGACCAAGGCCCTCGCCGGCCTGAGCGCCACGCAGGTGGCCGCGCTGAGCACGGACCAGCTGGGCGCCCTGGGCACGCAGCAGATCGCCGCCCTGAGCACCGCCCAGGTGGCCGCGCTGTCGACGGCGCAGCTCGCGTCCCTGGGCACGGCCGACATCGCCGCGCTGAGCACCGCCCAGGTCTCCGCGCTCACCAGCGCGCAGGCCAGCGCGTTGACGTCCGGCCAGATCGGCGCGCTGTCGACGGCCGACGTCGCCGCGCTGCGCACCGCGACGATCGCCGCCCTCACCGGCACGCAGTTCGCCGGGCTGTCGCCGACGCAGCTCGCCGCGCTCGGCACGGCCCAGGTGGCGGCGCTGACGACCAGCCTCGTCTCGACGCTGTCGGATGCCCAGATCGCGGCGCTGACGACCACGCAGTTCGCGGCGCTGTCCTCGGCCGCCGCGGCGTCGCTCACGACGTCGCAGCTCGCCGACCTGTCACCCACGGACGCCGCCGCGTTCACCACGACGCAAGTCAAGGCGCTGAGCCCGGCCCAGCTCGCGGCGCTGCCGCTGGCCGACGTGGTCGCGCTGTCGACGCGCGCCATCGCCGCGCTGTCCACCGCGCAGATCGCCGCGCTGCCCGCGGCCGACCTGCCCGCGCTGACGTCGACGCAGTTCGCGGCCCTCACGACCACCCAGATCGCCGCGTTCACCTCGACGCAGGTGTCGGGCTTCAGCACGGCGCAGATCGCGGCGCTGCCGGCGGCCGACATCGCGGCGCTGTCGACCGCCGCCATCGCGGGCCTGGGAAGCGCCGGCATCGGGGCGCTGAGCCTCGCGGACGTCGCCGCGCTGCGCACGGCGCAGGTGGCCGCGCTGTCCACCACCGAGGTGGCGGCCTTCAGCACCGCGCAGATCGGCGCGCTGACGACCGCCGACGTGCGCGCGCTGACGACCGCGACGCTGGCGGCGCTGACCACGGCGCAGGTCGAGGCCCTGACGACCAGCCAGGTCGCCTCGTTGGGCACAGCACAGGTCGCCGCGCTCACCACCGCGCAGATCGCGGTGCTGTCGGCCGCCGACCTGAACGCGCTCAGCTCGACGCAGTTCCACGCGCTGACCGGCGCGCAATTCGGCGCGCTGACCACCGACCAGTTCAGCCACCTGTCCACCACCACCATCGCGGCGCTGACCACCGCGCAGGTGAGCGGGCTCAGCACCGACGTCATCGCCGCCATGGGCACGGACCAGATCGCCGCGCTGACGACGACGGAGATCCATGCCTTCACCATGCCCCAGGTCGCGGCGCTCACGGGCGCCCAGATCTCGGCGATGTCCGGCGCGCAGATCGGCGCCCTGCTGACGGCGTCGCCGATCGTGCTCGATCTCGACGGCAACGGCATCGGCACCACCTCCGCGGCGCAAGGCGTGCGCTTCGACCTGCAGGGCACGGGCCAGGCCAGCCAGGTCGGCTGGACCGCGGCCGGCAACGGCCTGCTCGCCATCGACCTGAACGGCGACGGCAAGATCGACAACGGCACCGAGCTGTTCGGCACCGGCACGCTGCTGGCCAACGGCACGCGCGCGAGCAACGGCTACCAGGCGCTGGCGCAGTACGACACCAACCACGACGGCAAGATCGATGCGGGCGATGCGATCTTCAACAAGCTGGTCGTCTGGGTCGACGCCAACCACGACGGCGTCACCGAAGCCGGCGAACTCAAGACGCTGGCGCAGCTGGGGATCACCTCGATCGACCTGCACGCCGCGGCCGGCACGACCGTCCAGAACGGCAACCTGCTGGGACTGACGTCGAGCTACACGACGGCCGACGGCGCCACGCACGCGACGGCCGACGTGTGGTTCGCGAAGGAGACCAGCACGCCCGCCGCGCCGGCCTTGTCCGACCTGCTCGCGCATCCGGCCAGCGATCTGCTGGCGGCCGAGGCCGGCAGCGCTTCAGTGAAGGCACACCAGGCGGCGATCGATTCGGTCAGCCACCCGTCGACGGGGCTGCACGGCTGGTCCGGGCTGCTCGGCGACGAGGAGATGCGCCGGAGCGCACCGCTTCTCTGAGGTCACTTGGTCGCGATGACGTTCAGGCTGATCGGGAAGCCGTAGGGCTTGAAGTCGCTGGTGTCCTTGAACAGGCCGAACGACTCGACCCGCTCGATCTTCGAGAACCCGGCCTTGGTCAGGTAGTCGCGCATGAACAACTCGTTCCAGCCGAAGTAGTGGAAATCGTGCGCGTCGACCTGGCCGCCGAACATCATGCGCATCGTGTGGAACTTGATGTCAGGCGAGGCCTGCGGATTGATGAACAGGCTGCACAGCACGTCGAGATCGGGCACCGACACGTAGAGCTTGCCGCCTGTCTTCAGGATCCGGTTGATGCCCTTGAGCGTGTCCAGCACCTTCTGCTGCGAGACGTGCTCGACCACATGGCTGGCGTAGATCTCGTCGCAGGCGCCGTCCGCGAACTGGCTCAGGTCGCTGATGTCGCCGATGTGGTCGACGCCAGGATAGTTCGAGATGTTGAGGATCTCCCAGCCGTCCTTGGTCTCGACGCCGCCAATGTGCAGTTTCATGGATGCTCCGCAGAGTTGAATTGAACTTCGGCCGATCGTGCGCCGGGGATCGTAGCAGTCAGGCCGCGGCCGTGAGCGCGTCGCGCGCGCCGCCCAGCTGCGTCTGGCGCCACATCGACGTGTAGATCGCCTCCAGGTTGCGGCAGAAGCCGTCGGCATCGCACAGCGCGTTCGTCGGCTGCGTGGCGATCAGCCGGGCCTTCAGGCGCGCCAGGCGCTGCGGATCGCGCGCCAGCTGCAGCGCGAGCGCCTCGTAGTCGGCCAGCGAGGTGGTGACCAGCTCCGGAACGCCCGCGGCGTGCAGCAGGCTGCCCGCCACGCGCGACGGGAAGGCGCCACCCATGCAGGTGACCACCGGCAACCCCGACATCAGCGCATCGGCGCAGGTCGTGTGGGCGTTGTACGGGTGGGTGTCGAGGAACAGGTCGGCCTGGCGATAGCGGGCGAGGTGATCCTCGACGCGCGGGACGCGCTGCGCGAACACCAGCCGGTCGGGATCGACGCCGCGCTGGCTCGCCTCGCGGCGCAGGTTCTCCTGCGACAACGGGTTGCGCGACATCAGCCAGAGCACGCTGCCCGGCACCTCGCGCAGCAGGCGCATCCACACGGCGAAGACATGCGGGGCGATCTTGTAGTCGTGGTTGAACGAGCAGAACACCACGCCCTCCTCGGGCAGGCCGCATTCGGCGCGCGTGGGCGTGCGGTCGGCGATCTTCAGCCCAGAGGCGGCCGGCAGGTAGGCGTCGGGCAGGTAGACCACCTGCTCGTTGTAGAACTTCCTGTGCTCGGGCGGGATCACGTGGCGGTCGGCCACGATGTAGTCCATGTACTTGGTGCCCATCGTGCCCGGATAGCCGAGGTAGTTGACCTGCGCCGGCGCGGGACGCATGGCGAACACCTCGCTGCGCGAGTCGGAGGTGAAGCCGGCCAGGTCGATGGCGACGTCGACCTCCATCTCGCGCATGATCTCGGCGATGCGCCGGCTTTCCATCATGCGGGCGTCGATGAAATGGTCGAAGGTGGCCAGCATGCGCTGGCGCAGCCGGCTGTCGTCGTTGACGCCGATCGAGATGGCGATCGTCTCGAAGCGATTCTTGTCGTGGCGCTCGAAGATGCCGGCCATCAGGTGGCCCACCGGGTGCTCGCGCAGGTCGGGCGACACGTAGGCGATGCGGATGCGGTCGTGCTTGTAGCGCTCGCCGCTCCACAGCGGCGCGTGGCGCACCGGGTAGCGCAGGTCGGCGAAGGTCTCGGCGCAGCGGTGGTGCACGGCGGCGGAGTCTGTGATAGCCATCACGCCCAGCGACTTGGCCGACGGCTTGCCGGCCTCGATGCCCGCGAGGATGGTGGCGACGTCGGCGTCGAAATGCGACCAGTCGCAGATGTGCATGCGCTCGTAGCAGATCGAGCCGATGCCCCACTCGAAGTCGGGGTTGATCTTGAGCAGCCGGTCGAACATCGCGATCGCCTCGAGCGGCCGCTTGAACTCGGTGAGCATCACCGCGCAGTTCGACAGCGCGTTCTGGTTGTCCGGATTGATCGCCAGCGCGCGGTTGAAGCGTTCCAGCGCCGGCAGGTGCTGCAGCGTCTCGCGCAGCAGCGTGCCGCTGTTGATCATCGCCTCGACGTAATCGGGCTTGACCTCGAGCGCGCGGTCGTAGCTGGCCAGCGCGGCGTCGCGGCGGCCCATGCGGTGCAACACGGAGGCGTGGGCGTACCAGATCGGCGCGAAGCCGGGGGCGACGCGGATGCCGCGCTCGACCACTTCCAGCGCCCGCTCCGGACCATGGCGGCCCATCAGCAGCACGGCCAGCGAGTACAGCGCGATGCCGTCGTTCGGGAAATGCGAGAGGTAGAACTCGAAGACGGCCTGCGCCTGGTCGAGCTGCCCGGCGTTCTGCAGGTCGATGCCCTGCATCAGCAGCGAGCGGTCGGGGATCGCGCGCTCACCTGGCGTGGAGACGGCAACCCCGGTCGATCCGGCGCCCGACGCCGCCGCGGCCATTGCGCCCACGGCCGGGGAAACGTTGGCGGAAGGCGAGACCTGGGGGGAAGGCATGCGTCGGCTCCTGGAATTGCTTGTTTTTGCAGGCCTTCATCGTCGCTCCCGGGGGAGCCGGCCGATCGCACGAAAAGGCGGCCCCGGAGGGCCCAGATCCGCGCCCGCCGCCCGGCAGGCTACTGCAGGTGGACCGCCAGCCCCAGCCCGAGCGACCACAGCAGGGCATTCGACTGCTGGGTGTCGTAGAGCGCGTCGACGTACTGCACCCGCATGTTGTAGTGGTCGCCCTCGGCGGCCATCACGTCGAAGAGCGAGCGCCGGCCGAGCTGCTGCCACTGCTGCAGCGTGTAGTTGCGGACCAGTTCGCTGTTGTGCAGGATCTCGACCACCTGGCGCGCCCGGTCCATCGCATGCTCCGCCTGCTCGTGGACCTCGGCCATGCGGTTCTTGCGCGCCTCCAGCGCGTCGTCGCGCTGCAGCCGGGCCGCCGCGGCGCGCTTGCGGGCCGAATTGGTGGTGTAGGCGTTGGAGGCGTTGAAGAGCTGCCAGCTCAGCGTGACGCCACCGGTGACGGAGCGCGAGTCGCCCGCGCCGGCGGACTTGGTCGCCGCCACCAGCAGTCCCAGCTGCGGTTTCTGGCCGTCGAGGACGGCGCGCACGTAGCTGTCGAGCGCGCTGGCCTGGGAATCCATGGCCTGGATGTCCGTCGCCCGCGCGGCCAGCGTCTGCAGGTCGTCCAGGCTTGGCGTGTCCAGCATGACCGAGGTGATGCCCTCGCTCGGCGGCAGGTCGTCGCCCACGAAGCGGCGCAGCCGGACCTCGGCCAGGCGCTTCTGCGACAGGGTCTGGTCGCGCGCCAGCTCGGCCTGCTGCTGCGTCTTGCGCGCCTGGACCAGTTCGCTCGTGCGGCCCTTGTCGACGCTGACGATCATCTGCAACGCCTCGACCAGGCAGCCCATCTTGCGGACGTACTGGTCATAGACCTGCGACTCGACGGTGAAGCGGCTGCGCTCGAGCGCGAGCGACACGGTCTGCAGCGCGACCTGCTCCTGCGCCGAGATCTCGCCGAACCGGGCGGCGTCGGCCAGGTGGGTGCGCCAGTCGGTCAGGTCGTGGATGCGGCCGCCGTCGTAGAGGGGCGCCGTCACGCTGAGGCTGCCCTGGAACTGGCCGCCTCGCGTGGAGGTGGAGTTGACGGCGCCGGTGTCGACGCCGCCGATCTGGCCGCCGATGCTGGCCTGCGGCAGGCGCGCCGAGCTGGCCTCGTCGATGTCGCTGGCCGCGGCCTCGGCGAGCATGTGCGTCGCGCCGACGGCGCTGCTGCGGCGGATGGCCGCCTGCACCATCGCCAGCAGGTTCTCGCGCGGTTCGCGCACGTTCGCCGGCAGGGGCGCGGACGACGGCGAGGCCGGGGCTGCGCGGAAGATCGGGGCACGCTCGGCATCGGCGCCGTCGCCGTCGACGCAACGGCTGTTGGCCACGGCGGGACCGGGCGCCACCGGCGGCACGCGCGGCGGCGTGGCGGCCGGGGCCGAGGCGGCACCGAGCAGCGCCGCCGCCAGGCAGGCGCCGGTCAACCAGCGGAAATTCAGACTCACGAACCCCATGACGGGCTGCTCCTTGCAACACCACCCGACGTCGCAGGCGGCACCCTGCCAGTAGACCGCCCGCGAGGCGTGTGCAAATGCCGGGAAACGGGGCGATTGGCCGGCCATTTCGGCCTCAGCGCTCGCGGAACGCTTCCTTGGACTTCAGCATCGGGCGCAGCAGGAAATTGAGCACCGAGCGCTCGCCGATGCGCACTTCCGCCGATCCCGTCATGCCGGGCAGCACGGTGAGCGTCTTGCCCTTCTCGTGCAGCGTGTTGTTGTCCACGCGCAGCATCACGCGGTAGTAGGTCGGATCGGTGCCGCCCTGGGCGTGGTCGGGGTCGCCGATCGCGTCCGGACTGATCGACTCGATGCTGCCGTCGAGGCCGCCGTAGATCGTGAAGTCGTAGGCCGCCAGCTTGATCTCGGCCTTCTGGCCCACCTGCAGGAAGCCGATGTCGCCCGGCTTCACCCGCGCCTCGATCAGCGTGCGCTTGCCGAACGGCACGATCTCCATGATCGGCGCACCCGGCGCGACGACGCCGCCCAGCGTGTTGCTGCGGATGTTCTTGACGAGACCGTGCACCGGCGACTTGATCACCGTGCGGGTCAGCACGTCCTGGCGGCCGGCCTGCTGCTCCTCGAGCTGGGCCAGGTCGGACTGCAGCTTGGCGAGCTCGGTGCTCGCATCCTGGCGAAAGCGGTTGACGCGATCGGAGCTCTGCAGGCTCAGGTCGTTGATCTGGCGCCGCAGGTGCAGCACCTCCACCTCGGACAGCAGGCCCTTGGCCGCCATCGCCTCGGACATCGCCAGCTCGCGCCGGAGCATGTCGACGCCGCGCTGGTTGGAACCCACGGCGTCGTCGAGCGCGCGCTTGCGCGCCAGGTACGAGTCGCGCTCGCTGCCGGCGACCTGCGCGTCGGCCAGCACCTCGGGCGGGAACACCGGCACGCGGCCGGCGGCCTCGGCGCTCAGGCGCGCGATCTGGGCCTTCAACGCGATCCGCTTGGTCTCGCCCTCGGCCTGCAGCGACTGGTAGCGGGTCGGGTCGAGCTCGGCCAGGTCCTGGCCCGCCTCCACCTGGTCGCCTTCGTGCACGAACAACTCGCGCAGGATGCCGCCTTCCAGGCTGGCGATGACCTGCTCGTGCCCTTCCGGCACCACGCGGGCATCGGCCTTGGTGACTTCGTCGACGCGGGCGATCGCGGCCCACGACAGGGCGGCGGCGAGCGCCGCCGTCATCAGGTAGAGGATCCAGGCGATGTGCGGCGAGGACTCGACGACCTGGGCCGCGCGGACGCCGCTCATGAAGGCATCGTCGCCACGGCGCGGGCGGCCGCCCGTCTGGGCCGCCGCGGCGAGTGCGTGCTTGTTGCGGGACCAGAACATGGATAGCCTCGGAGCGCGACGCGAGCGTCAGGCGGCCGCCGCCCTTTCCATGGGAGCAGCCATCGGTTGCCGCTGCACGGGCTGCTCGGTTGCGGGCGCGCGCTGCGCCGCCGGCGCCGAGGGCTTGATGCCCGACAAGGCGGCCAGCACGGCGGCCTTGGGGCCGTCCAGCACCACCCTGCCGCCGTCGACCACCATGACGCGGTCGACGAGCTCGAGCACCGCCGGGCGGTGCGTGACCATGATCAGCGTGCGCGTGCCCGCGGCCTCCTTCAGCTGGCGCAGGAACATCACCTCGGATTGCGCGTCCATCGAGCTGGTGGGCTCGTCCATCAAGAGGATCTGCGGCTTGGTGATCAGGCAGCGCGCCAGCGCGACGAGCTGGCGCTGGCCGCCCGAGAGCAGGCCGCCCATCTCGCCGACCGACAGCTCCCAGCCCTGCGGATGCGCGGCGACGACGCGATCCAGCCCGGTGACGCGCGCGACCTCGGCCAGCTTCGCGGCGTCCAGGTTGGCGCGGCCCATCATCACGTTCTCGCGCAGCGTGCCCTTGAACAGGCGCGGCTCCTGCGAGACGAAGCCCACGCGCAGGCGGTAGTCGGCCGGATCGATCTGGCGCAGGTCGAGCCCGTCCACGTCGACCATGCCCTCGGTCGGTTGATACAGCCCCGCCATCAGGCGCAGGATGGTCGACTTGCCGCTGCCGATGCGTCCGAGGATGGCGATGCGTTCGCCCGCGCCCACGCGCACCGTCACGTTGCGCAGCACCCGCGGCGCCATGGCCTGGCTGGTCTGCGGGTAGGCGAAGCTCAGGTCGCTGAGGCCGATCGCGCCGGTGACGCGATGTCCCGCGATGTAGTTGCGCTCGTTCTCGCGCTCGGTGGGCAGGCTCATCATGCGATCGAGCGACATCATCGCGGCGCGCGCGCCCTGGTAACGCGTGGCCAGGCCGACGACGCTGCTCAGCGGCGCGACGGAGCGGCCGGCGTACATCACGGCGCCGATCAGCGCGCCGCCCGTGATGACGCCGTCGTGGATCAGGTAGACGCCCCACACCAGCATCACCAGGGTCACGAGCTGCTGGGAGACGGCCGACAGGTTGCTGGTCCAGGCGGACATGCCGCGCGCCTTCAGGCCGCTCTCCGCGGCACCCGCGGTGGCCTCCTCGTAGCGGTGCAGGAAGCGGCCCTGGGCGCCGACGGACTTCACGTCCTCCAGGCCCTCCACCGCCTCGACGATCACGCCCTGCAGTTCGGCCTGGTGGTTGAGGTTGGCGCTCATCGCCTTGCGCAGGCTGCGCTGGATCGCCAGCGCCATGCCGACCAGCAACGGAATGGCCAGCACCAGCACCCAGCCCAGCGGGCCGCCGATGATGAAGGTCATCGCCACGTACATCGCGATGAACGGCAGGTCGCTCAATGCCGACAGCGTGGCGCCGGCGAAGAACTCCCGCACGATCTCCACTTGCGCCATGTGGTGCGCGTAGCTGCCCGCGGATTCGGGGCGGTGCTCCATGCGCACGCCCAGCGTCTGGCGGAACAGCAGCGAGCCGATGATCAGGTCGGCCTTCTTGCCGGCGCTGTCGATCAGGTGGCTGCGCAGCTGGCGAGACAACAGGTCGAACACGAGCGCGAGCGCGCCGCCCGCGGCCAGCGCCCACAGCGTGACGAAGGCCTGGTGCGGGATCACCTTGTCGTAGACCACCGAGGTGACGAGGCCGCTCACCAGCATCAGCACGTTGCTGAGCAGCGCGGCCAGCATCGCCGAGCGGTAGTACGGGATGAAGCGGCGCAGCGTGCCCCACAGCCAGTGGCCGGACATGTCGAGCAGCTGCTCCTCGCGGTGGCCGCTTCCCGCGGCCCGTGCCGGCTGCGGGGTGGCGACCAGCGCGTAGCCGAGGTACTCGATCTCGAGCTCACTCTCGCTGGCGCGGCAGACGTGGAATTCGGGGCCCGGCATCACCACTTCGCACATCGGCGAGACGCCCGGCTCGGCGTCGAAGCGCTTGACGAGCACGCAGGCGTCGCCGTTCTTCAACAGCAGGATGGCCGGCAGCAGCAGCATGTGGATGGCGCCGATGTCGCGCTGGATCAGGCCCGCGTTGTAGCCGGCGGCCTTCATCACGCGCACGGCCTCGTTCGGGTTCAGCAGGCCGTCCACCGGCATGCCGTCCAGCAGCGAGTCGGCCGAGCGCTCGTTGCCGTGGTGCCGGGTGAGGAACACCATCGAGTGCAGCAGCGCGTCGTGGTCGACGCCGATCGCGTCCAGCTCCGCCAGCTCGTCGAGCGTCGGGATCCCGTCATCGCCGGGCGGCTGCGCGGCCGTCGGCTCCGCCGCGTCACCGTAGCGACGGTCGGGGCCGGACGCGAAGTCCAGGACGGGATCCTGACGGCTGCTCATGGTCGGTCAGACCGTGGGCGGCCGGCGGGTGGAGGTGGCGATCATGCGCGGGGCACTCGGGTGGAGGGTCGGTTCCCACGGATTCTGCGATGCCCCCTGCCCTTCCATTGACCGCATCAACCGGGCCATTGCCGGCCTATTCGGTCGCTGGAAGGACGAAACCCCGTCGTGCGGGCGCAACGACGGGGTTCAGGGTGCCGGGAAGCGAGGATCACATCCGAGCCCATCCGGGCTCCCCCTTGGGGGGCAGCGACGGGAGGAGCGAGGGGGCTCCGTTTCTAGCGCTTGCTGCGCTTGGCAGGCGGCTTGCCGCCGCGCGCGCCCGACTTCGCGGGCGGCCGCGCCGTGCCGGCACCGGCGCCGCCAGCCCGGGTCTTGCGGCCGGCGCGCTTGATCTCGCGATCCTGCGCCTGCACCGAAGCGAGCTCCTCAGCCGCGGTGGCCACCGGCGCGCGCGCCCCGCCCTCGGACTTGCGGCCGCGGCTGAGCAGGCGTTCGCCCTCGGCCTCGCGCACGATGCGGAAGTCGATCTTGCGGCCGTCGAGGTCGACGCGGCTGACCTGCACCCGCACCCGCGCGCCGATGGCGTAGCGGATGCCCGTGCGCTCGCCGCGCAGTTCCTGGCGCACCTCGTCGAACTTGAAGTACTCGCCGCCCAGCTCGGTGATGTGCACCAGGCCTTCCACGTAGAGCGCGTCCAGCGTGACGAACAGGCCGAAGGTGGTGGCCGCGCTGACGGTGCCCGTGAACTCCTCGCCCAGGCGCTCGCGCATGAAGCGGCACTTGAGCCAGGCCTCGACGTCGCGCGAGGCCTCGTCGGCGCGGCGCTCGTTGGCGCTGCAATGCTCGCCAGCGGACACCCACTGGGCCATCTCGCCCTCGGCCGCCTTGCCCGTGGGGCGCGGGCTCTTGCGCGCGCCGGCGGCCGCCGAGTTCTCGACCTCCGGTGTGGCCAGGTGATAGCGCTTGCCCAGCAGCAGCGCCTTGATCACGCGGTGCACCAGCAGGTCGGGATAGCGGCGGATGGGGCTCGTGAAGTGGGCGTAGGCCTGGTACGCGAGGCCGAAGTGGCCGCTGTTCTTGGGCGTGTAGATGGCCTGCTGCATGGAGCGCAGCAGCATCGAATGGATCTGCTGCGCGTCCACGCGATCCTTGGTGGCCTGGGCCAGCGCCTGGTACTCCGCCGGCCTGGGATCGTCGCTGATGGACAGCCCCAGGCCCAGCGCCTTCAGGTAGTTCTGCAGCGTGATCTTCTTTTCCGGCGTCGGGCCTTCGTGCACGCGGAACAGCACCGGGTGCTCGTGCAGCGCGATGAAGTCGGCGGCGCAGACGTTGGCCGCCAGCATCGCCTCCTCGATCAGCTTGTGCGCGTCGTTGCGCGTGCGCGGCACGATGCGCTCGATGCGCCCGTTGTCGTCGCAGATGATCTGC
>JABCYW010000130.1 GCA_013289985.1 Betaproteobacteria bacterium | reverse complement strand
TCGAGGGGTGCTCAATCGCAGTCTCCGCGGCCGGCCAGGCGCGGCCGGCCCTGCTTGCTGACGCACACCATCACCGGCGGCGGCGCGTCGAGCGCGGCCTCGGCGGGCGGGCTGAACAGGTAGTGCGAGGACGCGTCGGTGCTGAAGCCGGCCGCGGTGAAGCTGATGCTGCCGCGCGTGCCGGCCACGCCGCCCGTGCGCCCCAGCGGCGGCTGGATGCGCAGCACCGGGTCGCCGTCGTCCAGCACGCCGCGCCGCCGGCTGTCGGCGAACACGATCCAGCCCGAGCGCCAGTCGGCCGCGCGCGCGCCCTGGCAGGCCGGCAGCGGGCCGCCGGGCGCGGCCGCGCACACGGTGACGGGCATGCCGCGCTTGAGCGCCTCCGAGCGCGCGAAGCGCAGCGCCGACATGAATTCCGAGGACTGCGCCGCCAGCGCGCGCGTGGCGGCCGTGCGCGACAGCCCCGGCGACGCCAGGCGGCACAGGATGGCGACGATGGCCAGCACGATGGCCAGCTCGATCAGCGTGAAGCCCGCGGCGGGGCGCCCGCCGGGTCGGCACGGGACAAGGGAACGGACAGGCATTTCTCTCTTTCGATGCGCATGCAGGCCATTGTTCGAGTCCCGTCATGGAAAATCACCCCCCGGGACGGGGCGCTTCGCCAACCGTCCCTGAAACCGGCGCATCCGCGCGCGCCCAACCGGACGATCTCGATGGAACCCTGGCTTTTGACGCTGGCGCTGGCCGAGCGGGCGGTCGGCCTGACCGACCCGAACCCGCGCGTCGGCTGCGTCATCGTGTCGGCCGACGGCGCCACCGTGCTGGGCCAGGGCCACACGCAGGCGGCCGGCGGCCCGCACGCCGAGGTCATGGCCTTGCGCGACGCCCAGGCACGCGGGGCCGACGCGCGCGGCGCCACCGTCTACGTGACGCTGGAGCCCTGCGCCCACCACGGTCGCACCCCGCCGTGCTGCGACGCGCTGGTGGCCGCCGGCGTCGGCCGCGTGGAGATCGCGCTGGGCGATCCGAACCCGCTGGTCAACGGCCAGGGCACGGCGCGCATCGCGGCCGCGGGCATCGCCGTCGGCCACGCGCCGGCGGAGATCGCCCGGCGCGCGCGCGAGCTCAACATCGGCTTCTTCGCGCGCATGGAACGCGGGCGCCCGTGGGTGCGCATGAAGATCGCCGCGTCGCTGGACGGCCGCACCGCGCTGCCCAACGGCGCGAGCCAGTGGATCACCGGCCCCGAGGCACGCGCCGACGGCCACGCGTTCCGCCGCCGCGCCGGCGCGGTGCTCACGGGCATCGGCACCGTGCTGGCCGACGACCCGTCGCTGGACGTGCGCCTGGTCGAGACCGCGCGGCAGCCGATGCGCTGCGTCGTCGACCCGCGCCTGGACACGCCGCCCACCGCCCGCCTGTTCGAGTCGCCCTCGCCGGTGCTGCTGTTCACGGCGTCCACCGATGCCGGACGGCGCGCCGCGCTCGCGGCCCGCGGCGCCGAGCTGATCGACGTGCCCCTGCAGGACGGCCGCCTCGACCTCGACGCCGTGCTGGACGTGCTCGCCGCGCGCCACGTCAACGAGGTGCATGTGGAGGCCGGCGCCCGCCTCAACGGCGCGCTGCTGCGCACCGGCCGCGTCGACGAACTGCTGGCCTACCTGGCGCCCACGTTGCTGGGCGAGGGCCGCGGCATGGCGTCGCTGGGGACGCTGGAATCGCTTTCCCAGGGCCTGGCCTTCGATTTCCACGACGCGGTGAAAGTGGGCGCTGACCTGCGCATCCTTGCACGAACCCATCGCGCCTAGAGGCCCTGCCCCTGGGAAACCCTGGTCCGCCGCCTACAATCGCGGGATGCCCATCTCTCCTGTTTCCGCCCTGGTCAACGAGCTGGCCGCGGGCCGCATGATCATCCTCGTCGACGAGGAAGATCGCGAAAACGAAGGCGACCTCGTGCTCGCCGCCGAATTCGTGACGCCCGAGGCGATCAACTTCATGGCCCGCCACGCGCGCGGCCTGATCTGCCTGACGATGACGCGCGAGATGTGCGAACGTCTGCACCTGCCGCCCATGGCCACGCGCAACGGCTCGCCGCACGGCACCGCGTTCACCGTGTCCATCGAGGCCGCCGAGGGCGTGACCACCGGCATCTCCGCCGCCGACCGTTCGCGCACGGTGCAGGCCGCCGTGGCGCGCAACGCCAAGCCCTCCGATCTCGTGCAGCCGGGCCACATCTTCCCGCTGCAGGCGCAGGACGGCGGCGTGCTGATGCGCGCGGGCCATACCGAGGCCGGCTGCGACATGGCCGGCATGGCGGGCCTGATGCCCTCGGCCGTCATCTGCGAGGTGATGAACGAGGACGGCACGATGGCGCGCCTGCCCGACCTCGAGATCTTCGCCAAGGAACACGGCCTGCTGATCGGCACCATCGCCGACCTGATCCACCACCGCAGCCGCAACGAATCGCTGATCAACCGCGTGGGCCAGCGCGAGCTCGCCACGCCCTACGGCCGCTTCGACTGCCACCTGTTCCGCGACCGCTCCGGCGGCGCGCACATGGCGCTCGTCAAGGGCAGCTGGAAGCCCGGCGACGAGATCCCCGTGCGCGTGCACGAGCCGTTCTCGGCCATCGACCTGCTCGACTCGTCCTGCGGCAAGCACTCGTGGCCCCTGCCCCAGGCGCTGGCCGCCATCGAGAAGCGCGGCCAGGGCGTGGCGGTGCTGCTCAATTGCGGCGAGCCCGCCGACCACCTCGTGGCGCAGCTGATGCCCGAATCCGACCCCTGCGAGCCGCCTGGCAGGCGCCCGGTCGACCTGCGCACCTACGGCGTCGGCGCGCAGATCCTGCGCGAGCTGGGTGTCACGCGCATGCAGCTGCTGGGCCAGCCGCGGCGCATGCCCAGCATGACCGGCTACGGCCTCGAAGTCTCGAGTTTCATCACCACCGCGGACGCGGCGTGATTTCCTTCTCCGGCTCGCCGGCGCGCGGGCCGACCCTGTTCTTTTTTCCTGGAGCGTTCCCCGATGCAAGCTGCTGATCAAGGCACCGCAACCGACCTGGACGGCCGCGACCTCGTCATCGGGATCGTGCGCGCCCGTTTCAACGACGCGATCACCTCGCGCATGGCCGAGGTGTGCCAGGCCGAGCTGCTGGCGCTGGGCGTGTCGCCCAAGCACATCACCGTGGTCACCGTGCCCGGCGCCCTCGAGGTGCCGATCGCGCTGAAGGCGATGGCCGACCAGGACGACTTCGACGCGCTGGTGGCCATCGGCTGCATCATCCGCGGCGAGACCTACCACTTCGAACTGGTGGCCAACGAGAGCGGCGCGGGCGTCACGCGCGTGTCGCTCGACCACCAGGTGCCCATCGCCAACGCGATCCTCACCGTCGAGAACGAGGCGCAGGCCCTGGCCCGCGTGGAAGACAAGTCGCGCGACGCCGCGCGCGTCGCGGTCGAGATGGCCAACCTGATGGACGACCTGCTATGACCGCCGCCCCCGACAAGAACGGCCAGCCCGCCGCCCAACCCGCCGAGAAGCCCGCCAAGCCGAAGTCGGCGCGCCGCCGCTCGCGCGAGCTCGCGCTGCAGGGCCTCTACGAGTGGCTCGTCTCCGGCACCGAGGCCGGCGTGATCGACGCCCACATGCACGAGCAGGAAGGCTTCGACAAGGCCGACCGCGCGCACTTCGACGCGCTGCTGCACGGCTGCATCTCCGAGGCCGCCGATCTCGACGCCGTGCTTGCCCGCTTCGTCGACCGCAAGACCACCGAGCTGTCGCCGGTGGAGCACGGCGTGCTGATGATCGGCGCGTACGAGCTGAAGCACTGCGTCGACATCCCGTACAAGGTCGCCATCAACGAGGCCGTGGAGCTCGCCAAGAGCTTCGGCGGCACCGATGGCCACAAGTACGTCAACGGCGTGCTGGACAAGGCCGCGGGCGTGCTGCGCCCGGCGGAAGTGCAGGCCAGGGGCCGCGGCTGAAGCAGATGAAGCTCGCCGGGCGCCTCGCCCACATCGATCCGTTCTACGTGATGGAGTGCGCCAAGGTGGCGCAGGAGATCGCGCGCTCGCCGGCGTGCGATCCGGCGCAGGGCGGCGAGCGCATGCTGTACCTGAACATCGGCGAGCCCGACTTCACGGCGCCCGCCCCGGTGGTGGCCGCGGCCGAGGCCGCGTTGCACGCCGGCCGTTCGCAATACACCGACGCCGTGGGCCTGCCCGCGCTGCGCGAGCGCATCAGCCACTGGTACGCCACGCGCTGGGGCGTGGACGTGCCGGCGCGGCGCATCGTGGTCACCGCCGGCGCGTCGGCCGGGTTGCAGCTGGTCTGCCAGGCGCTGTTCGAGGCCGGCGACGAGGTGCTGATGCCCGACCCGAGCTACCCGTGCAACCGCCATTTCGTGGCCGCCACCGGCGCCACGGCGCGGCTGGTGCCCACCACGCCCGCCACGCGCTTCCAGCTCGATGCCGACGCCGTGGCCGCGAACTGGACGCCGCGGACCCGCGGCGTGCTGCTGGCCACGCCGTCGAACCCGACCGGCACGTCCATCGCGCCGTCCGAGCTCGCGCGCATCGTCGACGGGGTGCGCTCGCGCGGCGGCGTCGCCATCGTCGACGAGATCTACCAGGGCCTCAGCTACGACCCGGCCTTCGAGCGCTGCGCGCTGGCGCTCGGCGACGACGTCGTCTCGGTCAACAGCTTCTCGAAGTACTTCGGCATGACCGGCTGGCGCCTGGGCTGGCTGGTGCTGCCCGAGGCACTGGTCGAGCCGGTGGAACGCCTGGCCCAGAACCTCTACATCTGCGCCAGCTCGATCGCGCAGCACGCCGCCGTGGCCGCGTTCGACGCCGCCAGCCTGGCCGAATGCGAAACCCGCCGCGCGGCTTTTCGCGAGCGCCGCGATTACATCGTCCCGGCGTTGCAGAAACTCGGCCTGGACGTACCCGTCGTTCCCGATGGCGCGTTCTACGTCTGGGCCGATTGCCGTCAATTTGCTGTCAATAGCTGGGACTTCGCGATGCAATTGATGCGGACGGCCCACGTGGCCCTGACGCCCGGCAAGGACTTCGGCCCGGCGCATGCGAATGCTTACTTCAGGCTGTCGTTCGCCACCTCGATGCCGCAACTCAAAGAAACTGTAAGTCGGCTGGCCCGCGAACTGCACCGTTGATCCTTTCAACCCTGCCGGCAAGCGTGACGCAATCGCCGGAGCGTCGACATTTGTGTCATCGTGCAGGGTATGTTCCTGTTATTCCGGCCTTATCACCGGCCCACCATCGGTTAACTTCCGCCCATGCGATGGAATCCCTTCAGGCGCGCCGATTCTCCGGACGCCTCCGACTCAAGCTTCGAAACGACGGTGGTCGATGACGTGGCGGCGGCACGCATGGCGACTCAGGGCCAGGCGCCCGAAGGCGCTGCCGCGCCCCCGCCGGCTCCGGTGCTCCCGGGTGTGGGCACCGGCATCGAGAGCGAAAGCATCGGCCACGTCGGCCGCTACGCCCTCAAGACCATCCTGGGCAAGGGCGGCCTCGGCACCGTGTACGCCGCCTGGGATCCGCTGCTGTCGCGCACCGTCGCGCTCAAGACCCTGCACATCGACGCCGACCCGGCCGCCCGCGAGTCGCTCGACGCCCTGTTCCTGAACGAGGCCCGCGCCGCCGCGGGCCTGTCGCATCCGCACATCGTCACGGTGTTCGACGCCGGCCCGTCCGACACCGGCGTCTACATCGCCATGGAGCGCCTGCAGGGCCAGGACCTGCGCCACCTGCTGCTGCAGGGCGTGCGCCCCGGCCCCATCGAGGCCGCGCAGGTGGTGCGCCGCGTGGCCGACGCGCTGGCCTACGCGCACCGCAAGGGCGTGGTGCATTGCGACGTGAAGCCGGCCAACATCTTCATGACCGGCCGCATGCACCCCAAGGTGCTCGACTTCGGCATTGCGCGCGTCGCCCATCGCGACGTGCCCGCGCTCGAAGGCGTGGCCGCCGGCTCGCCCTTCTACCTCGCGCCGGAGCAGATGGACGGCCGCTCGGTGGATCGTCGCAGCGACGTCTACTCGCTGGGCGTCGTGCTCTACGAGCTGCTGGTGGGCAAGAAGCCGTTCGAGGGCAAGTCGCTCGAGGAGATCATGACCGCCGTGAAGACGGCCGAGGTCGTGCCCGCGCACCGCGTCTCGCCCAAGATCCCGCTGGGCCTGTCGGTGATCGCCGGCCGCGCGATGGCGCGCGATCCCGACCAGCGCTATCCGTCGGCGCGCCACCTGTCGATGGAGCTGCGCCACTGGGTCGATTCCGCCGAGGCGCGCGCGCTGCGCAACGAGGCGCGCGGCACGCCGGCGGCCACCCCGCCGGGCCGCCGCTTCCTGCGCCTGGGGCTGCCGCTGCTGGCCTTCGTGGCCGTGGCGGGCGGGCTCGCCTGGCTGAAGTTCGGCACCTCGCCGGCGGAAGTCGCCGCGGTGCCGCCGGCCGCCTCCGCGCCCGCGGTCGCGCGCGTGGCCGCCGCCGCGCCGTCCGTGGCCATTGCCCCCGCGGCTGCGGCCGCCGAGGAAGCCGCAGCCGCCTCCGCTGCGGCGGCATCGGCCCGCGCCAGTTCCGCGATGGCGCCAGCCACCGGCAACGGCAGCAGCCCGGCGGCCGTCGCCGCGACCCCTGCCGTCGCGCCATCCGCCCCCGCGGTGGTGAGCAAGGCCGAGGCCGCGCGCCGCCGCAAGGCCATGGCCGTGGCCACCCTCACCGGGGGCGTCCCGATCTCCGCCGTGCTCTCCGAGGGCGTGGTGCAACTGGCCGTGAGCCCCTGGGGCCAGGTGGAGGTGGACGGCAAGCCGATGGGCATCTCGCCGCCGCTCACCCGCCTGACACTGACCTCCGGCAACCACACCGTCACGGTGCGCAACACCGACTTCCCGGCCTACACGACGACGGTCACCGTCGACGGCGAGAGCCCGGTCACGCTGCGCCACCGCTTCGGTCCTTGAAGAACCCACCATGCGCAACTCGCCCACCCTCGTCCGCCTCGCACAGGCGTTCGCCGCCGCGGCCGTCGCGACCCTGCTGTCCGCCTGCGACACCGTGCCGCAGCAACAGGCGCCCGTGGGCCTCACCGACCTCTCGGAGCGTCCGGCCGAACGCGCGCTGATGGGTGCCATGCGCGCCTACGACGACGCCGACTATCCGGCGGTGGAGCGCCAGGCCAACGAGGCCATGAAGCTGGGCCTGCGCAGCAACCGCGACGTCGCCACGGCCCACAAGCTGCGCGCGTTCGTCTACTGCACCAGCAACCGGCTGGCGGCCTGCGAGGCCGAATTCCGCGCCGCCCGCACGGCCGATCCGGCGTTCGCGCTCAGCAAGGCGGAAGCCGGCCATCCGGTCTGGGGCCCGGTCTACCTGAAGTCCCGGCAATAGCTCGCCGGGCCGGGACGGCCGCTCGAGCATGAGGGCCACGGTATGATCGCCGACGCCCCATGAATCATGAAGTTTCCCCCGTTCCCGCCGCCCACTTCCATCACCCCGTGCGGGTGTACTGGGAAGACACCGACGCCGGCGGCATCGTCTTCTACGCCAACTACCTGAAGTTCTTCGAGCGCGCCCGCACCGAATGGCTGCGCGCGCTGGGGCACAGCCAGCAGGAGATGGTGGACACGACCGGCTGCATGTTCGTCGTGCAGGAAACCAGCGTGCGCTACCGCAGCCCGGCGCGCCTGGACGACCTGCTCACCATCACGGTCCACGTACGCGAGCGCGGCCGTGCCAGCCTGCGCATCACCCAGCAGGCCTGGAGCGGCGACCGGCTGCTGGCCGAAGGCGACATCCGCATCGGCTGCGTCGAGCGCGCCACCATGAAACCCCACCGCATCCCCGGCCCCATCTTCGAGGCGATTGAATGAACCAGGATCTCTCCATCATCGAACTGGTGCTGCACGCCAGCATCGTCGTCAAGATCGTCATCGCCGGCCTGCTGCTGATGTCGCTGTTCAGCTGGGGGCTGATCTTTTCCAAGCTCGGGTCGCTGGGCAAGATCAAGAGCCGCAACGAGGCCTTCGAGGCCGACTTCTGGTCCGGCAAGAGCCTGACCGACCTCTACGCCCAGGCCTCCAACCAGGCCGAGACCGGCCCGCTGGAACGCCTGTTCTCCAGCGGCATGCGCGAGTTCATGAAGCTGCGCGACCGGCGCCTGGACACCGGCGCGCAGCTCGACGGCGCGCGCCGCGCGATGAAGGCCAGCCTGCAGCGCGAGCTCGACGCCATCGAGGGCAATCTCGGCTTCCTGGCCTCGGTCGGCTCGGTGAGCCCATACGTGGGCCTGTTCGGCACCGTGTGGGGCATCATGAACGCGTTCGTGGGCCTGTCCAACATGACGCAGGTGACGCTGGCCACGGTGGCGCCGGGCATCGCCGAGGCGCTGGTGGCCACCGCCATCGGCCTGTTCTCGGCCATCCCGGCCGTCGTCGCCTACAACCGCTTCTCGCGCGACATCGACCGCATCGCGACCTCGCTCGACAGCTTCGCCGACGAGTTCTCCAACATCCTGCAACGCAACGCCACCGCGCCCCAGGGCGTGGCCGGCGCGCGCTGAGCCGCCATGCCGGGCGTCGTCTCCCGCGGCCGCGGCCGCCGCGCGATCAGCGAGATCAACATGGTGCCGTTCATCGACGTCATGCTGGTGCTGCTGATCATCTTCATGGTCAGCGCGCCGCTGATCACCACCGGCGTCGTCGACCTGCCCTCGATGGGCAAGGCCAAGCAGCGCCCGCCCTCGGTCATCGAGGTGATCGTGGGCACCGACGAGCAGGTCAAGATCCGCATCGACAAGGCCGATCCCGAGCCGATCACCATCCCGCAGCTGGCCGCGCGCGTCAGCGCCCTGCAGGACGGCCGCGCCGACGTGCCGGTGATCATCGCGGGCGACAAGGCGGTGCGCTACGAGAGCATCGTCAAGGTGATGGACACGCTGCAGCGCGCCGGCGTCCAGCGCGTGGGCCTCGCAGTGAAGCAAGTCGGCTAGCACTGAAGGCATGAGCAGCATCCTGGCCCCCCGTCCCGACGACCGTCCGCCCCGCGAGGAGGACTGGAGCACCGGCGTCACCATCTCGATCATCGCGCACGCGTCGCTGATCGGGGCGCTGGTGTGGGGCCTGCACTGGCGCAGTTCGACGGAGGTCGTGGCGTCGTCGGCCGAGCTGTGGTCGGCCATCCCCGAGACCACCGCGCCGCCGCCGGCGGTGGCCCCGCCGCCGCCCGTCGAGACGCCGCCACCGCCGCCGGCCGTGGAGACGCCCAAGCCGCCAGACATCGTCGTGGAGCAGGTCAAGGAAAAGAAGCCGCCCAAGCCGGCACCGCCGCCCCCGCCACCCGCGCCGCCGCCGCCCAAGCCCGTCCCGGCGCCTCCGCCGGCGCCCAAGCTCGACGCGAAGACGCTGGCGAAGCTCCACGACGAACAGCTGAAGCGGATGATGGGGCAGATGGACGCGCCGGCGAACGCCACCGGCACGGCCGCGCGCGACTCCGGACCCTCGGCGAGCTACGCCGGGCGCATCATCGCGCGGCTGCGGCCCAACGTGACCCTCATCGACAGCGTGCCGGGCAACCCGGGCGTGGAGGTGGAGATCCGCTGCGCGCCGGACGGCACGATCATCGGCCGGCGCATCACCAAGCCCAGCGGCTCCCAGGTCTGGGACGACGCCGTGATCCGTGCGATCGACAAGACCGGCACGCTGCCGCGCGACACCAACGGCAAGGCGCTGGACTCGATGACCATCATCTGGCACCCGCAGGACTGAGTAACCGACGGCGCCGCCTTACTTCTTGGCCGGCGGCGCGCTCGTGCCGCCCAGCTTGTCGCACGTGCCCTTGGCCACGTACTTCCAGTCGTTGGCGTCCTTGTCGGCCTTGGACTGTCCGGCGCACGAATGCGAGCCGTTCTCGGCAGCGCAGTCGTTCTGGCCGGCCTTGGCGATGCCGTAGCATTTTTCCTGGGGCGGCTTGACGGCGTCGGCGGCCTGCGCCTGGCCGACGGCGAACGCCAGCGCCGAGGCCAGCGTGGAGGTGGCGATGAGTCTCTTGTTCATGGGGTGAGCATCCTTTCGAGGGCGGCCCGCGCCGCCAGGGGTGTAGTTTGCCCGTTCCCGGGCGCCCGGACGCGAGCGCGGCGCCACCGTCGCGTCGGCAACTTCCCACAAATATGGCATTGCGGCGGCGCGTGGGGGCCCGCAGAATCGTTCGGGCAAGAAGAAGCCGCCCGCGTCCTCAACCTGGGAGTCCGTGCTTGTCCAGCGAGCCCGCCACGCCGATCGCCGCCCTCGAGGCGCAATTGCTGCTCGATACATTCCGGGGTACCGACCTGGGCGCCGTGTGGCTGGACGCCGATGCTCGCGTCGTCCTCGCCAACGAGTGCTTCGCCGGCTGGACCGGCCGCGACGTCGCCGCGCTGTCGGGGCAACCCCTGGCCACGCTGGTGGGAGACCTGTCGCTCGAGCATCTCGATGCGTTGCGACGCGCCGACCCCGCGACCACGCCCACGCGCCTGTCCCTGCGCGCGCGCGACGGCAGCCACCGCGTGCTGGAGGTGCGCGCCCACCCCGTCACGCACGCGGGCCGCACGCTCACCACGCTGCTGCTGGTGCCCATCGCCGATCGCGTGGAGGCCGAGGCCATCGACGGCCTGCAGCGCGAGGTGCTGGAATCCATCGCGCTGGGCCGGCCGCTGCGCTCGGTGCTGGACCTGCTGTGCCGCCGCGTGGAGGCGCTCGCGCCCGACGTCGCGTGCTCGGTGCTGCTGGTGGAGAAGAACGGCACCGTCACGCCCATCGCCGGCCCCAGCCTGCCCGCGGCCTACGTGGACGCGCTGCACGGCGCGCCCATCGGCCCGCGCGCGGGATCGTGCGGCACGGCCGCGTGGCGGCGCGCGGCGGTCGAAGTCACCGACATCGCCACCGATCCGCTGTGGGCCGACTACCGCAGCCTGCTGCCCCTGCTGGACATGGCCGCGTGCTGGTCCACGCCCATCATCGCGGGCAACGGCGAGGTCGTGGCCACCTTCGCGCTGTACTACCGCGCACCCGGTTCGGCGCCGCCGTTCCACCGGCGCATGGTGGAGGCCTGCGTGCCGCTGTGCCGCGTGGCGTTGCAGCACGAGGCGAACCGCAGCGAGATCGAGCGGCTGGCCTACTTCGACCCGCTCACCGGCCTGCCCAACCGGCGCCTGTTCAGCGACCGCGCGCGCCAGACGCTGCAGATGGCGGCGCGCATCCAGGCGCCGGGCGCGCTGCTGCTGTTCGACATCGACCGCTTCAAGACCACCAACGACTCGCTGGGCCATGCCGCCGGCGACGAGGTGCTGCGCGAGACCGCGCGCCGGCTGCAGGCCGAGATCGGCGACAGCGCCACCGTGGCGCGCCTGGGCGGCGACGAGTTCGCGGCCGTGCTGCCACGCTGCAGCCCCGTGGAGGCGATGCACGCGGCCGAGCGCCTGCGCCACGCGCTCGCGGCGCCGTTGCGCATCTCGGGGATGCAGATCGAGGTGTCATCGAGCATCGGCATCGCGCTGTTCCCGCAGGACGGCGTGGAGCTCGACCGCCTCGTGAAGAACGCCGAGATGGCCATGTACGAGGTCAAGCGCGCGGGCCGTGGCGCGTCGCGCTTCTTCACCAGCATGATGAACGACGTGGTGGCGCAGCGCATGCAGATGGAGAGCGCGCTGCGCCAGGCGCTCGCGGCGCGCGGCCTGGCGCTGCACTACCAGCCCAAGATGCGCCTGGACGGCAGCGGTTGCGCCGGCGTGGAAGCGCTGGTGCGCTGGAACGACCCGGTGCTGGGTCACGTGCCGCCCGACCGCTTCATCGCGCTGGCCGAGGAGTGCGGCCTGATCGGCGCGATCGACGCCTGGGTGCTGGAGACGGCCTGCGCGCAGCTCGCGGCGTGGCAGCGCGACGGCGTGCCGGTGCCGCGCATGTCGGTCAACGTGTCGCCGCTGCGCTTCCATTCCGACGACGTGCCGGCGCACGTGCGGCGCCTGCTGGTGCTGCACGAGCTCAAGCCCTCCGCCCTGATGCTGGAGGTGACCGAGCGCGTGATGCTCAGCGACGACGAACGCACGCGCGTGGACCTGCGCACGTTGAACGAGATGGGCGTGCGGCTGTCGGTGGACGACTTCGGCACCGGCTACTCCAGCCTGGGCTACCTCAAGCGCCTGCCGGTGAGCGAGCTGAAGCTGGACAAGAGCTTCGTGTGCGACCTCGAGGCCGAGGCCAGCGACCGCGCGCTGGCCGACGCGGTGATCGGCATCGGCCAGGCGCTGGGCCTGCAGGTGGTGGCCGAGGGCGTGGAGACGCCCGGCCAGCGCGAGCTGCTGGCGCGCGCGGGCTGCGACATGGCCCAGGGCTTCCTCTACACGCGCGCCCTGCCGGCCGACGAGCTGGTGGCGTGGCTCGAGCGCGAACGCGGCAGCTGGACGGCGCCGCGCCTCGAATCGATCCGGGGCGGGCGCTCGCGGGCCGCGTAGGGAACGCGACGGCGGCGTCGGCGATACTCGCGCTGCGCCGCGTCCGGCGCGCCCGCCGCGCCTTCCATGTCGAACGACTTCGCCCAGCAACTCGAGAAGCTCCAGCCGCAACTGCTGCGCTTCGCGCGCACCCAGCTGCGCAACGAGGCCTGGGCCGAGGACGCCGTCTCCGAGACCGTGGTGGCCGCGCTGGAGAAGCCGCAGTCCTTCGGCGGCCAGTCGCAGCTCAAGACCTGGCTGGTGGGCATCCTCAAGCACAAGGTGATCGACCAGCTGCGCCGCCACAAGCGCGAGGCGACGGTGCTGACCACCGACGACAACGAGGATCTCGACGACCTGCTGTTCGCCCCCGACGGCCACTGGCGCGAGATGCCGGCCGACTGGGGCAACCCCGACGACGTGCTGCGCCAGCGCCAGTTCTTCGACGTCATGCAGGCCTGCCTGGACGTGCTGCCCCCGACGCAGGCCCGCGTTTTCATGATGCGGGAGTGGCTGGAGCTGTCGTCGGACGAGGTGTGTAAGGAACTGACGATCACCACGACCAACCTGTGGGTACTGCTGCATCGTGCCCGACTCCGGCTGCGCGAATGCCTGCAGGCCGGCTGGTTCGATGCGCACCCCACTCCCCAGCCCCGATGAGCCTGTTCTACCGCAACTGCCGCGAAGTGACCCGCCTGGTGCTCGAGCGCGAGAACCGCGCGCTGACGCTGGTCGAGCGCATCGCGGTGCGCTTCCACCTGGGCATCTGCCTGATGTGCACGCGCTTCACGGGCCAGGTCCAGCTGATGAACAAGGCGATGGCGCAGTGGAAGCACTACGCCGAGAAAGACGAGCCAGGCGGCTAGCCGCCATCCCGCGCGCAGTCCAGGATGACAGGCATGCGCGGCAGGCTCGAACTGGGTGTCGATCGCGCCGCTATTCCGCGCTTCGCGCCGGGGGTCGGCCTCTAGGATCGACAGGCCCCCAACCATCGCTGGGGATGTGGATCCGTCCGCCCACGCCATGTCCGACCTCTCGCAGCCTCCCCAGTCCGCCACGCCGGGTACCCGGTCCGCCGACCGCGCCACTTCCGAGCCGTCGCAGTGGGCGATGCCGCCAGCCGCCAACGCGGGCAGCACATGGCCGCTCGGCAGCAGCGAGCCGTGCGCGATCCTGGGCCTCAACGACAAGAGCTTCAACGCCCGCCTGGCGCACTTCGCCGTGACCACGGGCCTGGCGACCGTGTTCGTGCCGCCGGCGCGCTCGCCAATGCAGTTGCGCTTCGGCCAGTTCCAGCGCCTGACGCTCACCGAGCCGGTGATGCCCTCCAGCAATGGCATCAACGCCGCCCCGGGCTGGGCCGAGCGCGTGCCGGGCGACACCGAATTCCAGGTGCAGCTGAGCAACGGAAAGTCGCACACGGGCCGGACCATCAGCCACGTCGAGAACGACCTGGGGCTGTTCCTGTTCCCGCCGGTCGGCGATGCCGGCCTGGTGCAGCGCTTCTTCTACCCGCGCACCGCCTACCGCCGCGTCGATTTCGGACCGCGCCTGGGCGACGTGCTCGTCAGCAAGCACACCCTGTCGCCGCAGCAGCTGCAGGACGCGCTGCAGGAGCAGCGGCGCATCCGCAACCTGAAGCTCGGCGAAATGCTCGTCGAGGCCGGCCTGATCGACCAGCAGCAGCTGCAGATGGCGCTGCAGCTGCAGTCGCGCACGCCGATGCTGCGCCTGGGCGAGGCGTTGACCTCGCTGAAGATCCTGTCGCCGGAAGACCTGGCGCACGCGCTGCGCAGCCAGACCAGCAACCGCAACCTGCCGCTGGGCGAGCTGCTGGTCAACCACGGCGTGATCTCGCGCGAGGAACTGCGCGAGGCCCTCGAGATCAAGCGCGCGTGCCTGCCCGACGATTCGCCCGAGGTGCCCATGCTGGACCCGCTGGTGTTTCAGAGCACGGCCTCGATGCCGCTGATGGATCTGCCCGAGCCGGCCGAGGCCAAGGCCCCACCCGCCGCCGCGCCGGCGCCCGCGCCCAAGGCGGCCCGGACGGCCGACCTGTTGCTGAGCGACCTGGTCACGACGCCCGAGCAACTGCAGGCCGCCATCGAATCGCAGAGCCGCATGCCCATGGTGCGCATCGGCGAAGCGCTGATCGCGCTCGGCTTCATCACCGAGGCCCAGCTGGCCGACGCACTCGCCAACCAGGGCAAGGACCGCAAGGTGCCGCTGGGCGAGCTGCTGGTGAGCCAGCGCCTGATCACGCGCGCCAACCTGCAGACCGCGCTGGCCCGCAAGATGGGCTATCCGCAGGTCGACCTGCAGGCCTTCCCGATCGACGTCGAGGCGCTGAAGAAGCTGCCGCTCGCCGCGGCGCAGCGGCTGGGGATGCTGCCGCTGGGATTGCTGAACGGCAAGGTGGTCGTCGCGACCGAGGATCCCTCGCGCCGCGACCGCATCGACGAGGCGGAGTTCCTCACGCAGTCCAAGGTTGTCCCGGTGCTGCCGGCGGTCAACAACCTGGCCGACCAGATCCCGCTGCTGTATTCGCGCGGCGGCCTGGAGGACATGACGTTCGAGTTCGTCATGCCCACCACCGAGAACCAGGGCACCGACTCGCTGCTGGCCGCGCTCGAGCTGCCCGGCGATGTCAGC
>JABCYW010000129.1 GCA_013289985.1 Betaproteobacteria bacterium | reverse complement strand
CGCGGCCGGCGTCGATGCGGGTCGCCGGGCCTGACGCGAATCGCGAATCGAGCTGCCAGCGCTACTTGTCGTGATGGACGATCGGCACCGCCTCGTCATTGCGCGCGCAGTCGCGGAATCCCCCTGAGACAGCTCATCCGCCAGCGTGGATCCCGCGACTGCGCGCAGGATGACATCGTTGGCGAAGGGACCCTCGTCGGTCACGAGAAGGAGCGCCGGCAGCTCGATTCGCGGTTCGCGTCAAGCCCGATGGCGCTTGCAAACGCCGGCCGCGGGCATCGTCGCGGCCTCGATGGCCCGACGATGGCAAAACCCTTCAAAAAAAACGCGGACTCCTCCCCTGCGAATGTTGTCTGCCGGCACGCCATGCGTGGCACGGCGAGGCGGGGGAGCTTGTTTTGTGAGGTTAAGGAGGAGGAGGCCGCAGGCCGACGGGGGACACGAACAAAACAAGCTCCCCCGGTGAGTCGTGCCTGACCCAGCGCGCCCCGTAAACCAACGCGCCCCGCAAACCAAGGCACCCCGCAGATCGGCGATGAACCAAGAAAATCGGCTAGGTCGTCAGCAGGCCCAGCACACCGGCAGCAGCAACCAGCCCGAGGGCGGCCCCGGCCCAGGGCGCGAGGCGGCGATCGAGCACCGCGCCGATCGCCCACAGCCCGGCCACCAGGCAGGCCGCGACGCCGGCGAGCGCCGCGCGTCCCAGGTCGTCGACTCGCCAGAGCAGGCCGCCGGTGCAGGCCGTCGCCACCAGGAACAGCGCCACGGCCACTGCGCCCTGGCCTCGGGCGACGCGGCGATCCTCGGGTGTTGGAACCGGTGCCGGTTCGGGCACGCCCGCCGGGCGCCAGGACGGCGAGCGCAGCAGCACGCCCACGCGATCGCGCCAGCCGCGGGCCGCACGGCACCGCCGCCACAGGCCGGCGTAGTTGGCGCCGACGGCCGTGAGCGGATCCCAGCCCGCGAGCGGCACCGTGGTGCCGTAGACGCAGGGCTCGGACTCGGGCTCGAAGCTGCCGAACAGCCGATCCCACACCACCAGGATCGCGCCGTAGTTGCGATCGAGGTAGCGCGGGTTGGTGGCGTGGTGCACGCGGTGGTTGGACGGCGTCGAGAGCCAGCGATCGAGCGGCCCCAGCGAGCCGATGTGCTCGGTGTGGATCCAGAACTGGTAGAACAGCACCACGATGCCGGCCAGCGCGAACTGCGCCGGCGGCACGCCCACCAGCGCCATCGGCAGGAAGAACGGCCACCCGGTCAACGCGTAGGCACTCTCCTGGCGCAGCGCCGTCGACAGGTTGAAGCGCCGGCTCTGGTGATGCACCACGTGCGCGGCCCAGAACAGCGCGCTCTCGTGCGAGACGCGGTGGAGCCAGTAGTCGCAGAAGTCGTACAGCACGACCGCCGCCACGAGGCCGCCCGCGTGCTGCCACAGCGCCGCGTGCGGCGTGAGCGTGAGGAACGGGAACGCGAGCGTGTACAGCCCGATCTGGATCAGCTGCGTGCAGGCCGCCACCACCTGGCTCAGCAGGCCCTGGCTGAGGCTGGCCAGCGTGTCGGCCAGGCCGTAGGTGTTGCGGCCGCGCGCGAGGCCCCAGCCGAATTCGACCGCCATCAGCAGGCCGAAGACCGGCAGCGCGTAGAGGACGATGTCATCGGTCATTTGAAGCGCCACGCCAGCACGACAAGGGCGGAGGCGCGCGAGTGCGTGTCCACGCGCGCGCTCTCGCGCAGCGCGTGCGAGAACGGCTCGACCTGCGCGTGCGCGAGCACGACCCAGTTCGTGGCGAACGGCAGCTCGGCGGACAGCTGCAGCACGGGCGTTGTCGAGGCCTCATGCACGTCGTAGAGGTGCGCGTCGTAGCGCGCGCTGCGCCGGGTGACGCCGACCTGCGGATAGAACGTGACCGGGCCCACCGGAACCTCGATCGCGTACGACGCCTCCAGCAGCGTGCCGCCCGAGACGGTGTCGACGAAGGCGTCGGCGAACACGCCGCCCCAGGGCGTCTCCTGGAACGTGCCCAGGCCGACGGGGCGCGGGTTGGTGCGATGCGCCAGGCCCGGGCCGTCGGCGTCGGTGCCCTCCGTGCTGACGCGGCCGACCAGTTCCACCGAGCCCCAGCCGACGGGCAGCAGCTTCGCGCCGAAGGTGTCCTCGCGCACGAACAGCGGGCCGTAGTCGCCGTATGCGTAGGGCAGCGCCCAGGTGCGCGCCCGCGCGCCCGGCGCGGACGCCTGCGTGCGCTCGACGCCCAGGCCGATGTCGCCGATGAAGTGCGGCGCGTCGCCGGCCAGCGCGTTCGTGGAGAGCGACAGCGCCAGCGTCGCGAGGAAGAGGCGCATCACGCGCGGCTGAAGACGAGCGCCACGTTGGTGCCGCCGAACGCGAACGAGTTGGTGATCGCGTGGCGCAGGTCGGGCGCGCGCTGGCCTTCGCCGAGCACGTGGGCGAGGCCCGCGCAACGCGCGTCGAGCGTGGCGACGCCCAGCGTGGGCGGCACCACGCCGGCCTGCAGCGCGGCGACGGTCAGCGCCGCCTCCAGCGCGCCGCCGGCGCCCAGCAGGTGGCCGTGCGCGGCCTTGGTGGAGCTGACCCGCAGGCGGCTCGCGTGCTCGCCCCAGACGTCGCGCAGCGCCTCGCATTCCACCGGGTCGCCCGCCTGCGTGGCGGTGCCGTGCGCGTTGCAGTAGCCGACGTCGGACGGCTCGAGGCCGCTGGCGCGCAGCGCGGCCTTCAGCGTGGACACCTGGCCGCGCACCTGCGGATTGGTCAGGTGCAGCGCGTCGCAGCGAACGGCCGATCCGGCCAGCCAGGCGCGCGGCGCGCCGACGAGATCGTCTTCGCGGCGCAGCACGAAGAACGCCGCGCCCTCGCCCAGCACGAGGCCCGCGCGGTTGGCCGCGAACGGCCGGCAGCTGTGCGCCACGTCGGCCTCGTCGGGCGGCGCGAGGGTGCGCAGGGCCTGCCAGGCCGCGACGGTGCCGCGCGCCAGCGGCGCCTCCACGCCACCGCAGACGGCGACATCGATCTCGCCGCGGCGCAGCGCGTGCGCGGCCTCGGCGATGGCCACCGAGCTCGACGCGCAGGCCACCGCGTAGGTGAGCACGGGGCCGCGGATGTCGGCGTGGATGGCCACCACCGCCGACGCACCGTTGACCATGCCCGCCGGCACCGTCAGCGGCGGGATGCGCGCGCCGGTGTACAGCGCGGCGAAGCCGGCGTCCATCGTGGCCGCGCCGCCCATGCCGGTGCCCAGGTACAGGCCCACCCGCTCGGGATCGGCCCACGCGACCATGCGCGCGTCGGCCAGCGCGCCGCGCACCGCGGCCAGCGCCATCTGGCTCACGCGCTCGGTGCCCACCATCTGCAGGCGCGTGAGGCCGTGCGCGAGCTCGCCCGCGACCTGCGCGGCGGCGATGTCGGGCAGGCCGTCGAAGGCCATGCGGCCGACGCCGCCCCGGCCGTCGACCAGGCGCTCCCAGGCGGCGCCGAGATCGTCGCCGAGCGGGCTTGCGAGGCCGATGCCCGCGACGCCGATGCGCGCTGCCTGGGTCATGGGTAGAGCCTGGGAGGGAATCCACCGTGCCCGAGCGGGTCGCCCAAAGGCGTCCGATCTAGGCGCAAAGCGCAGACGTAGCGGAGGCTACGGCGAGCATTTGCAACAACGAGCGGGCGTCTTTGGGCGAGACGAGCGGGCATGGTGGATTCCCTCCCAGGCTCTTAGGCCTTCTGCGCGGCGGCCGGCAGCCCGTCGATGAGCACGCTCAGCTCGCGCAGCGTGGTCACCGTGGTGGCGGCCGAATCGGGCACGGTGACGCCGAAGTTGTCGTCGATCTCGAACATCAGTTCGGCGACGGTGAGCGAATCGAGGTCGTAGCTGGCGAACGGCGCATCGGGGTCGATGACGTCGAGCGCCACGCCGAACTTGTCGTGGATGAGGTGGGTGAGGCGGGCTAGGGTCGTCATGGCAGGGTCACCGCGTCGCCGCTTCGGCGACGTCGAATTCGGAGGAGATGTCGTGCGCGAACGGCACGCTATCGAGGATACAGGCGTCGAGGCCCTGCATGAAGGCGCTGAGGCGATCGGCCACCAGGTGGCGATCGTTGTCGGCCGTAATCATGTGATAACTGTTCTCTGCTACGTGCAGGCTCAACAGGCCGGTAGGCACGCGCTCGAGCTCGCGGCGAACGCTGGACAGGCGGCAGATCTCGTCGTCGCGCGCGTGCTGCACCTGCACAGGGTACGCCAGTTCGGGCAGCAGCGTGCGCACGTGCGCCGAGAGCCGCTCGCTCTCGCGCACCACGGTCAGCGGCACCGAGCTCGGGCCCACCAGCGAGGTCTCGCCGGCGGCCATCTGCTGGCGGATGAGCTGGCGCATGCGCTCGTTGCGCAGGCCGTAGGGCTCGCGCTCGCGCATCGAGAAGAACCGGGTGATGCCGGTGGCGTAGGCGATGGGCCGCAGCGCGTACCACCAGGGCAGCGCCCAGCCGTTGTAGGCGAACAGCGGCGACAGCAGCGCGAAGCCGCGCAGGCCGGGGCGCGGACGTTGCGCGGCCACGGCCAGCGCCAGCATCGAGCCGGTGCACAGGCCGCCCAGCACGTAGGGCTCGGCCGACTCGGCCTCCAGCTCGTCCAGGCAGCGGCCCGCCGCGGCGACCCAGTCCCGCCACGTCGCGCCGTCGGCCAGCAGGCCGGCGCTGTAGCCGGGCACTTCGGGCGCGATCAGGCGCACGCCATGGCGGCGCATCGGGTGCGTGAGAAAACCGAATTCCTTGGGACTGCTGGCAAGCCCGTGGAAGAGGACGAGGCGGCTGGGACGGCCCAGCCAGAGGGAATCGGAAGACTTCATCGGCGAATGCGAAGCTGGAAAAACGCCACGGATCCGGCGGTGGATTCGCCTCGAATGTGACAGTTCAATTGTCCGTGTCTACCCTGATCAGCGTGTTCAGCAACAAGCAAGCTAAAAGCAAGGTTTGCCGGCGCCGACGGGCTCGGAACCGACATTGTCCTCTGTATCGGCTTCGCGTGCGTCAGCTTGGGGCAAGCGCCCAGCGTCCACGCGCCTCGGCCCTGCCGCGTTGTGAGCGCAAGGGTCGGCCGGACCCCGACTCCGTACAACACAACCCGAGGAAAGACATGAAACCGATCCTTCGCGCCGCCGCGTTCGCGCTGCCCCTGCTCGTCTCCACGCTCGCGCTGGCCCAGATGCCGGGCCGCCACCCGCACTACATCCACGCCCTGTCCGACCTGCGCGCCGCGCAATGGCAGATCGACCATCGCCGCCCCGAGGACGGCGAGATGCGCGAGGACGAGCTCGTCGCGTCCGACGAGGTGGCAGCCGCGATCCACTCGGCCACCAGCGCCGCCGCCGCCGACGCCAAGGACCTGGGCTGGAACCCGCCGCCCGACGCGCCGCCGGCCTACGATGGCCGCCTGCATGCCGCCATCGACCTGCTGCACGCCGCGCACAACGACCTGGCGCTGCCCGAGGACGACCCGATGGCCCGCAACCAGCAACGCCTGGCCATCCTGCGCGTGGACGCCGCGCTGCACGCCGCCGAACGCGCCGTGGGCGCCGCCCGCCGCGTCGAGGACAGCCGCGAATGAACGCACGGCGGCGGCCCGTCCGCCGCCCTCGCATTAAAGAGACGGCGCCGGCCAGCCGATAAGTAGTGGAACGACAACCGTCCGATCGCGCGATCAAGCGCCCCGGACGGCTGCTTTTCCAACGCTTGCGGAAGGCTCCGATGAGTCAGGCCAAACCACGTCAGTACCTGGGCGCGCTGCGCGCCGCCCTGGCCGCCGCCAAGGCAGCCAATGCTTCCCGCGCCGCGGCGTACCACGTGCTCCCGAACGGCATCAGCTGCAAGATGGACTGGGCCGGCTGGGGCGACCCCTGGTACGACGCCAGCCCGCGCCAGCAGGCGCTGATGGACGTCCTGCAGGACCTGATCGACGGCGGCGAGACCGAAGTCCCGATGATCGCCCTGAAGACGGCGCTGCGCCTCGAAGTCCCCGAGTCGGAGATCCTGCGCAGCCGCGACAACATGGGCGCCGACGGCGAATCGGGCTACTTCTTCGACGACGTGATGCACGCCCTGTACGCGCTCGACGCGCAGGACACCGAGCAGGTGTTCTATGGCCTGATCGACCGCCTGATGCAGCCGGCCTGCGCGCGCGCAGGGCTGATCGCGCGCTGAAACGGCGAAATCTCACACTGCGCGGCCCTGCGAGCTGGCCATAATCGGCGGCATGCCGTCGCCCAGCCTTCGCTTCCTCCTGGCCACCTTGCTGTCCGCCTGTGCCGGCCTGGCCGCGGCCGCCTCGCGCCCGCCGCTGGTGACCATGCAGGACGGCGACGCCACGCTCTTGCGCGACGGCGCCCGCTTCGCGCTGGCCGAGGGCGTGCGCCTGCAGGCCGGCGACCTGGTCGCCACCGGCGCCCAGTCGCGCCTGCTGCGCCTCGAATACCCGGGCGGCCCCGGCTTCGCGCTGGGCCCCGACACCCGCGTGATGCTGCTGCCCAACCTCGGCGACGACGGCATGCGCGCCGGCGTCTACCTGCTCTCGGGCTGGGTGAAGCTGGCCACGCCCGCGACCGTGCCCGGGGCGATCCGCAGCGCGGTCGCCGACGCCGACAGCACGGGCGGCACGCTGATCCTCTCCGTCCAGGGCGGCGTCGCCCAGGCCTTCGCCGAGTCCGGCCCGTCGCACGTGCAGCCGCGGGCCGCCGACCAGGGCGAGCAAGCGCTGAAATCGGGCGAGATGCTGGCGCTGCAGGCCGGCGCGAAGCCGGTGCTCGCCAAGGGCGCGTCGGCGGCCTTCGTCCAGGCCATGCCGCGCAGCTTCATGGACACCCTCCCGTCGCGCGCCGCCGCCTTCGCGGTGGACGTGCCGCCGCGCCGCCTGGGCGAGATGGCCTACGCCGACGCTCAGCCCTGGATCGACGCCGAGGCGCCGCTGCGCCAGGTGTTCGCGACGCGTTGGCGCCGGCTCGCGGCCGATCCACAATTCCGCGGCGCGCTCGTCGCCGGACTGAAGTCGCATCCGGAATGGACGCCCGTCCTCTATCCCACCGGCCACGCGCCGCAACCCGTTCACTGAGCCCGGTCAAGAAAACATGAAACTGCTCGTCAAGTTCAACCTGGTGTTCCTGCTCGTGTTCCTGGTGGGACTCAGCGCCTCCACGCTCATCGCGCGCGGCCTGCTGCGCCAGGCGGCCAAGGACGAGGTGATCGACCGCGCCCGCCTCCTGATGACCGGCGCCAACGGCGTCAGCACCTACACGGCCACGCAGATCAAGCCGCTGCTCGAGACGCAGATGAAGTACACCTTCCTGCCGCAGTCGATCCCGGCCTATTCGGCGGCCGAGGTGCTCGCCCACCTGCAGAAGACCTATCCCGACTACGCGTTCAAGTCGGCCATGCTCAACCCGACCAACCCGCGCGACCGCGCGGTGGCGTGGGAAGAAGACATCGTGCGCACCTTCAAGCAGTCGGCCGACCTGAAGGAATTCATCGGCGAGCGCGAGACGCCCACCGGCGCGGCGCTGTACATCGCGCGCCCCATCGTCATCACCAACCCGGGCTGCCTGGCCTGCCACAGCACGCCCGACGCGGCGCCCAAGACGCTCACCGACAAGTACGGCCCGGCCAACGGCTTCGGCTGGACGCTCAACGAGCCGCTGGGCGCGCAGGTGGTGTCGGTGCCGCTGACGCTGCCCCTGCAGCTGGCCGACCGCGAGCTGCTGGTGGTCGTGGGCGTGCTCACCGGCGTGTTCGTGCTGATCGGCGCGGCGCTGAACCTGATGCTCTATCGCCTGGTCATCCGGCCGGTGAGCGCGCTCTCGGGCATCGCCGACCGCGTGTCGCTGGGCGAGTTCGAGGCGCCCGAGTTCGCCGTCAAGTCCAACGACGAGATCGGCGTGCTGTCCGAGTCGTTCAACCGCATGCGCACGAGCCTGTCGCACGCGATGAAGATGCTCGATAGCTAGGACACCCGGCAGCCATGACGACGACGCCGCCCATTCCCGAGCGCATCGGCAAGTACACCATCTCCGCGGTGCTCGGCCGCGGCTCCATGGGCACCGTCTACAAGGGGTTCGACCCGCACATCCACCGCGCGGTGGCGATCAAGACCATCCACCGCGAGCTGCTGGGCGACTCCACCGCGGTCGACTCCATGGCCGCGCGCTTCCGCAACGAGGCCAAGGCCGTCGGCCGCATCGCGCATCCGGGCGTGGTGGCCATCTACGACTTCGGCGAGGACGGCGACGTCACCTTCATCGCGATGGAGTTCGTCGACGGCCGCACGCTGGACGACATCCTGGCCGTGCCGCAGATGCTGTCCGAGGCCAACGTGCTGGCGGTGATGGACCAGCTGCTCGAGGCGCTGTCCGTGGCCCACGCGCAAGGCGTCTGGCACCGCGACATCAAGCCGGCCAACCTCATCGTCACCCGGCAGGGCCAGGTCAAGCTCACCGACTTCGGCATCGCGCGGCTGGAGGACGCCAACCTCACGCAGGTGTCGTCGATGATCGGCACGCCGGCCTACATGGCGCCCGAGCAGTTCACCGGCAAGGGGCTCGACCACCGCGCCGACCTGTTCGCGTGCGGCACGCTGCTGTACCGCATGCTCACCGGCCGGCGCGCGTTCACCGGCGCCACGCAGGAGGTGATGTACAAGATCCTCAACGAGGAGCCGCCGGCGCCCAGCGTGGTCACCAAGGGCCAGCGGCCGCCCGCGTTCGACGCGATCGTCGCCCGCGCGATGGCCAAGAACCCGGCCGACCGCTACGCCGACGCGGCCGCCATGCGCGCCGCGCTGCAGGGGCTGTCGCGCGCGCCCGCGTCGGCCACCGCCAAGGCCACGGTGATCCTGCCGATCCCGCGCGACGGCGAGCATCCGGGCACCACCAGCGCCGTGTCGCCCAGCGTGGCCTCGCCGCGCGAGGCGCCGCCGGCGCGCGACCCGGCGCTGTCCTCGGGCGCGGCTACTTCGGGTACAGGCACGAGCTGGGATCCGGCCGAGCTGAGCCGCATCGAGCGCGCGCTCGCCACGCACGTGGGCCCGATGGCGCGCGTGATGGTGCGCGAGGCCGCGCGCAGCCACGCCGACGCCGACAGCCTCACCACCGCCGTGGCCCGCCACATCGCCGAGGACGCCAAGCGCCATCAGTTCCTCGACACCGTGCGCGCCGGCGGCAGCCACATCACGCCCATCCCCTCGCCGTCGCCGATGTCCAGCCGGGCGACGCCCGTGCCGCAGCCCACGGCGGCACCCGCCGATCCGCTCACCGACGCGTTCAAGAGCCAGGCGCTGGCCATCGTCACCCGCAAGATGGGGCCGATCGCGCGCGTGATGGTCAAGCGCGCCGGCGATGCGGCGGGCGGCGACAGGGCCCGCTTCATCCAGTTGCTGCTGGAGGCGCTCCCCGAGGCCGACCGCTGGGTCGTGCAGGGCGAGATCAACAAGCTGGGTTGATCCAGGTCATGCCCGGCGAGCGGGCGTGTAACCCGCTTGATAGCCGAGCATCCCCGCAAGATTGCTTATCGGTGGAAAATGCAGCCCGGGAACCGGGAAGCCGCCCCGCCTCGTCACCGGGGCCGGGCGCCGCTCGCGGTTCCGCCCTCTCACACCCTGGAACTGCGCCGATGACCACCCAACAGCCGACCATCATCTACACCCTGACGGACGAAGCGCCCCTGCTGGCGACCCACGCCTTCCTGCCCGTCGTGCGCGCCTTCACGGCACCGGCCGGCATCGCCGTCACCGCCAGCGACATCTCCGTGGCGGCCCGCATCCTGGGCGAGTTCCCCGAATACCTCGGCGACGCGCAGAAGGTGCCCGACAACCTGGCCGAGCTGGGCCGGCTGACGCTGCTGCCGGACACCAACATCATCAAGCTGCCCAACATCAGCGCCTCGGTGCAGCAGCTGCAGGCGGCCATCAAGGAACTGCAGGGCAAGGGCTTCGCGGTGCCCGACTATCCCGAGCAGCCGTCCACCGACGACGAGAAGAAGATCCGCGCCCGCTACGCCAGGTGCCTGGGCAGCGCCGTCAACCCGGTCCTGCGCGAAGGCAACTCCGACCGCCGCGCCCCGCTGGCCGTCAAGAACTACGCGCGCAAGCATCCGCATTCGATGGGCGTCTGGAGCCAGGCCTCGCAGACCCACGTGGCCACGATGAAGCACGGCGACTTCTATCACGGCGAGAAGTCGATGACGCTCGACAAGGCGCGCGACGTGCGCATGGAACTCGTCACCAAGGGCGGCAAGACCACGGTGCTCAAGCCGAAGGTGTCGCTGCTGGCCGGCGAGATCATCGACTCGATGTTCATGAGCAAGAAGGCGCTGCTCGAGTTCTACGAGACCGAGATGGAGGACGCGCGCAAGACGCACGTCATGTTCTCGCTGCACGTGAAGGCCACGATGATGAAGGTGTCGCACCCCATCGTGTTCGGCCACGCCGTGCGCATCTTCTACCGCGAGGCGTTCGAGAAGCACGGCAAGCTGTTCGACGATCTGGGCATCAACGTCAACAACGGCATGGCCACGCTGTACGACAAGATCGCCACGCTGCCCACGTCCAAGCGCGACGAGATCATCCGCGACCTGCACGCCTGCCACGAGCACCGCCCGGAGCTGGCGATGGTCGACTCGGCCAAGGGCATCACCAACCTGCACGCGCCCAACGACGTGATCGTCGACGCGTCGATGCCGGCCATGATCCGCATCGGCGGCAAGATGTGGGGCGCCGACGGCCGCCCGAAGGACACCAAGGCGGTGATCCCGGAGAGCACGTTCGCCCGCATCTACCAGGAGGTCATCAACTTCTGCAAGACCAACGGCAACTTCGACCCGGTCACCATGGGCACCGTGCCCAACGTGGGCCTGATGGCGCAGCAGGCCGAGGAATACGGCTCGCACGACAAGACCTTCGAGGTCTCGGAAGCCGGCGAGGCCCGCATCGTCGACATCGCCACCGGCGAGACGCTGCTGGTCCAGCACGTGGAGGAAGGCGACATCTGGCGCATGTGCCAGGTCAAGGACGCGCCGATCCGCGACTGGGTCAAGCTGGCCGTCACGCGTGCCCGCAACTCCGGCATGCCCGCCGTGTTCTGGCTCGATTCGTACCGCCCGCACGAGGCCGAGGTCATCAAGAAGGTCAACACCTACCTGAAGGACCACGACACCAAGGGCCTGGACATCCAGATCATGTCGCAGGTGCGCGCGATGCGCTACACGCTGGAGCGCGTCGTCCGCGGCCTGGACACCATCTCGGTCACCGGCAACATCCTGCGCGACTACCTCACCGACCTGTTCCCCATCATGGAGCTGGGCACCAGCGCCAAGATGCTGTCCATCGTGCCGCTGATGGCCGGCGGCGGCATGTACGAGACGGGCGCCGGCGGCTCGGCCCCCAAGCACGTCAAGCAGCTGGTGGAAGAGAACCACCTGCGCTGGGATTCGCTGGGCGAGTTCCTGGCGCTTGCCGTGTCGCTGGAAGACCTCGGCATCAAGGCCGGCAACGCCAAGGCCAAGCTGCTGGCCAAGACGCTGGACGCCGCCACCGGCAAGCTGCTGGACAACAACAAGTCGCCGTCGCCCAAGACCGGCGAGCTCGACAACCGCGGCAGCCAGTTCTACCTGGCGCTGTACTGGGCGCAGGAACTGGCCGCGCAGTCGGAAGACAAGGAACTGCAGGCGCACTTCAAGCCGCTGGCCGCCACGCTCGCGTCGAAGGAAAAGACCATCGTCGGCGAGCTGTCCGACGTGCAGGGCAAGCCGGTGGACATCGGCGGCTACTACATGCCCGACGTCGAGAAGACCGGCGCGGCGATGCGTCCCAGCGCCACCTTCAACGACGCGCTGGCGGGCGCCCAGGGCTGAGGCCCGCCCGGCCTGGTCGCGGGAGCGCTCAGGCCGGCGTCGCGTCGTCGTCCGTCGGGACGGCGGTCGCGTCGGCCTCGATCTCCTCGAAGCCTTCCTCGAACATGCCGAACTGCTGGTTCTCCAGCGCGATGGCCGGCCGCTCGTCGCACCACGGATTGGCGCCCAGGCGACGCGCGAGGCGCCAGCAGAACCGGTCGCGTTCGGCCTCGGGCACCGACTTCGCGGCCTCGTGCACCCAGGCATGTGCATCGTCCACCTTCACCGCCGCGGGCAGCAGAGGGCTTTGGCGATCGACCCGGGCCACATGGCGCTGCAGGATCAGGCCGTACTGGCGCGCGGCATCCAGCGCCGGGCCCAGCGTGACGCGGTCGGCATAGCGCATCGCGGGCACGTCGATGGCGTCGCGGCCCAGCAGGTCCAGCGCGAACAGCAAGGCGCCGAGCGCGGCGTCGCGCTGGAGCGGCTCGTAGTTCACTTCTTCGTGGGTGACGCGGATGGCGTCGCCGCGCAGCGGGGTCAGGGTGGCGGGCATGGTGCGGAGATGTTCAGGCTAGCGGAGTCGGCGTCGGGCGGCGCGGAGCGCTCCCTGTCGACGATTGTCGCCCTGGATGGCTGCGTGCCGTCGAGAGGCGGCCCGGAACACGCCGTGTCACCCGCCTTCGCCCCGCCTGCGCCGCTTTTCCTCCGCCAGTCGTTCAGCCTCTCCGGCCATGTCGCGTCGGATCTTCTCGACCCGGGCTGACTCTTCCTCAAGCCGCGCAAGCTCGTTCTCGCTGAACCTCATGTGAAGCGGACGTCGCGGGAGGACCGCGACTAAGTACTTTCCCTGGAGGAATCGCGCTGAAAGCAAACAGAAGGATAGCGACCTCTAACCTCCGCGCTCAAGCCCAGGACGTCGCCGCGTCATCTCCGAAGCACAACTCGGGACTGCACCGGCAACCCGTGCCTCTTCCTGACTCGGAAGGCATGCAGCAGTTGCAGCGACGGCACTGAACCCGCGGGCGCGACGAGCGCGCGTGGTTTCGCGCGCCGGGCCAAAAGAACCCCGCCAGGGGACACAACGACCGGAGACCCCATGAAGAACCTCGCAACGCACGCTTCGCCGCTGCCCGCGCCAGATCCGAGCCAGCGCGTGCTCGTCGTCCACGACGTGTGCGCCGGTGCGGCCGGGTGAAGGCGACGGCCAGCAGCCGCGTCACGGGTTCCAAGGGCACATGAGACAGGGCGCCGGCGCGCCTTGCAAAGGGAGAAGGACATGGCTTCTCGTCCGACCAGACTGAAACCGGCCCTGGCGCTGGCCCTCTGGCTCGCTGCCGGCCTTGCACAGGCGCAGTTGCTGGTGGGCCAGACGACCGGCGTCACCGGCAATTCGGCGCTCAACGTCGCGGAGACGACGCTCGGTGCGCGGCTCTGGATCGACGCGGTCAATGCACGAGGCGGCGTGAATGGCAACCTTGTCGAGCTTCGCACGCTGGACGATCGCGGTTCTGCAACGCAGGCGGCGGCCAACGCCAAGACCCTGATCGAGCATGACCAGGTGCTCGCGCTGTTCATGATCCGGGGGACGCCGCAGAACGAGGCTGTCATGCCGCTCCTGGATCGCTACGACACCGCATCGATCGCGCCATCCAGCGGCGCGATGCTGCTCAACGCGCCGGTCAATCGCCACATCTTCAACGTGAGGAACTCATACCAGGCGGAGGCCGAGCGCGCCATCGAGCAGCTGGCCAGCATGGGCAGCACGCGCATCGCGGTGCTCAAGACCAACGATGCCTTTGGCGACGACTCCCTTGCCGGCGCGACCCGGGGCTTCGCGAAGATGCATCTCTCGCCGGAGTTCGTGGAGGACTTCGACAAGGCCGATCCGAAATTCGACGACGTCGCGGCGCGGTTGACGAAGGCGAACGCGCAGGCCGTCCTCGTCCTGGGCACGGCGTCCTCGGTGGTCAAGGCGACGCGCGCGATCCGGACGGCCGGCAACAGCGCAACCGTCGTGACGCTGTCGAACAACGCGTCCGAAGGGCTCGTTCGCGAGCTGGGCACGTTGGCGCGCGGCGTCATCGTCACGCAGGTCTTTCCGGGCGAAAACGAGATCACGTTGCCGATGATCCGCGACGCCACGCGGCTCCTGCAGGCGCGTCAGCCCGGAGCGCGCCCATCGCCGGCCATGATCGAGGGCTTCGCGGCGGCCCGCGTGCTGATGGAAGCGCTCCGGCGCGCCGGCCCGCACCCGACGCGCAAGAGCGTGCTCGCGGCGCTCGATGGCATGGATGACTACGACCTGGGCGGCGTCAAGGTGCACTACCGCGAGTCCGACCACTCCGGCGTCCACTACGCCGATCTGAGCGTCATCGACGAGCGCGGACGATTCAGGCGCTGAGGCGTCCCTGAGGCACCGCGTCGCCACACCTGTGTCGAACTCCTGATTTCCCGCAACGATCCATCGAACACCATGCAGCACAAGATTCCCGCCACACTCATCGCCGGCGACGGCATCGGACCGGAGATCGTCGATGCGACAGTGACCGTGCTCGAGGCGCTCGGCGCTCCCTTCGACTGGGATCGCCAGACGGCGGGCCTCGAGGGCGTCTCCGCCCACGGCGATCCGCTGCCCGACGTCACGCTGGAAAGCATCCGGCGCACGCGGCTCGCGCTCAAGGGGCCGCTGGAAACGCCCACGGGAGGTGGCTTCCGTTCGTCCAACGTCCGGCTGCGTGAGGAGTTCAAGCTCTACGCGAACCTGCGCCCGGCAGTCAGCCTCGTTCCGGGCGGGCGGTTCGAGAACATCGACCTGGTCGTCGTGCGCGAGAACCTCGAGGGTCTCTACATCGGGCACGAGCACTATGTTCCGATCGACGGTGATCCGCACGCCGTCGCGATCGCCACCGGCGTCAACACGCGAGCGGGAAGCCGGCGGCTGCTCAAGTTCGCCTTCGACCAGGCCGTGGCGATGCGGCGCAAGAAGGTCAGCGTCGTCCACAAGGCGAACATCCTGAAGGCCCTGACAGGCATCTTCCTGGAGACGGCGCGAGATCTGTACGACCGCGAATACCGAGGCGCGTTCGAGCTCGACGCCGTGATCGTGGACGCCTGTGCGATGAAGCTGGTGACCAACCCCTGGCAGTTCGACATGCTGGTGACGACCAACCTCTTCGGCGACATCCTCTCGGACCTGGTGGCCGGCCTCGTCGGGGGGCTGGGCATGGCGCCGGGCGCCAACATCGGCGCCGATGCGGCGATCTTCGAAGCGGTGCATGGATCCGCGCCGGACATCGCTGGACGGGGCGTCGCGAATCCGACGGCGCTGATCCTGGCGGCAGGCATGATGCTCGACCACGTCGGCCTGCGCAAGCAGGCGGCTCGGCTGCGCAAGGCCCTGAGCGACACCCTCGTCGTCGATTCCATTCGAACGCGGGATCTCGGCGGCACGGCGAGAATCCAGAACTTCACTCAGGCACTGGTCCGGCGAATCGGGGAT
>JABCYW010000128.1 GCA_013289985.1 Betaproteobacteria bacterium | reverse complement strand
GGCGGCGGGCGGTCTCCTCCTCGGTGACGTCCACCGTGACCACCGAGAACGCGCCGCGCTGCGGGCCCAGCTCGGCCGGCTCCACGCGGGTCATCAGCCAGCGCCGGCCGCTCTCGTGGTGGCGCACGGCGTAGCGCACCTCGATGCGCGAACGGGTGCGCAGCGCGGTCTGCAGGCGCTCGTAGTCGACCATGGACTCGGCCTCGACCAGGTCGCGGCCCACGGCCATCAGGCTGCCGCCGCGCTGCCCGTCCGCCAGCGCCGGGCCGCCCTCGGGCCCGGCCACGCGCGCGCCGCGCTGCACCGAGCCGACCCAGCCGCGCGCGGCGTCCCAGGTGGCCACGCCGATGCCGGCGGTGCCCATCAGCGCCTGGATCTCGACGCGGGCGATGTCGCGCTCGTCCTCGAGGTCGCGGTCCTCCAGCATCGCGATCCAGCGCGTGGTGGCGCTGCCGGGCAGCCGGCCGCCGCCGTTGGACGGCACGCCCCGCACCCGCATGCGCACGCGCATGGGCTCGCCCGCGGCGCTCGCGAGCCAGCCGTCCTGCGTGCGCGTGGCCGCCACGGCAGGCAGCTCGGTGGGCCAGCCCAGCAGCAGCCGCAACTCGGGGGCGGTGTCGCGCAACTGCCCCGGCAGGGGGCCCAGCATCTGCACCAGCGCGGCGTTGTGGCGCAGCACGGTGCCGCCTTCGTCGAAGACCATCTGCCCCATCGGGGACATCTCGAACCAGCCCTGCAGTTCGCCGCGCAGGTCGTCGGCGGCGCCCAGGCCCGCACCGGGCGCGCCGAGCGGCTGGCGCGGCAGGACCGGCGCGCGGGCTTTGGGAGGGGTGGGCGGCGGCGTGGACATCTCCCGCGGGAGTCTACGCGGGAGTCGGCCGCCCCTCCTCAGTGCGTGAGCCTGCAGTTGCCGGCCGTCGCCAGTTGCTGGAGGCGCGCAACCTCGGACTCGGCCTTCTGCAGCATCTCCGCGTGCGACGCCAGCTCGCTGGGCGCGCGCAGCTGGTCGCGGCGATCGACCGCGTCGGCACTGTCGCGGTTGAGCTTCTCGCAGTTGTTGAGCGGCTTGGCCGGAGCGGGCGGGTTTTGCGTGGTCCGGCGGTAGATGCGTCCGGTGGCGGCCTCGAAGCGCAGGCGGTTCTGGTCGGCGCGGGCCTGGCGCGTTTCCTGGTCGCTGGGCGTCGGCGCGGTGGGCAGCACCACGTCGCCCGCGGGGCAGGGCGTCGACTGGTAGGTGACGGCGCCGTTGACGGTGCACTTGTGCACGTCCTGCGCCTGTGCGGCCACTGCGGCAAGGAGCGCCGCCAGCATCGCGCCGGTCCGGCGCGGATCACGTCCGTTGATCATCGCTCCCTCTCCCCCTGTCCGATTCTTGATCTTGTCGGGCATGCCCCCGCATGCCTCGCCCGCCCGCCTGTCGGCGTCGCTCAGCGCAGATAGCAGTGCGTGGCGGCCGCTTGTTGCTCCGCGCGGTTCATGTCTTCCCAGGCGCGCCGCAGCGCCGCGGCGCGCGTGGCGCCTGCGCCCGGCGCCGACAGCTCGTCGCGCCGGTACTGCGCCTCGTGGTAGTTCCTGTTCAACTGCTCGCAATTGTCCTCGGCCGGCGTCTCGGGCAGCACTTCGGACGGCGTCAGCTGCGGCGGCGCGGAGCCGGCGTTGCGCTCGTAGCGGCGCGGCGTCCTCGGCGTGGCCGCACCGGCGCCTGGCTCGAAACTCCGGAGACGGCCGTTGGCCGTGGCGTCCAGCAGCTCCTGCTCGCTGGGCGGCGCCGGGATCAGGAGTGACTTCTGCTCGTTGGCGGCCGGACACGCGGCGGCCTGGTAGACGACGCTGCCGTTGATGATGCACTTGTGCACCGACTGCGCCGACGCGCCGTCGATGGGGGCCAGCGCCATCAGCGCCACGCCCGCAGCCAAACACGTCGACCGAACCATCTGGAACTTCTCCCGCGGCGTCACGCCGCCAGTACGGGATTTTCCATGCGGACGGCGGTCTCCGCGTGACGGCCCGGCGCCGGTCCGAGAAAAATTTCCGAACCGATGCGGGCCTGAGACGGACGGGGGCGAGCGGCGGGCTCGCCGGCGCTCAGCCCTGGGTCAGGGAGTGCGCGTGCACCAGCGACTTGGCCAGGGCGCGGTTCACGTCGCCCACGGACAGCATCAGCGCGTCGGCCGCCTCGCGGATGTCGTACGCCGACTCGGCCTCCACCGCGCGGGCGATGGCCAGGAACGGCGCGCACGGGCCGCTGTCGTGGGCCAGCGCGTTGGCCACGCTCTCCTGCACGGGAACGGTCTTGAGCAGTTGCTCGAACGGCTGCCCGATCATCCGGTCCAGCGTGGAGAACACGCCGCAGATGAACAGCTCGTTGCGCAGGGCGTCGTCGCCGCCGGGACGCGCGATCTCCTCCATCAGCAGCCCGCGGCGCACCGCCAGGTGCATCAGCGGCTTCAGGTCCGGGTCGTCGATGGCGCTGGTGACCAGAAGCGCGAGCCAGCGCTTGAGCCGCTGGTAGCCCAGGATCATCAGCGCGTGGCGGAACGACGAGATCTCCACTGAAAGGCCGAAGCCGGGCGAGTTCAGGTAGCGCATCAGCCGGAACGCCAGCGTCGGGTCGTTCTTCACCAGGGGCTCGAGCTTCTCGGCCGGCTCCTGGCGGTCGACGCGCTGCATCAGGTCGACGACGGTGGTGACGCCCGCCGGGATCGGCTTGGGCTTGGAGTCGGGCCCCGGGGCGTCGCCCACGGCCCAGCCCATGACGGCGGAGAAGCCCGCCTTGAGCGCGCCCGCCGACATCGCCGGCCCGTCGGCGCCGATGAAGTAGCGCCGCAGCGGCTTGCCGCCCAGGCCGGCAGGCAGCGGGTTGCGGATGTTGGCGCGATCCACCGTGACGGCCTGGAACAGGTGCCACAACTCCTGCGGCGCGCTCTCGGGCACGCGGCCGCCCAGCACCAGCGACAGGCCCTGCGCCACGCGCTCCTGCAGCAGCACGGCCAGTTCGGGGTCGGTCAGCATGAAGCCCGGCACCTCGATCATCAGGTGCGGGGCCGTCGGATGCGCCAGCAGCGCCCGCAGGCCGGTCTCGTTGGCGACGCTGAGCATCAGCGGGCCGGCCTCCGGCGGCGCGATCACGTCAACGACCTGCAGCAGGCCGGCGGCGTCGATGGCCCCGTCGGCACGCTGGGGGAACACCGTCATGTGGGCCGCGACGGGGGCCCGCTTCGCGTCGAACAGCGAGCTCGCGCCGAGCACGACCTGGTCGAGGACGGGATGATCTAGGGACATTCTTGCTACCTCGGAATTATTTATTGGAATGATTCGAAGCCGCTACCCCGACGCCTCCTACGCGTTGAGGTAGTTGAACAGCGACAGCTTCTGGATCGTGGCATAGCTCTGCAGCGCCGCCTGGTACCCCGTCTGCTGCGCGTTGAAGCTCGACAGGGCTTTCACCATGTCGAGGTCTTCGGCACTCGAGCGCGCAGTTTGAGCCGAAAGCTCGGTCGCGTCGAGACGGCCCTTGACGCCGTCCAGTCGCTGCAGGGTGGTGCCGGCGAAGCTGCGCGCCGAGGAGATCTGGCTGTTGCACTGGTCGATGTTGCGCAGGCTGTCCTGTACGGCCTGTTGCACTCTCGGGCCGCCCTGGTCGGGCTTGGACAGCTGCGCCACGGCGTTGTCCAGCGCGTCGAACACCGACAGCGACTTCGTCGACGGCGTGGTCTGGAAGTCGTCGCCGTTGGCCGGCGCGCCGGAGATGGCGAACGACATGCCGTCCACGCTGATCTCCTGGCCGCTGCTGAACGCGTTGCCGCTGGAGACGGTGTTGCCGTCCTTGAGCACCGAGTAGGTGGTGTTGCCGCCGGCGGTGCTGAACTGGATGTCGTAGGTGGAACCGGTGATCAGGTCGGGCGAGGTCACGTGGCCCGCGTCGATCCAGGCAGTGCCGGAGTTGGTGTTCTTCGTCACGAACACGCCGTTGCCGGAATTGGCCGACAGCCACACGTTGCCGCCGTCCAGCGTCAGCGGCAGGGGCTCGTCGGTGGCCACGTTGATCGAGCCGCCCACGCCCTGGTAGGCCACGCCGCCGGGCTTGTCGACGAAGGGCGCCCCGCCCGAGCCCTGGCCCGAGAACACGTAGCCGCCCTGGCCGTCGGGCCGGTTCGCCACTGCGAGCAGCTGGCTGCGGATCGCCGCGATGGCGCTGGCCTTGGACGCGCGCTCCGCGTCGGAGAAGCTCGCGTCGCCGGCACCCACCAGCAGCTCGCGCGCCTGCTGCAGCAGCTCGCCGGCGTCGCCCAGCGCGCTTTCGGTGAGCGTCATCGCGTTGCTGCTGGCGTCGACGGCCTTCTGGCTGGCGGTGGTGCGCTCCTCGAGCGCGCGGGCGCGTTCCGCGCGCGCGGCCGCGGCCGGGTCGTCGCTCGCCTTGACGACGCGCTTGCCGCTGGTCATCTGCTCCTGCGTCTGCGTCAGGTTGTCCTGGCGCGCCATCAGGTTGTTCAGCGCGCCGTCATAGGCGAACGAGGTTGCGATGCGATCGACGGTCATCCTGTCCTCCTATCAGTGCGACGCCATCTGCAGCAGCGTGTCGAAGATGGCCTGCGCCACCTGCAACACCTTCGCGGCGGCCTGGTAGCCTTGCTGGAACTGGATCAGCCGGCCCGCCTCCTCGTCGAGGTTGACGCCGCTCTTGTTGGCGACCGCGGCGTCGGCCTGCTGCGAGGTGGCCGTCGAGATCGTCGACGACGTCTTCGCGCTCTGCACGCGCACGCCCACGTTGGCCAGCACGCTCGCGTACGCATCGGTGGCCGTCTCGCCGTCCTGCAGCGAGCCGTCGATCTGCATGTCGCGGCCCACGAAGTTCTCGTCGCGCAAGCCGACCATCGCCAGCGCGTTGCCGTTGTTGCTCTCCGGGTGCGCGGTCTTCACGACGCTGATCGTGTCGCCCGCGGCGGGCACGCCGTTGAGGTTCAGCTCGAAGCCGTTCAGCGCGATCGGCTGGCCCGCCGTCCAGGTGCCGTTGCCCGAGGAGGTGACGTTGCCGCTGGCGTCGGTCAGCGTGTACGCATAGCCGCCGTTGGCGTCGGTGAAGTTGATGGCGGCGCTGATCGTCGGGTCGTTGCTGGTGCTGACCACGGCCAGGCCGGCGACCGTGGCCGTGCCCTTGTTGGCCACGCCCATCACGGCCGTCATCGGCGCGGCGGCGGCGATGCCGGCCGGGTTGTCCAGCACGCGGGTCATGCTCACCGCGGCGCGGCCCACGGGCTGCAACTCGAAGGAATCGTTGGCGCCGGGCGTGCCGTTGACGGTGATCTGCAGGCCGTCCATGCTGCCGCCCATCGCGGCGCCGTCGGACAGGCGCGTGAACGCCCAGTTGGCGCCGTTGGGCGCCATCGAGAACTTCACGCCGTCCGACTCGCGGGTGACGATGTAGTTGCCGGCGTTGGCGGGGTCGGCCACCATCGTGTAGTCGCTCGCCTTGAGCTGCGTGGCGTCGGTCACGGCCAGCGAGACGCTGCTCGCGAAGCCGCCCGCGGCGTCGCGTGCGTTGTGCGAGTTGGGAATCGCCACGGGAGCGCCCACCGCGAAGACCGGGTTGCCGGCCCCCGGGGGCGAGCCCACATCGACGCCGAAGCTCTGGATCTGGTTGACGCGCGCCGACACCGACGCGGCCATCTGGCCCAGCTGGTTGCGCGCCGAGACGAGATCCTCGTTCTGGTACTTGAGCAGGCCGCTGATGGTGCCGCCCACCAGCAGGTCGTCGGGCAGCTCGTGCAGGATGCCGCTGTCGCTGATCGAGATCACCGAGCGCGACGAGTTGGCCGGATCGGGCGTGACCGCCAGCTGCTGCGCCTCGGCGCCCAGCACCAGCCGCTGGCCGCCGGCGATGAACACGCCCACCGAGCCGTCGTTGGAGGCGATGGTGCTCACCTTGACGAGGTTGCCGATCTGCTTGATCAGCTGGTCGCGCTGGTCCATCATGTCGTTGGGCACCGACGAGTTGCCGCGCAGCGCCGCGATGTCGCCGTTGAGCTTGGCCACCTGGGCCGCCATCTGGTTGACCTGGGCCACCGAGTTGCGCAGGTCGGACGTGACGCCGTTCTGCAGCCGGTCGAGCTGCGCGCCGGCCGTGGAGAAGCGGTCGGCCACCTCGGCGGCGTCGGACAGGATCACCTGGCGCGCCGACGAGTCCGACGGGCTGTTGGCCAGGTCGACGAACGCGTTCATGAAGCCGCCGACGGCCGCGCCGACGCCGTTGTCGCCGGGCGGGAACACCGTCTCGAGCTGCTGCAGGTTGGACGAGCGCGCGTCGTCCATCGCCGCCATCGAGCTGGCCGTCTGCGACTGCGTCTCCAGGAAGGCGTCGCTCGCGCGCCTCACGGTGACGACGTCCACGCCCTTGCCGAAGAAGCCGGCGCCGGTAGACTGGCCGCCGGAGGTCGCCAGCTCCACCGTCTGGCGCGAGTAGCCCGGCGTCTGCGCGTTGGCGATGTTGTGACCGGTGGTCTGCATCGACGCGTAGTTCGCGAACATCGCGCGCGTGCCGATCGACATCAATGCCGACGAGCTCATGGGGCGCTCCTTTCAGTTCGGAAGAATTCGGTCGAAAACACGATCAGGCCGGTGTGTGTGCGTGAATGCGTCAAGCCAGCGTCTGCTGGACGCGCTCGGTCATGTGGATCATCTTGGCCAGCTTCGTGGCGTAGGACGGATCGGTGGCGTAGCCCGCCTTCTGCAGGCCCCTGGCGAAGCCGTTGGCGTCGCTCCCGGCGGCCACCACCGACGCGTAGCGCGGGCTGTTCTTCATCGTGTTGGCGTAGTCGGCGAACGACTCGGCGTAGCTCGCATAGGCGCGGAAGGTCTGCGTGACCTTGTGGGCCTTGCCGCCGATGTACTCGGTGGTCGTGATGTCGGTGGTCGCGCCCTTCCAGCTCGGGCCGGCCTTGATGCCGAACAGGTTGAACGACGTCGTGCCGTCGGCGTTCTTGATCTCCTTGCGCCCCCAGCCCGTCTCGTGGGCGGCCTGCGCGATCATGAACTTCGCCGGGATGCCGGTGGCCTTCTCGGCGGCGGCCGCGGCGTCGGTGTGCGCCTGGATGAAGCTGGCGGCGGCCTTCTGCGGCATCCCGACGGGCGCGTCCGGGTGCAGCGGGTCGGCCGGCGCCGGGTTGGCGGTGGCGGGCTTGGCGATGAGGGACTGCGTGATGCCCATCTGGCGCTCGAGCTGCTTGGCGATGACGTCGGACAGGCCGCCCGGCTGGCCGGCGATCTTCGAGGCCCACTGCGAATCGAGCATCTCGGTGCCCATCTTCGTGCCCTCGTTGTCCATCATGTCGGCGTTCATCGTGGAGTCGCGCATCTGCTTGAGCAGCTGCTGCGTGAACATCGTCTCGAACTGCTTGGCCGCCTCGCGCACCGCGGCCTTGGGATCCTGCTGCGCCTTGACGCGCAGGTTCTCCAGGCCGCCGGCCAGGTTCAGCGAGGCCGGGGACGGCGTGTTGCCGGCGGAGGACGTGATGCCGCTGGCCATGGTCAGATCACCTCGATGTCGGCGGTGATCGCGCCGGCCGACTTCATGGCCTGCAGGATCGCGAGCAGGTCCTGCGGCGTGGCGCCCAGCGCGTTGAGCGCCTTGACCACGTCGGCCAGCTTCGTGCCCGCGGGCATGTTCACCAGCGAGCCCGCCTGCGACGAGATCGCGATGTCGGTCTTGTCGGTGACCACGGTCTGGCCGCCGGAGTTGGGCGCGGGCTGGCTCACCTGCGGGTTGGAACTGATGGTCACCGACAGGCTGCCGTGGGCCACGGCGCACGGCGCCAGCGTCACGGCCTGGTTCATCACGATGGAGCCGGTGCGGGCGTTCATCACGATCTTGGCGGCGGGCGCGGCCAGGCTGATGTCCAGGTTCTCGAGGTCGGCCAGGAAGCCGACGCGTTGGTCGGCGTCCAGCGGGGCCTTGACCTTGATGACGCGGCCGTCCAGCGCGCGCGCGACGCCGGCGCCCTTGCTGGCGTTGATCGCGCTGGCCACGGCGCGGGCGGTGGCATAGTCGGCCGAGTTCAGGTCCAGCTCCAGCGTGTCGCCCTGCGACAGCGGCGTGGGCACCGCGCGTTCGACCGTCGCGCCCTCGGGGATGCGGCCGGCGCTGAGGTGGTTGATCGTGACCTTGGAGCCGCCCGCTGCCGCGCCGGCGCCGCCCACGATCAGGTTGCCCTGGGCGATGGCGTAGACCTGGCCGTCGGCGCCCTTGAGCGGCGTGGCCACCAGCGTGCCGCCGCGCAGGCTCTTGGCATTGGCGATGGACGAGACGTCGATGTCGATCTGCTGGCCAGGCTGCGCGAACGCCGGCAGCGAGGCGGTGACGACCACGGCCGCCACGTTCTTCAGCTGCATCGTGGTGCCCGCGGGCAGCGTCACGCCCAGCTGCTGCAGCATCGACTGCAGGCCCTGCGTGGTGAACGGCGCCTGCGTGGTCTGGTCGCCCGTGCCGTCGAGGCCGATGACCAGGCCGTAGCCCAGCAACTGGTTGCTGCGCACGCCCTGGACGGCGGCCACTTCCTTGATGCGCGTGGCGTGCGCCGGCGTGGCGAACAGCGCGGAGATGATGACCAGGACGATCGCGACGATGCCGATGCGCAGCGCGGTGCGGTTGGACACCGGATGGCGCGTGTGCACGCTGCGGTGGCGCAGGTGACGGGTACCGGAAGCGGAGTCAAGCATCAGAGTTGCCCCAGGCGTTGCAGCATCTGGTCGGAGGTCTGGATCGCCTTCGAGTTGAGCTCGTAGGCGCGCTGCGTGGAGATCATCGACACGAGCTCCTCGACCACGTTGACGTTGCTGGTCTCGACGAAGCCCTGCTGGATGCGGCCCAGGCCATTGGTGCCCGGCGCGGCGGCGCTGGGCGAGCCCGACGCGGCCGTCTCGGCGTAGAGGTTGCCGCCCTTGGGGTCGAGGCCCTGCGGGTTGGCGAAGCTGGCGAGCTGCAACTGGCCCAGCGTGCTGGGCGTCGCGGTGCCGGGCAGCGTGGCGGTGACGGTGCCGTCGGCGCCGATCGAGACGCTCTGCGCCTGCGGCGGGATGGTGATGCCCGGCTGCACGATGTAGCCGTTGTTGGTGACGATCTGGCCCTGCGAGTCGAGCTTGAGCGCGCCGTCGCGGGTGTAGCCGGTGGTGCCGTCGGGCATGGTCACCTGCAGGAAGCCGTTACCGCTGATGGCCACGTCCAGCGAGTTGCCGGTCTGCTGGAGCGAGCCCTGCGAGAAGTCGCGCGCGGTGGCCACGGGACGCACGCCCAGGCCCACCTGCAGCCCGGTGGGCAGCTGCGTCTGGTCGGACGTCGCCGAGCCCGACTGGCGCATGTTCTGGTAGATCAGGTCCTCGAACTGGGCGTGACTCTTCTTGTAGCCGTTGGTGGCCACGTTGGCGAGGTTGTTCGAGATGTTGTCCAGCTGGAGCTGCTGGGCTTCCATGCCGGTCTTCGAGATCCACAGTGAGCGAAGCATGACGTTGAACTTTCGTTCGAGTGATGCGCCATCTTCCCGAAAACTTGAGGGTGGGATGCGCCGGATAAGGCGGCTTTACCGGGGGCTTCTCCGGCCCAGGGGTCGGCCCGAGGGGTCTGGCTCCCGCCTGACCCATGCTTCCCCGCGGCAGACCAGGCCCCGGGCGGGTGCCTGACCCCGATCGAGCCGGGATACGCGCGATCGGGGTCAGGCACCGGCGTCGCGCGCGAGAGATCGCACCGGGGCGAGGCCGGTGCCAGACCCCTCTGGCCCTTAGTTCTCGGACAGCAGCTTGGAAGCCGTCTGGTCCTGCTTCTCGGCGTTCTCGAGCATCTTCATCTGGTGCTCGAACTGGCGCGCGGCGGCGATCATGCCCACCATCGTCGCCACCGGGCTCACGTTGGAGCCCTCCAGCGCGCCCGACTGCACGCGCGCGGCCGGGTCGGCCGCGAGGTCGCCGGAATCGGCGCGGAACAGCCCGTCGGTGCCGCGGTTCATCGGCACCTCGGGCGTGACCAGCTTGAGCTTGCCGATCTGCTGCGGCTTCTGGTTGCCCACCTTGGCCGTGATCGTGCCGTCGTCGGCGATGTCCACCTGGGCGTTGGCCGGCACCGTGATCGGGCCGCCGTCGCCGTTGACCTGGAGGCCGCCCAGGGTCGTCAGCACGCCCTCGGAATTGACGGCCAGCGAGCCGGCGCGGGTGTAGGCCTCGGTGCCGTCGAGCGACTGCACGGCCATCCACGACTTGCCGGTCATCGCCACGTCGAGGTTGCGGCCGGTGGCGTTGATCGGGCCCTGCTCGTCGTTGTAGCCGGGCGTGGTCTCCAGCGAGAACACCCGCGTGGAGGCGCCGTCGCCGCGCACGGGCACGGCGCGGAACGCGGTGAGCTCGGCGCGGAAGCCGTTGGTGGTGACGTTGGCGAGGTTGTTGGCGAGCGAGTCCTGGCGCTGCAGGGCGGCCTTCGCGCCCGACATCGACAGGTAGATCATGCGATCCATGGTCTTCGCTCCCTACGAGTTCAGTTAACGCAGGTTGACCAGGGTCTGCATCGCCTGGTCCATCGTCTTGATGGTCTGGGCGTTGGCCTGGTAGTCGCGCTGCGCGGTGATCATGGACACCAGCTCGGCCGTCAGGTCGACGTTGGATTCCTCCAGCGAGCCCGAATTGAGCGTGCCCAGGTTGCCGTCGCCGGCGACGCCGACGGTGGGGCCGCCCGACGCCGTGGTCTGCTTCCAGGCGTTGCCGCCCAGCGGGGTCAGGCCCTGCACGTTGCGGAAGTTGGCCAGTTCCAGCTGGCCCGCGGCCTTGGTCTGGCCGTTCGAGTACTGGGCGATCAGCTTGCCGGAGTTGTCCACCGAGACGCCGGTGAGCTGCCCGGCGGTGTAGCCGTTCTGGACCATGTTGGTGACGCCGAAGTTCGAACCGAACTCGGTGGCGCCGCCGACGTTCAGCGCGATGCCGTTGATGGGCAGCGGCGTGACGCCGTCGGCGCTGACGCCGGGGCTCGCGATGTTGAAGGTGACCGCGCCGCCGGCGGGCGACACCAGCGTGCTGCCGTCGACCGAGTACTGCAGCGTCGTGATCGGGGTGGGCGCACCGGTGGCGCCGCCCACGGTGACGCCGTTGGCGGTCGCATACACGTTCCACGTATCGCCGTTGGTCGGGTCGGTGGTGGCCTTCTGGAAGTAGTAGCTGACGTCCACGGGCTGGCCCTTGGCGTCGAACATCGTCACCGAGGTGGCGTTGTTGTACGTGGCCTGGTTCGTGAAGTCGATGGCGGGGCCGGTCGCCGGCACGGTGACCTTGCCTCGCGAGTCGAGGTTGAACTCCATCGTGCTGGTGGTGGTGGGCTGCGGGTCGATGCCGCCCGTGGGCAGCTGCAGCGGCTGGGCCGCGCCCTGGACGATGTTGCCCTGCGCGTCGGCCGGATAGCCCAGCAGCTTGTTGCCCTGGTCGTTGACGATGTTGCCGGTGGTGTTGACCTTGAACTGGCCGTTGCGCGAGTACTGGATCTGGTTGCTCGGATCCTGCACCTGGAAGAAGCCGTTGCCGTTGATCGCCAGGTCCAGCGGGTTGCCCGTGGGGGTGATGTTGCCCTGGGTGAACTGCTGTGCCACCGTGGCCACCTGCACGCCGATGCCGGCCTGGGTGCTGGACGAGGCCGAGCCCGTCATCGCGGCGGCGTACATGTCGGCGAACTCCGCGCGCGACGACTTCTCGCCGAAGGTGTTGGAGTTGGCGACGTTGTTGCCGATCACCTCGAGGTTCTTCGAAGCGGCGGTCAAGCCGGACAAGCCTTGTTGGAAGCCCATTTGATGTCTCCTGGAGTCAATAGAAAGCGCGGACGTCGGCGTAGTCGACGCGGCGGCCGTCGTCGAGCTCGACGGCGAGCTTGCCGTTGGCGCTGCTCACCGCCTCGATGCTGTTGAAGGCGAACGGCTTCGAGTCGAGCGGCGCCTCGCTGTTCAGGGCGTTGACGCGGAACGTCAGCGCCTGGCCCTGCGCGGTGGGCGGCACGTCGAAGTCGAAGGCGTGGCTGCCGGCGCCCTGCGGGCCGAGCTTGACGGTGCCGACGGTGGCGCCGGACGGGCCGAGGATGTCGACGCTGACGCTGGTGGCCGGGCTGTCGATCTCGAAGCCGCCCGCGCCCTTGTGCGTGTCGGCGTCGACGCGCAGCGCGTTGCCGTCGGTGGCGACGTCGTGGCCGACCAGCGCCGCGCCCTGCATGGTCTGCAGCTGCGTGAACTGGTTGTCCAGGCCGCTGACCGTCTTGTTGAGGGTCTGCACGCCCTGCACGGTGCTGATCTGCGCCATCTGGCTGGTGACCTGCGCCGAGTCCATCGGGTTGAGCGGATCCTGGTTGGACATCTGCGCCACCAGCAGCTTCAGGAAGCGGTCGGACTGGTCCTGGGCCGACTGCGTGTTGCCGAGGCTGGACGCGTCGGCGCCGGTCTTGGCGGCGGACTTCGCCTTCGTGGCGGCGGCGCCGGGCGTGGCCGCCGAGGCGCCGAAGCCGTTGAGGGCGTTGAGCGCCGGGTTGCTGGAGGACGTGGAGGAGATGTGAGAGATGGCCATACTGGTGTTCCTTTAGCCCTGGCCCATCTGCAGCGTCTTCATCAGCAGCGTCTTGGCGGTGTTCATCACTTCGATGTTGTTCTGGTACGAGCGCGAGGCCGAGATCATGTTGACCATCTCGTCGACCGCGTTCACGTTGGAGTACGTCACGTAGCCGTCGGCATCCGCGCTCGGGTTGGCCGGGTCATGCACCTTGCGCCCGGGGGCCTGGTTCTCGGTGACGCCGGACACCTTCACGCCCGCGCCGGGCGCGCCGTCGGGCGTGTTCATCAGCACGGTCTGGAACGTGACCTCGCGCGCCTTGTAGGCCTTGCCGTCCGGGCCGGCGACCGTGTCGACGTTGGCCAGGTTGGAGGCGACGACGTTCAGGCGCTGGCTCTGCGAGGAGACCGCGCTGCCCGAGATGTCGAAGATCTTCATCATGCTCATGAACTACTCCTCAACCCTGGCTGGGGCTCTTCATGGCGTCGAGCATGGTGCGGACGTCGGTGTTGATGAAACGCAGCGTGGCCTCGTACTTGACGGAGTTGTCGACGAAGCTGGCGCGTTCGCGGTCCATGTCGACGGTGTTGCTGTCGAGGCTGGTCTGCGACGGGGCCGCGTACTTCAGGCCGAGTTCGCTGGTGGAGCCGGTGCCGATGGGGATGTGGCCGCGCGCCGTGGCGGTCGCGCCGGTCATCGTGGAGCCGGCGGCCTGGGTGCCGGTGGCCTCGCGCAGGGCGGAGGCGAAGTCCATGTCGCGGGCGACGTAGCCCGGCGTGTCGGCGTTGGCGATGTTGCCCGCGATGATGCGCTGACGCTCCGCCCGCAGCGTGAGCGCCTGGGCCTGGAAGTCGAGCGAGTTGGTCATGCGGTTCATCGGGTCACCTTCGGTGTTCCTGCCGTCGGGCGCCGGATTCCAGGGAGTGCAAATCCGGCACGGTTCGACGGCCATGGAGAGCGATTGTGGAAGTCAAGCCTGGAAACTGAAGGCCGATAAGACGGGCGAACGGCCTTCAATTCGGGCCACCGGCGCGTGTCGGGTTCCCTAAAGTGGCCCTATCCCGAAATCCCCAGGCCCAGTCCCTTGCCCAACGCCCTCGCCCCCGTCGCCGCCCTGCCCGCTCCCCGCCTCGCCGGCGTGGCGTTGGCCGTGCTCGCGGCCTGCGCGCCGGCGTTCGGCCAGGACGAGCCCGGCTACACCCCCGACGACGCCCTGCTCCAGCAGGTCGCGGCCATGGCCCGCAATGGCGCCTCTGCTGCCACGTCCGAGCAGGCCAGGGGCGTGCGCGTGGAGGTGACGGTCGGCAAGCTCGACCCGCGCCTGAAGCTCGCCCCGTGCCAGCACATCGCCACCTACCTCCCGCCGGGCCTGCCCGTGTGGGGCGCCACCCGCATGGGCCTGCGCTGCACCCAGGGGCCCAAGCCGTGGAACGTGTCCATCCCGCTCCAGGTGAGCGTCTGGACCCAGGCCACCGTCGTCAAGACCGCCCTGCCCGCCGGCACCGTGCTCGACGCCGGCCAGCTCGGCCAGGCCGAGGTGGACATCGCGGCGGCGCCCGGCGCGGCCGTGGGCGACCCGATGCTGGCCGTCGGCCGGACGCTGGGCCGCAGCCTGGCCGCCGGCGCCACCCTGCGCCAGAACGACCTGAAGGCGCGGCAATTCTTCGCCGCCGGCGAGACCGTGCGCGTCACCGCGCTGGGCCCCGGCTGGCAGGTGGTCACCGAAGGCCAGGCGGTGGGCGCCGGCATCGAGGGCCAGACGGTGCATGTGCGCACCGAGGGCGGCCGTCTCCTCAACGCGCGTCCCACGGGCGACCGCCAGGTGGAGGTGGCGTTGTGACCTCGGAAAAGTTTTTGAAAAAAGTCGCTAAAGTTCGTCCGGGGACTGTCGAAACAGTCTCACACCGCATGGGCATGAGGGCATTCATTCCCGCCCTCAGGAGAGCATCATGAAAATTGGCACCATCACCAGCACCGTCGCGACGACTGCCATCGACAACGATCGGCGCACCGCGCGCGAACAGAGCACGACGTCCTCCGTCACCACGACGCTGGACGACGACTCGAGCACCCAGGTCGAACTGTCCCCGGAGGCCACCATGCTTTCCCACGCCAGCCAGGATCCGTCCTTCGATCAGGCCAAGGTGGAACGCATCGCCCAGGCCATCCGCGACGGCAGCTTCAGCATCAACCCCGGCGCCATCGCCGACAAGCTGCTGTCCAACGCCCAGGAAGTGCTCGGCCGTTCGCAGCCGCAACACTGATTGACTCGACTCCGCGGTGACGACCTCCTCCGCTTCGCGCATGCCCGCGCAGGCTGACCCCGCCCTGCCGCCCGGCACCTCCGAACTGGAAGTGTCGCTGGCGGCCGTCGAGCTGGCCATCGCCACGCTTGGCCAGGCCCTCTGCCAACCCGACATCGCGGCCATCGAGGCCGCCTCCACCGCGCTGCACGACACGATGCGCGCGGCCATGAACCAGTTCGCCCAGGTCGCACGCCGCGGCACGATGCCGGCCGCCCTGCGCACCCGCTTCGCGCTCGCCAACGCGCAGATCGCGGCCCAGCGCGAGGCCCTGTATCGCGCGACGTCGCTGGTCGAGCAGAACCTCGAGATCCTGATTCCGCGGCCGATGGCCGAGACGAGCGTCTACTCGGCTTCCGGCGCCAGCCAGCGCGGGCCGGGGCGGATGATCGCGGCGAGCTGACCCAGCCAGGCATCGTCGACCAGGGCCCCGCGGGGCCCTTCACGTTTTGCGCGTCCGGGGCGCGCCGGCGCGACAATCCGGCGATGCACCCTGCCCTGCACGCCGCCCTCGAGGAAGCCGCCCCCCTGATCGCCGGGCGCGGCTGGCAACAGCCGCCGATCGCGACCATCGCGGCCGCCGAG
>JABCYW010000127.1 GCA_013289985.1 Betaproteobacteria bacterium | reverse complement strand
TCGTCGGTCACGAGAAGGAGCGCCGGCGTCGCGACGCGAGGTTCGCGTCAAGACCGATGGCGCGTGGAAACGCCGGCCGCGGGCATCGTCGCGGCCTCGATGGCCCGACGATGCCAAACACCCTCAAAAAATTCACGGACTCTTCCCCCGGGAATGTTGTCTGCCGGCGCACCGTGCCCGGCACGGCGAGGCGGGGGAGCTTGTTTTGTGAGGTAAAGGAGGAGGAGGCCGCAGGCCGACGGGGGACACGAACAAAACAAGCTCCCCCGGTGAGTCGTGCCTGACCCAGCGCGCCCCGCAAAGCGAAGTACGCGCCTTGGCGGATTCCAAGTTTCATGCGTCGGCGAGTCGACGCTCGACCGCCTCCGGCGCAAACCCGGCTCGCCGATGTTCAATCCGGCGCGGTGCCCGGCGCGCCGATCAGCGTCTGCACGAGTGCCACCAGGCGCTCCTCGACGTCGGCCGCGTCGGCCTCCACCCCCTGTCGATCGGCCATGCCGCGCAGCCACGTGACCTGGCGCTTGGCCAGCTGGCGCGTGGCCGCGACGCCGCGCTCGCGCAGGTGGGCGAGAGCTGGCGGGTCGCTCGCGTCCAGCGCCTCCCACGCCTGCCGATAGCCGACGCAGCGCATAGCCGGCAGATCGAGGTTCAGCGCCGGATCGGCGCGCAGCCGGCGCACCTCGTCGAGGAAACCGCCCGCCAGCATCGCGTCGAAGCGCCGCGCGATGCGCTCGTGCAGCCAGGCGCGCGACGCGGGCTCCAGCGCGACCAGCACGCCGTCGCGCGCGGGCGCGTCACGCAGCGCGCGCCGGTGCAGCTCGGACAACGGCGTGCCGCCGGCGCGGAACACCTCCAGCGCGCGCTGGATGCGTTGCGAGTCGTTGGGCGCCAGCCGGGCGGCCGTGGCCGGGTCGACCAGGGCGAGCCGCGCGTGCATCGCGGGCCAGCCCGCGGCGGTGGCCTCGGCGTCGATGGCGGCGCGGATGCCGGGGTCGGCGGCGGGCATCTCGTCGATGCCGTCCACCAGCGCCTTGAAGTACATCATGGTGCCGCCCACCAGGAGCGGCCAGCGGCCGCGGGCGCGGATCTCGGCGACCAGCCGGCGCGCGTCCGCCACGAACTGCGCCGCGGAGTACGACTGCGCCGGCGAGATGATGTCCAGCAGGTGGTGCGGCGCCGCGGCCTGTTCGGCGGCGCTGGGCTTGGCCGTGCCGATGTCCATGCCGCGGTAGACCAGCGCCGAGTCGACGCTGACGATCTCCACCGGCCAGCGCCGCGCCAGCGCGAGCGCCAGCGCGGTCTTGCCGGACGCGGTGGGGCCGGCCAGGCCCAGCCATTTCAGGCTGGCCGCGCGCGCGTCGCCAACCATGTCAGAAGCGCTCGTCCTCGCGCAGGTAGCGCCACTGGCCTTGCGGCAGCTTGCCCAGCACCACGCTGCCGATGCGCACGCGCTTCAGGCCCGTGACGACCAGGCCCACGGCCTCGCACATGCGCCGGATCTGGCGCTTGCGGCCCTCGCGCAGCACGAAGCGCAACTGGTCCTCGTTGGCCCAGCTCACCTTGGCCGGGCGCAGCTCGCGGCCGTCGAGCCACAGGCCATGGCGCAGGCGCTGCAGGTCGTTGTCGGGGAACTGGCCGCCGGTGGGGTACTCGACGCGCACCAGGTACTCCTTCTCGACGTCGGAGTCCTCGCCGATCAGGTGGCGCGCGACGCGGCCGTCCTGGGTCAGCACCAGCAGGCCGGTGGAGTCGATGTCGAGCCGGCCAGCCGGCGCGATGCCGCGGGCGTGGCCCGGGTGCCAGCGCTCGCGCGACGGATCCTCCGGCCAGTGGTTGGCCTGCGTCACCAGCACGGAGGCCGGCTCGTAGCCGTCCTCGGCCTGCCCGCTGACATAGCCGATGGGCTTGTGCAGCAGGATGGTGACGCGGTGGGCCTGCTGGGTCTTGGCCTCCTCGTCGACCTCGATCACCTGGTGCGGGAACACGCGGGCGCCCAGCACGGCCATCTCGCCGTCCACCTTCACCCAGCCCGCAGCGATCCAGTCGTCGGCCTCGCGGCGCGAGGCGATGCCGCGCTCGGCCAGCACCTTGGACAGCCGCTGGTCGTCGCGCCGGGGCGCGTCCGGGTCGAACGCCGGGCGTTGCGGCGGCGGCACCTGCGCGGCCGGCGGCCGCTCGAAGTCCTCGCGGCGGCGCGGCGGCGGGCGCTCGTTCGGGCCCGGCGGGCGGCGATCGTCGCGGGCCTGGCGCGGACGGTCGCCCTCGAGGCCGCGCGGCCGCTCGTTGGGGCCCTGCGGGTAGGACGGGCCGCGCTCGCCGTACGGGGCGCGGCCGCGCTCGCCGATGGGCGGACGCTCGTTGAACGGCGCGCCGCCGCGATCCTGGCCCTGGCGCTGCGGACCGCGCTGCGGCTCGAAGCCACCGTCGCGCCGGCGCTCCTCGCTGGGCGGGGCGCCGGCGGCGCGGCGATCGTCGTGGCGCATGGGACGCGAATCGCTGAAGTCGGGACGCGCGCCGCGGTCCTGCCACGGGCCGGGGCTGGTGCGGCGCTCGCCCGGGCGATCCGCGCGCGGCGCATCGCCGTGGGCGCGGCGCGGGCCGTCGCGGCGATCGCGCGGAGGCGCGGGCGGCGGGTCGGCACGCCAGACGTTGCTGGGCGTGTCGCGGCGCGGCGGCGGCAGGTCGCGCAGGTCGGGGCGCTTGCCGCGCGCGGCGGCGTGTTCGGTGGGCTTGCGCTCGTGCGGGCGCTGCTCCATCACGCGCTGGCCGACCTTGCGCGGGTCGCGTCCTTCGCTGTCGGGCGGCGTCGCCTCGTTGCGCGGGATGCGGCGGGGCGTCGAGGGCGGCTTGTCGGAAGGCGGCGGCGGGGAGGAGGAATCGGTCATGTCGGGGTCGGCCGCAAAGGGAATCAATGGGAACAGGGTAGTCCGGAATCAGCGTCCGCGCAGGAACAGCGCGTCGAGTTCCTTCATCGTCACCTGGCGCCAGGTGGGACGGCCATGGTTGCACTGGTCGGAGCGCTCGGTGGCCTCCATCTGGCGCAGCAGGCCGTTCATCTCCTCCAGCGTCAGGCGGCGGTTGGCGCGCACGGCGCCGTGGCAGGCCATGGACGCGAGGACGTCGTCGCGGGCGCGCTGCACCAGGCTGCTGGCGTCGACCTCGGCCAGGTCGGCCAGCACCGAGCGCACCAGGTCGACCGGGTCGGCCTGCAGCAGCGCGGCGGGCAGGCTGCGCACGGCCAGCGTGGCGGGCCCCATGGGCGAGACGTCGAGGCCCAGCGCGCGCAGGGTCTCGGCGTGCGCCTCCGCCAGCGCGTGCTCGGCAGGCGTGGCGGCGAAGGTGGCGGGGATCAGCAGCGCCTGCGTGGGCATGTCGTGCGTGGCGGCGCCGGCCTTCAGGCGCTCGTAGACGATGCGTTCGTGGGCGGCGTGCATGTCCACCACCACCAGGCCCTGCGCGTTCTCGGCCAGCACGTACACGCCCTGGATCTGGGCGATGGCGCGTCCCAGCGGCCAGTCGCTCGCGTCGGCCCTGGCGACGGCGGCCTGCGCCTCGTCGCCGGCCTGCGGGCGCACCCAGGCGGGCGCGGGCTGGCGGGCCTCGAGGACGGCGGTGCCGCCGGCGTCGAGGACGCCTTCCGGCGCCGGCGCGCCCGAATCACCGAAGGCGCGCGCGAACAGCGAGGCCGTGGTCGCCCCCGCGAGCGGGTCGCGCGTGTCGCTGGCGAGCGCCCACGGGCGCGCGGGCGCGAGGGCGGCCGCGTTCCAGCCGGGCGTGGCGGCGCCGCCGTTCAGGCGCTCGACGGCGGCCGCGGCCGCGGTGGCGAATCCGCCCGGAGTCCCGAACGAAGCGCCCGGCACGCCGGTACCGGCCGGGCCCGCGGGAGCCGTGGCGCCGGACGGCGCGAGCACGTCTTCCACGGCGCGCTTGACGGCCTGGTGGATGGCGCCCGAGTCGCGGAAGCGCACCTCGATCTTGGTGGGGTGCACGTTGACGTCCACGCGCGCCGGATCGATGGCGATGAACAGCACGTAGGCCGGCTGCTTCTGGCCGTGCAGCACGTCCTCGTAGGCGGCGCGCAGCGCGTGCGCGATCAGGCGGTCGCGCACGTAGCGGCCGTTGACGTAGACGTACTGGTGGTCGCTGCGGGTGCGCGCCGCCGCGGGCAAGCCCACGCGGCCGTGGATGGCGATGGGGCCGATCTCGGCCCGCAGCGGGCGGCTGTTGTCGACGAAGTCGTCGCCCAGCACGTCGCGGATGCGCTGCGCCTCGTCGGCGGGACTGCTGGCGCGCCACTGCTCCACCAGCCGACCTTCGTGCCACACGGCGAAGCCCACCGCGGGACGCACCAGCGCGTGGCGGCGCACGGCCTCGATGCAATGGGCCAGCTCGGTGGAGTCGGACTTCAGGAACTTGCGGCGCGCCGGCGTGCTGAAGAACAGCTCGCGCACCTCGACCGTGGTGCCCTGCGCGCGCGCGGCCGGCGACAGCTCGCCCGAGCGCGCGTCGAGGCGCTGCGCGTGGCCGGCCGTGGGCGTGCGGCTCACCAGCGCCAGCTCGGACACCGACGCGATGGCCGCCAGCGCCTCGCCGCGGAAGCCCATGGTGGAAACCTGCTCCAGGTCGTCGAGCGAGCGGATCTTGCTGGTGGCATGGCGCTTGAGGGCCAGCGGCAGCTCGGCGGCCTCGATGCCGCCGCCGTCGTCCTCGATCAGGATGGCGCGCACGCCACCGGCCACCAGGCGCACGCCGATCTGCGTGGAGCCGGCGTCGAGCGCGTTGTCGACCAGTTCGCGCACCACGGACGCCGGTCGTTCGACGACCTCGCCCGCGGCGATCTGGCTCACCAGTTCGTCGGGTAGTTCACGGATCGTGCGGCGCTCGGTCGGCGCATTCTGGAGACTCATCCCCGTATTGTAGGAACCCCGACCGATAATCGCCGCCCATGGACTCCCTGATCCCCCTGTTTCAGCATCTTCTCCACGCCGACCAGTACCTGGCGGCGTTCGTGGCCAGCAACGGCCCGTGGGTCTACGCGGTGCTCTTCGCTGTCATCTTCATCGAGACCGGCGTCGTCGTGATGCCCTTCCTGCCCGGCGACTCGCTGCTGTTCGTCGTCGGGGCCACCGCGGCCACCGGCCTGCTCGACATCTCGATGGCGCTCGGCGTGATGTTCGCCGCGGCGGTGGTCGGCAACCAGACCAACTACAGCATCGGCCGCTGGTTCGGCCCGCGCGTGTTCCATTGGGAGAACTCGCGCTGGTTCAACAAGGAGGGCTTCGACAAGTCGCACGCCTTCTTCGAGAAGTACGGCGGCGTCGCGCTGATCGCCGGCCGCTTCATGCCCTTCGTGCGCACCTTCGCGCCGTTCGTGGCGGGTGTCACGCTGATGACCCGGCGCCGCTTCGCGCTGTTCGACATCAGCGGCGCCGCGCTGTGGATCGGCAGCGTCACGCTGCTGGGCTACGCGATCGGCAACCTGCCCTGGGTCAAGGGCCACCTGCCGTGGATCTTCCTGGCCATGATCATCATCCCGGGCGTGCTGGCGCTGGTGGGGATCCTGCGCAAGAAGAAGACGCCGCCCGCCTGAGCCCGCGCTACAGGTCGCGATGCCGCGCGATCGGCGGGTTCTTGGCGAAGTAGCGGTCGATGCCGGTGAACAGCGCCTCCACCAGCTGGTGCCGGTAGTCGGGGTCGCGCAGCTTGTCCTCTTCCTGCGGGTTCGAGATGAACGCCGTCTCCACGAGGATGGACGGGATGGCCGGCGCCTTGAGCACCGCGAAGCTGGCCTGCTCGACCTCGCCGCGATGCAGCCTGCCGATCTTGCCCATGCGCGCGAGCACCTCGCCGCCCACGCGGATGCTGTCCTTGATCTGCGCGGTGGTGCTCATGTCGAGCATCGCGCGCATCACCTGGGCGTCCTTCACCTTCACGCTGACGCCGCCCACGGCGTCGGACGCGTTCTCGCGGTTGGCCATCCAGCGCGCCGCCGCACTCGACGCGCCGCCCTGGCTCAGCGCGAACACCGATGCGCCGCGCGCCTCGGGCGTGAAGAACGCGTCGGCGTGGATGGACACGAACAGGTCGGCCTGCACGCGCTCGGCCTTCTTCACGCGTTCGCCCAGCGGCACGAAGAAGTCGGAGTCGCGCGTGAGCAGCACGCGCACGCCGGGCTTGGCGTTGAGGCGCTCGCGCAGTTGCAGCGCCACCGCCAGCACCACGTCCTTCTCCTTCAGGCCGGTGGGGCCGATCGCGCCCGGATCCTCGCCGCCGTGGCCGGGATCGATGGCGATCACCAGCAGGCGATCGACCTTACGCTTTTCCTCGGGTGTGAGCGGGCGCGCGGCGAACGGCGCCTGCGTCTCCATGGTGGAGGTGTCGGCGCCGCGCAGCGCCGCGTTGCCGGCGTCGGCCACGCGCGGCGTCGGGGGAACGTCCGCGCCGGCCACGGTGGGCGAGCTGGCGCCGGCGGGGATCTTGCCGATGAACTCGCCGAGCGCGTCCTGCACCGACTGCGCGGCCGCCTGCTCGGCCTGCTCCTTGCCGCGCAGCAGCGCGAGCAGCGGATCCTGTTCCTTGACCGGGTAGAGGTCGAACACGAGCCGGTGCTGGTAGGCCGCGACCGGCGCCAGCATGAACTGCTGCGGCGCCACGGCCTGCTTCAGGTCCAGCACCAGGCGCACCACGCGCGGCTGGTTCTGGCCCACGCGCACGCCGGCGATGTACGGGTCGTCGGAGCGCACCTTGCCCACCATCTCGCGCAGGGCGGGGCTCAGCTCGAGGTTGTCGATGTCGACGACGAGGCGGTACGGGTTGTCGGCGACGAAGTTGCGCGCCGCCAGCGGCTGGTCGGACTCGATGGTGACGCGGGTGTAGTCGTCCGCGGGCCAGATGCGGACGGCGACGATGGTGGCTCCGAACACGAGGTCGGACGCCCCCAGGCACAGCACGAGGCTGCCGCCGCGCAGCAGATCTCTTCGCTTCATGAACGAAGATTGTCGAGCAATTGCAGGCCGATGGGGGTCATTGCATCGAATCGGACGCCCCGAATCGTGCCGTCGTGTGGCGTGATGGTCACGCGCAGGTCGGGCACGGGCAGCAGGGGCTCGGCCTTCTCGGCCCATTCCACCAGCTTCAGGCCGGCCGCGCCGAACAGGTCGCGCAGGCCGGCGTCCTCCCATTCCTGCGGGTCGTCGAAGCGGTAGAAGTCGAAGTGCGAGATGGCCGCATGGTGGAGCTCGTAGGTCTCGACGACCGCGTAGGTGGGGCTCTTGATGCGGCCCTCCACGCCCATCGCGTGCAGCAGGTGGCGCACGAACGTGGTCTTGCCGGCGCCCAGCGGGCCCTCCAGCTCGACGAACGCGTCGCGCAGCGCCGGCGCGCCCGCGAGGCCGCGCGCGGAGGACGCGCAGTCGGCCTCGTCGGACCAGGTGGCCTGCGATGTTCCTAGAATCGGTGGATGCTTCAGCTGCGTCATGACGTCGGGGACGACCCCCAGGGACTTGCACTCCTGCAACGCCTCGAGGGATGGGCGCGCGAGCTCGGATTCTCACAGATCGGCGTGGCCGAGGTCGATCTCGGCGATGCCGAGGACGGCCTGCGCGCCTGGCTCGAGGCCGGCTTCCACGGCAGCATGGACTACATGGCCGCGCACGGCATGAAGCGCGCGCGGCCCGCCGAGCTGCATCCCGGCGCGCTGCGCGTGATCACGGCGCGCATGGACTACCTGCCCGAGTCGCGCGGAGACGACTGGCAGGCGAACGAGACCGCGCGTCTCGCGCGGCCGGGCCAGGCGGTGGTGTCGATGTATGCCCGCGGCCGCGACTACCACAAGGTGTTGCGCAACCGGCTGCAGAAGCTGGCCGACCGCCTTGCCGAGGACATCGGCCCGCTGGGCCACCGCTGCTTCACCGACTCGGCGCCGGTGCTGGAGGTGGAGCTCGCCACGCGCTCGGGCCTGGGCTGGCGCGGCAAGCACACGCTGGCGCTCGCGCGCGACGCCGGCTCGATGTTCTTCCTCGGCGAGATCTTCGTCGACATCCCCCTGCCGCTGACCGCCGCCGCCGAGCCGCACTGCGGCCGCTGCACGGCCTGCATGGACGTGTGCCCCACGCAGGCCATCGTCGCGCCCGAGCGGCTCGACGCACGGCGCTGCATCTCCTACCTCACCATCGAGAGCGACGAGCCGATCCCGCTGGAGTTCCGGCGTGCGATCGGCAACCGCATCTACGGCTGCGACGATTGCCAGGTGGTGTGTCCGTGGAACAAGTTCGCGCGCCGCAGCCCTTTACCGGACTTTGCGGAGCGGGAAGATCTTGCCGATCCGTCGTTGCTGTCGTTGTGGGCGTGGAGCGAGGAGGAGTTCCTGCGCCGCACCGAAGGTTCGCCGATCCGCCGCATCGGCCATGGGCGCTGGCAGCGCAACATCGCCGTGGCGCTGGGCAACGCGCTGCATGCGGGCGAGCCGCGCGAGCCGATCGAGGCCGCGTTGCGCGCGCGTCTCGCGCACGCGAGCCCGTTGCTGGCCGAGCACATCGAGTGGGCCCTGTCGTCCGTGCCCGGCGCTGGCGCGTTGAGCGAATGAGTCGATCAAGGAGACTTCGCATGCTTCACGCCACCGTGCACCGCCCGATCCGCCGCCTGATGGCCGGCGTCCGCGCCCTGGCCGAGGGCCTGCTGGGCATGGCCCTCATCGCGCTGGCCGCGCTCGCGTTCCTGCCGAGCGCCCACGCCGCCGAGGCTGTCACGCTGGAGAACCAGACCTTTCCCGCTGGCGCCACCGTGGCCGGCACGCCGCTGCAGCTCAACGGCGTGGGGCTGCGCGCCGCGTTCATCTACAAGGTCTACCTGGCCGGGCTGTACCTGCCCGCGAAGGCCGCCACCGGCCCAGCGGTGTTCGCGCAGGCCGGCGCCAAGCGCGTGCAGGTGCGCATGCTGATGGATGGCCCGTCCGACGAGTTCGCCAAGGCCTTCACCGGCGGCATCGCCAAGCGCACGCCGGCCGACCAGGTGGCCGCGATGCAGGATCGCATCGCCGCGTTCGACCGCACGCTGCGCAGCGTGGGCAACGTGAAGAAGGGCGATGTGGTCAACCTCGACTACGTGCCGGCCACGGGCCTGACGATGACCGTCAACGGCAAGCCCTTCGGCGCGCCGGTGCCGGGCGCCGATCTCTACGCCGCGCTGCTGCGGATCTTCGTCGGCGACCGGCCGGTCGACGCGAAGATGAAGGCCGGCATGCTGGGCGCGGCGAGCTGATTTGGTTGCAGCCGCCAAGTCCCCCAAGGCCACGGCGCCCCTGTCGGCCGCGATGCAGCGCAGCCAGGGCGTGATCGACCGCTTCCTCGACGGCCTGTGGCTGGAGGACGGCCTCGCGAAGAATTCGCTGGCGGCGTACCGGCGCGACCTCACGCTGTTCGCCGCCTGGCTGGCCGACACCGAGGCCCGCGACCTGGCGCAGTCGCGCGCGCTCGACGTGCAGGGCTACATGCTGGCGCGCCACGCGGCGAGCAAGGCCACCAGCGCGAACCGGCGCCTGGCCGTGTTCCGGCGCTTCTACCGATGGGGCCTGCGCGAGCGCCTCGTCACCGAGGATCCGACCTTGCGCCTGCGTCCCGCGCGCCAGGCCGTGCGCGTGCCCAGGACGCTCACCGAGGCGCAGGTCGACGCGCTGCTGGCCGCGCCGCAGGTCGAGTCGCCGCTGGGCCTGCGCGATCGCGCGATGCTGGAGCTGATGTACGCGAGCGGCCTGCGCGTGAGCGAGCTCGTGGCGCTGAAGCTGGTCGACCTGAGCCTGCCCGACGGCGTGGTGCGCGTGATGGGCAAGGGCTCCAAGGAACGCCTGGTGCCGTTCGGCGACGAGGCGCGGCGCTGGCTGGAGGCGTGGCTGCGCGACGGCCGCGCCGAGTTGCTGCAGGCGCGCCGCAGCGACGCGCTCTTCGTGACCGTGCGCGCGGCCGCGATGTCACGCCAGATGTTCTGGAACCTGGTCAAGAAATACGCGCTGGCCGCGGGCATCCGCAACCCGATCTCGCCGCACACGCTGCGCCATGCGTTCGCCACGCACCTGCTCAACCACGGCGCCGACCTGCGCGCCGTGCAGCTGCTGCTGGGGCACGCGGACATCTCCACGACGACGATCTACACGCACGTGGCGCGCGAGCGGCTGCGCCAGCTGCACGCGAAGCACCATCCGCGCGGCTAGTGGTGCTGCCACACCCACAAGGTCGTGCCGCGGGCGTCGAAGTTGTTCATGGTGAACGTGCCGAACGAGGCACCGCCGCCGTCGTACCGCAGGCCCGTGGTGCTGCGCAGCACGTCGGAGAACGTGAACGAGAACGTGACCGGCTTCGCGTCGACGACGGTCTGCGCCACGGCCTCGCCGTGGTAGTCGGGCATCGAGTCCGGCGACAGGCCCGCGCTCTCGAGCGCCGCCGCGAATTGCGTGGGCGTCAGCAGCGTGGAGCCGGTGCTGCTCGTGAACGCCGACGCGAGGCCGCCGGACAAGCCGTTCTGCGCGCTCGACGGCGCGCCCTGGATGCCCGCGGTGATCGAGCCGTCGGCGCCGCGCACGGCGCTCAGCTCGGCGTCGGCCAGGGCCTTGGGCGCCGCATTCGCAAACGGGTGGAAAAGGCCCGCGAGAACCAGCGCGCAGGCGAGCCGCAAGGGCCTGGAAAGAGTGGATCGGCGATGCATCGGACACTTCCTTTTCTGGAAGTTCCAATGTGCCGGCCGCCCCGATTTCCGATGGGCGGATGAGGGGCGATCCGCCCCTGGTTCACTCGCTCAAGTTTGGCCTGGCACCTGCCGACCAGGAAGCGCCGGCGTGAGGCCCGGCAGCGCCAGTCCGGCCGCCGCCAAAGCCGCCGCGCCGATGCCGGACGCCCCGATCTCGAGGGCCAGGCGCAGTCCCCAGTGCGTGGCGACGACGCCCAGCGACAGCGCCGTCGCGCCCATCGCCAGATACCCGACGAGGTAGATCGTCGACAGCGTGCCGGCGCGATGCGCGGCGGGCGCGTGCGCGTTGACCAGCGTGAGGCCGCCCAGGAACAGCAGGCTGTAGCCCGCGCCCGCCAGCGCCGACGCCGCCAGGAACGGCAGCAGCGCGTGCTCGGAGGCCGCGAGCAGCAGCAACGCGAGGGCGGCCGCGGCCACGACGCCGCCCGATTGCACCGCGCGCGGTCCGGGCAGCCGGCGCGCGAAGACCGCCGTCACGCCCGTGACGATGGCGAACAGCGCCAGCACCGCGCCGTTGACCAGCGCGTTGCTCGAGCCGATGAGGTCGCGCGCGATCTGGCCGCCCAGCGACAGCATCAACGCACCCAGCACGTAGCCGGCGGTGACGGCCGCCGTGGCGGTGGCGAACACGCGCGCGATGGCGCGCGGGACGGCCAGCGCGCCGGGGCGCCACGGCGTGGCGTTCGCGCGCTGCTCCGCGGTGGGTCGCGGCAGGAACCAGGCGAATGCGAACACCGCCGCGAGCACGCCGAACAGCACGATGAAGTTGAGGCGCAGCGGCCACGGCGCGTACTGGATCAGCGCGCCGCCCGCCAGCGTGGCCATGCCCAGCCCGAACGCCGTCGCCGCGGTGGCCACCACGTTGGCGCGCGCCTGCTGGCCCGGCGCGCTGAACTCCACCAGCGCCGCCGTGCCCGGGCTGGCCGACAGCCCGACGCCGATGCCCATGAACGCGCGGCCCGCGTAGAGCCAGGCCACGCCGGGCGCCACCGCGAACAGGCCCACGCCCGCCAGCGACGACGCGACGCCCGCCAGGATCACGGCGCGCCGCCCCAGGCGGTCGGACAGGTTGCCGAACAGCAGCAGCGTCAGCACCACGGCCACCGGGTAGACGGCGAACATGCCCGTCGTCACGGTGGGGGTCAGGTGCCAGCGCGCCGCGTACAGCGGGTAGGTGAGGGCGGGCGCGGCGCTCGTCCACAGCGTGTGGGCGACCACGGCGGCGGCCACGTGGAAGCTGGCCCGCCGGCCCAGCGTGCGTCGCGCGGTCATCGCCCGGCTCAGGCCGTGACGCCGCCGTCGACCGAGATCGACTGGCCCGTCATGTACGTGGCGTTGCCGATCGCGGCGAACACGATGGCCGCGGCGATCTCGTCGACATGGCCCAGGCGCTTGGCCGGCACCTGGTCGGTGAGCCAGGCCTTGCCCTCGGCACCGCCGGTGAAGCGGTCGAGCATGCCGGTCTGGATCGGGCCCGGGGCGACGGCGTTGACGCGCACGCCGGTGGTGGCCACCTCCAGCGCGGCCGACTTCGTCAGGCCTTCGACAGCGTGCTTGCTGGCGACGTACACCGAGGCCCCGGCCGCGCCGATCTTGCCGTAGGCCGACGACACGTTGACGATGCTGCCCGCGCCTTGCGGCGTCATCACGCGCAGTTCGTGCTTCATGCTCAGCAGCACGCCCAGCACGTTGGTGTCGAAGGTGGCGGCGTAGGTCTCGGCGGTCTGGTCCACCACCGGGCCGGGCTGGCCCTCGGTGCCCGCGTTGTTGACTGCAGCGTCGAGGCGCCCGAAGCGTTCGACGGTCTGGTCGACGAGCTTGCGCACCTCGGCCTCGTGGCGGACGTCCGCGCGCAGGAAGATCGCCTCGGCGCCCAGCGCGCGCAGTTCGGCGGCCAGCGCATCGCCCGCCTCCTGGTTGCGGCCCGAGACGGCGAGTCGCGTGCCGGCGCGCGCGAACGCGAGGGCGGCGGCGCGCCCGATGCCGGACAGGGCGCCGGTGACGAGGACGACGGGAGAAGAGGTGCTGGACATGATGGGATTCCTTGTGTGAGGGGCGGAGGTTATTTGTGTATGGATGACCGTATTGAAGAAAATGAAATTCAGAACGCGGTGTTGCCGCCGTCGGCGCGAGCGCTGATGGTGAGGACAGCGGGGACGGTCATGGACGTTCCTTTCGGTGCTGCGCGTTCGTCGATGCCAGTATGTACGACCGTATTTTACGAGTCAACAGAAAAATACGCTTGTACGCATTCTTTTTGCCAGCGTCTTGAAACGCGGGCGCCCGGCCTCAGCCGATGCGCTTGAGCACGCTGCCGAACAGCACTTCCTTGAAGCGCTCCACCGGCACCGGGCTGCGCTGCGCCTTGGCCAGCAGGTTGGCACCCTGCAGCGACGCCACGACGAACGCGGCGATCTCGTCGCAATCGGTGGCCGGCGAGAGCTCGCCCGCCTTCACGGCCGCGCGCAGGCAGTACGCCACCGCCGCCTGCACCTCGGCGAACACCTCCACCAGGCGCAGCCGGATCGGCTCGCTGCAGTCGCTGGCCTCCGCGGTGAAGTTGCCGAACAGGCAGCCGTTCTTCATGCTGTCCTTGTTGAGCCGGTTCTTGCCGTTGTCGATGTACAGCCGCAGGCGCTGCAGCGGCGGCAGGTCGTCGTTGCGCAGCGTCTCGCGCATGCTGTTCAACGCATTGGCGAAGTACAGGTCGATCACCTCGAGGCCGAACGCCTCCTTGGAGGTGAAGTGGTTCGTGAACGAGCCCTGCGGCACGCCCGCGGCCTGCACGATGTCGCGCACGCTGGCGCCCGCGAACCCGCGTTCGTGGACGACCTGCATGCCGACGTGCAGCAGCTTTTCGCGGTGGGAGGGCTTGGGCATGGGTGAATAATACACTCGTCCTTATTCGGACTCAAGCGCCGCAGGGCAGGGGGCCGGCGGGCTTGATCTCCTCCAGGCAGATCATCGAGCGCACGTTGGCCACGCCGGGCACCTGCATCAGCCGGTCGGTGAGGAAGTGCGACAGCGTCTTCAGGTCGCGCGCCACCACCTTGAGCAGGTAGTCGCAGTCGCCCGACACGATGTGGCACTCCAGCACCTGCGGGAAGTCGCGCAGCTGGGACTCGATCTCGCGCACCTGGCCGAACGCGTTGCCCACGATGTTGAGGCTCACGTAGGCGATGACGTCCAGGCCCAGCGACGCCGCCTCCACGCTGGCGTGGTAGCCGCGGATCACGCCACGCTCCTCCAGCGAGCGCACGCGGCGGAAGCATTGCGGCGCCGACAGGTGGATGGCGGCCGCCAGCTCCACGTTGGACATCCGGCCCGACGCCTGCAGGCTCTCAAGAATCTTTCTGTCTATGGCATCCAGAGGGGTTGAAGCTGTGCTCATACTGTATTCAACGAAATAAACGTGCGTATCTTAGGGTTAGTCACGCAATGTTTGGAACACTTATTTCACCCGCCGGCGGCTACAGTCGACCGTTTTGTGACAACCGCGCTGTCTTTGCATCGTTCCAACAAACGGCCCGCTTCTTGCGTAACCCCTGTGGTGCAGGCGCCACTTGGATCCGCTCCCGTTCAAAGACAATTGCGCCCCCATGGATCACACCTTTCTCTCCGCGTTCATCCTGCTCCTGCTGGTGCTGGATCCGTTCGGCAGCCTGCCCGTGTTCATCTCGATCCTGGGCGCCGTGAAGCCCGAGCGCCGCACGTTCGTGGCGCTGCGCGAGGTGCTGATCGCGTTCGCCGTGCTGGTGCTGTTCATGGTGTCGGGGCAGGGCTTCCTGACGCTGATGCGGCTGTCGGAACGCTCGCTGGAAGTGGCCGGCGGCGTGATTCTGGTGATCATCGCGATCCGCATGATCTTCGGCGGCGGCGAGATCTACGGCGCCGACGTGAGCCAGCGCGAGCCGTTCATCTTCCCGCTGGCGGTGCCGCTGCTGGCGGGGCCGTCGGCGATGGCCACCGTGCTGCTGCTGGCCTCGCGCCAGCCCGACCACCTGGTCACCTGGATAGGCGCGCTCACCGCGGCGCTGGGCGTCAGCGGCGTGGTGCTGCTGGCGGCCGACCGCATCCGACGCGCGCTGGGCTCGCAGATGGTGGCCGCCATCGAGAAGCTCATGGGCTTGGTCTTGACCGCCGTGGCCGTGGAGATGATCCTCGCCGGCCTCAAGCGCTATTTCCTCGGCCTCTGACCCGCATTCCCCCGAATTCGAAACGTTTCCGCGACGAAGGATTTTCCCAATGACCGCACGCTTCCACCCGCTCCTCATGTTGTCGCGCCGCGTCGCGCTCGTGGCCGCCGCCGGCCTGCTGGCCGCCGGGGCCGCGCAGGCGCGCGCCATCCAGGACATCCGCAAGAGCGGCACCATCGTCATCGCCACCGAGGGCAAGTTCGCGCCGTTCAATTTCGTGGACAACGGCAAGCTCACCGGCTTCGAGATCGACGTCGCCAATGCGGTGGCCGCGAAGATGGGCCTGAAGGTGGACTGGAAGATGATGGGCTTCGACGGCCTGCTGATCGGCCTGCAGCAGGATCGCTGGGACCTGGTGATCGCCTCCCACGGCGTGACCGAGGAACGCGCCAGGGCCGTCACCTTCGCCGACCCGCACTACTGCACCGGCGGCGTGATCATCTCCAGGGACGGCGCCATCAAGTCGGGCAAGGACCTCACCGGCAAGGTCGTCGCGGTGCAGACCGGCACCACCTACTACGACGCGGCGAAGAAGCTGCCGGTCAAGGACGTGAAGAACTTCCCGCAGGACAACTCGGCGCGCGCGGCGCTGGAGGCGGGCCACGTCGACGCGTGGGTCACCGACAAGTTCGTCGGCAAGGCCTCGCTCGCCGCCACGCCGGGCACCGCGC
>JABCYW010000126.1 GCA_013289985.1 Betaproteobacteria bacterium | reverse complement strand
CGCGTTCTACTCGCCGCCGCAGGGCGCGATCGCCAACACGCACCGCACGCTGCCGCGGCTGTCCGACCTGCTCCGGCTGAACGACGCCGGCCTGCAGGCGCTGCTCAACGACTGGCTCGAGGGCGTCTATACGGCACCCGGCATGGACGAGGCCCTGGCGCAGCGCGGCCAGCTGACGCACGGCGAGGTCATCATGACCCGCGACGGCCACGCCGTCTCGCAGTTCGCGGTGGCCTTCTACGCGCCCGATTCCGAGCAGGCCGGCATGCTGGGCCGCGCGCAGGAGATCGAGCACCTGGAGCGCGAGTCCAAGGCGCAGGTCATGATCACCGACGAGGCGCGCGCCGCGCTGATCCGCCTCGAGGCGCAGTACACCGACGCCGCGCAGCGCCTGCAGTCGGTGCGCCGCGAGGCCTCCGACGCGCAGACCCGCGCGCACGAGCTGCACGTCGAACTGCTGCGCCTGTCGTCGCAGGCCGAGGCTGCCACCACGCGCCGCACGCAGCTGGAGGACGAGCTCGCCGAGATCGACGCGCAGGACGAAGGCCTGATCGAACGCCGCATGACCGGCGAGGCCCGCTTCGAGGAGCTGGACCTGCAGCTGGCCGAGACCCAGGAGCGCCAGGCCGACCTCGAGGAAGGCGTGATCGTCGCCGAGCGCAAGCTGTCCGACGCGCGCGAGCAGCTGCGCGCGCTCGAGCGCCGCGCGCAGGAGGCGCAGTTCCACACGCGCGCGCTGTCCGCGCGCCAGGGCGAGCTGCAACGCGCCATCGAGACCGCCGACCAGCAGGTGCAGACCAACACCCAGGCCGGCGAGCAGCTCACGCTGGAGCTCGATTCGTTCAACGACCAGGCGGCGGGCGCGGGCCTGCAGGACGCGCTGGCGATCCGCGCCACGCGCGAGGCCGCGCTGGCCGTCACGCGCACCGAGTACGACGACCTGTCGGCGCAGCTGCGCCGGGCCGACGAGCAGCGCCTCGAGTTCGAGCGCAGCCTGCAGCCCCTTCGCGACGCCATCACCAAGCTGCAGCTGGAGGAACAGGCCGCGCAGCTGGGCGGCGCGCAGTACCTGGAGCAACTGGTGGCGGCCGAGGTCGACCTGGAGCTGCTGGGCAAGAGCATCGAGGACAACGGCGTGAAGCTGCACGGCCTGCAGACCGAGATCGACCGCATCGGCCGCGAGGTGAACGCGCTGGGCGCTGTGAACCTGGCCGCGCTCGACGAGCTGGTCTCCGCGCGCGAGCGCAAGACCTTCCTCGACGCGCAGACCGCCGACCTGAACGACGCCATCGGCACGCTGGAAGGCGCGATCCACAAGATCGACCTCGAGACGCGCGACCTGCTGATGAAGACCTTCAACCTCGTCAACGAGCAGTTCGGCCGCATGTTCCCCAGCCTGTTCGGCGGGGGGCAGGCCAGGCTGGTGATGACCGGCGACGAGATCCTCGACGCCGGCGTGCAGGTGATGGCGCAGCCCCCGGGCAAGAAGAACTCCACCATCCACCTGCTGTCCGGCGGCGAGAAGGCGCTCACCGCCATCGCGCTGGTGTTCGCCATCTTCATGCTCAACCCGGCGCCGTTCTGCCTGCTGGACGAAGTGGACGCGCCGCTGGACGACGCCAACACCGAACGCTACGCCAAGCTGGTCAACGAGATGTCGTTCAAGGGCACGCAGTTCCTGTTCATCTCGCACAACAAGATCGCGATGGAGATGGCCGAGCAGCTGATCGGCGTCACCATGCAGGAGCAGGGCGTGTCGCGCATCGTGGCGGTGGACATGGAAGCCGCGCTGTCCATGGCCGAGGCCGCCTGACCGCGCCGGCGCTCCCGATGCATCCGAACCTCACCACCGCCCTCGTCGCGCTGGCCGTGCTGGTGCTGGCGGGCATCGTCGTGCAGGGCCTCTGGAGGGCGCGCCGCATCGCGAAGCGCGCCGGCGGCGTCAACGTGGTGGTGGGCGACGAGCCGGGCGCGCGGCGCGAGCCCGCGCTGGGTGCCGAGCCCGAGGCGACCGGCGAAGGCGACCTGCCTGCCGTCGCGCCCGCGCGACCCGACGGCCGCCTGTCGCCTGCACGCCGTTCCGTGCGCCTGGACGCGCTGATCGACGCCATCGCCACGCTGAGCGTCGACGCGCCCATCGCGGGCGAGGGCGTGCTGCCGCACCTGCCCGGCGCCAACCGCGCGGGCACCAAGCCGTTCTTCATCGAGGGCCTCAACAGCGAGACCGGCGAGTGGGAGACCATAGGCGCCAACGCGCGCTACGGCGAGTTCCAGGCCGGCGTGCAGATGGCCAACCGCAACGGCCCGTTGAACGAGATCGAGTTCTCCGAGTTCGTGCAGAAGCTCGAGGCCTTCGCCCAGGCCATCGGCGCCTCCACCGACCTGCCCGACATGCTCGAGACCGTGGCCCGCGCCCGCGAGCTCGACGCCTTCGCGAGCCAGCACGACGCGCAGCTGGTGGCCCTGTTGCGCGCCAACTCGGTGGCATGGTCGGTGGGCTACCTGCAGCAGGTCGCTCAGCGCCACGGCTTCGTGCCGGGTTCGGTGCCGGGCCGCCTGGTGCTGCCGGCCCTCGAGGAGGGCGCGCCGCCGGTGCTGGTGCTGGGCTTCGACGCCCAGGCCGCGCTGGCCGACGACCCCGGCCACGCGGCCGTGCGCGAGCTCTCGCTGGGCCTGGACGTGGCGCAGACCGAGGAGCTGGCCGAGCCGTTCGCGGCCTGGCACGGCGCGGCGCGCAAGCTGGCCGACGACCTCGACGCCGCCATCGTCGACGACCAGGGCCAGGCGATCACGCTGCACGCGTTCTCGGCCATCCACGCCGAGCTCACGCGGCTCTACGAGGCGCTGTCGGCGCACGACCTGGCGGCCGGCTCCACCGGCGCACGGCGCTTGTTCAGTTGAGCCCGCGATGTCGCAGATCCCCTTCGTGTGGCGGCCCGCGACCGGCGCGGACGTCTGCGTGCTCGCCGCGTTGTACCGCGACGCCGCGCTGCGGCTGGGCCCGCTCGTCTACACGCCGGAGCAGGCCCGCGCCTGGGCCTCGTTCGCCGAGGACGCGCCGGCGTTCCGCGACTACATCCTCCACGCCGATACCTGGATCGCCGAGCGCCTGGGCGACGGCCGCGCGCTGGGCTTCTGCGGCGCGAGCCGCGCGGGCGACCTGCGCGAGGTGCATTCGCTGTACGTCACGCCGGCGATGACGCGGCGCGGGCTGGGTGACGCGATGCTCCGGCGCACGCTGCAGCGCGGCGAGCACGAGGGCGCGACCCTCTTTGCCGCCTGGGCGACGCCGTTCAGCCGGCCGGTGTTCCTCGCGGCCGGCTTCGTGTCGACGCAGACGGTGCAGGCGCCGTTCGCGGGGGTGATGTTCGAGCGCTATCGGGTCGAGCGCGGCTAGAACGCGGCCACGGTCTCGTCGACGATGCGCGAGAGGGTCGCGCGGACGCGGTGCTCGTCCCAGGCGCTGGGCACCAGCGGTTCGGGGCGGGCGGGATCGTGGCGCATGGCGGGGGCGATGGCACGACGTGTGGCATCCTGCGGCCACGCCCGCCCCGCACGGAGATGCCTTGTTGACGCCGCCCGCCCACTCCGCCACGCCGCTGACGCCCGACCAGGCGATGCAGCTGGCCATCGCCCACCACCGGCAGGGCCAGCTCGACGTGGCCGGACGGATCTACGCCGACGTGCTGCAGTTGCAGCCGCGCCGGCCGGATGCGCTCAACTTCATGGGCATGCTGCAGTTCCAGCTCGGCGACCACGGGCGTGCGCATGCCCTGCTGCGCGACGCGTCCCGGCTCGCGCCGCGCGAACCCGCCATCTGGAACAACCTGGGCAACGTGCTGGCGGAACTGGGCCGCCTGCCCGAGGCCGAGAAGGCGTTCCGTCGCAGCCTCGCGCTGGCCGAGGGGCCGGAGGCCCTGACCAACATCGCGCGGCTGCAGCGCCGGCGCCAGCAGTGGGCGCGCAGCGAGGCCTCGTGCCGGCGCGCGCTCGCGCTGGCGCCCCGCTTCGGCGAGGCCTGGCACTACCTGTCGCTGGCGCTGCTGGGCCAGCGGCGCTCGGAGGAGGCCTTCGAGGCCGCGGTGCAGGCGGAGCTCCTGCTGCCGCAGAAGCCGGGCCGGCGCGAGAGCTACGGCCGCGCGCTGTCGGCGGCCGGAGAACACGAGCGCGCCGTGGCCTTCTATCGCGACTGGCTGGCGCGCGAGCCCGGCGACCCGTACGCGAGCCACCACCTGGCCGCCAGCCTGGGCGAGTCGCCCGCGCGCGCCAGCGACGCCTACGTGGAGCACGTGTTCGACAAGTTCGCCGAGAGCTTCGACTCGCACCTCGCGTCGTTGAGATACTGCGCGCCCGAGCTCGTCGCGCAGGCACTGCGCGACACGCTGCCGCCGCCGGCGGCGCAGTTCGACGTGGCCGACCTGGGCTGCGGCACCGGGCTGTGCGGACCGCTGGTCAAGCCGTGGGCGCGCTCGCTCGCGGGCTGCGACCTCTCTGCGGGCATGCTGGCGCGCGCCACGGCGCGGCAGGCCTACGACGCGCTCGTCAAGGAGGAACTGGTGCGGTTCCTGGTCGAGCGTCCGGCCGCGTTCGACGTGCTGGTGTCGGCCGACACGCTGATCTACTTCGGTGAGCTGGCGCCGGCGCTCGCCGCGGCGCGCGAGTCGCTGCGTCCCGGCGGCACGCTCGTCTTCACGCTGGAGGCCGCGCCCGACGACGCGACGGCAGCCTTCGCGCTCACCCAGAGCGGCCGCTACGCCCACACGCGTGCCGGACTGGTGGCGCGACTCGCGCGGGCCGGGCTCGTGGAGCGCGGCATCTCCGCGGTGTCGCCGCGCCACGAAGGCGGCAAGGCGGTGCCGGGCTGGCTGGCGATCGCCACGCGCGGCTGAGAGCCAGTGAGGAAATCCGACATGCGCCACTCGATCCCGGGATTGTCCGGCCTGCTGGCCGCCGTTGCCGTCGCGCTCGCGGCGTGCAACTCGTCGTCGACCTCCGTCCCGATCGCGAAGCCGCTGGCGTCCACCGCGGGCCCGGGCGTGCACGTGCTGGCCCAACGCCTGCCCATGCCCGGCCTCGGCCGCGAGCGCACGCTGCGGCTGTACCTGCCGCCGTCCTACGAGGCCAACCCGGCGCGGCGATACCCCGTGCTGTACATGCACGACGCGCAGAACCTGTTCGACGACCGCACCTCTTTCGCCGGCGAATGGGGCGTGGACGAGTCGCTGGACGAGCTCGCCCGCACCTGCGGCTTCGAGGCCATCGTGGTGGGCATCGACAACGGCGAGAACGAGCGCATCCGCGAGCTCTCGCCGTGGACGAACCCGAAGTACGGCCCGGCACAGGGCGAGCAGTACATGGCGTTCGTCGTGGACACCGTCAAGCCGTGGATCGACGCGCACTACCGCACGCAGCCGGGCCGCGAGAGCACGGCCATCATCGGCAGCTCCATGGGCGGGCTGATCTCGCACTACGCGCTGCTGCGCTACCCGCGGGTGTTCGGCAAGGCCGCCATCTTCTCGCCCTCGTACTGGTTCACCGGCGAGGTCTACGCGCAGACCGCGGCGCATCCGTGGCCGCCGGGCACGAAGACGTACTTCTACGTCGGCGGCAAGGAGGACGAGGAGTCGGTGCCCGACGTCGACCGCATGGTGGCGCTGCTGCGCACCCAGCCGCACGCGGCGGGCGACATCACCGAGCACGTGGTGCCCGGCAACGAGCACAGCGAGCGCGCATGGCGGGCCGAGTTCCCGCTGGCGGTGGCCTGGCTGTTCGACGTTCCGGCGACGGCGAAGCCCTAAGATCGCAGGTTTTGCTCCGTTGCCCCGCATGACCGTCCTGAACCTGCCCGACCGCGCCTTCGCCGCCTTCCTGTTCGACATGGACGGCACCCTCCTCAGCTCGATCGCCGCCGCCGAGCGCGTGTGGGCGCGCTGGGCCGGGCGCCACGGGCTCGACGTGGCCGCGTTCCTGCCCACCATCCACGGCATGCGCAGCGTGGAGACCGTGCGCCGCCTGAACCTGCCCGGCGTCGACCCCGAGGCCGAGTCCGCGGCGATCACCGCGGAGGAGATGGTCGACGTCGACGGCATCGAGCCCATCCCGGGCATCCTCGCGTTCCTCGCCACGCTGCCGGCCGAGCGCTGGGCCGTGGTCACCTCCGCGCCGCGCGAGCTGGCGCGCCGGCGCATCGCCGCGGCCGGCCTGCCGGCGCCGGCGCTGATGATCGCCGCCGAGGACGTGGCGCGCGGCAAGCCGGCGCCCGACTGCTTCCAGCTCGCGGCCGCGCGCCTGGGCGTCTCCACGCGCGACTGCCTGGTGTTCGAGGACGCGCCGGCCGGCATCGCGGCGGCGGAGTCCGCGGGGGCAGGCGTGGTGGTGATCTCGGCGACCCACGCGCATTCGCTGCACACCGCGCACGCCTCGGTGAACGACTACCGGGTGCTCGCCAACCGCGTCGATGCGGGCGGCGCGCTGCGCCTGCACGCCAGGATCTGAGAATGGCGAGCCCCGGCCTGGTCACGAAGGCGCGCGCGCCGGCCTGGGTGCGCCCCGAGGCCCTCAACGTCACGCCCGACCTGCTGGGCATGCCGCTCGCGCCGCATGGCCGGCGCGCGCTGGCGATGCTCGTCGACGTCGCGCTCATCGGCGTGCTGTCCACCACCGGCATGTTCTGGATGGTGGCCGGCATCGCCGCGCTGGCCGTCCAGCTGCGCCGGCCGACGCCGGGCCGCCCGCGCTCGCGCGGCGCGTTGATGTGGGCCGCGCTGGCGTTGCTGGTGGTCCTGGCGGGCGAGCGCGGGCTGCATTGGGCCGGGCACCGCAACGACCTGCCGCGCGCGGCCGCCGTGGCGGCGGACGACGGCGACGACGCGCCCGCGAGCGCCGCCTTCGCCGCCTCGGCGCCGGCGCCGCGCGACGCCGAGCGGCAGGCGGCGCGGGACAAGGCGCGCATCCACGACCTGGAGGCGCAGCTGGCCGAGGCGCGCGAGCCGCGCCCGATCCAGTGGCGCGACGACGCGCTGCGCCGCCTGCACAAGCTGGGCCTGCGCTTCGGCTGGGCGATCGCCTACTTCACGCTGCTGCCGTTCTGGTGGAAGGGCCAGACGGTGGGCAAGCGCCTGTTCGGCCTGCGCGTGGTGGAGCTCACCGGCAAGCCGCTGGGCCTGATGACCTCGTTCGGCCGCTACGGCGGCTATGCGGCGGGGCTGGCCACCGGCGGCATGGGCTTTCTGCAGATCCTCTGGGATCCCAACCGGCAGGCGGTGGAGGACAAGCTGGCCCACACGGTCGTGGTCGACCTGCGCAGGCCGCGCGCGTCCGTCGCCCACGCCTGAAACACGCCGGTTCGACGTACGATGGCGCCACACGTCCTCGAGGACGGACACGCCACCCAGGGAGGTTCGATGAACGAGATGATCCGCTGCGCGCGCGCAGCCTTGCCGCGCGCCTGCGCGTTCGCCGCGATGCTGGCCGCCACCGGCACTCACGCGGTACCCAACGACGAGCTCGAATGGCGAATGTCCCGCTACAGCGTCAAGTACGAGCTCAGCGACGACGGCTCCTATTCGGACACCCACGTGCTGTCCGTCAAGCTGCTGAGCGACCGCGCCGCGCAGGGCGGCAAGGAGAGCACGGTGACCTACAGCACCAGCGTGCAGAAGGTCGAGGTGTTGGAGGCCTACACGCTCAAGGCCGACGGCCGCCACGTGGACGTGCCCAAGGGCAACTACCAGGTGGAGACCAACAGCGGGCTGGAGAAGGGCGCCGCGGCGTTCTCGGACTGGTCCACCCTGACGCTGGTGTTCCCCGACCTTGCCAAGGGCGACACCAAGGTCTTCAGCTACCGCGTCAGCGCGACGCAGCCGATGTTCCCGGGGCAGTTCTCCACCTACGAGTCCTTCAACAGGCGGGCCGCGTACGACGACGTGCGCATCGAGGTCGACGCGTCGGCCGCGATGTGGGCGCGCTTGCGCGTGCGGGCCAACGAGATGAAGGCGCAGCCGCCGCGCGAGCACGACGGCCGCCGCGCGCTGACCTGGCAATGGGACAACAAGCAGCCCGAGGTGGAGACGCGGCGCGACTGGTCGGTGTACGACGCAGATGGCGACGCCGGCGTGGCCGTGTCCACCTTCGTCGGCTATGGCGACGTGGCCCAGGCCTACGGCGTGGCCGCGCGCCCCAAGGCAGCCGTGACCCCGCGCGTCCGCAAGCTGGCCGACGAGATCGCCAAGGGCACGACGACCCGGCGCGACACCGCCAGTGCGCTCTACACCTGGGTCGCACGCAACATCACCTACGCCGGCAACTGCGTGGGCCTGGGCGCCGTGGTACCGCGCGACATCGACTTCATCCTCGACAACCACATGGGCGACTGCAAGGACCACGCGACGCTGCTGCAGGCGCTGCTGGCCGCCAAGGACATCCCGAGCACGCAGGCCCTGATCAACGCCGGCTCGAGCTACCAGTTGCCGGCCATTCCGGTGGTGTCCATGGTCAACCACGTGATCGACTACGTCCCCGAGTTCGACCTGTACCTGGACTCGACCTCCGACGACACCCCGTTCGGCATGCTCCCCGGTGCCGACTATGACAAGCCCACGCTGCTCGTGGACGGCTACCGCGACGGCACCCGCACGCAGCGCTCGGGCGGACGCAGCGAGGAGGTGATCCGCACGGTGGTCGACATCCGCGAGGACGGCTCGGCGCACGGCGAGGTCACGGTCTCCACCAAGGGGCCGATCGGCGCGCAGTCCCGCGCGATGCTGCGCAACGTCGACAAGAAGACGCAGGCCGAGATCGTCAAGAACTACTTCAAGTCTTCCGGCTACACGGCCACCGGCACGTTCACGATGGACGACCCGGCCGAACTGCTGGACACCCACCGCTACGCCGCCACGTTCGACGTCGCCGGCATCTTCAACATCCCCGGCTCCGGCGCGTTCAACGTCGGCCCGATGTTCTCCGCGCCGGCCCAGATCGCCGGCTTGATCGGCATGGAGATGCAACGACAGCCGGAGACGGTACTCATGACCTGCAGCGGCATCCGCGTCGTCGAGGACATGACGTTCCGTTTCCCGAAGACTGTGCAGATGGTGTTCACGCCGCAGCCGTTGGCCGTCAATGAAGGCGACTTCACCTACACCGCCAGCTACGTGCGCAGCGCCAATCAGCTGGCGGTCAAGCGCACGCTGGACGACCGCACGCCGGGCGCGCTCTGCACGCCCGAGGCCATGGCCACGCTCAAGCGCTTCGCGCAGAAGGTGATGCCCAACCTGCGCGCGCAGGTCGTCTACCAATAGGCGCAGCGGCCAAACCCTTGGCTGCACGGCGCGGCTCGGCGCTGCCGCTGGGACGGAATTGGCGGGCCCGCCCCCGGCACGTCGCCGGTGCGGGCCATCGACAAGGAGCCGCCCTTGGATGCCACACATCCCGACGCGCCGAACACGCCCACCCCTGCTGACGCCCAGGCCGCCGTGGAGCGCGCGCTCCGGCAGGCGGCGCTGGATGGGCGCGTCGCCCAGCCGGCCAAGCCGAAGACAGCGTCCCACGATGCGCGCACCTGGATCAGCGCCCAGGTGCTGCGCGAGCTCGCCAGCGAGTCTGATCCTTCGCTCAAGGTGCATGAGCGCAGCGTGCGCCTGAAGCACCTGCGCGTCGTCGGCTTCCTGGACCTGGAGGACTGCGAAGTGCGGCGTCCGCTGCGCTTCGAGGACTGCGTGGCACCGGCGTACCCCGACTTCAACGCCTGGGCCTACGCTGCCCAGATGCTACTGTCGGCCATCGAGCTGCGCCAGTCCACGGATTGGGCACCGGTGCAGTGCGCGCAGCCGGTCAAGGCGGCGTCCGGGGCCTCCGCGGTGAGTGTCCCGAGCGTGGCGGCGGTTGCAGGCATCGACGCGGAGCCGCTGCCGCCGGTCTCCGGCTGGGGCCGCGGCGCGCTGTACTGGAGCTGACTCGAGACGACGCTGGGTCTGGTGGCACCGGTGCTGGTCGGCCTGGCGCTGTCCGGGCTGATCCGGTGCAAGCTCGAGGATTGACGCGCGGAAGGCGCGATTCGGGTGCTCCCGAGCGCTTCGGTCCGACACCGCGACCTACTAAACTCCTGCCGATGACTTCGATCCCCGCCACCGCCGCGAAACGCGCCGACGAGCTGCACGCGATCCTGCACGAGCACGCCTACAAGTACTACGTGCTCGACGAGCCCAGCATCCCCGACGCCGACTACGACAAGCTGTTCCAGGAGCTGCAGGCCCTCGAGGCCGCCCATCCTGAGCTGCAGCGCGCCGATTCGCCCACGCAGCGCGTCATCGGCCAGGTGCTGGAGGGCTTCGATACGGTGGTGCACACGGTGCCCATGCTGAGCATCCGCACCGAGACCGACACCACGGCCGGCGGCGCCCAGGCCTTCGACGCCCGCGTGCGGCGCGAGCTGGGGTTGGCCGAATCCGATGCGCCGGTGGCCTATTCGGCCGAGCTGAAGTTCGACGGCCTGGCCATCAACCTGCGCTACGAGCACGGCGTGCTGGTGCAGGCGGCCACCCGCGGCGACGGCGAGAAGGGCGAGGACGTCACCTCCAACATCCGCACGCTCCGGCAGATCCCGCTGAAGCTGCGTGGCGTCTCGGCGCCGGTGCTGGAGGTGCGGGGCGAGGTCTACATGCGGCGCGACGACTTCGAGGCCTACAACGAACGCCAGCGCGCGCTGATCGCCGCCGGCGCCAAGAACGAGAAGACGGTCGTCAACCCGCGCAACGCCGCGGCCGGCGCGGTGCGCCAGCTCGACCCGAACCAGTCGCGCAAGCGGCCGCTGAGCTTCTTCGCCTATGGTCTCGGCGACGTGCAGGGCTGGACGGTGCCCGCCACCCACGGGGGCCTGCTGGACGCGCTGGACGCGATGGGCTTTCCCGTCGCGAAGCAGCGCGTGATCAGCCTCGGCGCCGACGGCCTCGTCGCCTTCCACCAGGCCATGGGCGCCGAGCGCGACAAGCTGCCGTACGACATCGACGGCGTCGTCTACAAGGTCGACTCGCGCGAGCTGCAGGCCCGGCTGGGTTTCGTGAGCCGCGAGCCGCGCTGGGCCGTCGCGCACAAGTACCCGGCGCAGGAGCAGACCACGCTGCTGCTGGACATCGACGTGCAGGTGGGCCGCATCGGCACGCTGACGCCTGTCGCCAAGCTGCAGCCGGTGTTCGTCGGCGGCACCACGGTCAGCAACGCCACGCTGCACAACGAGGACGAGATCCGGCGCAAGGACATCCGCATCGGCGACACCGTGATCGTGCGCCGCGCCGGCGACGTCATCCCGCAGGTCGTGGCCGCAGTGCTGGAACGGCGGCCGCCGGAGGTGGCGGCGCTCGCCCCCTTCGACATGTTCGCGCGCGTGGGCGGCAAGTGCCCGGCCTGCGGCAGCCCCATCGAGCGCCGCGAAGGCGAGGTGGCCTGGCGCTGCACCGGCGGCGTCACCTGTCCCGCGCAGGTCAAGCAGGCCATCCTGCACTTCGCGAGCCGGCGTGCGGTGGAGATCGAGGGTCTCGGCGACGAGATCGTCGAGCAGGTGGTCGACCTGGGGATCGTGCGCACGCTGCCCGAGCTCTACAAGCTGGGCGTGGCCAAGCTCAACGAGCTGGAGCGCATGGGCGAGAAGAGCGCCAGCAAGCTGGTGGACGCCATCGAGCGCAGCAAGGCCACCACCTTGCCGCGCTTCCTGTTCGGGCTGGGCATCCGGCACGTGGGCGAGACCACGGCCAAGGATCTCGCGCGCCATTTCGGCGACGTCGACAAGCTGATGGACGCCAGCGTGGAGCAACTGCTGGAGGTGCCCGACGTCGGCCCCATCGTCGCCACCAGCGTGCGCGCGTTCTTCGACCAGCCACACCACCGCGAGATCGTCGAGCAGCTGCGCGCCGCGGGCCTGCACTGGCCGGCCATCGCGGGCACCGCCAGCGACGCGTTCCGCCCGCTGCTGGGCAAGACGCTGGTCATCACCGGCACGCTGCCCACGCTGAGCCGCGACGAGGCCAAGGATCTCATCGAGGCGGCCGGCGGCAAGGCCAGCGGCTCGGTGTCGAAGAAGACCGACTGGCTCGTGGCCGGCGAGGAGGCCGGCAGCAAGCTGGACAAGGCTCGCGAGCTGGGCGTGGCCGTCCTCGACGAGGCCGGCCTGCGCGCGCTGCTGGCCGCGCCGCCCGATGCGGCCGCCGATTGATCGCCCGCCGCATCGCACTTTTCGTTCAGGAAACTTTTCGAGGCTCCGTTCCCACCATGACCGTTCGCGAAATCCTCAAGATGGGCGACCCGCGCCTGCTGCGCATCGCCAAGCCCGTCGAACGCTTCGACACGCCCGAGATGCGCGAGCTCGTCGCCGACATGTTCGAGACGATGAAGCACGCCAACGGCGCCGGCCTGGCGGCGCCGCAGATCGGCGTCGACCTGCAGCTCGTCATCTACGGCTACGACAGCAACGTGCGCTACCCCGACGCGCCGCCGGTGCCCAAGCCGGTGCTGATCAACCCGGTGATCACGCTGCTGGACGGCGCCGAGGTGGACGGCTGGGAAGGCTGCCTGTCGGTGCCGGGCCTGCGCGGCGTGGTGCCGCGCTGGGAGCGCATCCGCTACACGGGCTTCGACGAGCTGGGCAACGCCATCGATCGCGAGGCCGACGGCTTCCACGCGCGCGTGGTGCAGCACGAATGCGACCACCTGATCGGCCGGCTGTACCCGACGCGCATGCGCGACCTGACGCAGTTCGGCTACACCAGCGTGCTGTTCCCCGACATGGATCCGAACGCGGACGACTAGGCATGACCGATCCGGACTGTCGTCGGCCCGCGCCTTTGTCGCGTTGAATGTGTCCATGAGCCACTTTTTTCGCTCGCTTGTCCTTGCCGTCGCCTGCCTCGCTGGCGCGGGCGTGCGCGCGCAGGAAGACCCACCGGCCCGCGTCGGCCGCGTGGCCGACGTCGCCGGCACCGTCCGCACGATCAACTCCGAGGGCGCCTGGACGTCGGTGGCGCGCAACCAGCCGCTGTCCACCGGCGACCGCATCACCACCGACAAGACCGGCGATGCCACGCTGCAGGTCGGTTCGACCGTTCTGCGGCTGGGCGCCGACACCGACATCCAGGTGACGCAGCTCGACGACCAGCGCATCCGCCTGCGCTTCGACCACGGCCAGCTGGCGGTGCGCGTGCGCTCCGACGACATTCCCGGCGAGCTGTTCGTCGACACCGACGAGGGCGCGTGGGTGCCGCACCACCCGGGCCAGTACCGCTTCGACCGCGCCGCCGCCAACCAGCTGCTGGCCGCGCAGGCGTGGAGCGGCGACATGCTGCTGGAGGCGCCCGACAGCTCGCTGCCGGTGGCCGCGCCGCAGCGCGCGGAGGTCTGGCGCACGGGTCCGCAACAGGCCACGCACTACCGCCTGGTGCCGCCGGTCAAGGACGCGTTCGGCGACGCCGTGCTGGCGCAGGACAAGGCCGACGACAAGCCCGCGGCCGCCAATGCCGCCATGCGCCTGCCGCCCGAAATGACCGGTGCGGCCGAACTGGCGCGCTTCGGCGCCTGGAGCGTGGGCAGCGATGGCGCGTCCTGGTGGACGCCTTCGAAGCTGCCGGCCGGCTGGCAGCCGTTCCAGCAGGGCGCCTGGTGGTGGAGCGCGCGCTGGGGTTGGACCTGGGTCGACGACGAGCCCTGGGGCTTCGCGCCGTCGCACTACGGGCGCTGGGCGATGCGGCGCGGCCACTGGGCCTGGACGCCGGGGCAGTGGGGCTCGACGCGCCCGGTCTACGCGCCGGCCGTGGCGGGATGGTTCGGCGGCCCGGCGCTCGCCGTCGGCGATGCCCCGGCCATCGCCTGGGTGGCGCTGGCGCCGGACGAATTGCTGTTCCCCGGCTACGCGGTGTCTGCGAAGTACTGGAACGCGATCAACAACGCCAACGTGGGACCCACGGGTCGACGCGCCGTGGCCATCAACGGGCGCGCGCGTCTCGCGCCAACGGGGGTGGTCGCGTATGCCAATCGGGGCGTGCCGGGCGCGATGGCCGTGGTGGTGGCATCCGCGTTGCTGCCGCAGGTGCCTGTGTCGACGATGCCGGCCGTTCGCGGCGCGGAGCTGCGCAAGCCGGCGTTCGAGGCCCGCGTGGCCGGGGCCGCGCCGCAGGGGCCGCCGCCCGGGCCGGCCGGACGCGTGCTGTCGCCGGGCGCGGCCACGGTGCAGGTGCCGCTGTCGGCCAGGCCGGCATCCGCGGCCGCGCGCTGAGCTCAACCTCTCAGGACTTCAGCAGCGGCTTCAGCAAGGGCCAGACGTTGTCCAGGATGATCGGATGCGCCTTGGCCACCGGGTGGATGCGGTCGGCCTGGAACCAGTCGTCCGCGTCGGGCCGGTCGGCGATGCCCTTGAAGATGAACGGCACCAGCGCGGCCTTGTGGGCGGCGGCCACGTCGGCATACACCTGCGCGAAGTCCGCCTGGTACTTGCGGCCGAAGTTGGGCGGCACCATCATGCCGGCGATCACCACGCGGGCGCCCGCGGCCTCGGCCATCGTCGTCATCGCGTCGAGGTTCTTGCGCGTGTCGCTCATGGGCAGGCCGCGCAGGGCGTCGTTGCCGCCCAGCTCGATCACCACCACCTTGGGATGATGCTGCTTCAGGACCTGCGGCAGGCGCGCGAGGCCGCCCGAGGTGGTGTCGCCGCTGATGCTGGCGTTGGCCACCGTCCAGGGCAGCTTCTGTTCGGCCACGCGCCGGCCCAGCAGCGCCACCCAGCCGGTGCCGCGCGCCAGGCCGTACTCGGCGGAGACGCTGTCGCCCACGACGACGATCTCGCGTTCGCCCGCGGCCCACGCACCGGACGCAAAGGCGGTGGCCAGCGCCGCCGCGACGGCCGCGCTAAAGTGCAGCAATCTGCGGCGCGATGTCCGCGCCCCGAAAAGTGAATGCATGTCTGAGCCCATCATCGTCGTCGACCGTCTCACCCGGCAGGTGAGTGACGCCACCGGAACCCTGACGATTCTCCATGACATCTCGTTCACCCTGAACGCCCGCGAGTCGGCCGCCATCGTCGGCGCCTCCGGCTCGGGCAAGAGCACGCTTCTTGGACTGCTCGCGGGCCTGGACGTTCCCACCTCCGGCAAGGTGACCATGGCCGGCAGCGACCTGTTCGCGCTCAGCGAGGACCAGCGCGCCGCCGTGCGCGCCGAGCGCGTGGGCTTCGTGTTCCAGAGCTTCCAGCTGTTGGCCCACCGCACCGCGCTGGAGAACGTGATGCTGCCGCTGGAGCTCGCCGGCGCGCGAGACGCGCGCGCGCGCGCCACCGAGATGCTGGCGCGCGTGGGCCTGGGCGAGCGCCTGCTGCACTACCCGCGCGTGCTCTCGGGCGGCGAGCAGCAGCGCGTGGCACTGGCGCGCGCCTTCGTCGTGCGGCCGCAGGTGCTGCTGGCCGACGAACCCACCGGCAGCCTCGACTTCGCCACCGGCGAGACGGTGATGCAGCTGATGTTCGACCTGAACCGCGAGATCGGCACGACGCTGGTGCTGGTCACGCACGACCAGGCCATCGCGGCACGCTGCGACCGGCAGCTGCACATCGAGGCCGGGCGGCTGCTGGACGCGCTGCCGGCCTGAGCGGACGCCCCGCGCAGATCGGCAAAAAAAGGTTCTTCGCCGATGTGCGGGGAGCAGGCGATTGGCGCGGCGGGTCGGCGAGTCCAGGGTTTCGGGCGTCCACCGCGCTGGCGAGCGGCGGCTGCGTCCCGCCGGAGCTGGCATCGTGGCGGTCTCCCCTGCGCGTCGACTGCGCTGCGCTCCTCGGAGCGGGGGCGCGCGCCAGAACTCACTTCGCGCTGCGCGCTCCGTTCAAACAGCTGGCGCGAGTCAGTTGACGAAGCGCGCTGCGCGCGCCGCCCCCGCCCCTGCGGTGCTCGCCGCCCCTCAACGCCAGCCCCGACGGGACGCAGCCACCACTCGCTGGACGCGCTCAGGCGGTTGGGACAAACACGGTTCCCCGTCTTTTTAGTTGGTTTGGCATCGTCGGGCCATCGAGGCCGCGACGATGCCCGCGGGCAGCGTCCACACGCGCCGGCCGGTCTGACGCGAATGTCACATCGGGGGTGCCGGCGCTCCTTGTCGTGACAGACGTCGAGACGCTCGAGCGCGAGCGAGCATCCCTGACTCATGCGCGCGGCGTCGGCGCGGCGCGGCGCGGCTGATGCCGCGCGTCGTCCTTCATGACAAGTAC
>JABCYW010000125.1 GCA_013289985.1 Betaproteobacteria bacterium | reverse complement strand
GACGCTGGCGCGCGCCTACGAGCTCGATCCGGCCAACCCGACCATCGCGGTCAACCTCGCCGAGGTGCTGTACCGCAACGGCCAGTACGAGCGCGCGCGCTTCTACATCCGCCGCGTCAACAACAAGCAGGAGCTGGCAAACGCGCAGACGCTGTGGCTGGCCGCCCGGATCGAGCACAGGCTCGGCCAGCAGGAGCAGGTCAGCGGCCTGGGTGCCCAGCTTCGCAATCGCTTCCCGGACTCGCAGGAAGCCGTGCTGTTCGAAAAGGGCAAGTTCGATGAATGACGAGTCGTCGCCGGAATCGTCCGACGCTTTCTCGGCCGCCCGGTCCGGCGGTGTCGACGCCGAGGGCGGCGCGCCGGCGCAGGCCGCGGGCCGCGTCGGCCTGGACACCCATTTGCCTTCGCAATTCGACGCGAACACCGCCGGCGGCATGATCCGCAGCGCCCGCCAGGCGCAGGGCATCGCGCTGGCCTCGCTGGCGGCGATGCTCAAGGTTCCGCTGCGCCGCCTCGAGGCGCTGGAGGGCGGCCGCCACGACGAGCTGCAGGGCCCCACCTTCGAGCGCGCCCTCGCGCAGGCCGCGTGCCGCGTGCTCAAGATCGATCCCAAGCCGGTGCTGGCGCTGCTGCCGCAGCACGAGCGCAACACGCTGGAGCGCGTCACCGAGGGCATCAACACGCCGTTCCGCGACGGCCACGCCAGCCGCGCCTTCGAGCTGCCCGGGCTGATGCGGCCGGTGGTGGTGATCGTGGTGCTGCTGGTGGTGGCCGCGATCGCGCTGTTCGCGATGCCGGAGAGCTGGATCGCGCGCGTCGCGCGGCCATTCACGGGCCTGGCGGCCAGCGCGCCGGCCGAGGCGCCGGCCGCCAGCGCCACGCCCACGAGCATCCCCGTCGCGCCCGTCGAACCGCAGCCGGCCAGCGCGGCCGCGTCCGCCGCGGCGCCGGCTTCCGCGGCGTCGGTGGCGCCGCTGTCCCCGGCGGCCGTGTCCGCCACGGCCGCGCAGGGCATCGACGAGGTGCTGGCCCACGTGGCCGCGGCGCCCACCATCCCGGTGCAGGTCATCGCCTCGGCCGATACGTGGGTGGAGGTGGTGGACGCGCAGGGCCATTCGCTGCTGTCGCGCACCGTCGTCGCCGGCGAATCGGTGGGCCTGGACGGCCCGCTGCCGATGCGGGTGAAGATCGGCAACGCCCAGGGCACGCGCCTCAAGCTTCGCGGCGACAATGTCGACCTGACGCCCTGGACGCGCGACAACGTCGCGCGCCTCGAGCTGAAGTAGTCCCTCCGCAAGAGCACGCCATGACCGAATCCTCCCTGTCCCATCCCGACGCGGGCTCCCTGCTCGACGGCGAGCCCATCGCCGAGGTCGCGCCCGCGGCGCGCCGCACGCGCCAGGCGCGCGTCGCGTGGGGCGGCAACGTGGTGACCGTGGGCGGCGACGCGCCGGTGCGCGTGCAGTCCATGACCAACACCGACACGGTGCAGGTGATCGAGACGGCGATCCAGGTCAAGGAGCTCGCGCTGGCCGGCTCCGAGCTGGTGCGCATCACGGTCAACACGCCCGAGGCGGCCGCCGCCGTGCCGCACATCCGCGACCAGCTCGACCGCATGGGCGTCGACGTGCCGCTGGTGGGCGACTTCCACTACAACGGCCACCGCCTGCTCACCGAGCACCCGGCCTGCGCCGAGGCGCTGTCCAAGTACCGCATCAACCCCGGCAACGTGGGCCGCGGCGAGAAGGGCGACCGCCAGTTCGCGCAGATGGTCGAAGCCGCCTGCAGGTACGACAAGGCGGTGCGCATCGGCGTGAACTGGGGCAGCCTGGACCAGGAGCTCCTGAAGGCGCTGATGGACGCCAACGCGAAGCTTGCCAGGCCCTGGGAACTCAAGCAGGTGATGTACGAGGCGCTGGTGCGTTCGGCGCTCGAATCGGCACAGGCCGCGCGCGACATCGGCCTCGATCCGAACCAGATCCTGCTCAGCTGCAAGATGAGCGCGGTGCAGGATCTCGTCTCGGTCTATCGCGGGCTCGCGAAGCGCTCCGACTACGCGCTGCACCTGGGCCTCACCGAGGCCGGCATGGGCGCCAAGGGCACGGTCGCCTCGGCCGCCGCGCTGGCCGTGCTGCTGCAGGACGGCATCGGCGACACCATCCGCGTCTCGCTCACCCCGCAGCCGGGCGAGGCCCGCACGCAGGAGGTGGTGGTGGCGCTCGAGATCCTGCAGTCGCTGGGCCTGCGCCAGTTCAATCCCAGCGTCACGGCCTGCCCGGGCTGCGGCCGCACCACCAGCACGGTGTTCCAGGATCTCACCAAGCAGATCGACGACTTCCTGCGCTCGCAGATGCCCGTATGGCGCGAGCGCTTCCCCGGCGTCGAGGGCATGAAGGTGGCCGTGATGGGCTGCATCGTCAACGGCCCCGGCGAGAGCAAGCACGCCGACATCGGCATCAGCCTGCCCGGCACCGGCGAGGCCCCGTCCGCGCCCGTCTACATCGACGGCGAACGCGTGCTCACCCTGCGCGGCGACAACATCGCTGGCGAGTTCCGGGCGATCGTCGAGCAATATATCGAACGCCGGTATGGCGCGGTAACCGCAGCGCATTGAAGCTCCGGTAGCCTCGCCCTCCAACCGACCTTCCCAATCATTCCAGCGGCCGCGCAACGGGCCGCCAGCTTCCCATTGCCCATGGCTGAAATCCTGCGTGCCGTCAAAGGCATGAACGACATCTTCCCGGCGTCCGTCCCGCGCAAGGCGAGCGAGACGCTGCCGACGTCCAACCTGTGGCAGTGGTTCGAGCAGACCGCGCGCTCGGTGCTGCAGCGCTACGGCTACCAGAACCTGATGACGCCCATCGTCGAGCCCACGGCGCTGTTCGTGCGCGGCATCGGCGAGGTGACCGACATCGTCGAAAAGGAGATGTACTCCTTCGAGGACTCGATGAACGGCGACCGGCTCACGCTGCGCCCCGAGTTCACCGCCGGCATCGTGCGCGCCATCATCGAGCACAACGCGCTGTACAACGGCCCGTTGCGCCTGTGGTCCACGGGCCCGCTGTTTCGCCACGAGCGCCCGCAGAAGGGCCGCTATCGGCAGTTCCACCAGCTGGACGTCGAGGCGCTTGGCTTCACCGGCCCCGATGTCGACGCCGAGCAGATCCTGCTCACGCGCACGCTGCTGCGCGAGCTGGGCCTGAAGGAGGGCGAGCACGTCCGCCTCGAGATCAACAGCCTGGGCCAGCTGGCCGAGCGTGCCGCGCACCGTGCCGCGCTGGTGACGTACTTCGAGGCCAACGCGGACCTGCTCGACGAGGATTCGCAGCGCCGCCTGAAGACCAACCCGCTGCGCATCCTGGACAGCAAGAACCCGTCCATGCAGGCGATGGTCGACGCGGCGCCCAGGCTGATGGACTTCCTCGGCGCCGAGACGCTGGCCCACTTCGACGCGGTGCGCGCGGTGCTGGACGCCGTGGGCCTCGAGTACCGCATCAACACCCGCCTGGTGCGCGGGCTGGACTACTACAACCTCACCGTTTTCGAGTGGATCACCGACCAGCTCGGATCGCAGGGCACGGTCTGCGGCGGCGGCCGCTACGACGGGCTGATCGAGCAGCTGGGCGGCAAGCCCGCGCCGGCCGTCGGCTGGGGCCTGGGCATCGAACGCCTGCTGCTGCTGCTGGAGGCCGTGGGCGTCGTGCCGCCGGAGCAGGCGCCCGATGTGTACGCGGTGGTGGGTGGCGACGAGGGCCGCGTGTCCGCGATGGTGGCGGCCGAGGCGCTGCGCGCCGCGGGCCTGTCGGTGCTGCAGCACGCGCAGGGCCCCGAGGGCCTGCCCTCGCTCAAGGCGCAGTTCAAGAAGGCGAACGCCAGCGGCGCGCGTTTCGCGCTCGTGTTCGCCGGCGAGGAACTTGCACGCGGCATGGTGGGTCTGAAACCGCTGCGTGGCGGCGAGTCCGCCCAGGTCGAGCGCCCGTTGAACGACGTCGCGTCCTGGGTGGCGGAGCTGCGCAACGCATAATCGAGGATTGGCCCGCCGCTTGCGGGCCCGTCTCCTTCGCCCGTGGCGCCTTGCCGCGGGCCATTTCCCGATCCACGACTGACCGATTCCGATGGCACAACAACTCGATCTCCAGGAACAAGAACAGGTCGACGCCCTCAAGGCGTTCTGGGCCAAGTACGGCAACCTGATCATGTGGACGGTCACCCTGGCGCTGGCCGCGTTCGCCGGCTTCAACTGGTACCAGAAGCTGCAGCGCGACAAGGCCGGCGCCGCCAGCACGATGTACGGCGAGCTGCAGGGCGCCGCCGAGGCCGGCGACGCCAAGCGTGCCGCGCAGATCTTCGGCGACATGCAATCCAAGGCCCCCAAGACCGCCTTCACGCAGCTGGGCGCGCTGCTGCTGGCCAAGACCCAGGCCGACAAGGGCGACACGACCAACGCCACGTCCAACCTGCAATGGGTGGCCGACAACGGCAACGAGGAGAACGCCGCCGTCGCCCACATGCGCCTGGCCGGCCTGCTCGCCGATGCGAAGAAGTACGACGACGCGCTCAAGCAGCTCGCGCTGGTCAAGCCGGCGTCGTTCGTGCCGCTGGTGTCCGACCGCCGCGGCGACATCGAGCTGGCCCAGGGCCAGAAGGAAGCGGCCGTCAAGGCCTGGAAGGTGGCCTACGACGGCCTGCCGGCCGCCGCGCAGTACCGGGTGCTCGTGGAGGCCAAGCTGACCGCGCTGGGCGCCGCCCCGGCGGCCTCGGCCGCCTCCGCCGCCGTTTCGGGAGCCGCGCAATGATCGCCACCCTGAAGCGCTCGCTGGCCGCCGCCGCGACCCTCGCCGCGATGGCGCTCGTGGCCGGTTGCGCCGACGACGTCGCCAAGCCCACGCCGCTGGAGCCGCTGCAGGCCAAGATCGCCGGCCACGAGGTCTGGAAGCTGAGCCTGTCCAGCTTCAGCACGCTCAACGCGCTGGCCGGCAACGCCGGCTTCGGCCCGCAGGGCATCGCGGTGTCCGGCAAGGACTTCGTCATCGCCGCGCTCAACGGCGCCATCGTCTCGGTGGACGGCGACACGGGCAAGGAGAACTGGCGCGCGGACGCGGGCGGACGGCTGTCCACCGGCATCGGCACCGACGGCCGCTACAGCGCCGTGGTCACCCGCGATGGCGACCTCGTCACGCTGGAAGGCGGCAAGATCCTGTGGCGCCAGCACTTGGGCAGCGCGGTCGTCACCGCGCCGTTCGTGGCCGGCGAGCGCGTGTTCGTGCTGGGCGTCGACCGCTCGGTGCAGGCCTTCGACGCGCTCGACGGCAAGAAGCTGTGGGTCTACTCGAAGGCGGGCGATGCCCTCACGCTGTCGCAGGCCGGCGTGCTCACGTCGTGGCAGGACACGCTGCTGTTCGGCCTCGGCGCGCGCCTGACCGCCCTCGATCCGCTCAAGGGCACCATCCGCTGGGAAGTGCCGGTGGCCGCGCCGCGCGGCACCAACGAGGTCGAGCGCCTCGCCGACCTCGTCGGCCCGGCCTCGCGCGTGGGCTCCGTCTACTGCATCCGCGCGTTCCAGAACGGCATCGGCTGCATCGACGCCGAGCGCGTCACCGCGCTGTGGTCGATCAACATGAGCGGCGGCCAGGCGGTGGGCGCCGACGCCGACTACGTGTTCGCCGGCGACGCCAGCGACCGCCTGAGCGCGCGCCGCCGTTCCAATGGCGAGTCGGTGTGGCTCAGCGACAAGTTCCAGAACCGCAAGCTGAGTGGCATGCTGTCCATCGGCAAGGTGGTGGTGTTCGGCGACCTCGACGGCTACGTCCACTTCCTCGACCGCGCCACCGGCGCGCCGCTGCTGCGCCTGCCCACCAACGGTTCGCCGATCGTGGGCACGCCCATGCGCGCGGGCAACACGCTGGCCGTGACGACGAAAGACGGCTCCGTCTACGCGTTCCGTCCGGAATGAGCGCCGCACGCACCAGGAGCCTTCGCGCGTGAAACCCGTCATCGCCCTCGTCGGCCGACCCAATGTCGGCAAGTCGACGCTGTTCAACCGGCTGACGAAGTCGCGCGACGCCATCGTCGCCGACTTCGCCGGCCTCACGCGCGACCGCCACTATGGCGACGGGCGCCACAACGGCACCGAGTTCATCGTCGTCGACACCGGCGGCTTCGAGCCCGATTCCACCACCGGCATCGTCAAGGCCATGGCGCACCAGACGCGCCAGGCCGTGGCCGAGGCCGACGTCGTCATCTTCGTGGTGGACGTGCGGCTGGGCCTGTCGGTGCAGGACCACGACATCGCCCGCTACCTGCGCACCGCGCAGAAGAACGTGCTGATCGCGGTCAACAAGGCCGAGGGCATGGCCGAGTCGCCGATGCTCAACGAGTTCCACGAGCTGGGCATGGGCGAGCTGCATCCCATCTCCGCGGCGCACGGGCAGGGCATCCGCAGCCTGCTCGACGCGGCGCTCGAGGGCTACGTTCGCGACGAGGAGGAGGATGAGCACGGCGCGGGCCCGGAGCGTCCGATCCGCCTGGCCGTGGCCGGCCGCCCCAACGTGGGCAAGTCCACGCTGATCAACACCTGGCTGGGCGAGGAGCGCCTGGTGGCGTTCGACATGCCCGGCACCACTCGCGACGCCATCACGGTGCCGTTCGAGCGCGACGGCCAGCGCTTCGAGCTGATCGACACCGCCGGCCTGCGCCGCAAGGGGCAGGTGTTCGAGGCGATCGAGAAGTTCTCGGTCATCAAGACGCTGCAGGCGATCGCCGACGCCAACGTCGTGGTGCTGCTGCTGGACGCCACGCAGGGCGTCACCGACCAGGACGCCCACATCGCCGGCTACATCCTCGATTCCGGCCGCGCGGTGGTCATCGCCATCAACAAGTGGGACGCCGTCGACAGCTACCAGCGCCAGATGCTGGATCGCTCGATCGAGGCCCGGCTCGCGTTCCTGAAGTTCGCGCCGCTGGTCAACATCTCCGCGCTGAAGCGCCAGGGGCTCGGGCCGCTGTGGAAGAGCATCGCCGACGCCCACGCGTCGGCCAACCGAAAGATGCCCACGCCGGTGCTCACGCGCCTGCTGATGGAGGCCGTGGAGCACCAGCAGCCGCGGCGCGACGGCATGTACCGCCCCAAGATGCGTTACGCGCACCAGGGCGGCATGAATCCCCCCATCATCGTGGTGCACGGCACCTCGCTGGACCACGTCACGGATGCGTACAAGCGCTTCCTCGAGGGGCGTTTCCGCGACCACTTCAAGCTGGTGGGTACGCCCCTGAAGATCGAGATGCGATCGGGGCGTAATCCATTTACCGACAAAGAAGAATAAAGTTAACCCGTAGGCGGGCGGCTGGGATGCCGCGTGTGATAACGTGAACTCTTCCCCAACACACGTACTTTCAACACGGAGAATATCGTGAGCAACAAAGGGCAACTCCTACAAGACCCCTTCCTGAACCTGCTGCGCAAGGAGCACGTTCCGGTGTCGATCTATCTGGTCAACGGCATCAAGCTGCAAGGCCACATCGAATCGTTTGACCAGTATGTGGTCCTGCTTCGCAACACCGTCACCCAGATGGTCTACAAGCACGCCATCTCCACGGTGGTGCCGGGCCGCGCGGTGAACTTCCACGCGGGTGACGCACCCGAATGATGGTTCAGTCTGAGTCCGGTGCTCGCGCGCCGGGGTCGCATTGACTGACGACAGTTCCCGCGGCCCCCAGCTCGGCGGTTCCACGCACGGCGAGCCGCCGCGCGTGATCCTCGTCGGCGTGGACTTCGGCCGCGGATCCTCCTTCGACCCCACGCTCGACGAACTCGCGCTGCTGGCCGAGTCCGCGGACGACATTCCCGTCGCCCGCGTCACGGCCAGGCGCAAGGCGCCCGATCCGGCGTTGTTCGTGGGCAGCGGCAAGGCCGACGAGATCAAGGAACTGGTGCTGGCGCATCGCGCGCAAGGGGTGCTGTTCGACCAGGCGCTGTCGCCCGCGCAGCAGCGCAACCTCGAACGCCATCTCGGCGTCGGCGTGGCCGACCGCACGGCGCTGATCCTCGAGATCTTCGCCGCCCGTGCCAAGAGCCACGAGGGCAAGCTGCAGGTGGAGCTCGCTCGCCTGCAGTACCTGTCCACGCGCCTCGTGCGCCGCTGGAGCCACCTGGAACGCCAGCAGGGCGGCACCGGCGTGCGCGGCGGCCCGGGCGAGACGCAGATCGAGCTCGACAAGCGCATGATCGGCGACCGCATCAAGTCGGTGAAGGAACGCCTGGAGAAGGTCAAGAAGCAGCGCCGCACGCAGCGCAAGTCGCGCGAGCGCAGCGGCACCTTCAAGGTCTCGCTGGTGGGCTACACCAACGCCGGCAAGTCCACGCTGTTCAACGCGCTGGTCAAGGCCGACACCTACGTCGCCAACCAGCTGTTCGCCACGCTCGACACCACCACCCGCTCGATGTACCTGCAGCAGGTGGACGCCTCGGTGTCGCTGTCGGACACCGTGGGCTTCATCCGCGACCTGCCGCACAAGCTGGTGGAGGCCTTCCGTGCCACCTTGCAGGAGGCGGCCGACGCCGACCTGCTGCTGCACGTGATCGACGCCGCCAGCCCGCTGCTGCAGGAGCAGTTCGACGAGGTGCAGCGCGTGCTGCACGAGATCGGCGCCGACGAGGTGCCGCAGGTGCTGGTCTACAACAAGCTCGATCGGCTGGACGTCGCCCAGCGTCCCGAGAGCCTGGTCGACGAGATCGAAGGCGAGCGCGGCGTGCGCACGCCGCGCGTGTTCGTCAGCGCCCTTGGCGGCGAGGGGCTGGACGCCCTGCGCCAGGCCATCGCCGACGCCCTCATCGCCGGCCTGGACGCCACGCAGGAAGACTTCGAACGCGACGCCCGGTTCACGCGAGCCGGACTGGACGACAATGACGACGAGGCGGACTCGAAAGATCCGCTGTCGTCCCCATCTTCTTCAGCATGAACATGCCCGAGAACACCCCCGAGTCATCGGCGCGCCTCCCGCGCCGGAACGCGTTCGCGCGCAAGGTCTTCGGCCGCCTCCTGGCCCAGGGCCAGGACGGCCCGCCCGACCTCGAGGAGATGTGGCGCGATTTCACGCGCAAGCTCTCGTCCTTCTTCGGCGGCGGCAAGAAGAGCGGCGATCCGGGCAACGGCGGCGGCTTCCAGCCGGATGCCCGCAGCGCCGGCGTCGGTGCGGCGCTGGTGGTGCTGATCATCGTGGTGGTGTGGCTGTTCAGCGGATCCTTCATCGTGCAGGAAGGCCAGCGCGGCGTCGTCACCACCTTCGGCCGCTACAGCCATACGGTCGAGGCGGGCTGGGGCTGGCGCTGGCCGTATCCGTTCCAGGCCAACGAGACGATCAATTTCACGCAGACCCAGACCCTGGAGATCGGCGGCCCGAACGTCTCGTCGGCCACCGGCCTGCGCGATTCGTCGATGCTGACCCAGGACGAGAACATCGTCGATGTGCGGTTCAGCGTGCAGTACAGCCTGAAGGATGCGCGCGCCTACCTGTTCGAGAACCGCAAGCCCGACCTCGCGGTGACGCAGGCCGCCGAATCGGCCGTGCGCGAGATCGTCGGCGGAAGCCGCATCGACTCGGTGCTTTACGAGCAGCGCGGCGCGCTGACGGCGGCGCTCATCCGGTCCATCCAGGCCCAGCTCGACACGCTCAACGCGGGCATCCTGATCGCCAACGTCAACATCGAGAGCGTCAATGCGCCCGACCAGGTGCAGGCGGCGTTCACCGACGTGAACAAGGCGACCCAGGATCGCGAATCGCTGAAGAACGAGGGCCAGGCCTACGCCAACCAGGTGATCCCGGCCGCCCAGGGCAACGCCGCCCGCCTGCGCGAGGACGCGCTCGGCTACAAGGCGCGCATCGTCAATGCCGCCGAAGGCGACTCCGATCGATTCAAGGCGATCTACGCCGAATACCAGAAGGCCCCGGCCGTCACGCGCGACCGCATGTACATCGATGCGATGCAGGACGTCTACTCGCACGTCACCAAGGTGATGGTGGACACCCACGGCGGCAACAACCTGATCCAGCTGCCGCTCGACAAGCTCGTGCAGGCCGCCGCCGCGAACGCCCCGTCCGCCGCGGCCACGCCCGCGCCGGTCGACACGAGCACCGCAGCGACCGTCACCGTGACGCCGTCCGACCCCGCAGCCGATCCCCGCTCGCGCGACAACTCGCGCAGCCGCGATCGCGACAGCCGCTGAGGAGCCGTTTCATGAACAAGATATTCCTCACGATCGGCGTCGTCATCGTCGCCATCCTTGTCGCTTCGTCGTCGCTGTTCATCGTCGACCAGCGCCAGGTGGCCGTCATCAAGACCTTCGGCGAGATCAAGTCGGTGATCACCGAGCCGGGGCTGAACTTCAACTGGCCGCTGATCCAGACGGTGTCGATGCTGGACAAGCGCATCCAGACGCTCGACAACCCCTCGCCGAGCGCGATCTTCACGGCCGAGAAGAAGAGCCTGCTGATCGACTGGCTGGTGAAGTGGCAGATCAACGACGCCCGCCAGTTCATCCGCAACAACGGGGTCGAGCAGCGCAACCTCGAGAACCGCCTGGCCGCCGTGGCGCAGGCCGCGTTCAACGAGGAAGTCACCAAGCACACGGTGCGCGGCGTGCTGGCCGACGAGCGCGCGCAGATCATGCAGAACGTCAAGGCGCGCCTCGAAGCCGAGTCGAAGCCGTTCGGCATCGAGATCCGCGACGTGCGCATCAAGCGCGTCGACTTCGTCGCCGACGTCACGGACTCGGTCTACAAGCGCATGACATCCGAACGTCGCCAGGTCGCCAACAAGCTGCGTTCCGAGGGCGAGGCCATCAAGGAGCAGATTCGCGCCGATGCCGACAAGCAGGTGTCCGTGACCATCGCCGAAGCCACGCTCGATGCCCAGAAGACCAAGGGCGAGGCGGATGCGCGGGCCACGCAGGCGTACGCCGAAGCCTTCGGCCGCGATCCGAAGTTCGCCCAGTTCTATCGCAACCTCGAGGCCTACCGCGCCAGCTTCAACAAGAAGTCCGACGTGATGGTCGTCGACAGCGGCAGCGATTTCTTCAAGGCGATGCGCGGCGCCGGCTCGGCCGACGCCGGCGCGGCCGCGGCGAAGAAGAAGTAGGGCGGTGGGCCTGATCGTGGCCAGCGCCATCGCGCTGGTGCTGATCCTCGAGGGCCTGCTGCCGTTCCTGGACCCCGGCGCCTGGCGCCGGATGTTCGAGCGGGCGTTGCAGATGACGGATGCCCAGATCCGGTTGGTGGGGCTGGCCAGCCTGGTCGCCGGGGTCGCCGTCCTGCTCGTTTTCGGCCCTTGAGCCGAGCCGGGCCGGCCTGCGCGAAGGCTGGCTTGCGCAGATCCGCGTTGCTGCGAGCCGCCAGCGTGCCAGCGTGCACGAAACATTCGTCCGTCCGACAGGACAAACTTCCTTTGTTCTGTCGGACACATCGGTACAATCCCGGTTTTAACCCCCTCAGCATTCTCATGACGTCTGCTTGGCTACTGCCCGAGCACATCGCCGATGTCCTGCCGTCCGAAGCGCGGTGCATCGAGGAAATGCGGCGAAAGCTGCTCGACCTGGCCCGCAGCTACGGTTTCGAGCTGGTGATCCCGCCGATGCTGGAGCACCTCGAGTCCCTGCTGTCCGGAACGGGGCACGCGCTCGATCTCAAGACCTTCAAGCTGGTCGACCAGCTGAGCGGCCGCATGCTGGGCGTGCGCGCCGACACCACGCCGCAGGTCGCCCGCATCGACGCGCACCTGCTCAATCGCCAGGGCGTGGCGCGCCTGTGCTACTGCGGCCCGGTGCTGCACGCGCGTCCCGACCGCCCGCTGGCCACCCGCGAGCCGCTGCAGTTCGGTGCCGAGATCTACGGCCACGCCGGCCTCGAGGCCGACCTGGAAGTGCAGGATCTCGCGCTCGACGGCCTGGCCGCCGCCGGCGTGGGCGCGCTTGTCCTGGACATGGGCGACGCGCGCATCGTGCGCAGCCTCCTGTCCGGCGAGGGCCGCTCGCCCGAGGCCGTGGCCGACATCGTCGCCGCCCTCACGCTGAAGGATCGCAGCGCCGTCGAGACGCTGGCCACCGGCTGCTCCGCGCCCGTGCGCGACGCGCTGCTGACGCTGTTGGACCTGTACGGCGGCCCCGAGGTGCTGGACGAGGCGCGCCGCCGCCTGCCCGCGCATCCGGCCATCGCCGCCGCGCTCGACGACCTGGCCTGGCTGGGCCGCCACGTGCGCGCCGCCCGTCCCGCCATGGAGGTCGCCTTCGACCTGTCCGACATGAGCGGCTACGCCTACTACAGCGGCGTGCGCTTCTCGGTCTACGCCGCCGGCTCCACCGACGCGCTGCTGCGCGGCGGCCGCTACGACGAGGTCGGCGCGGTGTTCGGCCGCAATCGTCCCGCCGTCGGCTTCAGCCTGGACCTGCGCCAGCTGTCGGCCGCGATGCCCGCGGCGCCGCTGCGCGCGGCCATCCGGGCGCCGTGGAGCGAGGACGCCGGCCTGCGCGCCGCCATCCGCGCGCTGCGCGCCGACAACGAGACCGTGGTGTGCGCCTTGCCGGGGCACGACCACGAGACGCAGGAATTCGCCTGCGACCGCGAACTGGTCGCCGTCGACAACCGCTGGACGCTGCGCAGCCTCGCAACCGCGAACTGAGCCACCGGCCGCACCGGCCGAAGAACTTCTTCTTTCAGAACACGACCCCATGGAACAAGGCAACCACACCATCCCCGCGCGCGGCCGCAACGTCGTCGTCGTCGGCACCCAATGGGGCGACGAAGGCAAGGGCAAGGTCGTCGACTGGCTCACCGACCACGCGCAAGGCGTCGTCCGTTTCCAGGGCGGCCACAACGCCGGCCACACGCTGGTCATCAAGGGCGTCAAGACCGCGCTGCAGCTGATCCCGTCGGGCGTGATGCGCGACGGCGTGAACTGCTACATCGGCAACGGCGTGGTGGTCGACCCCACCCACCTGCTGTCCGAGATCGAGCGCCTGGAAAAGATCGGACTCGACGTGCGCTCGCGCCTGTTCGTGAGCGAGGCCTGCCCGCTGATCATGCCGTTCCACGTGGCGGTGGACAAGGCGCGCGAGGCGCAGCGCGAGGCCTGCGGCGACGGCAAGATCGGCACCACGGGCAAGGGCATCGGGCCGGCCTACGAGGACAAGGTGGCCCGCCGCGCGTTGCGCGTGCAGGACCTGAAGCACCCCGACCGCTTCGCCAAGAAGCTGCGCGAGCTGCTCGAGGTGCACAACGCCACGCTGGTCCGCCTGGGCGCGCCGCAGCTCGAGTTCGAGCCGCTGCTGGCCGACGCGATGAAGACCGCCGAGCTCATCAAGCCGATGATCGCCGACGTGGGCTACGCGCTGCACAAGGCCCACCAGGCCGGCGCCAAGATCCTGTTCGAGGGCGCCCAGGGCACGCTGCTGGACATCGACCACGGCACCTACCCGTTCGTCACCTCCAGCAACTGCGTGGCCGGCAACGCCGCCGCGGGCACCGGCCTGGGGCCGGGCATGCTGCACTACATCCTGGGCATCACCAAGGCGTACACCACGCGCGTGGGCTCGGGCCCGTTCCCCACCGAACTCGACATCCTCGACGAGGGCAGCGTGGGGCATCACCTGTCGGTGGTCGGGCAGGAGCGCGGCACCGTCACCGGGCGCGCGCGCCGCTGCGGCTGGCTCGACGCCGCCGCGTTGAAGCGCGCCATCATCATCAACGGCATCTCCGGCCTGTGCATCACCAAGCTGGACGTGCTGGACGGCCTGTCGGAGATCAAGGTCTGCATCGGCTACAAGCTCGACGGCCGGGACGTGGACATCCTGCCCAGCGATGCCGACGACGTGGAACGCTGCGAACCGGTCTACGAAACCTACCCGGGCTGGTCGGAGAAGACCTTCGGCCTCACCGAGTGGGACCAGCTGCCGCTGAACGCGCGCCGTTACCTGGAACGCGTGAAGGCGCTGATCGGCGCGCCCATCGACATGGTCTCCACCGGCCCCGACCGCGATCACACCATCCTCCTGCGTCACCCCTACCGCTGAACACCAAGGATCATGATGCTCACGGACGACGGCAAGCACCTCTACATTTCCTGGGACGAGTACCACTCGCTGATCGAACGCCTCGCGCTGAAGGTGCACGCCTCGGGCTGGCAGTTCGACCAGATCCTGTGCCTGGCGCGCGGCGGCATGCGGCCGGGCGACATGCTCTCGCGCATCTTCGACAAGCCGCTGGCGATCATGTCCACCAGCTCCTATCGCGCCGAGGCCGGCACGATCCAGGGCCGGCTCGACATGGCCAAGTACATCACCCTGCCGCGCGGCGACCTCTCGGGCCGCGTGCTGCTGGTGGACGACCTGGCCGACTCCGGCGTCACGCTGGCCGCCGTGGCCGAGCGCCTGCGCGGCCTGCCGGCCATCAGCGAGCTGCGTTCCGCGGTGCTGTGGACCAAGGCCATCTCCACCTACACGCCCGACTACTTCGTCGAGGTGCTGCCCACCAGCCCGTGGATCCACCAGCCCTTCGAGGACTACGACGACATCTCCATCGAGACGCTGATCAAGCGCAACGCCGAGGAGTGAGCGGGGACGCCGCGTTGCCTCGCGCAACGGCGGTTTGAAGCAAGGGGTCTGGCTCCCGCCCGAATGACGTCGCCACGCGCGAACACTGCTGCAGGCGGGTGCCTGACCCCGATCCCCAACGACGATCGGGGTCAGGCACGCCGATCATCCGCGGCGGACTGCTCTGCCATCGGCAACACGGCTGCGCGGATGAACGACGAGCCAGACCCCTCGGAACTATGATGGCCGCAGGCCGTGCGAGGCGCCAATGAAAAAAGCCTCGTCAACCGAAGTGGACGAGGCTTTCTCGAATATGGTGCCCAGAAGAGGACTCGAACCTCCACGCCGTTAAGCGCTAGTACCTGAAACTAGTGCGTCTACCAATTCCGCCATCTGGGCAAGGTACATTTCAGTGATTGGGTCGTTTGCGTTGCCGCGTTCGTCTCAATCAGCGAAGAAAGAGATCATATCATCAAAAGCAAAACAGTAGCAAGCCCCCCCGCGTTGAACGGGGCCCTCATGGGCGAAGCAGAGGGTGTCGTGTTCGGACACCGCGACGGACACGGATTCGTCAAGCGCGACGACGGCGAGCCCGACGTCTACATCTCGCAGCAGGAGATGCGCTCCGTGCTGCATCGCGACCGCGTCAAGGTACGGCTCGTGCGCGTCGATCGCAAGGGCCGGCCCGAAGGCCGCATCCTCGAGATCGTCGAACGCCGCAAGGCCCCCATCATCGGGCGGCTCCTCAATGAAGGCGGCGCGTGGCTCGTGGCCCCGGAAGACCGCCGCTACGGCCAGGACATCCTGATCCCGAAGAACGCCACGGCCTCCGCGGTGGCGGGCCAGGTGGTGGCGGTGGAACTCACCGAGCCGCCGTCGATGTACTCGCAGCCGGTGGGCCGCATCACCGAGGTGCTGGGCGAGATCGACGACCCCGGCATGGAGATCGAGATCGCGGTCCGCAAATACGAGGTGCCGTATCGGTTCTCGGCGGAGACGCTGGCGGAGACCGCCAAGCTGCCCGACCACGTGCGCGCCTCCGACATGAAGGGCCGCATCAACCTCACCGACGTGCCGCTGGTCACCATCGACGGCGAGGACGCGCGCGACTTCGACGACGCGGTCTACTGCGAGCCCTACAAGTCGGGCCGCGGCAAGAACGCGGTCAGCGGCTGGCGCCTGATCGTGGCCATCGCCGACGTGAGCCATTACGTGAAGCCCGGCGAGGCGCTCGATTCCGACGCCTACGAGCGCGCCACGTCGGTGTACTTCCCGCGCCGCGTCATCCCGATGCTGCCCGAGAAGCTGTCCAACGGCCTGTGCTCGCTCAACCCGGAGGAGAACCGCCTCTCGATGGTGTGCGACATGCTGATCGGCGAGGACGGCGAGCAGGGCGCCTACCAGTTCTATCCGGCGGTCATCAACTCGCACGCGCGCCTCACGTACACGCAGGTGGCGGCCGTGCTGGGCAACACCCGCGGCCCCGAGGCCGCCGAGCGGGCCGAGCTGGTGCCGCACCTGCTGAACCTGCACGACGTCTACCGCGCCTTGCTCAAGGCCCGTCAACGGCGCGGCGCGATCGACTTCGAGACCACCGAGACGCAGATCATCTGCGACGACAACGGCCGCATCGAGCGCATCGTGCCGCGCACGCGCAACGACGCGCACAAGCTGATCGAGGAGGCGATGCTGGCG
>JABCYW010000124.1 GCA_013289985.1 Betaproteobacteria bacterium | reverse complement strand
ACAGCCAGAACCACTGCGACAGGCCGAACACGATCGTCGTGAGGCCGAACACCGCCACGCACGAGAACAGGATCGTGCCGGCACGGCTGCGGATGGTCCACCGCGCCAGCACCAGCGACATCAGCAGCGCGCCGACGGCCGGCGCGCCGCGCAGCAGGCCCAGGCCCTCGGGGCCCACGTGCAGGATGTCGCGCGCGTAGATCGGCAGCAGCGCCACGGCGCCGCCCAGCAGCACCGCGAACAGGTCGAGCGAGATCGCGCCCAGCACCACCGGCTTGGCGCGGATGAAGCGCACGCCGGCCAGCAGCGTGTCCATGGTCACCGGCGCGCGCGGCGCGGGCTTGTGGTCGTAGCGCGCGCTCCACACGAGGCCCGCACCGATCACGAACAGCACGGCGCACACGTCGTAGACGACGCCGGCCCCGGCCGCATACAGGAAGCCGCCAAGCGCCGGGCCGCCGATGACGGCGGCCTGGTTGCCCGACGAGCTGAACGCCATCGCGCGCGACAGGATGGACGCGGGCACGAGCAGCGGCGTCAGCGCCTGTTGCGCGGTCATCTGGAACGAGCGCGCCACGCCCAGCAGCAGCGACACGCCCAGGATCAGGTCGCGCGAGATCCAGCCTTCGTGCGTGGCCAGCAGCAGCAGCAGCGCCGCCACCAGCTGCAGGGTGAGCGCCATCGACACGATGTGGCGCCGGTCGTGGCGGTCGGCCACGTGGCCCGACACGAGCGCCAGCGCGAGCGCCGGGATGAACTGGAACAGGCCCACCAGGCCCAGGTTCCACGCGCTGTGCGTCAGGTCGTACATCTGCCAGCCGACGGCCACCATCACCATCTGGTTGCCCATCGTGCCCGCCACGCGGCCCGCCCAGAATCGAAGAAAGGAAGGGCAGGAAGCGAGGGAAGGGGGCGCCGTCATAGGGGCGGCATCGTCGCACGGGCGCCCTCACCCGCGCCGGCGCGGGGTTGAATCCGCCGCACGCGTTCGCGCCAGGGCAATAGAATTTCATGCCTCAAGAAAGGTCTCGCATGAAACTGGATGCCATCGATCGCCGCCTGCTGGAAATGCTGCAGCTCGACTGCGACACGCCCGTCGCCGAACTCGCGGCGGCGGTGCAGCTGTCGACCACGCCCTGCTGGCGCCGCATCCAGCGCCTGAAGGACGCCGGCGTCATCACCGGCCACGTGGCGCTGGTCGACGCGAAGAGCGTCAATGTGGGCGTGACCGTGTTCGTCAACGTCAAGACCAGCCAGCACACGCAGGCCTGGTTCGACCAGTTCCACGCGACCGTCGAGGCGATCCCCGAGGTGGTGGAGTTCTACCGCATGAGCGGCGACATCGACTACCTGCTGCGCATCGTCGTGCCCGACATCGCCGCCTACGACGGCGTCTACAAGCGCCTGATCGCGGGCACGCAGCTGTTCGACGTCAGCTCCAGCTTCGCGATGGAGCAGCTGAAGTTCACGACGGCGCTGCCGTTGCGCTATGCCGACTAGGGCAGCACGCCCAGCCCGCGCGCCAGCAGCAGCAACGCGACGGCGGCGCTGACCACGGCGAACCCCTGCTGCAGCCGCGGCCCGACCACGCGCGCGGCGATCAGGCGCGCGAGCAGCGACGCCGCCACCGAGCCGACCGCGAACGGGAGCGCGATGTTCCAGGCGATCGCGCCGTGCCACGCCGCCGCGCTCACGCCGCCGATCGACGCGAGCGCGATGACGGCCAGAGAAGTGGCCACGACGCTGCGCGCGGACAGCTCCGTGAAGCGCGTCAACGCCGGCACGATGACGAAGCCGCCGCCCACGCCCAGCAGGCCGCTGAGCAGGCCGGCGGCCACGCCGGTGAGCGCCAGTGCCTGCGCGCACGGACGCGTCCACACGAGCCGGCCGTCGCGCGCGTCGAGCACGCAGGGGAGCGCGGCGCGCGCGGCGTCGGCGCATGCGTGCAGCGCGTGGCGCGCACGCTGCCACATGCGCCACGCCGACAGCGCCAGCACCGCGGCGAACGCCAGCGTCAGCGGGGCGTTGGGCACGCGCTGCGCGGCCGCCACGCCCAGCGGCGCGAGCCCCATCGCCAGGCCGCCCATCAGCATCGCGGCGCGATAGCGGACGATGCCGTCGCGCAGGCCCAGCGCGGCCGACATCGCCGCGGCCAGGCCTACGGCCAGCAGGCCGATGGGCGCGGCCTGGGCCACGTCGAGGCCCAGGGCGAACATGAGCAACGGCACGGCGAGGATGCCACCGCCCGCGCCGGTGAGGGCCAGCAGCAGTCCCACCACGGCGCCGAGCGCGAGCCCAGCCAGCGCGAGCCAGAAGTCCACCAGCGTGCCGATGTCGTGGAGCGCCATCAGACGGCGTCGAGCGGGATCTTGAGGTAGCGCACGCCGTTGGCCTCGGGCCCCGGCAGCGCGCCGCCGCGCATGTTCACCTGCACCGACGGCAGCAGCAGGTGCGGCACGGCGAGCGTGGCGTCGCGCGCGGTGCGCATCGCCACGAACTCGGCCTCGGACACGCCGTCGTGCGCATGGATGTTGGCCGCCCTCTGCTCGGCCACGGTCGTGGCCAGCATCACCTGGCGGCCACCCGGCGCGTAGTCGTGGCACAGGTACAGCACCGTGTCGCCGGGCAGGCTCAGCAGGCGGCGGATGGAGCGGTACAGCGCGCTCGCGTCGCCGCCGGGGAAGTCGCAGCGCGCGCTGCCGTAGTCGGGCGCGAACAGCGTGTCGCCGATGAAGACCGCCGTGTGTGCCCGGCCCGGTACGACGAAGCTCATGCACCCGGGGGTATGTCCCGGCGTGTGCATCGCCGTGGCCTGCAGCGTGCCGATCGCGAAGGTGTCGCCGTCGTCGAACAGGCGGTCGAACTGGCGGCCGTCGGGCACGAAGTCGGCGCCTGCATTGAACAGCTTGCCGAACACGCGCTGCACGTCGGTGATGCGGCGGCCGATGCCGACGGTGCCGCCCATGCGCTCCTTGAGCCAGTGCGCGGCGGACAGGTGGTCGGCGTGGATATGCGTCTCGAGGATCCACTGCAGCGTCGCGCCGAGTTCGGCGATGCGATCCAGCAGGCGCTGCGCGCCGGCGCTGCCCGTGCGGCCCGAGTTCGCGTCGTAGTCCAGCACGCTGTCGATGACGGCGCATTGCCGCGTGGCGGGATCGAGCACCAGCCAGGTGACGGTGGACGTGGCCGCGTCGAAGAAGCCTTCGACCTGCAGCGCGGGATCGGTGGGAACGGTCGTCATGGGCGTATTTGAACAGCGCGCACGCTACGCCAGTTTCCGGCGGGCGCCCATGGGGTTCGTACTCACCGGAAAGGGGCTTGTCGCGGACGGGCACTCGGTGAGAGACTGGGTCGATGGACAGTCAACACGCGACCCTGGATCCGCAGCTCCACACCTGGCTGGAGCTCGGAGAAGTGCAACAGTTGCTGCTGGATGCGTACCCCGGCGTCGTGCTGGGCGTCGACGCGCAGAGCCGAATACGCTGGATCAATCCGGTGGCCGCCGAGCGCCTGGGCTACGGGCGCGACGAGCTGAGCGGCAAGCCCATCGCCGGCAGCCTGATCGCGCTGGAGGAACTCGAGGCGCGCGCCGTGGAGCTCTCGGGCATCCTCGGCGAGCACGTGGTGGCCGACGCCGGCGTGCTGGGCACCGCGCTGCGGCGCGACGGCGTGGCGAGCGAGCACGACTGGATCCTGCGCCACAAGGACGGCTCGCCGCACCCCACCCGCCTGAACGTGGGCGCGCTGCGCGACCACCGCGGCCAGGTCACCGGCCTCATCGCGGTGGAGCCGCTGCACCGCTCCGGCGAATCGCCGCTGCGCCTCACGCACCACGACAGCCTCACCGGCCTCCCCACGCGCGCCGTGCTGCAGGATCGCGCCGAGATGGCGCTGCTGCGCTCGGTGCGGCAGAAGAGCGTGCTGGCCATGATGCTCATCGAGATCGACGGCTTCGACGCGCTGTGCGCGGAGTACGGCCACACCGTCGGCGACGACGTGCTGCGCGCCACGGCCGGCCGCCTGCACTTCGAGCTGCGCAAGACCGACACGGCGGTACGCCTGGATCGCGGCCAGTTCGCGGCGATGCTGGTCGACCTGCGCCAACCGGAAGAGGCCGAGCGCGTGGCCGCCAAGGTGGCGAAGGCCCTGGCCGCGCCCATCAACGTGGGCGTCGCGCGCCTGGCGCTGGCCGCGCGGGTGGGCGTCGTGTGGTCGCCCGCGCACGGTGACCAGCTGATGCCGCTGTTGCAGGCCGCCGAGGCCGCGCTGGCCACGCTGCCGCCGGGCCAGGGCGGGGTGGCCACGCCGCCGCACTGAAACACCACCTCGTCATCCCGCCCGAGGTCGCAGGATGACGAGGCGAGCCGTCAGGCCGGCGTGGCGTTGCGCTGCAGGATCGTGAGCCGCCGCGCGACGCGGCGGCGCAGGCCCAGCTTCTCGTACAGCGCGATGGCCGACGCGTTCTCGGCCAGCACGTGCAGGAACGGCGTCTCTCCGCGCGCGACGATGGCCTGCGACACCAGCCGCATCAGGTCGCCCGCCAGGCCCCGGCCACGCCAGTCGGGATGGCAGCACACGCCGCTGATCTCGGTATGGCCGGGCACGCGCAGGCGCTCGCCCGCCATGGCCACCAGCCGACCCTGCGCCTCGAAGCCGACGAAGCGGCCGAGTTCCGCGGTGCGCTCGAACCACGGCCCGGGCGCCGTCAGTTGCACCAGCGCCGTCATCCTCGGCACGTCGGCGGGCGCCAGCACGCGAAAGCGCTCCGGCGCGCACGCGTCGCCGCCGGGCGCGCCCACCATCTGCAGCAGGCCCTTGCGATCGATCACGTCGAACGCCGGGCCCGGATCGAAGTCGCGCGACTCGAAGAGCGCCACGATCTCGCCGGCCTCCATGTCGGACGCGAGCGCGGCCAGGCCCGGTTCGTCCAGCGCCGGCATGCCGGCGAAGCGCGCGAACTCGGGCCTGAAGCGCCGCGCCAGCGCGCCGCCGCGGGACCACTCCTGCTGTCGGCTGGTCAGGGCGGTCCACATGACGTTGTCGAGCGGATGGTTGGTTGGATTCATGCCCGGCAGTGTGCCGCGTCGGCGCGGCGAACGTTTCTTCAGTGCTCGAAGGACACCAGGAACTCCGCCCCCACCGTGCCGTTGCGCGCCACCAGCGACCAGCCGTGCGCCAGCGCGATCTCGTGGCAGATCGCCAGGCCCAGCCCCGCGCCGGTGTCGCGCCGCGCCGCGCCGCGCCAGAAGCGCTTGAACAGCTCGGGCAGGTGCTCCGGCGGGATGCCCTCGCCTTCGTCGCGCACGGACACCCCGTTGGCCCGCAGGTCCACCGTCACCACCGCGCCGCGCGGCGAATGCTGGATCGCGTTCTCGATCAGGTTCTTCAGCAGCACGAACACCGCGCCCCGATCGGCGCGCCGCGGCGCGAGCCCCTCGGCCACGCGCACGTCGAGATGCACGCCCGCGCGCTGCGCGAGGCGCTGCAGGAAGGTCGTGGCCTCGGTGGCGGCGGGGCCCAGGTCGATCTCGGCCATCTTGAAGTTGTGCGCCTCGCTGACCTCGGCCAGGTGCAGCAGCTGGTGCACCTGGCGCGCCATCCGGTCGAGGTCGGCCAGCAGCAGGTCGCGGTCGTCCGATTCGCTGAGCTCGACCTGGCCGCGGATCAGGGCCAGCGGCGTCTTCAGCTCGTGCGCAGCCGCGGCCAGGAACTCCTGCTGCACGCGATAGCCCTGCTGCAGCCGGTCCAGCGCCTCGTTGAACGCGCGGGTGAGCGGGCGCAGCTCGCGCGGCATCGTCGACTCCGAGAGCCGTGTCTCGAGGTTGCGCGGCGCGATGCGCGAGGCCGCGTCGGACGCGCGCCGCAGCGGCAGCAGCAGGTGACCCAGCGTGGCGTGCACGCCCATGGCGAACAGCACCAGCGAGATCGCCGCGATCACCAGCGCGTTCTTCAGGATCGGGCCGACGGCGGCGCCGCTGAACAGCGCCGCGGCGCGGTCGCTGATCGCCACCTGCACGTAGTACTGAGGGCCGGCGTGCTCGAGCGGGCGCGTGAGCACGTGCAGCGGCAGTCCGTCGTCGACGACGTCGAAGTGCTCGCGCGTGCCGTCGAACCCGCCCGGCGTCGCCGCGAACGGGGGCGCGCCGGCGTCGGACGACAGCACCGCGGCGCCGTGGCCGTCCACGACTCGGTACTTCCAGTCGCGCGTGGCCGCCGTATACACCCAGGCGGTATCCGCCGGCTCGCGCAGCGCCACCGGCCGGCCGGCCGCGTCGAAGTCCAGGTGCGACTCGATCCACGCTGCCTGCTGGCCCAGGCCATGCGACAGCGCGAGCGACGGATGCCAGTTGAACACGGTCTCCAGCGCGACCGCCGCCAGCACGATGCTGAGCAGGGATGCGACGATGAAGGTGGCGAGCAGCCGCCCGCCGAGGCTGCCGCCCTGGTGGTGGCGGCGATGGTGCAACAGGTGCCAGGCGAGGCGGCGGCGCCAGCGGATCTCGCGCCGCAGCGCCCGCTCGTCGCCGCGCCGGCGCGGCTCGGCGCATTCGGGATGCGCGGCCGCATCCCAGTGGCGCCAGTCGCTGTCGCGCCAGGGCCGGCGGGCGCGCTCGTTGCGGCGCCAGGCGAAGGGGTCACTTCTCATCGGGTCGCAACGCGTAGCCGTGCCCGCGCACGTTGACCACCTGCAGGGTCGAATCGATCGCCTGCAGCTTCTTGCGCAACCGGTGCAGCGCCACGTCCAGCGCGTTGGGCGTCACCGCCTCGGTGAGGCCCCAGGCGGCGGCCTCCAGCGCGCCGCGGCGCACCACCAGGCCCGCGGCCTTGACCAGGCACAGCATGATCTGCAGCTCGGCCGACGGCAGCGTGATGGTCTCGGCGGCGCAGCTCATCGTGCCCTGGTCGGGCGCCAGCTGCACGTCGCCGAACGACGGCGCGAGGCTCTGCATCGCGGCGGGCCGGCGCAGCAGCGCGCGGACGCGGGCCGCGAGTTCCTCCATCGAGAACGGCTTGGCCAGGTAGTCGTCGGCGCCGGCCTCCAGGCCTTCGACGCGGTCGTGCACGGCGTCGCGCGCGGTGAGCATCAGGCAGGGCGTGACGTTGCCGTCGGCGCGCAGCCGGCGCACCAGCGACAGGCCGTCGCCGTCGGGCAGGCCGCGGTCGACCACGATCGCGCCGTAGGGGGTGCCGGCGATCGCGTGGCGCGCGCTGGCGATGCGGTCGAACACGTCGACCTCGATGCCGGCGCCGGCCAGCGCCTTGCGCACCAGCAGGGACAGGCGTTCGTGGTCTTCGACGAGGGCGATGCGGTTCATCTAGAAGCCATGTGCCCGCTCGGACATGTTGGATGGGTACATGGCTTCTCCTAGTCCAGGGCAACTTTTCCGGGGGCCCAGTAGGCCTTCACGAGCATCTGCGACGGCTTCGCGCCCGCCGCCTTGAGCCCGCGCTGCAGGCGCTGGATCGTCCGGGCCTGGCCGCTGAGCACGTACTGGCGGTATGAATCGGCGCCGGCGTAGCGCGCGAGCGTCGCCTCGACCTCGTCGAGGTGATCCCCGCCCGGCCGGCGCTCCACCAGCCACGCATGTTGCAGCATGCCACGGCCCGCGGCCTCCAGCACCGAGCGCACCTCGGCCGCGTCGTCCACCTCGAAGATGAAATGCGTGTCGAGGCCACCCAGCGGCGTGCCGCACAGGGCCAGCGCGAGGCCCAGCGAGGTCTCGTCGCCGATGAACACGGTGGAGCGATCGATCGCCGCCAGGTCCATCGACCGCCGCGGCCCCAGCACGTGGCAGCGGTCGCCCGGCGCCACGCCGCCCAGCCAGCGCGCGGCCGGCGCGCTGCCCTGCAGCCAGCCCAGCAGCGCCAGCGAATCGTCGCCCTCGCCCAGCCGGAACGGCGTGAACGTGCGGAACGCCATGCCGGCCACCCGGACCTGCACCTTGTCGCCCGGCGCGTGGGCGATGCGACGCAAGGCCTCGCTGCGCAGCGACACCAGCCGGAAGCGCGGCGACAGGGCGTGGACCGCATCGACGCGGGTCTCGAGCGCCATCAGCCTGAGGACGGCCTGGCCGATGAGACCGGGCTCGTCGCGGCGCGCGGATTCGCGCAACGCGGGCGAGGTCGATGCGGTGGGATTCATGGCGTGCTCCGGATTTGTCGAGTGCCCGCATCGTCGCCTCGACCGCCTTTCCGCCGTCTTACCACCCTTTTCCCCGGGGAGAACCCTCGCGCCTCGGCAAAATCTGGCGCCGCTTTAGAAGCTCGGGCGGCAATTTGTCACGTTTCCGGTCCGCCGTTGTTGTCGCCGAACGTATCGGATCGGAAACAGTCGAAGAGCCGGGTAACATGTAGTAACTAGCTCATCAAGTCGGATCACCATGTTCAAGACCAAGCGCAAGCGCGCAGTCGTACTGGCACTCATCGCGTTCTTCTGCGTTGGCGCAACCACGTTCGTGGCCGTCGACTGGAAGCGCTTTGGCGGTGGCTTCCTGGCTTTCCTGCGCGGCAAGGGTGATCCCGTCGTCGCGACGAGCGGCTCGTCCGGCGCCGGCGCCGGCGCCACGCACCAGCTCACGAGCGACCTGCCGCCTCCGCACGCCGCGGCGCCGCTGCAGGTGGCGATCGCGTCCACGCGCAGGCACACGTCCGGCATCGCGCATGGCACTGGCGGCGGCAAGTCCGACGAAAACCTGTTCAAGTACGGCGATCCGGCAGCCGGTGGCGGCATCCCGCCCGGCAGCTTCATCGTGGCGCAGAACGACAACAACGGCGGCGGCAACCGCGGCGACAGCCCCGCCCCGGGCCCGGCGAGCCCCGCCGTGACCGGCGCGGCGCCCGCGCCGGGCGGCGACACCGGTGGAGTCGGCGGCGGCGGTGGTGGCGGCGGCGCCTTCGGCACGCCGGCCGGCTCCAATCCGGGTGGCGGCGATACCGGCCTGCCTCCCACCAGCGGCACGCCCGCGGCGCCGTCGCCGCCGGTCTCGCCCCCGGTCACGCCTTCCCCGCCGGTGTCGCCCACGCCGTCGCCGACGCCTCCCTCGCCCTCGCCTGCGCCGTCGCCGGGCCAGTCGGGCAGCACCGATCCGGGCACGCCCACGCCGCCTCCGCCGACGATCCCGCCGACGCCGTCGGCCGTTCCGGAAGCGTCCAACCTGGCGATGATGAGCCTCGGCGCCCTGTTCCTGGCCGTGGCCGCCTCGCGCCGCCGCAAGAGCGCCTGACCGGCCGGCGCGCGACGCGCGCCCTCCCGCACCCGTACCGGGCGCCCCTCTTCGAGCGGCGCCCGTGTCGTTTCTGGCTCGCCCTCGCGCACGGGCCGCGAGCGGGAATCCCTAGCTTCGCGCGATCCTCTCTTCTTCCCGCGCGCATTGGCCTGTAGCATTCCGCTCGGCCGTCGCCACGGCGGCCTGGGTGACACCTGCCGCATCCCCGCCTGGCCGGTCCGTGTCGCCGACGTTCGCCGACACCCACGAAGACAGCAAGGCATGGCCAAGCCCAATTTTCACGATCGCAGCTGGCACGACATCGACTGGGAGACCTGGGGCTCGCAGTTCAGCATCGTCGATCGCGCCTCGTCCATCGGCGAGCTGCAGAACGGGATCACCACGCGCTACATGGAGGTGCAGGACCTGCTGTCGCAGCTCCCGCCGCACGCGGGCCGAGCCCAGGCGCTGGTGGCCGCGTGGCGCAGCGAGGTCAACGGCTACGGGCGTACCGTCGTCTTCTCCGAATCCACCCGCCTCCTGCGCCGCCTGGACGACCTGCACGGCCAGGTGACCGCGCAACTACACGCCGCCCGGCAGGCCGCCAAGGCCGCGCGCAAGGCACGCCAGCGCGCGGTGCTGGCCAGCGGCAACGCGCCCTCACGAACGGGCGAGCACGCGTCCCATCGCGGCACCGACGCCGACACCGACGACTTCGAAGGCATGCGCCACAGCGCGGCCACGTCGCGCCAGCGCAGCGACGACATCAACCCGGGCCAGCAGACCGCCGCGATGCGCTGGGCCACCGTGCAGGCCGCGATGGCGCGCGAGTGCGACGGCCGCGTGCCCGACTCGGCCAGGCCCGTCACCGCGCGCCAGTTCAAGGCTGCGGTCGACGCCGCGGGCGACGGCGCCGTCGAACAATTCCAGCCGGCTCGGGACAACGGGATGGTGCGCATCGTCGTCGCCGGCCGCACGCAGTTCTGGACCACCGGCCTGCCCAACCTCGAGAACCTGGGCATCGCCCGCTTCTCGATCTACCGGCGCGACGGCAACACTCGCCACTTCGACTACGTGGCCGGCATCCGCCGCCCCGAGGACACGGCAGCGCTGCGCGCGGCCGAGGAACGCGGCGGCGGCTAGCCTGGGCGGCTCGGTTCGGCGGATCCTCGGCCGCGTGCGCGACACCGCCCTCATCACGCCGATGCCGGCCACGGACGGCCGACCCCGCCGCGGCCGGGATCGCACCAACGGGAGACACGATGAGCTTGAAGAACAACGGGATCGGGTCCGGCATCGCCCTGGCCGTCACCGCGCTGGGCCTGGGCGCGCTGGGCGCCCTGTCGCTGGCCAGCGGCGACTTCGCGTTCCAGTGGCAGCCGGTGCCGCCGGACGTCCCCGCGCGCGACCTGCTGGCCCGCGCGGCGGGCGCGCTCGAGATCATCGCCGCGGCGATGCTGTTGCCCGCCAGGCTGCGCGCCGCGGGCGCGTGGCTCGTGGCCGCCGTGCTGCTGGGCTGGACGGCGCTGCACGTGCCGTCCGTGGTGCAGCGTCCGGCGTCGGTGGCCGACTGGCTGGGCATCGCCGAGACGGGCGCCATGGCCAGCGCCGCGCTGATGCTGGCCGCCGGCGCATCGCGCGCGGGCCTGCGGCGCGCGGCGGCCGTTGTCTTCGGCCTGTGCGCGATCGTGTTCGGCGTCTCGCACTTCGCCTATGCCGACTTCACCGCGTCCATGATTCCCGCGTGGCTGCCGCAGCGGGTCGCGCTCGCCTGGTTCACCGGCGCGGCGCATGCCCTGGCAGGTATCGCCATCGCCATCGGCGTGCGGCGCCCGCTGGCCGCCGCGCTGGAGGCCCTGATGATGGCCAGCTTCGTGCTGCTGGTGCACCTGCCGCGCGTGCTGGCCCATCCCGAAAGCCGCATGGAGTGGACGATGCTGGCCGTGGCCGTGCTGCTGAGCGGATCGGCCGCGACGGTGGCCGTCGTTTCCCGGGGCGCATCGGCGGAACGATTGCTCACTCGACCGTAACTTTCCGCCATCCGGTCACACGCGCAAGGGCCCGGGGTCGTACAGTGGGCGCGGAGATCCCTTCCGCCCGCCCAGTGACCGAGCCCCTGCCACCCAACGCCTTCGAAGCCGCACCGTATCGCCGTGGCACGTTCCGCAACGCCAGTGGACGCGCCACGCATGGGCTGGCAGGCGCGCTGCGCTGGCTGCTCACCCGCACGCGCGGGCCGTGGCCCACGCACGTCGAGGACGTGCCCGTGGCGCCGCCGGTGGCGCGCGTGGACGACGGCTCGATCCGCGCCACCGTCATCGGCCACGCCACGGTGCTGGTGCAGGTGGACGGCCTGAACATCCTCACCGACCCGGTGATGTCGGCACGCATCGGGCCCACGCCCTGGACGGGCCCGAAGCGCGTGCGTCCGCCGGCCGTGCCGTTCGAGCTCATCCCGCCCATCGACGTCGTGCTGCTGAGCCACGACCACTACGACCATCTCGACCGTCCCACCCTGCGCCAGCTGGTGCAGCGCGACAACCCGCAGGTGCTCACCGGCCTGCGCGTCGGCGCCAAGGTGCCCTCGAAGAACGTGGTCGAGCTCAACTGGTGGGACAGCCATTCGATCTGCGAAGGCGTGACGGCCACCTACGTGCCGGCAGAGCACTTCTCCGGCCGCGGGCTCTTCGACCGCGACAAGTCCCTGTGGGGCGGCTTCGTGCTGGAGACGCCGCACGGCAAGGTGTTCTTCGCCGGCGACACCGCCAAGGGCCAGCACTTCCGGGCGATCCGCGAGCGCTTCGGCCCGATGACCCTGTCGCTGCTGCCCATCGGGGCCTACGCGCCGCGCTGGTTCATGGAGAACGTTCACATGGATCCCGACGAGGCGCTGCAGGCCAGCCTGACCCTGGAATCGCAGACCTCGCTGGCCATCCACTTCGCCACGTTCAACCTGGCCGACGACGCCTACGACGCGCCCACCCACGCGCTGGCGCGCGCCGTGCAGCACCTGGACGGCATGCCGCCGGGCGCCGATTTCCGCGTGCTGCCGTTCGGCGAGGCCGCCATCGTGCGGCTGGGCGAGGGCCACGAGGCGGCCGCGCGCCGCCGCTACGCATAGGGATCGGCGCGCCCCGTCGCCGCGCCGCCCGCCGAGGCGCCGATGATGCAGGCGATGGCAAGCCACTGGAGGCCGCCCAGGCGCTCGCCCAGCACCAGCGCGCCGCAGGCCGCGCCGACGGCGGGCGTGGCGCTCACCAGGATGCCGAACACGTGGCGCGGCATGCGCCGCAGCGCCGCCATCTCCAGCGAGTAGGGCACGGCGCTGGAAAGCAGCGCCACCCCGAGCCCCGCCAGCAGCGTCGTGGGCACCCACATGGCCGCGCCGGCGTGCGCCACGCCGATGGGAACCGCGAACAGCGCCGCCACGAGCATGCCCAGCGACACCGCCTGCCCGCTCGCCAGCGTGGACACGCGCTTGCCGAACACGATGTACAGCGCCCACGACGCGGCCGCGCCGAACGCGAACGCGAGCCCCAGCGGATCAAGGGCACGGCCGGAGGAGGCCAGCGGCAGCAGCAGCGCGAGCCCGGCCAGGGCCAGCGCCACCCAGGCGATGTCGAGCGCACGGCGCGACGCCGCCAGCACGACCACCAGCGGGCCGGTGGTCTCGATGGCGGTGGCGATGCCGATGGGGATGCGGCCGAACGCCTGGTAGATGCACAGGTTCATGCCGCCCAGCATGGCGCCGTAGATCGCCACGTTGACGACGTCGCGCCCGGCCACGGGCGTGCGCCACGGCCGCCAGAAGGCCAGCAGCAGCAACGCCGACAGGCCGATGCGCAGGGCCGTCATGCCCTCGACGCCCACCACGGGGAACAGGCTCTTGGCGATCGCCGCGCCCAGGTTCTGCGACGCCAGCGAAGCCCCGAGCGCGACGAGCGGCAGCGCGCCCCTACCCAAGGCGATAGCTCGACACCGTGATGCCGCCGAAGAAATCGCGCTCGTGATAGACGCGGGTGGCGGCCTCGGCCTCGGCGGCGCCCAGCGCCACCATCATCGGCAGCAGGTGCTCCTCGCGCGGGTGCGCGAGACGCGCGGCGGGCGCGCGCTCCCACGCGGCGAGCGTGGCCGAGCGCGTGGCCGCGTCGGCGATCGCCAGCGTGTTCTCCAGCCAGGCGTCGAACGCGGCCGACGGCGCGTGCGCCGAGGGGCCGAAGGCGCGCAGGTTGTGATAGCTGAGGCCGCTGCCCACGATCAGCACGCCCTCGTCGCGCAGCGGCGCGAGCGCGCGGCCCAGCGCGAGGTGCTCGCCGGGCGCGAGCCCCGTCTTCAGCGAGAGCTGCAGCACCGGCACGTCGGCCTGTGGATAGATGACGGCCATCGGCGCGAACATGCCGTGGTCGAAGCCGCGGCGCGCGTCCTCGTCCGACGCGATGCCGGCCGCCGCGAGCAGCTCGCGCACCCGGGCGGCCACGTCGGGCGCGCCCGGAGCCGGGTACTTGATGTGGTACGTGAAGTCGGGGAAGCCGCCGTAGTCGTAGAGCATGCCGGGCGCCGGGCTCGTCTGCACCGTGAAGCGCGGCTCCTCCCAGTGCGCGGACACCATCAGCACCGCGCGCGGCGTGCGGCCGATGTCCGCGGGCATGCGCGCGAGCGCGGCCTCGAGGCGGTCGTACGCCCCGCCCATCTGTTCCTTCATCCAGGGCCACGGGCCGCCTCCGTGCGAGATGAAGTACGTGGGCAGGCGGGTGTCGGACATGGCGATGGATCCTCGAGCGGTGTCGTCGCAGGATATCGCCTTCGGGATTTCCTGGTTCGACGCTCGGCCGCGCAGCTTGCGGTAGATCGTGTTGCGGCTGATCGCACTCGGGCCCTCAGGCCGCTTGCCGGCGCAGGGTCAGCAGCGCGGCGCCGAAGCCGACGAAGATCGCGCCGACGCTGCGGTTCAGCCACAGCGAGAAGCGCGGTCGCGCGAGCAGTGCCCGCGCGCGTGACGCGAGCAGCGAATACGTGACCAGCGACGCGAACGAGAGCGCCATGAACAGGCCCGTGAGCACCAGGAACTGCGGCAGCAGCGGCGCCCGCGCGTCGAGGAACTGGGGAAAGAGCGCGGTGAAGAACAGGATGGGCTTCGGGTTGGTGCTGGCCGTGAGCACTGCCTCGCCGAACAGGCGGGCGCGCGTGGGCGGCACGGCCGGCACGTCGCCGGCCGCCGGCACCAGCGTCACGCCGCGGCCGGCGAGCTGGCGCGCGCCGATGTAGAAGAGGTAGCCGGCGCCCAGCAGCTTGACCGCGCCGAACAGCACGGCCGACGACTGCAGCACCACGCCCAGCCCCAGCATCGCGGCCGCCGACAGGCCGAAGAGCCCGCACACGTTGCCCAGCGTCGACCACACGGCGCGGCGCGGGCCCCAGGCCATGCTGTTGCGCAGGGCCAGCAGCGTGGCGGGCCCGGGGCTCAGGATGGCCACGGCGGCGACGGCGGTGAAGGCGACCAGGGTGTGCATCTGCATGGCGCGCCCATTGTCGCGGCAGGTCCATCGTCCGACGGCCGCGAAGGGACTTGCCGCGGCGCCGCATTCGCATGCAACATCGCGGCTTCCCTTTCGAGAAGGCCCCTGCCATGCCGCTGCGCTCCCTGCTCCTCGCCTCGATCGCCCTGCTGGGCCTCGCCAGCGCGAGCGCGCTCGCCCAGGACGCCGCCGCCGGCGGCATGGCGTTCCAGCAATGCGCCGACTGCCACAGTCCCACGGCGAGCGACGGCGTCGGACCGGGGCTCAAGGGCATCTACGGCCGGCGCGCCGGCTCCAAGGCCGATTTCATCTACAGCCCGGCGATGAAGAAGTCCACCGTCGTGTGGGACGAAGCCACGCTGAACAGCTTCCTGGCGAGCCCGCAGCGTGCCCAGCCCGGGACGACGATGGCCTGGCCCGGGGAAGACGATCCCAAGCTGCGGGCCGACCTGATCGCGTACCTGAAGACGCTCAAGTAGGCGGCAGCGCGGACGGCGAGTGCCCGGCCAGTGCCGGCACCTCGCTGTCGTCCTTCAGCGCGATGCCGCTCACGCGCCGGCGCCGCGATTCGCCCACCAGCCAGGCCAGGCGCGCCGCCGCCTGCGCGAGCGGCAGGCCCTCGGGCCGGATGTTGCTGACGCAGTTGCGCTCGCTGTCGACGCGGCCCACGCGCGGCGCCCACGTGAGGTAGGCGCCGAGGCTGTCGGGCGAGCTCAGGCCGGGCCGTTCGCCGATCAGCACCAGCGCCATGGCCGCGCCCACGCGCTCGCCGATCTCGTCGCCGAGCGCCACGCGCGCCTGCGTGGCCACGACCACGCGGTCGGCCACGACGCCGGCCCGCGCCAGCTCGGCCAGCAGCGGCGCGGCGTGGCGTTGCGCGGCGATCGCGGACAGGCCGTCGCCCACCACGATGCACAGGCCGCCTCCGGCGGCGGGCTCCAGCGCGTCGCGGCTGGCCGGGGCGAGCTGGCGGCCGAGATCGGGGCGCGTGAGGTACTCCACCCGGGAACCCGCGCGGCTCGTGGCCCGCAGCGGCGCCAGGCCCTGCGCGCGCAGATCGCCCAGCAACGCCTCGACGTCCAGCGGCAGGTGCACCGCGTCGCGCGCGCCGGCGTGCGCGGCCGCGAAGCGCAGCACCTCGTGGGTGGGCAGGCTGGTGCCGGCGCGGCCCAGCGAGATACGCGCCGGGGTATGGCGGCGCAACGCGCTCCACGGATCGGCCGGCGGGGCCGGCGGATGTGCCGGCACGTCGCCGGCGTCCCAGTGCACGGGCTGGTCGGGCAGCGTGCGGGTCATGGGGACGCGTCCGTCAACAGGCCGGCCGACATGGCCCGCGCCAGCGCCGGCATCGTGGAGACGCCGCGCAGCGCGCCGTGCTCGTCGGTGATGCCCATCGCGTGCAGCCAGGCCTCGAACTCGGGCGCGCGCCGGCGGCCGAGCAGCTTGCGCGCGAACAGCGCGTCGTGGAAGGACGTGCTCTGGTAGTTGAGCATCACGTCGTCGGCGCCGGGCACGCCCATCATGAAGTTCAGGCCGGCGCTGGCCAGCAGCACG
>JABCYW010000123.1 GCA_013289985.1 Betaproteobacteria bacterium | reverse complement strand
AAAAGCCTGGCGGACAGATCCCGCTGCTGTATTCGCGCGGCGGCCTGGAGGACATGACGTTCGAGTTCGTCATGCCCACCACCGAGAACCAGGGCACCGACTCGCTGCTGGCCGCGCTCGAGCTGCCCGGCGATGTCAGCCATGCCACGCCGGTCGACGACAACGACGGCGCGGTCGAGCAGTCCGACAGCTCGCTGGTGCGCCTGATCAACTCGATGATCGTCGAGGCCCACACGCAGGGCGTCTCCGACATCCACATCGAGACGCGCCCCGGCCGCGAGAAGGTCAAGGTGCGCTTCCGCGTGGACGGCCTGCTGCGTCCCTACCTGGAACTGCCGCACACGTATCGCCAGGCGCTCGTCGCGCGCCTGAAGATCATGTGCGACCTCGACATCTCCGAGCGCCGCCGGCCGCAGGACGGCAAGATCAACTTCGCGCGCTTCGTGCCGCAATGTCCGATCGAGCTGCGCGTGGCGATGATCCCCACGGCCAACGGCCTGGAGGACGCCGTGCTGCGGATCCTGGCCTCGGCCAAGCCGCTGCCGCTGGACTCGCTGGGCATGTCGCCGCACAACCTCGCGCACCTGAAGAAGGCCGTGGAGCGACCCTACGGCATGGTGCTGTGCGTGGGCCCCACCGGCTCCGGCAAGACGACCACGCTGCACTCGGCGCTGAGCTTCATCAACACGCCCGAACGCAAGATCTGGACGGCCGAGGATCCGGTGGAAATCACGCAGGCCGGCCTGCGCCAGGTGCAGGTCAATCCGAAGATCGACTGGACCTTCGCCAAGGCGCTGCGCGCGTTCCTGCGCGCCGATCCGGACGTGATCATGGTGGGCGAGATCCGCGACAACGAGACCGCGCAGATCGCCGTCGAGTCGTCGCTGACGGGCCACCTGGTCCTCTCCACGCTGCACACCAACAGCGCGCCCGAGACCATCACCCGCCTGCTCGACATGGGCATGGATCCGTTCAACTTCGCCGACGCCCTGCTGGCCGTGCTGGCGCAACGCCTGGTGCGCCGCATCTGCGGCGGCTGCAAGACCGCGACGCCCGCCACGCCCGACCAGGTCGAGGAACTGCTGAACGATTCGTTGCACATCTGGGGCGATCACCCGCAGGCGCCGACGCGGGAGGCGACCCTGGCCGACTGGACCAGCCGCTTCGCCGTCGACGGCCGCCTGATGTTCCACCGCGGCACCGGCTGCGCCAAGTGCGGCAACACGGGCGTGAAGGGCCGCGCGGGGGTGCACGAGCTGCTCACCGTGAGCAAGGGCGTGCGCCACCTCATCCAGCAGGGCGCGCGCTCCGAGCAGATCCAGCACCACGCGATGGGCGAAGGCATGCGCACGCTGCGCCAGGATGGCATCGAGAAGGTGCTGGCCGGGGTCACCACCATCGAGGAAGTGCGGGCGACGTCCAACAACTGACGTTGCGTCGCCCAAGGAAAAACGCCGCGCGGCTGCGAAGCCGGGCGGCGTCTTGCCGACGGATCAGCAGCTTACTTCCACATCCCCGACGCGGCGGTCGACGGCGTGGCCGCGCTGTTCTTCGTGGGCGCCGCCGGCACGACCTGGGTGGTCGCGGCGACCGGCGCGGCCTGCGCGGCTTCCTGGGCGGCCCTGCCGCCCGCGGCGGCCACGGCGGCCGGCGAGGCGACGCTGGGCGCCAGCGCGCCGGCGTTGGCGCCGGCCTTCTGCGACGCCTGCACGGCGATGCGCTGCTCGTCTTCCTGGCAGCCGTCCACCAGGCGGTGATGTTCCTTCTGGTTCATCAGCATCGACTTCATCGGGATCTGGATCCACACCACGGCGCCCGTGAGATCGACCAGGCGGATCGCGCCGGTGGTCGTCTCTTCCGGCACCATCACGTACGACTTCTTCTCGTAGGTGACCTTGAAGTTGCCGCTATGGCCCGGGATCTTCTCGACGTCGACCTTCTCCCTGAACTCGCAGTCGGCCACGCCGGTGAGCACGCGGTCGGCGAGCGACAGCTGGGCGGGATTCAGGTTGTCGTTGGTGGCGGAGACGGGCTCGGCCTTGGCGGGCTTCTTCGCGGCGACCTTCTTGGCCGGGGCCGGCGTTGCGGTCTGGGCCTGCGCGGCCGTCAGGGTGAGCGAGGAAAGCGCGGCCAGGACGGCGGCGGCGGTGAGGGTGCGGAACATCGGGCGGAGTCTCCGGATTTGGGCGGGTTCCGGATTGTCGGCCAAGCCCTCCCCGCGGTTACAGGTTCAGTTGTGACCCCTTGTTTCGTGCCCGCGAGATGCCAACTGCGTCACGGACCCGCACCGTCAGCGTCCGAACCAGCGCACCCGCGCCTCCGCCGGCAGCTGCGAGTGCCCGCCCGCCGACGTGCGGTGCGCCCGCTCGATCACCTGCCAGAAGTAGCGGTAGCTGGCGCGGTCGTGCAGATGCTCGCGGCCGGCGTGGCGATGGCGGATCGGGCCCCAGTCGGCGGCCTGGGCGGCGAGGATCACCTCCACCGCCAGGTCGACCTCGGCGGCGGTGGGCGCGAAGGTGTCGACGATCACGCGCACCTGGTCGGGATGGATGCTCCACATGCGCGTGTAGCCGAACTCGCGGCTGGCGCGTTCCACCGCGCGCTGCAGCAGGCGGCTGTCCTTGAACTCGGTCACCACGCAGTGCGACGGCGTCTTCGCGTGGCCGTGGCAGGCCGCGGCGATCGCCAGCTTGGCGCGCGCCACCAGCGGATGCGTGAACTGGCCCTCGGCGCCCATCGCCGACTGCGGGATCGCGCCGCGGTGCGCGGACACGAAATCCATCAGCCCGAACGACAGCGATTCCAGCCGCGGATGCGCGGCCAGCTGCTCGACGTCGCGCAGCGCGCCGTGGGTCTCCACCAGCGCGTGCAGCGGCACCTCGCGCGCGAGCCCGACCGTGCGCGAGGCCACGTCCACGGCGTGGACGGCGGCCTCGAAGTCGGCGGCGTCGCGCGGCTTGGGAATCATCAGGTAGGCCAGGCGCGTTCCGGCGTCGCGCAGCAGCACCTCCAGCATGCGCTCGAACATCGGATGGCCGTGCGGCACGATGCGGGCGCCCACGCGGTCGAACCTGTTGGCCGGCGACTGCACCAGCTCGGCGATGAGGTGGGCGTGCTCGACCTCGCCGCCCACCGGCGCGCCGTCCTCGCCGTCCAGCGTCACGTCGAACACCGGGCCCAGCTCGGCCTGCAGGGCCAGGCTCTTGTGCATGCGCGCCTCGACGCCCGAATAGTGGTCGCAGACCGGCAGCGAGCTGGTCGGGTCGCCGTCCTCGAACAGGACGTCGCGCGGATGGGGGGCGGTGGACATCGCCGGGGCTCCTCGGAATGGAAAACGCGCGGACGAGGCCGCGCGTTCAGGATAGCTTGGCGGCGGCGCCCCGTCGTGCGGCGCCGTCAAAGCAACTTACAGGAGATGGGCGACGCCGGCCTGCTCGTCCTGCAGTTCCTTCAGGGTCTTGTTGATGCGCTCCTGGCTGAACTCGTCGATGGCCAGGCCTTCGACGATCTTGTACTTGCCGTTCTCGGTGGTGACCGGGAAGCCGAACATCACGTCCTTGGGGATGCCGTAGTCGCCGTTGGACGGCACGCCCATCGTGACCCACTTGCCGTTGGTGCCCAGGGCCCAGTCGCGCATGTGGTCGATGGCGGCGTTGGCGGCCGAGGCGGCCGACGAGACGCCGCGCGCCTCGATGATGGCGGCGCCGCGCTTGCCGACGGTCGGCAGGAAGGTGTCGGCGTTCCAGACCTGGTCGTTGATCAGGTCCTTCACGGCCTTGCCGCCGACGGTGGCGAAGCGGTAGTCGGCGTACATCGTGGGCGAGTGGTTGCCCCACACGGCCAGCTTCTCGATGTCGGCGACCTTGGTGCCGGTCTTCTGCGCGACCTGCGTCAGCGCGCGGTTGTGGTCCAGGCGCAGCATGGCGGTGAAGTTCTCGCGCGGCAGGCTCGGGGCGCTCTTCATCGCGATGTAGGCGTTGGTGTTGGCGGGGTTGCCCACGACCAGCACCTTGACGTTGCGCGAGGCGACCTTGTCGAGCGCCTTGCCTTGCGCCGTGAAGATCTGGGCGTTGGCGGCCAGCAGGTCGGCGCGCTCCATGCCGGGGCCGCGCGGGCGGGCGCCGACGAGCAGGGCGTAGTCGGTGTCCTTGAACGCTGTCAGCGGATCGGAATGGGCCTCGATGCCGGCCAGCAGCGGGAACGCGCAGTCGTCGAGTTCCATGATCACGCCCTTGAGCGCCTTCTGGGCCTTCTCGTCGGGGATCTCCAGCAGCTGCAGGATCACCGGCTGGTCCTTGCCCAGCATCTCGCCCGAGGCGATACGGAACAGGAGGGCGTAGCCGATCTGGCCAGCGGCGCCGGTGACGGCGACGCGAACGGGGGACTTGCTCATGGAAATGTCTCCGAGACGAAGGAAGGGGACGGATGAAGGGCCCGCGGCGACGCCACGGATCCAGGAACTTGCGCGGGCTGTTCCGGCTTGCGATCGAGCCCGGGGCTCGGGCCGAAGTTTACTGCGACTCCAGGGAAAAACCCGAACAGGGTCAATCATCTTATGTCTTATACAAGACAAGCCCAGTCGGATGCTCGGGGCCAGGTGGACGCGTGCCACCGTGCTGTGCTGCAATGCCGGCGGCCCCTCTCGTGCGGCCCGACCCCTTCGCGCCCACCTGCCCCCCATGTCCACGGATCCGTCCGGCCCCGCCTTCAGCCCGCTGTACCAGCAGATCAAGCTGCTGATCACGCGCAGCCTGCAAGAAGGCGAGTGGAAGCCGGGCGAGGCCATCCCCGCCGAGACCGACCTCGCGGCGCGCTACCGCGTCAGCCAGGGCACGGTGCGCAAGGCGATCGACGAGCTGGCCACCGAGAACCTCGTGGTGCGCCGCCAGGGCAAGGGCACCTTCGTGGCCACCCATGCCGAGGAGCAGATCCAGTACCGCTTCCTGCGACTGGCGCCTGACGACGCCAGGCCCAGAGGCATGGAGCGCCACTTCATCGACTGCAGGCGCATGCGCCCGCCCGCGCCCATCGCGCGCGCGCTCGAACTGAAGGGCGCCGAGGGCGCCATCCTCGTGCGGCGCACGCTGGCGCAGGACGACCGCCCGGTGGTGCTCGACGAGATCTGGCTGCCCGCGCTGCTGTTCAAGGGCCTCACCGCCGAGCGGCTCACCGACTACATCGGGCCGATGTACGGCCTGTTCGAGACCGAGTTCGGCGTGCGCATGATCCGCGCCGAGGAGAAGATCCGCGCGGTCGCGGCCGACGCGTCGACCGCCGGGGTGCTGGCGGTGGCGCCGGGCACGCCGCTGCTGTCGGTGGAGCGGCTGTCGTTCACCTACGGCGACAAGCCCGTGGAACTGCGGCGCGGCCTCTACCGCACCGACAGCCACCACTACCGCAACACGCTGAACTGACAATGACTGCGCGGGTTCCGCATTCCCCAGCCCCGGCGCGCCTGCGCGTTGCGGTGGAAAAGCGACGTTCGGCGCAATCCAATCCCGACTTCGGCAACGCATGTTGCATTGCCATAAAATTCGCCGGTTTTACCGGTCCCCGACGCCATCCGGCGACGCCGGATCCGCGGCGAGCAGGCGCCGGACACCAGGTGGCGCTTCGTTGGCGCCGCCCAGACGACATAACGACAAGGAGCCACCATGGCTGACGCGAAGGCGATCAAGAAGCGACCCGGGCAGATGAGCCTGCTCGACGCCACCCAGTACCGGCTGCCGCCGGCGGGCTGGGTGTCCATCCTGCACCGCGTCAGCGGGCTCATCATCATCATCCTGCTGCCGTTCGTGATCTGGATGTTCGACACCAGCGTCACCGACGAGGTCTCGTTCGACGAGTTCCGCGGCGCGTTCGTCGCCGGCATCGGCTTCGTGCCGGCCTTCGTGGTCAAGCTCGCCGCGCTGGCGCTGATCTGGGCCTTCCTGCAGCACTTCTGCGCGGGCGTGCGCCACCTGTACATGGATTTCACGCACACCGTGGACAAGGAATTCGGCCGCGTCTCGGCGCTCGTCGCGATCGGCATCGCCGCCGTCCTGACGCTCGTCTTCGCCTACAAGCTGTTCATCGGCTACTGACCCGGACCGCCAACATGTCTGACAACTACGGATCGAAGCGCGTCGTCGTCGGCGCCCACTACGGCCTGCGCGACTGGCTGGTGCAGCGCGCCACCGCCGTCCTGATGGCTCTCTTCACCATCGTCCTGGTCATCGAATGCCTGATGCCCGGCGAGATGAGCTACGAGAAGTGGGGCGCCATCTTCTCGCACCAATGGATGAAGGTGCTCACCTTCATCACCATCGCCTCCATCATCTGGCACGCCTGGGTGGGCGTGCGCGACGTGCTGATGGACTACGTCAAGCCCCTGGCCGCGCGCATCGTGTTGCAAGTCGCCGCCATCGCCTGGCTGGTCGGCTGCGCCGGCTGGGCCCTGCAAGTGCTCTGGAGAATCTGAGAATGTCCGTCGACAAAAACATCACCAAGCGCAAGTTCGACGTCGTCATCGTCGGCGCGGGCGGCTCGGGCATGCGCGCCTCGCTGCAGCTGTCGCTGGCCGGCCTCAACGTGGCCGTGCTCTCCAAGGTGTTCCCCACGCGCTCGCACACCGTCGCGGCGCAGGGCGGCATCGGCGCCTCGCTGGGCAACATGAGCGAGGACAACTGGCACTACCACTTCTACGACACCGTCAAGGGCTCCGACTGGCTCGGCGACCAGGACGCGATCGAGTTCATGTGCCGCGAGGCGCCCAAGGTCGTCTACGAGCTCGAGCACTTCGGCATGCCCTTCGACCGCAACCCGGACGGCACCATCTACCAGCGCCCGTTCGGCGGCCACACCGCCAACTACGGCGAGAAGGCCGTGCAGCGCGCCTGCGCGGCGGCCGACCGCACCGGCCACGCGCTGCTGCACACGCTGTACCAGCAGAACGTGAAGTCGCACACGCAGTTCTTCGTCGAGTGGATGGCGCAGGATCTCATCCGCGACGCCGACGGCGACGTGGTGGGCGTCACCGCCATCGAGATGGAGACGGGCGACCTGCACATCCTCGAGGCCAAGGTGGTGCTGATGGCCACCGGCGGCGCGGGCCGCATCTACCAGGCGTCCACCAACGCGTTCATCAACACCGGCGACGGCCTGGGCATGGCGGCGCGCGCCGGCATCCCGCTGGAAGACATGGAGTTCTGGCAGTTCCACCCCACCGGCGTGGCCGGCGCGGGCGTGCTGCTCACGGAAGGCTGCCGCGGCGAGGGCGCGATCCTGCGCAACTCCGACGGCGAGCGCTTCATGGAACGCTACGCCCCGCACTACAAGGATCTCGCGCCGCGCGACTTCGTCTCGCGCTGCATGGACCAGGAGATCAAGGAAGGCCGTGGCTGCGGTCCGAACAAGGACTACATCCACCTCGACATGACCCACCTGGGCGTCGAGACCATCGCCAAGCGCCTGCCCTCTGTGCTGGAGATCGGCCACAACTTCGCCAACGTCGACATCACCAAGGAACCGATCCCGGTGGTGCCGACGATCCACTACCAGATGGGCGGCATCCCCACCAACATCCACGGCCAGGTCGTCGCGCCCAAGGACGGCGATCCGAACGCGGTCATCAACGGCCTGTACGCGGTGGGCGAATGCTCCTGCGTGAGCGTGCACGGCGCCAACCGCCTGGGCACCAACTCGCTGCTGGACCTGGTGGTGTTCGGCCGCGCCGCGGGCAACCACATCGTGGCCGCCGACCTGAAATCGCGCGCCAACAAGCCGCTGCCGGCCGATGCCGCCGACCGCACGCTGGCCCGCCTGGCCCGCCTCGACGGCAACGTCAACGGCGAGTACGCGCAGAACGTGGCCAACGACATCCGCTCGACGATGCAGAAGCACGCCGGCGTGTTCCGCACGCAGGCCCTGCTCGACGAAGGCGTGGCGCAGATCGCGGCGCTGCGCGAGCGCGTCAAGAACATCACGCTGGGCGACAAGTCCAAGGTGTTCAACACCGCGCGCATCGAGGCGCTGGAGGTGGAGAACCTGATCGAGGTGGCGCAGGCCACGATCGTGTCGGCCGCCGCGCGCAAGGAATGCCGCGGCGCGCACGTGGTGGTCGACTACGAGGAGCCGGCGGATTCTCCGAAGAACCCGCTCGGCCGCAACGACGTCGACTGGCTCAAGCACACGCTCTGGTTCTCCGCCGGCAACCGCCTGGACTACAAGCCGGTCAAGCTCAAGCCGCTGACCACCGAATCGATTCCCCTGGCCGTGCGTTCGTTCTGACGCGAGAAGGATAAAAAGCCATGACCAAGCGCACCTTCCAGATCTATCGCTACGACCCGGACAAGGACGACAAGCCCTACATGCAGACCCTCGAGATCGAACTCGACGGCTCGGAACGCATGCTGCTGGACGCCCTGATCAAGCTGAAGTCCATCGACCCGACGATCTCGTACCGCCGCTCGTGCCGCGAAGGCGTGTGCGGATCTGACGCGATGAACATCAACGGCAAGAACGGCCTGGCGTGCCTCACGAACATGCTGTCGCTGCCGCAGACGATCATCCTGAAGCCGCTGCCCGGCCTGCCGGTCATCCGCGACCTGATCGTCGACATGACGCAGTTCTTCCAGCAGTACAACTCCATCAAGCCGTACCTGGTCAACGACACGCCGCCGCCCGAGAAGGAGCGCCTGCAGACGCCCGAGGAACGCGAGGAGCTCAACGGCCTGTACGAGTGCATCCTGTGCGCGTCGTGCTCCACGTCGTGCCCCAGCTTCTGGTGGAACCCCGACAAGTTCGTCGGCCCGGCCGGCCTGCTGCAGGCCTACCGCTTCATCGCCGACAGCCGCGACGAGGCCACCGGCGCGCGCCTGGACAACCTCGAGGATCCGTACCGCCTGTTCCGCTGCCACACGATCATGAACTGCGTCGACGTCTGCCCGAAGGGGCTGAACCCGACGAAGGCGATCGGCAAGATCAAGGAAATGATGCTGCGTCGCGCCGTCTGATCCCGACGCGACTCCCTAATCAAACAACCGGACGATCCGCACAATGGACCCCGCCATCGACCCGACCGAGCTCAACCGCCTGAAGTGGCGGTGCAAGCGCGGCCTGCTCGAGAACGACCTGTTCATCGAGCGCTTCTTCCGGGAACGGGGTGACGGGCTCACGGTCCGCCACGTGGCGGGCCTGCAGCCCCTGATGGACCTGCCCGACAACGACCTGCTCGACCTCCTGCTGGCGCGCAGCGAACCCGACGGCGAGCTCGACACCCCCGAAGTCAACGAAGTATTGGCGCTCATGCGCCGTCCTGCTGTCCTCTAGAAAGGGAATTCCCAATGACCCCGTCCGACGTCAAAGCGACCCTGTCGTTCTCCGATGGCAGCCCCAGCATGGAGCTGCCGATCTACAAGGGCACCATTGGTCCCGAGGTGATCGATATCCGCAAGCTGTACGGCCAGACCGGCAAGTTCACCTACGACCCCGGCTTCCTGTCGACGGCCTCGTGCAACTCCGCCATCACCTACATCGACGGCGACAAGGGCGAGCTGCTGTACCGCGGCTACCCGATCGAGCAGCTCGCGGTGAACTGCGACTTCCTCGAGACCTGCCACCTGCTGCTGTACGGAGAGCTGCCCAACTCCGACCAGAAGTCCGACTTCGTCAATCGTGTGACGCACCACACGATGGTCAACGAGCAGATGCACTTCTTCCTGCGCGGTTTCCGCCGTGACGCCCATCCGATGGCCGTCATGACCGGCCTCGTGGGCGCGCTGTCGGCCTTCTATCACGACTCCACCGACATCAACAACGCCGAGCACCGCGACATCGCCGCGATCCGCCTGATCGCCAAGATGCCCACGCTCGTGGCGATGGCCTACAAGTACTCGGTCGGCCAGCCGTTCATCTACCCGAAGAACGACCTCAGCTACGCCGGCAACTTCATGCGCATGATGTTCGCCACGCCGTGCGAGGACTTCACGGTGAGCCCGGTGATCGAGCGCGCGCTCGACCGCATCTTCATCCTGCACGCCGACCACGAGCAGAACGCGTCCACGTCCACCGTGCGCCTGTGCGGCTCGTCGGGCACCAACCCGTTCGCCGCCATCGCCGCCGGCGTCGCCTGCCTGTGGGGCCCGGCCCACGGCGGCGCCAACGAGGCCGCGCTCAACATGCTGGAAGACATCCAGAAGATGGGCGGCGTCGAGAAGATCGGCGAGTTCATCGCGCAGGTCAAGGACAAGAGCTCCAACGTCAAGCTGATGGGCTTCGGTCACCGCGTCTACAAGAACTACGACCCGCGTGCCAAGCTGATGCGCGAGACCTGCCACGAAGTCCTGAGCGAGCTGGGCCTGCACAACGACCCGCTGTTCAAGCTGGCGATGGCCCTCGAGAAGATCGCGCTGGAAGACGACTACTTCGTCGCCCGCAAGCTCTACCCGAACGTCGACTTCTACTCGGGCATCGTGCAACGCGCCATCGGCATCCCGACGAGCCTGTTCACGGCCAACTTCGCGCTCGCGCGCACGGTGGGCTGGATCGCCCAGTTGAACGAGATGATCGCCGACCCCGAGTACAAGATCGGCCGTCCGCGCCAGCTGTTCTCGGGCGCCGCGCCGCGCATGGTCAAGCCCATCGGCGAGCGGTGAAGCCGCGGGGCGCGCAGCGCCCCATCGGCTCGACGCAAGCCGCAGTTCCGGCGCCGCGCCGCGCACGGTCAAACCGATCGGCGAGCGTCGAACCCCCGCGTCGCGTGCGACGCCGGTAGCTGAAAGGGCCGCTCGACGAGCGGCCTTTTTTCCGTTCAGGCGCGCACGGTGAAGACGCTGACCGCCTCGACGAGCCGCGCGGCCTGCTGGCTGAGGCTCTCGGCCGCGGCCGCGCTCTCCTCGACCAGCGCCGCGTTCTGCTGGGTCACCTTGTCGAGCTCGGAGACGGCGTCGCCCACCTGGCCGATGCCCTGGGTCTGCTCCTGCGTGGCCGAGCTGATCTCGCCGATCAGGTCGTTGACGTGCTTGACCTGGGCCACGATGTCTTCCATCGCGCGGCCGGCCTCGTCGACCTGGCGGCTACCCACCTCGACGCGCTCCACGCTCTCCGTGATGAGCACCTTGATCTGCTTGGCCGCCTCGGCGCTGCGCTGCGCCAGGCTGCGCACCTCGCTCGCCACCACGGCGAAGCCGCGGCCCTGTTCGCCGGCGCGCGCCGCCTCCACCGCGGCGTTGAGCGCCAGGATGTTGGTCTGGAAGGCGATGCCATCGATCACGCCGATGATGTCGGCGATCTTCTTCGAGCTGCCGTTGATCTGGTCCATCGTGCCCACCACCTGGCCCACGACAACGCCGCCGCGTTGCGCGGCAACGCTGGCCGTGCCGGCGAGCGCCGCAGCCTGGCGCGCGGTGTCGGCGTTGTTGCGCACGGTCGACGAGAGCTCCTCCATCGACGCGGCCGTCTGCTGAAGGTTGGAGGCCTGCTCCTCGGTCCGCTGGCTCAGATCGGCGTTGCCCGTGGCGATCTGCGCGGAGCCGGTGGCGATGCTGTCGCTGGACGCGCGCACCTGGCCGACGATGCCCACCAGGCTGTCGTTCATGCGCGCGAGCGCCGCCAGCAGGCGCGCCGGTTCGTCGCGGCCGGCAGCGGCTATGCGCGAGGTGAGGTCACCGCGCGCCACGGTATCGGCCAGCTTCACTGCCTCCTCGATGGGCCCGACGATGGAGCGCGTGATGGCGACGGCCAGCAGCACGCCCAGCACCACGGCGATGGCCACGGCCGTGCCGTCGAGGATCAGCGCGTTGCGGTAGGTGGCGGCCGCGGCCTGGATCGCGTCCTGGCCGCCGTTGACGTTGAGCACCATGTCTTCCCTGATCGCCGACATGAAGGCGTCGAACGCTTGGCCGGACGGGCCCACGGCCTGCTTGCGGGCGTCCGCGAAGCTGGCGTCGCCGGCCGCCACGAGGTCGAGGATCTTCTTGTCCTCCACGACGTACGCGGCCCAGGTGGCCTTGATCGCCTCGAACAACTTCAACTCCTCCGGCGAGTTCACGGTCTTGGCGTACGCCTGCAGGACGACCGGGAACTGCGTCGCCAAGAGATCGTCGTGCTTGGCCAGCAACGGCTTGCGGGCCTGCTCGTCGGCTTCCAGCGTGATGCGCAGCGAGGTGCGGCGGATGTCGTTGGCCACGCCGCGCATGTCGCCCAGGAACTCGACGCCGGCCATCCAGTTGGTGCCGATGTCGATGACGTTGTTGTTGACCTTGGCGGTCTGAAGGGCGCCGAAGCCGGCCACCATGCACAGTGCCAGCAGCAGCGTGGCGAAGGCGACGCCCAGGCGCGGTCCGATTCGAAGGTTTCTGAGCGAGTTCAAGCGTTCTCCAGGTTCCATGTGCAAGTGCCCGCGCAACGGTTCGGCGCGGCAACACAGGAGCTATCGGTTACCTGCGGGGTCGGCTGCACGGGAAAATACTGTCGCCGGACTTTCCCCAAGCTGACGCCCCTGGCGTCAGGGCGCGGCCGCAACGGTGGGCGAGCACCCACGTATCATTGGCGACGAGCCGACAGGAGACCCGTTTCATGGCGCAGCCCACCCCGCCGAAAGCCGACTCGGCCACCCCCGCGCCCGAGTTCCCCGCCGCGTCGCTGGCCCAGTGGCACCGCGCCGCCGCCAAGTCAGCGCCGGGGGGCGACGTCAGCCAGCTCGACTGGCACACGCCCGACGGCATCGTCGTCAAGCCGCTGTACACCGCGGCCGACGTGGCCGGCCTGCCCCACGCCGACACCCTGCCCGGCTTCGCCCCCTTCGTGCGCGGCCCGCAGCCCACCATGTACGCGGTGCGGCCGTGGACGATCCGCCAGTACGCGGGCTTCTCCACCGCCGAGGAGTCGAACGCGTTCTACCGCCAGGCGCTGGCCGCCGGCGCGCAGGGCGTCAGCGTCGCGTTCGACCTCGCCACCCACCGCGGCTACGACTCCGACCATCCGCGCGTGACGGGCGACGTGGGCAAGGCCGGCGTGGCCATCGACTCGGTGGAGGACATGAAGATCCTGTTCGACGGCATCCCGCTCGACAAGGTCAGCGTCTCCATGACGATGAACGGCGCCGTGCTGCCGGTGCTCGCCGGCTACGTGGTGGCCGCCGAGGAACAGGGCGTGCCGCAGGCGCAGTTGTCCGGAACCATCCAGAACGACATCCTCAAGGAGTTCATGGTCCGCAACACGTACATCTTCCCGCCCGAGCCCTCGATGCGCATCATCGGCGACATCATCGAGTACACGGCGCAGGAGATGCCGAAGTTCAACTCGATCTCCATCTCCGGCTACCACATGCAGGAGGCCGGCGCGAACCAGGCGCTGGAGCTCGCGTTCACGCTGGCCGACGGCCAGGAGTACGTGCGCACCGCGCTGGCCAAGGGCCTGGCCGTGGACGATTTCGCGCCGCGCCTGTCGTTCTTCTGGGCGATCGGCATGAACTTCTACCTCGAGGTGGCCAAGATGCGCGCGGCCCGCCTGCTGTGGTGCCGGATCATGACGGCGTTCGGCGCGACGAACCCGAAGAGCCTGATGCTGCGCACGCATTGCCAGACCTCGGGCTGGTCGCTGACCGAGCAGGATCCGTACAACAACGTCGTGCGCACCACCATCGAGGCCATGGCCGCCGTGTTCGGCGGCACGCAGAGCCTGCACACCAACAGCTTCGACGAGGCGATCGCGCTGCCCACCGAGTTCTCGGCCCGCATCGCGCGCAACACGCAGCTCATCATCCAGGAGGAGACGCACATCACCAACGTCGTCGACCCGTGGGCCGGCAGCTACATGATGGAGTCGCTCACGCAGGAGATGGCCGACCAGGCCTGGGCAATCATCGAGGAGGTGCGTGCGATGGGCGGCATGACCCGGGCGGTCGACTCGGGCTGGGCCAAGCTGAAGATCGAGGCCGCGGCGGCCGAGAAGCAGGCGCGCATCGATTCGGGCAAGGACGTGATCGTCGGCGTCAACAAGTACCGGCTGAAGAACGAGCAGCCGGTGGACATCCGCGAGATCGACAACGTGTCGGTGCGCGATTCGCAGATCGCCCGGCTGAACCGGGTGAAGGCCGCGCGCGACAACGCGGCGGTCGCGGCGTCGCTGCAGGCGCTGACCGCCGCGGCCGAGGCGCGCACGGGCAACCTGCTGGCGCTGTCCATCGAGGCGGTGCGCCTGCGCGCGACGGTGGGCGAGGTCTCCGACGCGCTCGAGAAGGTCTTCGGGCGCCATCGCGCCGACATCCAGAAGGTGACCGGTGTGTACGCAGCCGCCTACGACAGTGCCGAGGGTTGGGAACAGCTGCAGAAGGAGATCCGCGAGTTCGCCGGGCAGCACGGCCGGCGTCCGCGCGTGATGATCGCCAAGCTGGGCCAGGACGGCCACGACCGCGGCGCGAAGGTGGTGGCCACGGCGTTCGCCGATCTCGGCTTCGACGTCGACATCGGCCCGCTGTTCCAGACGCCGCAGGAATGCGCGCGCCAGGCCATCGAGAACGACGTGCACGCGCTGGGCATCAGCACGCTGGCCGCGGGCCACAAGACGCTGGTGCCGGCCATCATCGCGGAGCTGAAGGCGCAGGGCGCGGACGACATCATCGTGTTCGTGGGCGGCGTGATCCCGGCGCAGGACTACGAGTTCCTGTTCGAGGCCGGCGTCAAGGGCGTCTACGGCCCGGGCACGCCGATTCCCGCCAGCGCCAAGGACGTGCTGGAGCAGATCCGCAAGGCGGTGGCCGCCTGATGGCCGCGTTCACGGATCCCGCGACGCTGGCCGCCGCCCTGCTCGGCCCCGACGCGCCCGCGCGGCGCCGCGCGCTCGCGAAAGCCATCACGCTGGTGGAATCCACGCGCGACGACCACCGCGCGCAGGCCGACGCGCTGCTCGACGCGCTGCTGCCGCATTCGGGCAAGACCTTGCGCCTGGGCATCTCGGGCGTGCCGGGCGTGGGCAAGAGCACCTTCATCGAGGCGCTGGGGCTCTACCTCGTGGCGCGCGGACATCGCGTGGCGGTGCTGGCGGTGGATCCGTCGTCCAGCGTGTCGGGCGGCTCCATCCTGGGCGACAAGACGCGCATGGAGCAGCTCTCGGTGCACGAGCGCGCCTTCATCCGCCCGAGCCCGTCGGCCGGCACGCTGGGCGGCGTCACCGAGAAGACGCGCGAGGCGTTGCTGGTGTGCGAGGCCGCGGGCCACGACATCGTCATCGTCGAGACCGTGGGCGTCGGCCAGAGCGAGACCGCCGTGGCCGGCATGACCGACATGTTCGTGCTGCTGCAGTTGCCCAACGCCGGCGACGACCTGCAGGCGATCAAGAAGGGCGTGATGGAGCTGGCCGACCTCGTCGTCATCAACAAGGCCGACATCGACCCCGACGCCGCCACCCGCGCCCGGGCGCAGATCACGTCGGCGCTGCGCCTGCTGGGCCATCCATACGGCGACGGCCAGGGCGAGGCCTGGCGGCCTCAGGTGCTGCAGCTGAGCGCGCTCAAGGGCGACGGGCTGGAGCAGTTCTGGAAGGTGGTGTCCGACTTCCACGCGCTGCAGGTGGCGCAGGGCCGGCTGGCGCGGCGCCGCCACGAACAGGATCGCGCGTGGATGTGGGAACGCATCTCCGCCGGGCTGCAGCAGCGCTTCCGCCAGCACGCCGCGGTGCAGGCGGCCTTGCCGGAGGCCAGCGCCGAGGTGCGTGCCGGGCGCGTCGCGCCGTCGGTGGCCGCGCGCCAGCTGCTGGCCCTCCTGGACGCGCCGCCGGCCGCGGCCTGAAGCCCTCGTTCCCTTTTCACTTCCACAGGAGACTCTCATGACTCAACGCGACGTCGTCGTCCTCGGTGCAGCGCGCGCTGCCGTCGGAACCTTCAACGGCTCGCTGGCCGACATCGAGCCCTCCGAGCTCGCCGGCCAGGTGATGAAGGCGGCCATCGAACGCTCCGGCGTCGAGGCGGCGCGCATCAACTACATCACCGTCGGCAACGTGATCCCCACCGAAGGCCGTTCGGCCTACGTGGCGCGCGTGGCCTCGATCCAGGCCGGGCTGCCCATGGACTCGGTGGCGATGGCCGTGAACCGCCTGTGCTCGTCGGGCCTGCAGGGCATCGTCACCACCGCGCAGAACATCCTGCTGGGCGACTGCGAGTTCGGCATCGGCGGCGGCGTCGAGGTGATGAGCCGCAGCGGCTACCTGTCGCCGGCGATGCGCAGCGGCGCGCGCATGGGCGACACGAAGATGATCGACATGATGGTGGCCACGCTCACCGACCCGTTCGGCGTGGGCCACATGGGCATCACCGCCGAGA
>JABCYW010000122.1 GCA_013289985.1 Betaproteobacteria bacterium | reverse complement strand
CATCGAGAAGGCCGAGGCGCAGTTCGACGACGCGACCCGCGCCGCCACCGCGCAGTACCGCAGCCTGGCCGGCGACGCGGCGCGGCTCGCCGAGCGCATCGCGCGCTATCGAAGCGCCGTCATCGAGCCCGCGCACCAGCGCACCGAGGCCGCGCTCGCCGGCTATCGCTCGAACCAGCTGTCCCTGGCGGCGCTGTTCGAGGCGCGGCACATGGAGGTCGAGGCGCAGCGCAAGTCGCTCGCCCTGCAGCGCGACCTCGCCCGCGCCCAAGCCCAACTGGCCTATCGGCCGCTCGCCGAAGGAGACCGGCCGTGAAGACCAAGTTCGCAATTCCCCTGAGCATCGCGGGCGTCGCGCTGGCGGCCGCCGGCTTCTTCGCCGGGCGCGCGACGACGCATGCCGATCGCCCCGCCGCCGCCTCCACGGCCGCCGTGCCGGCGTCGTCGGCCGACCGAAAGGTGTTGTACTGGCATGACCCGATGGTGCCCGGCCCGCGCTTCGACAAGCCGGGCAAGTCGCCGTTCATGGACATGCAGCTCGTTCCGGTCTACGCCGACGAGGCGAGCGACCCGGGCGTCAAGGTCGACGCCGCCGTGCAGCAGAACCTCGGCATCCGCACCGTCGCCGTCAAGCGCGTGACCGCGCCCGCGTCCTTCGACGCCGTGGGCTCGGTGCAGTTCGACGACCGGCTGTCCGTCGCGGTGCAGACGCGCGTGGCCGGCTATGTCGAGCGCCTCGCCGTGCGCGCGACCATGGAGCGCGTGCGCCAGGGCCAGGCGCTCGCGACCGTGTTCGCGCCCGACTGGCTCGCGCCGCAGAACGAGCTGCTCGCGCTCGAACGCGCCGGCGCATCGCGCGACCTGGTCGACGCGGCACGCGAGCGACTGCGCGCGATGTCGGTGCCCGCGGAACTCGTTCGCCGCAGCGAGGAGACGGGCACCGCCCAGGCTCGCTTCACGCTGAGCGCGCCGGAAAGCGGCGTCGTCGCCGAGCTGGGCGTGCGCGAAGGCGCCGCCGTCTCGCCCGGCATGACGCTGTTCCGCGTGGCCGGGCTCGGGAAGGTCTGGGCCGTGGCGAACGTGCCCGAGGCGCAGGCCATGCATCTAGCCCGGGGGCAGAAGGTGAAGGCCGCACTGCAGGCCGATGCGTCGCAGACGTTCGACGGCATCCTCGACGAGATCCTGCCGCAGGTCGATGCGGCCACGCGCACGCTGCAGGCCCGTTTCGAGGTCGACAACCGCCGCGGCAGGCTCACGCCGGGCCAGTTGCTGCGGCTGCGCATCGAGAAGCCAGCGGCATCGCGCCTCGTCCTGCCATCCGAGGCCGTGATCCGCACGGGAACGCGCACGGTCGTGATCCTGCGCAAGCCGGGCGGCGCCTTCGAGCCGCGCAACGTGCAACTCGGCGTCGACGAGGGCGACGCCGTCGAGGTCGTCAGCGGCCTTGTCGAAGGCGACCAGGTGGTCGCGAGCGGCCAGTTCCTGATCGATTCCGAGGCGAACCTGCGATCGGCCATGGGCAACCTGGCAAGCGACGGAGCGTCGAGATGATCGCCGCCCTGATCCGCCGGGCCATCGCCAATCGCGTGCTGGTACTCATCGCCGCCGCGTTCGTCGCCGCCGCCGGGCTGTGGTCGGTGGCGCACACGGCCGTCGATGCGCTGCCCGATCTCTCGGACACGCAGGTCATCGTCCGCACCACCTATCCCGGGCAGCCGCCGCAGGTCGTGGAAGACCTGGTCACCTATCCGCTGACGACCACGATGCTGGGCGTCCCGGGCGCGAAGACCGTGCGCGGCTACTCGTTCTTCGGCGACTCGTTCGTCTACGTGCTCTTCGACGACCGGACCGACCCGTACTGGGCGCGCTCCCGCGTGGTGGAGTCCCTGAACCAGGTGCAGGGCCGGCTGCCCGCCGGCGCCGCCGCGGCGCTCGGGCCGGATGCGACGGGCGTCGGCTGGATCTACGAGTACGCGCTCGTCGATCGCACGGGCCGGCATGACATCAGCGAACTGCGCGCGCTCAACGACTGGTTCCTGAAGTTCGAGCTCAAGACCGTGCCCGACGTCGCCGAGGTGGCGAGCATCGGCGGCATGGTGCGGCAGTACCAGGTCGTGCTCGATCCCGACCGGATGCGCGCGCTGGGGGTGACGCAGGCCGCGATCGTCGAGGCGCTGCGCAAGGCCAACCAGTCGTCCGGCGGCTCGGTCGTCGAGATGGCCGAGGCCGAGTTCATGGTGCGATCGCGCGGCTTCCTGAAGTCGCTCGAGGAGTTCCGCGGCGTCCCGATCGCCGTCTCGGGTACGACGCCGGTGCTGCTGCGCGACGTCGCGACGGTGCAGCTCGGGCCCGAGATGCGCCGCGGCATCGCCGAGCTCGACGGCCAGGGCGAGGTCGCCGGCGGCGTCGTCGTCATGCGCTCGGGCAAGAACGCGCGCAGCACGATCGCGGCGGTCAAGGACAAGCTCGCCGCGCTCGAGGCCGGCCTGCCGCCCGGCGTGGAGGTCGTCGAGACCTACGACCGCTCGCGCCTCATAGCCCGTGCGGTCTCGAACGTCGAGGGCAAGCTGGTCGAGGAGTTCGTCGCGGTCGCGCTCGTCTGCGCGCTGTTCCTGTTCCACCTGCGCTCGGCCCTCGTCGCGGTGCTCGCGTTGCCCGTCGCGGTGGCGGCGGCCTTCATCGTGATGCACGCGCAGGGCATCAACGCGAACATCCTGAGCCTGTCCGGCCTGGCCCTCGCGTTCGGCGCGGCGCTGGACGGCGTCGTCGTTCTGCTGGAAGCCTCGCACAAGCACATCGAGGCCTTCGAGACCCGAGAGGCACGACGACCGGACACGCCCGAACGATGGCGGCTCGTCTCGGATGCCTGCGTCGAGGTCGGCCCGGCGCTGTTCTTCTCGCTGCTGGTCATCACGCTGTCCTTCGTGCCCGTCTTCACGCTCGAGGCGCAGGAGGGCCGGCTGTTCTCGCCGCTGGCGTTCACGAAGACGTACACCATGGCGGCCGCCGCGGGGCTGTCGGTGACGCTCGTCCCCGTGCTGATGGGCTATCTGGTGCGTGGGCGCATCCCGCGCGAGACGGCCAATCCGATCAACCGCGTCCTGATGGCCGCGTACCGGCCCGCGCTCGAGGCGGTGCTGCGATTCCCGAAGGCGACGCTGCTGGCCGCGCTGGCGGCGCTCGCCGTCACGGCCGTGCCGGTGATGCGCCTGGGCGGCGAGTTCATGCCACCGCTGGACGAAGGCGACCTGCTGTACATGCCGTCGGCCTTGCCGGGACTCTCGGCGTCCAAGGCGAGCGAGTTGCTGCAGCAGACCGACCGCCTCATCAAGACGGTGCCCGAGGTGGCGAGCGTGTTCGGCAAGGCCGGCCGGGCCGACACCGCCACCGACCCCGCGCCGCTCGAGATGTTCGAGACGACGATCCAGTTCAAGCCGCGCGAGCAATGGCGTGGGGGCATGACACCCGACAAGCTCGTCGCGGAACTCGATCGCGTGGTCAAGGTGCCGGGCCTGGCCAACGTGTGGGTGCCGCCGATCCGCAACCGCATCGACATGCTCGCCACCGGCATCAAGAGCCCGGTCGGGGTGAAGGTGTCCGGGCCCGATCTCGCGACGATCGATCGACTGACGACCGAGGTCGAGGCCGCGGTGAGGAACGTGCCCGGCGTGTCCTCGGCGCTGGCCGAGCGCCTGGCCGGCGGCCGCTACATCGACGTCGACGTCGATCGCGCCGCCGCGGCGCGCTACGGGCTGTCGGTGGCCGACGTGCAGGACATCGTCTCGACGGCGATCGGCGGCCAGGATGTCGGCGAGGTGGTCAGTGGCCGCGAGCGCTTCCCGATCAACGTCCGCTACCCGCGCGAGATCCGCGATTCGCTCGAGCGCCTGCGCACGCTCCCCTTCGCCACCGACAAGGGCGCGCAGCTCCTGCTTCAGGATGTGGCGCACATCGGCATCGCCGACGGCCCGCCGATGATCCGCAGCGAGAACGCGCGGCTGTCCGGCTGGGTCTATGTCGACGCGCGTGGCCGCGACCTGCGCTCGGTCGTGCGCGAGATGCAGGCCGAGGTCGCGAGGAAGGTCGCCACGCCGCCGGGCTACGCGATCTCGTGGTCGGGCCAGTTCGAGTACCTGGAACGCGCCACCGAGCGGCTGAAGCTGGTCATACCGGCGACGTTGGCGGTCATCTTCGTGCTGCTGTACCTGCTGTTCCGCTCGGCGTCGGATGCGCTGCTGGTGATGGCCGCCGTGCCCTTCGCGCTGGCCGGCGGCTTCTGGCTCGTCTGGCTGCTGGGGCATGCGATCTCCGTGGCCACGGCCGTCGGCTTCATCGCGCTGGCGGGCGTGGCCGCGGAGTTCGGCGTGGTGATGCTGGTCTACCTGCAGAACGCCTGGCGCCGCCGACTCGACGCGGGCGAGCCAGACGACGACGCGACGCTGCTCGCCGCCATCCGCGAAGGCGCGGTGCTGCGCGTGCGGCCCAAGGCGATGACCGTCGCCATCGTCCTGGCGGGCCTGATCCCGATGCTGCTGGGCCACGGCACGGGCTCCGAACTCATGTCGCGCATCGCGGCGCCCATGGTCGGCGGCATGGTCACCGCCCCGCTGCTGTCGATGCTGGTGATCCCGGCCGCTTGGCTCCTTCTGCGCCGGGCACGACGCCGGGGTGCGATGCGAGAGCCTGAATGAGCTCCAATGCCACCTGAACCTGCGCACTACGTCACGCATTCTCGGCCCGCGACGGCTAAAGTCCGGGCGCGCCAGGCCGAGAAGCACCCGCCATCAATACAATTGCTTACGGTCAGACGCCTTCGGCCTCGTCCGGTGTCCAAACCAGCACCAGAAAGATCCCACAGTGAAGAAGCTCCTCATCGGCCTCGCGATTTTCTCCACCCAAGCCTTTGCGGCCTCGGGGTTGAGCGGCACCTACTACAACCCCCCGGCGGACACCACGGGCTGGTGGGACGGCTTCGCCTCCACGGCGGCCTACCTGGCGAGCAATCCGACGGCCAGCGGCACCTTCACCGCCGCCAGCATCAACTACGGCGGCAACGACACGAGCTCGATCGTGAGTTTCCTGGGCAGCGACGGCGCGTCGTTCAGCGGCACGAACGGCAACATGGCCGACGGCGTGCTCGTGCTCAAGGGCTGGATCGACCTCGCGGCCGGCAGCACGACGCTCAGCGTGGGCCACGACGATGGCTTCCGCATGTTCCTGGATGGCGCGAACGTCGCTCAAAACGGCTGCTGCGGCACCGACAACGTCACGTTCAACTTCGCCAATGCAGGCTGGCACGCGTTCGAACTCGACTACAACAACGCGATGTACGGCAACTACTCCGGTGGCGCCAATTTCAGCCTGAGCCAGAACGGCCAGACGATTGCGGCCTCCAGCCTGTCGACGACGTCCCCCGTTCCCGAGACGGGCAACGTCGCCCTGCTGCTGGCCGGCCTCGGCCTGATCGGCGTCGTCGCGCGCCGCCGCTCGACGAAGTAAGCAGCGCAGCGGAATCCGCTGCGATCAGACAGAAACCCCGCCCCGGCGGGGTTTCCTGTTTGTGCGTCGATTCAAGACTCTCAACCTCTTAGTCGCGGCACTTCAACTTCTGCGCCCTCTTCAGCAACTCCGGCTGCGTCTCCCCGAGCGACAGGCGTTGAAAGATTCGCGCGCACTCCGCCTCGCGCTGCGCGGCCTCCAGGCGCGCCTTGCGCGCCGCGTCGGTCGTTGCCGGCTCGCTTGGACCCTGTGGCGCTGCCCCGCTGGAGATGATCGCCGGCGAACTGGCCGGCGTCGCCTGAGTGTCGGCCCCGCTCGCCTGGCTCGCGGGAGCATTTTTGCCTGCACCCACGGCGGAATGGCCCTTGTCCATGCGCCAGGCCACGGCGCCCAGCAACGCGAACAGCGCCAGGAGTCCCGCGGCGGTCAGCCAGCGCACGGTGCTCAGCGAGACGGAACGGCCCCGGAACGGGAATGGCCCCCGCTTCACGTCCTCCCGCACGGGCTCGGCCGGGGGAGGCGCAAGCTCGAATTGCGGATTGGGAAAGAGCGCCACGCGCGAGATGTCGCCCCGGCGCTGATCGGGCACGTGGATCTCGGGCATCACGGCTTCGTCGCGGTACTGCTTCTCGATCAGGTTCGCAATCAGCTGGCGCAGGTCATCGAAGGACAGGTACCGCACCGGGTGCGGTGACCCGTCTCGCAGCGCCTTCATCAGTGCCCCGCTGAACATCGTGTAGGTGCCCGCGCTCGGGGCCAGGGCGACGTCCGCCGAGCTTGTCGCGCACAGGAGCGCCGTGCCGCTCTCGGCCAGTGCGCTCATGGCCTGGTCTTCCAGGTGCGTCGCGACGTCGCTCTGCACGATGAAATCCTGTTCCGCCGCCCCGGCGAAACACGCATCCAGGATGACGAATTTCCTGCCGTCGCGCACGCTTCGATTGATGGTGCGCGCGAGGGATGCGACGCGGTACCCGGATTGGCCGAGGGCGTCCACGCGGGTCGCGCGGGTGGCCAGGACATAGCGCCGGTCTTCCGCGAAAGCACCGTGTCCCGTGAAGTAGAGGATGACGTCCTTCAGGCGGTCGTCGAGCCGGCGCCGGCTCAGGAACTGGTCGATCTCGTCGTCGAGGTCGGCTGCGGAACGCCGGTCGTCGAACAGATCGAGGACATCCGCCTCGCCCAGGCCCAGGCCGTCCGGGGCCATCAGGTAATTCCTGAACGCGGTGGCGGAACTGCGGAATGCCGCGGAGCTGGCCCACCTCGACTGCGACTTGGGCCACTCGCTCGCACCCAGGATGATCGCAACGGTCGAAGAGCGCATGTGCGCCTCAGCGAGATCGAAGGACGCCCTGGAGCGCCTCGATGGCTTTCGGCACATCGCTGCTTTCGAGCCCCCGGACGACGATGGTTCCCGTCCTGGTCGTGATGTCCACCTTCGCCTGGTTGTTGCGGGTCACCCATGCGGCGATAGTGCGCACGGCCAGCACGACGGAGGGCGCGCTCAGGACGATCGAAAGGATGGTGCCGGCATCCTGGCTCTCGGGGTTCTCCCGTAGGATCTCCAGCTTCACCATGGGGTCGATGCCCCGAAGATGGTCGCCCAGGGACGATGCGAACTGCGACTTGCCCGCCGCGGTCTCGTCGGGGAACGCGAGATGAAACACCGCTTCCTGCATGATCTTCTCTCCCTTGGTCGTCGGCCGCTCCAGGCTGGCGAGGAGGCCGCGCCCCCCGCCAGCCAGGCCACCGTTTCAGTACTTGATGAGACGCGTCATGACCGGCACGCCCAGGCCCGTCACGTCGTTGTACCCCGGCGGCGTGGTGGTGCCGCTGGCCCAGTCAGCCGCGTTCGAGGTGTAGTTGAACACCTCGTCGATGCCTTCGCAGACCGTGTAGCCGCAGGCGATGAGCGCGTACGGCGCCGTGTCGACGAGGAACGGCACGGAGTTGAGCGTGACCACGCGGATCCTGGTCAGGTCGGTGGCATAGCCGCGCAACACGGCCACCGGCGATGTCGGGGCCGAGACCGGCTTGAAGCCCGTGAGGTCGGACCCGGACGGCGTGCCATGGCTGTAGAACAGCGGGTTGGCGAACCCGACGAGCGGCTTGCCGGACTGCAGCCGCTTCTGGTTCAGGATCGCGATGACCCCGGCCATCAGGGGCGAAGAGAGGCTCGTGCCGCCGATGGAATCCTCGCAATATTCCTGCGTGGCCGAGATCGGCGTGCACCCGCTGTCGGAGATGGGATTGCCGGCGATGGTGAAGGTCTCGCCGTAGAGGTAGCCGGTGTACGGGTCGCCGACCATCGCCACGTCGGGGCTGACCCGCTGCGCCGTCGGTTCCGCGATGGCCTGGCCGCTCGCCAGGTTGAGCGTCGTCGCCAACGCGCTCGGCACGACCGAGGCCTGCCACGTCGGCTGCGCCTCGAGCAGGCTGATGCCGCCGCCGGAACCGGAATAGAAGGCGAAGGCGTCGAAGGTGTAGCCCAGGGCGCTGGCGGTGACCAGGCCCGTGGTGGTCACCGAGCCGGCGCTGTTGACGAGGGCGCCCGCCAGGTAGTCGCGGTAGGTGCCCCACCCGTACTCCGACTTGCTGCCATCGGCGTGCGTGAGCGCGAGCGATGTGCCGCCGACGCCGGTCGCATAGCTGCTGGTCGCCGGCCACGAGCCCGTAGCCACGCCGTTGGGCGCCGAGAGGTCGCCGTCGTCGCCGGAGCTGAACAGCACCGTGATGCCCTGGGCCGCCCCCGCCATCAACGCCTGGTCGTAGGTGGCGGCGTAGCCCGCGGGCACGCCCTCGCCGTTGAAGCCGTAGCTGTTGGTGACGATGTCGGCCTCGTGGTTGTAGAGCGCGTTGAACAACGCGATGTCCAGCGACGTCCCGTTGTCGGTCGATCCGATGTAGACGATGTCGGCGCCCGGCGCCGATCCGTGGACGGCGGCGACATCGAGGGACTGTTCGCCCCACCAACCGTAGGCATTGGCCACCTGGGCCGCCGGAACGTTGTAGGCGTTCGTCGGGATGATCTGCCTGAAGTTCGCGCCGGTCAGCTTCGGCAATCCGTGGTTGGCCGCATAGCGGTTGGCATCGGCCTTCAGCGTCGGCGACGCGAACGCATCGACGATGGCGATCGTGATGCCCTTGCCGTCGAGCCTGACCTGGTCGAGGCCGTAAGCGGCCCGGATCTGCTGCGGCGTGTAGCCGCACACCAGCCAGGGAATGTTCGCGCCGTAGGTGTCGGCCGGTGTGCTGAGAACAGCCGTCGTCTGGCCGAACCAGGTATTGCAATAGGGCGAGGGAAGGCCCGCGGCCACCGGCGGCGGGGTCACGGCACTCGCCGACAGGCTGTCCGGCGTCGCCGAGGCCGGTTCGGGCGCCGCGGCCGGCGCGGTGAACTCGCCTCGCGTCGCCGAGCGATGGTAGGTCGTGCGAAGCGAGGTCGTGTCGTCGAGACCCTCGACATAGACGATCTTGCCGGCCAGCGCGGCGGGCAGCGCAGGCTCGCCATCGTTCGCTCGCAGGGTCCTACCCTTGTAGAGGTAGAGGTTCTGGCCGACGTTGAACGTCTGGCGCAACTGGCGCACCGTGGCCGTCGCGGACACGAACATGCCCTGCGCCCCGACCTCGATGTCCTTCATGCCCGCCGAGGCGAGCAGTTTCCGCACGGCGGCGACATCGGCCGGGTCCGGAGCGTAGCGGTTCGCGAACTGGCCCGGGGTCAGGTAATGGCCGTAGGTCCTGCTGTTGGGGTCCGAGACCCGCGCCACGAGCTTCTGCAAGGAAGCGGGATCCTTCACCGAGAGGTGCACCGCGATCTGCACCGTCTGGTCATCGGACGGCGCCCCGACGAGCGTCGCGCTCGCGTGCCATGGGGCCACATGTCCTCGGCTCGCCACCGACGCCGCCGCGCTCCCCGCGGGGCTGAGGCCGGCGATCACGGCCGTGAACACGGCGCTGTACATCAGTCGGGTCTTTGCATGGTCTTGCATGAGGAATCTCCGCTATGACTTGTCTGGCAACGGTTGCCTGGATCTCGATCGCCGCGCGCGATCGAGGAAGAGCGCCCGGCTGCACGTCCGGGCGCGTTGATGGCGTGGAGGGACGGCTGAAATGCCGCGCTCATGGAACGTGATCGCGGTGGCGGCGAGATCGTGCGATGTCGGGGCCTGCCCGAGGAGTGCCGGGCAGCACTGCAATCAAAGCCAATCTGTCGACCATCCAGTCGTTCTTCATGACTCGCCTCTTGTCGCGGCCAATGCCGGCTTGCATGTGCGATTGACGCTGGCCCGGGCAATCGAGTGTCGAGGGGCCATCGCACTCGTCGCGCGGCAGCTCGGATGAAAGCGTCGATCCGGGTGGGCGGAGTGTCCGCTTCGATCTGGGCAATCGCAACTCGACAGCGCGCGTCGCGAGGGATGCGAACTAGGGGGCTGCCTGGGATCGCGCGGACGCTCGCCCGGGCGCGGGGTCGTCAAGCCGCAATGCCAGGATGAGATACACGCGAATTGCCACGGGAGGTGGCCGGCGCCGCAGATCGATGCGCCGGACAACGTGACCGGAAGCCGAACAGCACCGCGACGATCCGGACCGATTCTTTCGCTCGCGTTCGGACTGGCGACGCAGTCCGCGTCAAGACAGTCGAAAACCTCCAATTCCGCGCGCCGCGGGATCCAGAGCCAGACCCTATCCTTGGGCATGGCCGCGCCAACCCCTCATCAAGCCGAATGGAAGCAGAGGGCTTGCATTCGACGTGTTGGGTGGCATTCCGCGGGGCCCACCCGGCGCTGTCGCGACGCGAACCGCTCACGCGTCAACCGAACGACAACGTCCATCGGAGGTGTGTTTGCGGCGCCCGTTGGCCGCGATCACTCTTGCCTTGCCCGAAGCGAATCGCCGAGGGCAATCCTCAACTCAAGCTCACTGAAGGAGATCGTCATGAACGAAGAACTGGAACCGGAACTGGAGATCGTCGAACTGGGCGATGCGAAGGAAGAAACCAAGGGCGCCAAGAACGGACAGGCTCTCGAGGCCGGCACGGAATTCCCGTACCGTCCGGACTGAGCCGCTGAAGAGGAAGGGGCGGCGTGCGGACATCCGGCCGCACGTCGCCACGTTCGGGAGGAACATGTCAACGCCAACGTCAAACCCTCCGCTACGGCTCGCCGATCACGTGCGCGCCTGCCGTATCGGCGACCAGATGATTTTTCTCGACCTGCTTCGAAGCAGGTACGTCGGAGTGGGCGGCCCTCAGCTGGCCGACTTGTCCGCCGCCATCCTCGACGAATCGACAGGTACCGATGCGCCGACAGTCCCTGCCTGTCCGGCACCTCGTCACGACGTGATCAAACACCTCCGCGACCGGCACCTGCTGTCGGACGCCCCGGCGGAGACGCCGGCGCGCCGGATCCTCCGGCTCACCGAGCCCGTCACCAGCCTCGATGCAGACGACGACAGTCTCGCCCCGGCCTTCGATTGGCGCCATCTCGTGCGCCTGTGGCGGGCGACGCTCGTCACCGCGGCGTGGCTGCGCCGACGCAGCCTGGCCGACATCGCGAACCAGGTCATGGCCCTCCGGGCGCGTCATCCCGAGCGCGACGCGGAAGCCGACGCCGATGCCATGCTCGCGGCAGTGGCGGCCTACGTGCGCCTGCGTCCTTTCGCATTGACCAGCCACGACCGGTGTCTCAACGACTCCCTGGCCCTCATCCACTTCCTCGCCGGCCAGCGCATGTTCCCTCAGTGGGTCATCGGCGTACGCGTCCAGCCCTTCGGCGCCCACTCATGGGTACAGAGCGGCGGCGTCGTCCTCAACGACCTGGCGGAGCGCGTCCGCCACTACCAACCGATCCTGGTCGTCTGAGCGAGACCGACAACCATGTTCCGATACCTCGGCTTCAGCTGGAACCCCGAACACCCGGCACAGGCCGTCATCGCACGACGGCTCGAAGAAGCGATTCAGCGAGCACCGGGCTGGCAGCCCGCGCTCTCCGGCCGAGCGCTGCGCGTCTACACGGTCGGCAATCGTCACGGCGCCAACGGCTTCCATCCGCTGCCGCTCGACCGCGGCGTCATCGTCGGCCGGCTGTTTCGCCGCCGTGACGGACCCTCCGAATCCGGAGATCTCGAGCTCTCCCCGCGTGAAGGCGACAAGATCCTGAAGACCGATGGGCAAGCCCTGGTGGACGACTATTGGGGCCGCTACACCGCCGTCCTTCAATCCAGCCGTCGAGGCGCGTGCCTGCTGCGCGACCCGAGCGGCGCGCTGCCTTGCTACCTCCGGAACGTCGAAGGCGTGGCCGTCTTCTTCTCGTGGCTGGAAGACCTCATTGCGTTCACACCCGACGCGCCTGGCCCACGCGTGAGCTGGGAGGCGGTCGCCGCGCTTGCGGCGCACGGCCACCTGGGCGGGCGTCGTACCGCGCTCGAGGACGTCTCGCAGGTCTTGCCTGGTCAGCTCACGCCCCTGGACGAGAGCGCCCATTCGCCGGTGGCGCTCTGGAGCGCCGTGGCCATCGCCAGGAAACGGGTCGAACCGGAACCGGACATCGCCGCGGCGCAGTTGAGACGGGTGGCGATGGACTGCGTGCACGCCTGGTCGTCCTGCTACGACGCGATCCTGTTGAGGCTCTCGGGCGGGCTCGATTCAGCCATCCTGCTGGGCAGCCTGTCCGCCGGGCCCACCGGAACGCGGATCACCTGCCTCAACTACCACTCCGCCGGGTCGGACAGCGACGAGCGCGGCTTCGCCCGCCTCGCCGCCAGGAGAGCCGGCGTGGAGCTCATCGAAAGGGAGCGCGACGCCGCATTCCGTCTGGACGACATCCTGGCCGCGAGCCGGACGCCGGTGCCGGTCACCCATGTCGGTCGCATGGACGCGGGTCGCATCGATGCCGAGGTCGCGGCGGCCCATCACGCACGGGCGATGTTCACCGGTGGCGGCGGCGATCAGCTCTTCTTCCAACGTCACTGCACCTGGCCCGCCGCCGACTACCTGAGCGTCCACGGGCTCGGCCGGGGCTTCGTTCGTGCCTCCCTGGATGCGGCCCGCCTGGGCCGCGTCTCGCTCCGGCAATCGATGCGGCGTGCGCTGGCCGACCAGGGCCGTCGCACCGTCCGATGGGAGGGCATCGGGCGGTCCTTCACGCTCGGGCGCCGCGAGGCCATCGACGGCATGCGCCATCCCGATCGCTACATCCACCCCGACCTCGCGTCCGCGGCGGATCTTCCCATCGGGAAATTCCACCAGGTTCGGGATCTGATCGATCCGGCCGGCTACTACGACCCGTACCATCGCGAAGCGGCGCCGGAACTCGTCAATCCGCTGCTCTCGCAACCGCTGATCGAACTTTGCCTGGAACTGCCGACCTGGCTGCTCTCGCACGGCGGGCGCAGTCGCGCGCTCGCACGACGAGCGTTCGCGGGCGACATCCCGCGCGAGATCGCCGCCCGCCAGTCCAAGGGCGGCATGGAGGAACACGCCACCACGATCCTCCGCCGCAACCTTTCGTTGGCGCGAGAGCTGCTGCTGGACGGCCGCCTGGTTCGCGCGGGCCTGCTGGACCGGAACATGGTGGAGGCGGCGTTGGCCTGCCGGCTGTCCGGCCTGGGCACGCATGTGAGCGAGATCCACCACTACATCGCGATCGAAGCCTGGCTCCGGAGCATCGCGGCGTCTCCGGACGCGTGCTGGCGGACATCCGGCCCTCGCTGAACGGGACGGCCCCCATGTGCCGGACAAACCCGCCTCGACGCTGGAAGGCAGGACGGGACACGAGATCACCAGTCGATGGAGACTCTCGTGCCGACGTAACGGCCGCGCCAGTCGGCCTGCGTGATGTCGTAGTACGGGAAGGTCTCGACGAACTGCGGCTGCCGGTTGCCGAGGTTGGCGACGCTCAACGACAGGGATGCTGCCTTCACGGCGGCGCCCAGGTCGGGCAGGGACTTCTTCAGGTCCAGGCTGGCGGACAGGTCGTGCGTCCAGCAGGCACCCAGCCGCCGCTCGCTGCTGCCCGCGTCCTTGTATTGCCCGAGGTAGCGGCTCGTCAGCCGCACGCTCCACGCGCCCGCGTCGAGGCCGATCGAAGCACGGCTTTTCCAGCGCGGCGCCCAGAAGTCGTTGAATCGCCGGCCCAGCCGGTCCACTTTCGCCGCTCCCGGCGCGAGCACGACCGCGTACTCGCCGGTGCGCGTGGCTCCCACCATCGACGTCCAGCGACCCAGGAAGCCGCGCCAAGCGTAGGCAGCTTCCATGTCCGTGCCGGCCACCTGCACGCTGCCGAAGTTGGCCTCGGCCTGCTTGATGCCGATGACGGGCCCGGGCTGGCCATCGACGGCGGGGCCCCGCGTCACGAATCCCGGAAACAGGTTTTCGTAGTCGAGCGCCGCCTGGGGCTGCAGGAGCGAAATGAGCCCGTTGACGCGCACCTGCCACCAGGTTGCGCCCAGTCGCGCGCCCAGCCTGCTTTCCGGCTCCCACACGGCTCCGACGCTGCCGGCGCGGCCACGCTCGGGCTCCAGCGACTTGTTGGTCGTGCGCAGAACCGTTCCCGAGGTGATCGCTTCCCCGCCTCGCGCCGGGTCGACGAGGGAGAACTCTTGCGCGGGCGTCGGGGAGTCGGTCACGTCGGTCTGCAGCAGGGTCGGGGGCTTGAAGGACGTGGCCGACGACGCGCGGATCAGGAGGCCGCGCGAGGGGCGAACCTCGAGACCCGTCTGGTAGCTGCTGGCAGACCCGAAATCGGTGTAGTGGTCACGGCGGACGGCGAGCGTCAACGTCGCCAGGCTCCGGGTGTTGCCGGGCGCCCCCATGCTCGGCAGGGGCGCCCGCAGCTCTCCATACGCCGCGGAGTCGCGCCTGCTGCCATGGTTCACCGTTTCCTGGTCCGGGCTCGCGGCGTCGTAGCGATCGTGGGCACTCTCGGCCCCCATCACGGCCTCGACGGCGCCGTGGAACAGGCCGCCGCGCAGGAGGCCGCTCACCTGATCCTTGCGGCCGTGATTCATGCTGTCGTCGTCCGTCCAGATGCTGCGCAGCACCTCGTCGCTTGCCGCACGGCCCGTCGTGAACGGGTTGATTGCCGCCGAGGGCGAACTCGCCGCCAAGGCCGCCGCGCGCGCCGTCCGGTCGATGTCGAGATTGAAGTTCTGCTGCCCTCCGTTGTCACGAACGCTGGACAGCGTCAGCTCGGTCTCCCAGTCGCCCGCCAGGCCGCCGCGCACGCCCAACAGCGCGCGCTGGAACCGGGTCTGGCGCCCGAGCCCCTGCAGGCCATTGGCCGGCCCCAGCAAGGCGGTGACCTTCACGTCCACCCCGAATGGATTGAAGGGGTTGTTCGCCCCCACCGTGACGTTGGACAGGCTGAGGCCATTGTCCCGGGCTTGCATCAGCTCTTTCGCGAACGTGAACTCTCCGAATGCGGACCACGATCCGCCGATGCTGTGCTCCCCCGTCGCGTGGAAGGCGAGCGTCTCGTCGCCGTACACGAGGGGAATGCCGTCGCCGTTGACGTAGCGGTCGCACAGGCGGGCCGTTCCCGCTGTCGCCACGAAGTCCGAGATCTGCGCCACCCGTCCCGCCGTCCGTTGCGGGATGGCGGCAAAACCAGAGTTCAGCCCCGGCAGGTTGGCCCCGGACACGCTGCTGACGGTGCCCGGCGTGCAGTTGCGCACGCGCGCGTCCGGACCGCCGAAGCGCCGGTAGTCGGCATCCACGAAGAACCCCCGCTCCGCCTCGGTCAGTGGCGTCGAGCGGCTGTAGGAGCCCAGCAGCAGGTAGCTGCCGTCGGCGTTGCGCGCACCGGTGGCCAGCGACAGCCCGCCAGCGCCGAAGCCGCGGCCGGAGCCCAGATTGGCCGCCACGGAAGAGCCGGCTATGGACGTCTTCAGGATCACGTTGAACACGCCCGCCAGCGCGTCGCCGCCATACACGGCAGACGAGCCGACCGGCACGACCTCGACGCGTTCGATGGCCGCCATCGGAATGAGATTCAGGTTGAAGAAGTTGGCCGACGAGGTTCCGACCGCCTCGACGCGCCGTCCGTTGATCAGTACCAGCGTCGATCCCAGCGGCAGGCCGCGAAGCTGCACGGCGGCCTGCCCCAACGTCGCAGCGAAGCCGCCCTCCCCGGCGGACATCGACACCTCGTCGAGCCCCGCCAGGAATCGCTCCAGGTTCGGTTGCCCGCTCTGCTCGATGTCCGTGCGCGTGTAGACGTTCACCGGCGCCGGCCCCTCCGAGTCGATGCGCTTCAACCGCGAACCCGTGATCTCGACCTTCGCCACCGTCGGCACATCGTCGCGCGAGCCGTCGGCGTTCGGCGCGGTGCCGGCATCACCACCCGGCGCCGCGGCCCGCACGACGACCGCGCCGTCCTTCATCTGCTGGGCGACCAGGCCCGTGCCCAGGAGCGCGGCCGTGATGGCCTCGAACGCCGGCAAGCGTCCCGACACCGCATGCGCCACGCGCCCCCGGACGGCCCCCGGCTCGAACAGCACCGACGTGCCGGTAACGTGTGCGATGGCCAGGAGCGCGTCGGCCACGGATTGCGCCGGCTGCTCGATGCCGTACCGGGCCTGTGGAGAAGGCCCCGCCGCCGCGGAGGCGCCGCAATGCGAGAGCAGCGACGCCAGGAGGACGGGCGCCAGGCCGGCCAGGCGCACGGTCGGACTCGTCTTCGCGCGAAGCATCTCTTGTCTTTGTTTCATGGCCGATGATTGACAAGGAGATGGCCTTCCGGTCAAGAAGAATCTTGCAGTGCTTGCGCTAGTGTCGTGAGTTGGAAGTTCGTTGAAGAATCCCGCCCAGAATGACCGCAGCCGTCGTTGCGGTGCTCGCGGGGCATCGAGCCCCGCTCCGCGCCGCGCCTAGTCTGCGGCCATTCTGGACGG
>JABCYW010000121.1 GCA_013289985.1 Betaproteobacteria bacterium | reverse complement strand
GCGCTGGCCGACGCCGCGCACAAGCCGCCGCCGCCGGCGGCCCCGCCCGCGGTGCGCTCGCTGTCGGAACGGCTGGCCGAGGCCTTCCGCAGCGAGACGCCGCGCCTGCTCGCCGACCTGGCCGACGCCATCGCCCAGCGCGACCTGGCACGCGCCGCGCGCATCGCGCACAACATCAAGGGCAGCGCGTACTACATCCACAGCGACCCGATGGCCGACGACGCGGGCGCCCTCGAGGAAGCCTGCGACACCGCCGACGACGCCGGCGTCGAGCGCCACTGGGCCGCCCTCCAGGAAAGCATTGACGACTGGATGACCGCGCACTGATACGCTGTCGTCAAGAACAGACAAGGGAGTTTCCAGATGCGCATCCTGGTCGCCGACGACGACCTCGTCTCGCGCCTGGCCATGGAGGACGTGCTGCGCCAGTGCGGCACGCCCGAGATCGTGGTGGCCGAGGACGGTGCGTCCGCGTGGGGCGCGATGAGCGGCCCGGCGTGCTTCGACCTGCTGTGCCTGGACGTGCGCATGCCGCCGCCCGACGGCCTCGAGCTGGTCGCGCGGCTGCGCGCCGCGCCGGCGCTCAGGCGCGTTCCGGCGATGCTCATCACCTCCACCGCCGATCGCGACACGGTGCTCGGCGCCACCCGCTCCGACCTGCAGGGCTTCCTCGTCAAGCCCGTCGGGCCGGATACCGTCGTCCGTATCCTGCGCACGCTGGCGCAGCTCGACGCGAGCATCCTCGAGCCGGCCGACGCGGCCATCGCGCGGCTGCGCATCGACGCGCCGCGCCATGCGCGCTACGTGGGCGCCTTCAGCGCGCAGGTCCAGGCGCTGGCGGGCCTGGCGCAGGAACTCGCATCGCCAGCCTCCGGCTCGCAGGTCAAGGCGGCGTTCGTGCAGAAGGCCGATGCCTGCCGCACGGCGGCGCTGACGCTGGGCTCGTCGCGCGTCGAGCAGTTGATCTCGGATGCGCTGGCGCTGCTGGCGGCGGGCCAGCCCGGTGCCGAACGGGCCATGGGGCAGGCCGTGTACTGGCTCGCGCGCGTCTCGCGGCAGCCGGCTCGACTCGCCTGAGGCGGCTCTCTCAGCCGGCCGCGGGTTCGGGGTCCGGCGCGTCGAACAGCGGCAACGACACCGGCGCGGCGTCCTCGTCGGCGCCCGAGGCGTCCACCAACGCGCCCGGCAGCGCCTTGGTCGCCTTGACGCCCAGGTCCTTGAGCATCTGCGCCTGGCGGATGACGTTGCCCTTGCCGGTGGCCAGGCGCTTCTCGGCGTCGTCATAGGCCGATTGCGCGTCCTTCAGCTTGGCGCCCACCTTCTGCAGGTCGGCGACGAAGGTCGACAGCTTGTCGAACAGCTCGGCCCCGCGCCTGGCGATGTCCTGCGCGTTGCGGCTCTGCGCCTCCTGGCGCCACAGGTGGGCGATGGTGCGCACGACGAAGAGCAGGGTGGACGGACTCACCAGCAGCACGTTGCGCTGCCAGGCGTCCATGAACAACGCGTCGTCGTGGGTCACCGCCAGCATGAACGCGGGCTCGATGGGCACGAACATCACCACCAGGTCCAGCGACTTCAGCCCGTACAGGTCCTGGTAGCGCTTGGCCGACAGCCCGCGGATGTGCTGGCGAACCGAATCGAGGTGCGCGCGGGCGCTGGCGGTGCGTTCGTCCTCGCTGTCGGCCGCCATGAATCGGTCGTAGGCCACCAGCGACACCTTGGCGTCGACCACCAGGCGGCGCTCCTCCGGCAGGTGGATCACGACGTCGGGCTGCAGGCGCCGTCCTTCCTCGTCGAGCTGGCTGTCCTGCACCTGGTACTCGTGGCCCTTGCGCAGTCCCGACGCCTCCAGCACGCGCTCGAGGATCAGCTCGCCCCAGTTGCCCTGCGTCTTGGCCGAGCCCTTGAGCGCCTGGGTGAGGTTGTTGGCGTCGTTGCTGAGGGTCTTGTTCAGCTCCATCAGCTGGCGCACCTGCTCGGTGAGGGCGAAGCGCTCCTGGCCTTCCTTGACGTAGACCTCCTCGACCTTGCCCTTGAACTCGCTCAGCTGCGTGCGCAGCGGATCGAGCAGGGTGCCCAGGTTGTGCTGGTTCTGCTCGGCGAAGCGCTTCGCCTTCTCCTCGAGGATCTCGCTGGCCAGCGTCTTGAACTGGTCGGACAGCGCCGTCCTGGCCTCGGTGAGCAGCTGCAGCTTCTCCTGCGCGCTCGCGCGGTCCGCGTCGGCGCGCGTGCGCGCCTGCGCGAGCTCGGCGCCGGCCGCCTGCAGGGCCCGGGACTGTTGCGCGGCCTGGTCGGCGGCGGCCCCGGCCTCGCGTTCGAGCGCGGCCACCCGGTCGCCCAGCGAGGCCACCAGCTGGCTCTTCTGCGCCTCGCTGGCGCTGATGCGAAGCACCTCGCCGCGCGCGGTCTCGAGCTCGGCGCGCACGCCCTGCGTCTCGGCCCGGGCGCGCTCCAGGTCGGCCTGCACGGCCGCCGTCGCCCGTTCGTGCGAGCGCAGGCGCTCCTGGGCCTGCGCCAGTTCCAGCTGGCCCGCGTGGCCGGCCCGCGCCAGCGCGGCATCGACCGCGGCCCGCGAGCGCGCGCGGGCGAGCGCGAGGCCGAGAACCAGGCCGGCCACGAAGGCGATGAGGAGGACGGCGAGCGACGACACGGAGACGGAATTCATGGGCCCGATTGTGCCCGGGGCACCGGCTCACCCGATGCGCCAGCGACGCCGCCGAGGCGAGGGTTTGCTCTGGCGGAGCCGGCAGACGCCCGATCGGGCCGTGGCGACATAATCCGGGCACACCCCATGCGGGAAAGCCGTCGAGCCGCACCCGCAGGAACTTCATCGATCAACAGGGAGGAAACCCATGTCGAACCAGAACCGGCGCGCGTCCGCGTGCGCTCTTGCAGCGGCCTTGGTCCTTGCGGCATCGCTGCCGGCGCGAGCGGCCGATGCCGAACAGGACGTCGGCGCGGAGATGCGCAAGCTGCCGTGGCAGGTCGGCCCCGCCGCCGGCGACGTCGGCAGCCGCTCGAAGATCCAGATCCCGGACGGCGCGCGCCTGCTGCCCGAATCCAGCGGCAGCCGTTTCCTCGAGCTGACCGGCAACCTGCCGGAGCCCGGCGACACCGTCCTGATCCGCAACAACTGGTGGGCCACGCTGTCGTTCTCGGACTCGGGCTACGTCAAGGACGACGAGAAGCTCGATCCCGACGCGCTGCTGGCCTCCATGCGCAAGAGCGAGGAGGGCGCCAACGAGCAGCGCGCCAAGCGTGGCATTCCCGCCCTGACCATCGACGGCTGGATCGTGCCGCCGCACTACGACCCCGCCACCAAGTACCTCGAATACGGCCTGAAGCTGCACTCGGCCGACAGCCCGCAGCCGGTGGTCAACTACACGATGCGCCTGCTGTCGCGCCGCGGCTACGAGACGGTGACCCTGGTGACCCGCCCCGAGACGCTGCAGCAGGACGTGCAGGACCTGCACCAGGTGCTGGGCGGCTTCGCGTTCAATCCCGGCGAGACCTACAGCGAGTTCCGCGCCGGCGACCACGTGGCCGAGTTCGGCCTGGGCGCGCTGGTGCTGGGCGGTGCCGCGGCCGCGGCCGTCAAGGCCGGCTGGTTCAAGGGCCTGATCGCGGCGCTCGTCGCCGGCTGGAAACTCGTGGCGGCGGCCGTGGTGGCCGGGCTGGCGGCCCTCAAGCGCCTGTTCTCGCGCGCCACGGGACGCTAGGAGGCCCGTGCAAGTCGACGCCCAGCTCCTGATCGGCCCGGCGGTCGCGGCCCTGTATCTCAAGGACTGCCTCCTGCTCCTGAACCCCGACGAGGCCGTGCTGGTGCGCGGATGGCGGGGCCGCTGGCGAGCGGGCTTCGGCATGCTCGACTGGCGCCTGCGCCGGCGCGAGCCCTGGCTGTGCAACCCGTTCAAGCCCTGGGAGCCGGTGCTGCGCCTGCGCTGGGATGCCGCCGCGACGCCCGCGCAGGTGCCCGCCGCTCCGGCGGCAGTGCCGAACGAGCTGCGTCTCGGCCCATGGGTGGTCGTCATGTGGCTGCTGCTGTTCGTGGCCCTGCCGGTGGCGTACTACGGACACCTGGGCCTGCAGGCGATGCTGCTGGTGCTGGGCGAGCTCTACGCGGTCATCGGGGTCACGCTGGTGCTCGTGTGGCGCCGGCGTGCCGCGCTGGGCCTGAACGGCGCGCAGTTCGGCGTCCTCGCGTTCGAGGTGCTGGCCTGCGCGCCGTATGCGCCCAACCTCGTGCGCCGGCTCTCGCTGCACCGCCGCGTCGACGAGGACCTGCTCTCGGCGACGCGGCGACTGCTAGACCCGCCGGCGCGGGCTCGCGTGAACGCGCAATGCCTGGCGCGCATCGACGACGAACTGGACTGGACGGCGGAGGAGTCCCCGCGCGCGCTGGCCCTGCGCGCGGCGCGCCCGGCGTTTACGTCCCCAGGGGAAGAGGCCCATGGACAGCAATGACATCCTGATCATCGCGGGCTGCGGACTCGTCGGCTTCGGCGTCGTCCACATGTTCCTGCGCAAGCCCCAGGCGCCGGTGGCGCCGCCGCCCGTGCAGCCGCCACCCGGGCCGCACTGGACCCGCGTGCTGGAGCTGCCGGCGGACGCCAGCGTCGAGCAGATCCGCGACGCCTATCGCCGCCTGATCGGCCAGTACCATCCGGACAAGGTGGCCTCGCTGGGGCGTGAGCTGCAGGAGCTGGCCGAGGCCAAGTCCAAGGACGTCGCGCTGGCCTACCAGGCCGCGTTGATGGAGCGCGGCAACGCCGCCTGAACTCAGTCCGGCGCCTTCGGCGGCCCCAACGAGCGGAGCAGGTCCCGCACGAACTGCGCGCGGTCGTGCGGCTCGGCGATCTCGCGGTCGATGCGGAGGCGGTCGTTGCCGGCCAGCTTCACGCTCTTGTTCTTCTGCACCAGCTCGATGATGCGCATCGGATCGATCGGCGGATTCGGGCGGAAGGTCACGTTCATCACCTTCGGGTTGGCGTCCACCTTCAGCACGCCGTAGCTCCTGGCCAGCACGCGCAGGCGGTGCGTGTCGAACAGGGCCTGGCCCTGCGGCGGCAGCTTGCCGAAGCGGTCGGTGATCTCCTCGAGCAGGTTGTCCAGCGTCTCGGGGCGGTCGGCGGTGGCCAGGCGCTTGTACAGCGACAGGCGCGTCTGCACGTCGCCGCAGTAGGCGTCGGGCAGCAGGGCGGGGGCGTGCAGCTTGATGTCGATGCCGCCGCCGAACGCGCCGGTGGGCGACAGCAGGTCGGGTTCCTTGCCGGACTTCAGCGCGCGCACGGCCTCGGCCAGCATGTCGTTGTACAGCTGGAAGCCCACCTCCATCATGTTGCCGCTCTGGTTCTCGCCCAGCACCTCGCCGGCGCCGCGGATCTCCAGGTCGTGCATCGCCAGGTAGAAGCCGGAGCCGAGCTCCTCCATCGCCTGGATGGCGTCGAGGCGCTGCGCGGCCTGCTTGGTGAGGCCCTCGACGTCGGGCACCATCAGGTAGGCATAGGCCTGGTGGTGGGAGCGGCCGACGCGCCCGCGCAGCTGGTGCAGCTGCGCCAGGCCGAACTTGTCGGCGCGGGCGATGACGATCGTGTTGGCGGTGGGGACGTCGATGCCCGTCTCGATGATTGTGGAGCACAGCAGCACGTTGATGCGCTGCGCCACGAAGTCGCGCATCACGGCCTCCAGCTCGCGCTCGGGCATCTGGCCGTGCGCGATCGCGATGCGCGCCTCGGGGATGAGCTGCTGCAGCTTTTCGAGCCGGTTCTGGATCGTCTCCACCTCGTTGTGCAGGAAGTAGCACTGGCCGCCGCGCTTCAGCTCGCGCAGGACGGCCTCGCGGATCGTGCCCTGGCTCTCGTTGCGCACGAAGGTCTTGATGGCCAGGCGGCGCTGCGGCGCGGTGGCGATGACCGACAGGTCGCGCAGGCCCTCCAGCGCCATGCCCAGCGTGCGCGGGATGGGCGTGGCCGTGAGCGTGAGCACGTCCACCTCGGCGCGCAAGGCCTTCATCGCCTCCTTGTGGCGCACGCCGAAGCGGTGTTCCTCGTCGACGATCAGCAGGCCCAGGCGCTTGAACTTCACGTCGCCGGACAGCAGCTTGTGCGTGCCCACGATGATGTCGATGGTGCCGTCGGCCAGGCCCTCCATCGCGGCCTTGACCTCCTTGGGCGTGCGAAAGCGCGACATCTCCGCCACCTTCACCGGCCACTGGCCGAAACGGCTGCTGATGGTCTGGAAGTGCTGCTCGGCCAGCAGCGTGGTGGGCGCCAGCAGCGCCACCTGCTTGCCGCCGTGCACCGCGACGAAGGCCGCGCGCAGGGCCACCTCGGTCTTGCCGAAGCCCACGTCGCCGCACACCAGGCGGTCCATCGGCTTCGGGCTCACCAGATCCTGGATCACCGCATGGATGGCCGCGCGCTGGTCGGGCGTCTCCTCGAAGCCGAAGCTGGTGGCGAAGGCCTCGTAGTCGTGCGGCGAGAAGCGGTGCGAATAGCCGTCGCGCGCGGCGCGGCGCGCGTACAGGTTCAGCAGCTCGGCGGCCGCGTCGCGCACCTGCTCGGCGGCCTTGCGGCGCGCCTTGTCCCACTGGCCCGAGCCCAGCTTGTGCAGCGGCGCCTCCTCGGCCGAGACGCCGGTGTAGCGGCTGATCAGCGCGAGCTGCGCGACGGGCACGTACAGCGTGGCCTTGTCGGCGTATTCGAGGTGCAGGAACTCGCTGGGCCCCTCGCCCAGGTCGATGTTGATCAGGCCCATGTAGCGGCCGATGCCGTGGCTGGCATGCACGACCGGATCGCCCAGCTTGAGCTCGGACAGGTCCTTGATCAGCGCATCGACGCTGCTGACCTGCTCCTGGCCGCGCCGGCGCTTGCGCGGCGTGGCGCCGGTGGCGAACAGCTCGTTCTCGGTGATGAACTGGATGGTGCGCGGCGAGGCGGCCTCGGGCTCGAACCAGAAGAAGCCCTCGCTGATCGGCGCCGCCGTGATCGCCACCTTCTCGGCGCTGGCCTCGAACTCGGCCAGCGTGGCCACGCTCACCGGCTCGATCTGGTGGTCGCGCAGCATGTCCAGCAAGGTCTCGCGCCGGCCTTCGCTGTCGGCCACCAGCAGCACGCGGTACGGCGTGGCGGCGATGTGCCTCTGCAGGCGGGCCATCGGCGCGGTGGCGCCGCGTTCGACGCTCACGTCGGGCAGCGGCCTGGCCCAGGCCACCGCGTCGTCGACGCCGGCCGCGGGCCGCAGCGACAGCGTGCCGAAGGCGCGCGTGGCATCGAAGAACTGCTCGCCCTTGAGGAAGATGTCCTCGGGCGGCAGGATCGGGCGATCGGGGTCGGCCTTCAGGAAGCGATACCGTTCCCGGGTATCGGTCCAGAAGCGCTGCAGCGCGTCGTCGACGGCGCCGTGCAGCACCAGCGTGGCGGACTGCGGCAGGTAGTCGAAGATCGTGGCGGTCTCGTCGAAGAACAGCGGCAGGTAGTACTCGATGCCGCCGCCGGCGATGCCGTTGCCCATGTCCTTGTACAGGCGCGCCTTGGTCGGGTCGCCCTCGATGCGCTCGCGCCAGCGCACGCGGAACGCCTTGCGAGAGGCCTCGTCCAGCGCGAACTCGCGCCCGGGCAGCAGGCGCACCTGCGGCACCGGGTAGAGGCTGCGCTGGGTGTCGGGGTCGAAGGTGCGGATGGAGTCGACCTCGTTGTCGAACAGGTCGACGCGGTAGGGCACGTTGGAGCCCATGGGGAACAGGTCGATCAGGCCGCCGCGCACCGCGTACTCGCCGGGCGACACCACCGAGCTGACGTGCGAGTAGCCGGCCAGGGTGAGCTGCGCGCGCAACGCGGCTTCATCCAGCCGGGACTTCTGCTTGAAGTTGAAGGTGGTGGCCGCGAGGAACGACGGCGGCGCGAGGCGCGTGAGCGCGGTGCTGGCCGGCAGGATCACCACGTCGACGCCCTCGTCGTCCTCCTTGTTCGCCTCGACGCTCTTGGTCGGGTCGGGCGCGGCCCTGCCCTTGGCGGAGGCTATGGCCACGCCGGTGTTGGCGCTGCTGATACCCTGGCTCTTGCGGTACAGGCGCCACAGCGTGGCCAGCCGCTCGGAGACGAGATCCTGGTGCGGCGAGAACTGGTCGTAGGGCAGCGTCTCCCAGTCGGGAAACACGGCGATGCGCAGGTGCGGCGCGAAGAAGGGCAGTTCGTCGGCCAGGCGCTGCGAGTCGGCCGGCTCGGCGCACACCACCAGCGTCAGCTGTCCCTGCGCGGCGCGCGCGGACGCCAGGTGGGCGACGAGCAGCGCGTCGGCCGCTCCGGGCGGGCGGGGCAGGTTGTAGCGTTGTCCGGGGACGAGCGAGGGCAGTTGCATGGCAGCCGTATAAATGAGGACACGCCTTGGGCGCGTCGGTGGGCACCCGCGGAGAGGGCAACCGGCGCGCCGGCAAGGCGTGGCGCTCGTGGAATCGAGCTATGAGAACCTGTGGATTCTAGAATCACGTCCCATGACCAGCCCCCAGCGAGGTGATTCGTTCACCCATCCCTTCGGCCGCCAGCGCCTGTTCGCGCTGGTGCCCTGTGCCGGCAGCGGCTCGCGCGCCGGCGCCGCGGGCCCCAAGCAGTACGAGGAGCTTGCCGGCCGCGCGCTGGTGCTGTGGACGCTGGAGGCCCTGGCGCAGGTGGACGAGCTCGATGGCACGCTGGTGGTGCTGTCGCCCGGCGACACGCAGTTCGCGGCCCTGGCCGGCGAGGGCGACGCCGAGGCCGCGGCCGCCTGCTGGCGCGCCAACGTGGGCGGGGCCACGCGCGCCGAGACGGTGTCCGCGGGCCTGCACGACCTGCTCGCGCGCGGCGCGCTGGAGAGCGACTGGGTGCTGGTGCACGACGCCGCCCGCTGCCTGATCCGGCCCGATGCGATCCGCCGCCTCATCGCCGCCTGCCGCGACGACGCCGTCGGCGGGCTGCTGGCCCTGCCGCTGGCCGACACGCTCAAGCGATCGGACGCGCACGAGCGCGTGGACGCCACCGTGCCGCGCGAGCGCGTGTGGGCGGCGCAGACGCCGCAGATGTTTCGCGTCGGGGCGCTGCGCGACGCGCTGCGTGCCGGCTTCATGCGTCGCGACCTGGCCATCACCGACGAGGCGAGCGCCATCGAGGCCGCGGGGCAGTCGCCGCGGCTCGTGCGCGGCGACTTCGAGAACATCAAGGTGACCTGGCCCGAGGACTTCGCCCTCGCGGAGCGCCTGCTCCGCAGCCGTTCGCATTCCATTTCCAAGGTTCCCAAGGCCAGGCCATGACCATTCCGTTCCGCATCGGCGAGGGCTGGGACACCCACCAGCTCGTCGAAGGCCGCCCGCTGATCCTGGGCGGCGTCACGATCCCGCACACGCACGGCCTGCTGGGCCACTCCGACGCCGACGCGCTGTGCCACGCGATCACCGACGCCTTGTTCGGTGCCGCGGGCCTGGGCGACATCGGCCGCCACTTCCCCGACACCGATGCCGCGTTCAAGGGCGCCGACTCGATCGCGCTGCTCGCCGAATGCGTGCGGCGCGTGCGCGCGGCCGGATGGGAGCCCGTCAACATCGACTCGACGATCGTCGCGCAGAAGCCGAAGCTCGCGCCGCACATCGACGCGATGCGCGACCGGCTCGCGCAGGCGCTGGGCCTGTCGCGCGATGTCGTCAACGTGAAGGCCAAGACGGCCGAGAAGATGGGGCCGGTGGGCGAGCTGAAGGCGATCGAGACGCGCGCCGTGTGCCTGCTGGCGCGCGCCGGCGGTTAGCGCGAGACGGCGGGCGAGAACGCGAAGCGCACCAGGCGGCGCGGCGGCGACTTGCCGTCGGCGGCGATGGCCCACACGTCCTGTTCGGTGGACGACTGCTGGCTGTCCAGCGGCATCGCGTAGAGCAGCTCGTCGTTGCCGTTCCACTCCACCTGGTCGTCCACGCTGCGCGATTCGCCCGCCAGCACGCGCACCTGGTGGCTCGCGAGATCGAGCACCGCCACGTGCCACAGGAAGCGGCCGCCGGGGGCGCTGGTGTCGCGGCGCTTGAAGCCGATGCGCCTGCCGTCCGGCGACAGCGACGGGCACTCGACGTCGTCAGCGACGACGCGCATCTGGCGGCTGGCGAAGTCGCCCTGCACCAGGTAGGTCCTGCCACCGGTGCCCAGCGTGGCGTAGAAGCGCCTGCCGTCGCGGGCGAAGGTGACGCCCCAGAAGTTGAAGTCGATCGCCTTGAACGCCGCGCCGTCGCGCGTCACCGGCCACGATTCGAGGTCGTCCACGATGCTTTCGCCGTTGATCGCGTCGACGATGCTCGTGCGCGTGGTGAAGGTCGCCGCATACCCCTGTCCGCTGATGAAGACGGTGAACGCGACCTTGCGACCGTCCGGCGACACGCGGGCGCGGCTGGGCGGACCGGCCAGGTCCAGCGTCTTGCGCGGGGCGAAGTGGGCGTCGAACAACTGGGCCCGGTAGACCGTCAAGGCGCCGCGATCGGCCATCAGGCACACGCCCGAGCCCGCCGCGAAGTAAACGCGGTCGCACGTGAGCGGCGTGACCTCGCGGGCGCCGTCGGGGTCGGCCAGCCACGCGCGCGTGACGTGCCCGTAGCTCTCGCCGAGGGCGGTGCTGCGGAACATCAGGGACGCGCGCGCGGCGCTGGCCGCCGGCGCCGCCGGCACGCTCGCGACCGGCGCGATGGAGGCGGCCGAGGCGACGGGCGATGCCGCCGACGTGGGCGCGGCGGCGGCCGGACCGGAGGCGACCACGGCGATCGGGGGCGGCGTCCGCGACTGGCGGATCACGTGGCGCGCGTAGCCGGCGATGCCGCCGGCGCAGGCCAGGATCACCAGCACGAAGACGAGGAGGCGCGGGCGCAGCGAGGAGGCGGACGTCATGGGCGCGGCGATTCCTTCAGGGGCTTGAGCAGCGGCAGGCAGGCGAGCAGGGCGCATCCCAGTCCCGCGGCGAAGACGACGAGCGCGAACGCCATGCCGCGCGCCTCCCACAGCGCGCCGAACAGCAGGGAGGCGAACAGGCGCGCGACGCCGTTGGCCGTCGCGACGATGCCCAGTCCCGAGCCGCGCAGCGACGGCGCGACGAAGGCGCTGGCGAGCGCCATCAGCACGCCGTCGGTGCAGGCGTAGTACGCGCCCAGCAGCGCCAGCGCCAGCAGCGCGCCGGGCATGCCGGCGGGCATCGCCAGCAGGTCGATGCCCGCCAGCAGCAGCAGCACGTGGCCGGCCAGGAACAGGCGGGTGCGGCCGAAGCGGTCGCCCAGCGCGCCCGCCGGGATGGCCAGCGCGAGATAGGCCACGGCGGTCAACGCATAGAACAGCGGGAACCAGGCCGGCTGGGTCGACAGCTTCTGCTGCAAGGCCAGGTAGACGAAGGCGTCGGCCGTCGTGAAGATGCCCAGCAGGAAGCCGGCCGCGGAGATGCCGCGCAGCCGGGCGTCGCGAAGCAGGCCAAGGGCCTGGCCGATGGCCGAGCGGCCCGACGGCGCGCCCGGCTCCTGCGGGGTGGCGACGTCGCGCACGAAGCAGGCGATGGCCGCCACGCCGGCCACGGCGATGAAGAAGCTGGTGACGAAGACGAGGTCGAACGCGTGGGGCAGGGCGGCGAGCAGGGCGAAGGCCACCAGCGGGCCCAGCAGGGCGCCGGCCGTGTCCAGCGCGCGGTGGATGCCGAAGGCCAGGCCCAGCCGTTCGGGCGCCGCGCTCAGCGAGATCAGCGAATCGCGCGGCGAGGTGCGGATGCCCTTGCCGATGCGGTCGACCGCGATGGCCACGGACGCGAGACCCCATGCCCCGCCGGCCGCCAGCAGGCCGATCTTGCAGACGGCCGACATCCCGTAGCCCAGGATGGCGACGTCGCGATGGCGCCGCCAGCGATCGCCGACCAGGCCGCTGGCCAGGCGCGCCGCCGCGGCGACGCCTTGCGACAGGCCGTCGATGAAGCCGAACTGCAGTGGCGTCATGCCCATGGCGAAGACGAACCAGATCGGCAGGATCGCCGTCACCATCTCGGAGGAGATGTCCGTCAGCAGGCTGGTCAGGCCGAGGAACCAGACATTGGCCGCGATGCCCGACACATGTGCAAACCGTACTTCCTGCAGGCGTTTCGGGTCGAGTTGATACATGCGGCGATGAGCGGCGGGGGGCGGTTGCGACTGGCTCCGATTGTGCACGGGCGGTCCGTCGCGACTGTCGTCCGCGAGCAAGGTGCGGCTCCCCCAGAACGGGGAGGGGCGGCTTCCCTGGAGGTGTTTGGGATTGCTTTTCGTTACCTCCCTGGCCATGATCGCAAGGAGACCGCCCATGTCCCATGCGGCTGCAGGAGGGAGCAACCATGTCGAATCGAATCGGTGAGCAACAGACCACGGCAACCGGCAACGGCGCTTCGGGCGCGACCGGCCGGCACGGATCGCCCGTCGCGGCCTGGCTGATGGCCGGCGCCATGGCGCTGGCGTTGTGCGCCTGCGCCGGAGGACGCTCGTTCCCGCCGGCGCCCACCGCCGCGGAGCCGGCCGGCGAGGCCGAGGCCTACAAGATCGGTCCGCTGGACACGCTCAACATCGTGGTCTGGCGCAATCCCGAGCTGTCGCCCACCGTCACGGTGCGTCCGGACGGCAAGATCTCCACGCCGCTGGCGGGCGAGGTGCAGGCCGCCGGCCTGAGTCCGGCCGACCTCGCCAAGGTCCTCGAGGACAAGCTGGGCAAGCTCGTCCGCGACGCCAAGGTCAGCGTGATCGTGTCCGGCTTCCAGGGGGTCTACGCGCAACAGATCCGCATCGTCGGCGAAGCCACCAAGACCCAGTCCGTGCCGTATCGCCAGGACATGACGGTGCTCGACGTGATGATCCAGGCGGGCGGCATCACCGACTTCGCAGACGGCAACGGCGCCGTGCTCGTGCGCAAGGAAGGCAAGCAGTACAGCCTGCGCCTGGCCGACCTGCTCAAGCGAGGCGACATCTCGGCCAACGCCAGGGTGCAGCCCGGCGACATCATCATCATCCCGCAAAGCTGGTTCTGAGCGTCGTGACCCAAACGTCGCGCCGACGGGCGACAGGCCGGGCCGCCGGATTGTCCCCAGGGCCGGGCGGAGGGCTCGGCGCCGTCGTGCGGTCGTGCGTCCTCTGCCTCAGCCTGTGCATGGGCGCGGGCGCGGCCTGGTCGCAGGTCGACGCGACGCCCCCGGCGCCGGCGGCGTCCGGCGCGACTATGCCCGAGCCCGCGGCCTCGCAGCCCGTCAACCTGCCGCCGCGCCTGTCGCTGGAGGCGCGCGCGGCCGCGACGAACAACGGCGGGGTGGACGACAACGGCATGCGCCGGGCCGACTTCATCACGTCGCTGCGCCCCGTGCTCGACGTCACGCACAAGGGCGCCGGCTTCAACGCGGACGTGCATGCCGCGGCGACGCTGATCGACTATGCGAGGAGCACCCAGCCGGACGGCGTGCTGCCCGACCTGCACGGCCAGTTCGACGCGACCTTCCTCGACCGCTGGCTCAGGTTCGACGGGGCCGCCTACCTGCGGGCCGCGGAATCGGATCCATTCGGCGTGCGCACGGATGACCTCACCGCGGCCAACCGGCACAACGATTGGGGCGCCGTGGCGGGAGGGGCGTTGCAGCACGACCTGGGGCGTGAAGTCAGCTTCCTCGCCCGCGAGTCGTTCGGCGTCACGCGCAGCAGCGGCGTCACCGGTGGCGTCGCCGGCGCCGACGCCGCCACCGAGACCCGCCTGAACACGAACGCCACCGTCGTTCGCCTGGAGCGCAAGCCGACGCCGCTGGGCGCGTCCGTCGAAGTGAATCGCCTCGACAACCGCGTCAGCAGCGACCAGGGCGGCAGCCGCTACACGCTCACGACCGGGCGGCTGAGGGGCACGATGCTGGTGGGCGGCGGCGCCGACGTCAGCGTCCTGGTCGGCCAGGATCGCAGCGACTACCTGCTGTCCAGCCACGTCGATCCGCTGTACGGCGCGGCCCTGGCCTGGACGCCGGGCCCGCGCACCCACCTCGATCTCGAGGTCGAGCACCGGTATTTCGGCGAGTCCGGGCTGTTCCGGCTGGAGCATCGCACGCCCTTCCTGGTCGTCTCGATCGGCGTCCGGCGCGAGCCGGTCGACGCGACCTCGTCGTTCGGCTCGATCGCCCAGGGCAGCGATGTGCGCAGCGCGCTGGACGCCATCCTCACGACGCGCTACCCCGATCCGGCCACGCGCCTGGGCGTGGTGGACAGCATCGTGTCCAGCCGCGGGCTGGCCACCGCCACCAGCGGCGGCGCGGTCAACCTCCTGGGCGACTACCCGCAATTGCAGACCGCCGCCGAGGGCGCGCTCACGCTGCTCGGCGTGCGCGACACGCTGAGCCTCTCGGCCTACGCGCTGACCACGCGCGTTCTGACGCGCAACGGCGATCCGCTCTCCGGCCTGGCCCCCGCCACGGCGGACAGCCGCCAGCGCGGCGCCGCGCTGCAACTGGAGCATCGCCTGGGCGCCCAACTGTCGGCGATGCTGTCGGGCAACTGGTCCAGGATCGAAGCCCTGGGCGGCAGCACGGAGCGCAGCAGCGAACTGACCTGGCGCCTGACGTTGCTGGATCACCTGTCCCGGCGCAGCGACCTGACGCTGGGGCTGCAGTGGAATCGATTCGAGACGACCGCCGTGGGCCAGCGCTCGTTTGATGCGACACTCGGTCTCGTCGGCCTGATCCACAGATTCTGAGGCTTTGATGTTCGAGTCGCATTTCGGCTTGAGTGCGTCCCCGTTCGCGCTCAATCCCGATCCCGCATTCTTTTTTGCAAGCAAGGGACACGCTCGCGCGCTCGCCTACCTGAAGTACGGGGTGTTCCAGCGCGAGGGCTTCATCGTCGTCACCGGCGAGATCGGTTCGGGCAAGACGACCCTCGTGCGGGCGCTGCTGGAAGGGCTGAACCCCGACGAGGTGGTCGCCGCCCAGGTGCGCAATACCCAGCTCGACAGCACCGAACTGCTGCACTCCATCTGCATCGCCTTCGGCGTTGCCGCCGGCGGGCCCACCAAGGCCCACATGCTGGCGGCGCTGGAGGCCTGTTTCACGGCGCTGGCGGGGCACGGCAAGCGCGCGCTGCTCATCGTGGACGAGGCGCAGAACCTGGGACTGCGGGAGATCGAGGAGTTGCGCATGCTCTCCAACTTCCAGTTCGGCTCGCACGCCCTGGTGCAAAGCTTTCTCATCGGGCAGCCGGAGCTGCGCCAGCTGCTGCGTTCCCCCGCGCTGGAGCAGCTCAACCAGCGCATCATCGCGGCCTGCCACCTGGGGCCCCTGGACGGGCAGGAGACGCGCTCCTATATAGAGCACCGTCTCCAGCATGTCGGGTGGTCCGGCCGGCCGTCGATCGACGCAGAGGCCTTCGACCGCATCCATGCCCATACCGGTGGAATCCCGCGCAGGATCAACCTTCTTTGCTCGCGGTTGCTCCTGGCTGCCTGGCTGGGCGACGACTCGGTGATCGACGGCGCTGCGGTCCAGCTGGCGGCCGACGACATGCATTCCGAGGCCTTCGGAACGGTTCCGGAGCCTTCCTCGACAGTGGAATCTTCGTCGAATACTGCTCCTGTCGCGCAGAAGAACACACCTTAGTTGTCACAAGACGCGTTCACAGGCAATCCCCTAATTTGGGTTACTGTGTAACCATACAGTGGGTGGGCCCCGCCGATTTGTATCAGCGGTACTTTCCCACACTGCCTGCGCGGGACGCGCAGGCCTCGCCCCGGCGCCGGTTGACGGCGCATTCGTGACTTAATTCCGCATATTTGCTGCTCTGCAACATTCGTTGCATCCGAGCGCAGCCGTGGACGCGCGGGCGGTCCTGGCGGGGCCTACATGTCGTAACGGAGCGGGCTTCATCGGCGGGCCCAATGCGTCGAACTTGAGAACACGTTCACGTTCTTTTGCCCTGCTTAAAAGATCCCCTGCAGTTCGGGACGAAGCAGCTCCATCGAGGGAAGCCATCCATCCGGTCATTGCGCCGCCCATCGGCGCCGACCTCCCGTCTAGACCCCCTGCACGGGAGTCGAAGAAACCATTTCTGAGCGAATCAATGAAGTCTGACCTGATCCATCACAAGGCCCTGCTGGCCTCCCTGTTCACCGCCACCTTCCTCGCCGCTTGCGGCGGCGGCGGCACCTCCGGTGACGGAAGCACCCAGTCGACCACCGACAGCGCTTCCGGCACCGCCGCGAGCAAGTCCGTCCTCGCCAACGACGGCACCGACATGACCGCGCTGGCCCTGTCGACGTCGACGAGCACCGCGAACAGCACGCTGCTGCTCGGCTCCACCACCGTGCAGAACGGTGTCGACACCAACCCCAACGGCATGGCCGAGGCCTTCCGCTTCACGGCCGTCTCCTCG
>JABCYW010000120.1 GCA_013289985.1 Betaproteobacteria bacterium | reverse complement strand
GCCGGCGCGTGGAACGGCATCGGAACGCCGCCGGTGCAAGCCGATCCGACGCAGGACTCCGACGTCGTCACGATCTACGATAACGAGGGGCGCGCGCGCTACACGCTGACACACGTCGGCGCCGGCGGGCAGAGCTACGCGGTCACCCGGTTCACCTACGACGGCAACGGCAACGTGCTGTCGCAGGAGGAATTCGGCACCGCGCTGACCTCCGCCAATCCGCCGCGCGACATCGCGAGCCTGGACGCCATCGCCGGGTCGCTCGCCGGTCAGGGCACGAACCACACGACCACCAACGAGTACGACAGCGCCGGTCGCCTGACCTGGACGTCGGACACGCTGGGCGACGTCACGCGCTTCGACTACGACGTCAACGGCCGCCTCGTGCGCCAGGTGCTGTTCGCGCAACGCGTGGCCGCCGGCGCGCCGCCCGACAGCGCCGTCGCGAGCGCGGATGACCGCGTCAACACGTTTGCCTACGACAGCGCGGGCCGCGCGGTGTTCGCCGTCGACGCGATGGGCGACGTCACGCAGACCGCCTACGACAACGACGGCAACGCCGTCCGCACCACGAACTACGCGCAGCGCATCGTCGCGCCGACGGCCAACGCCGACCTGCTTTCGGTCGGCGCGCTGTCCGGTCTGGTCAACGTCAGCGATCCGGCCAACCGCATCTCGGTCAACGTCTACGACGCGGCCGGACGCGCCTCGTGGACGGTGAGCGCCGAGGGCGGCGTCACGCACAAGGTCTTCGACGGCAACGGCAACGCGATCGCGGTGACGGAGTACGCGAACACCGCCGATCCGGCGTCACTGCCAGCATCGGTCACCGAGGCCACGCTGCAGCTGATCGTCAACCAGCCCTCGTCGGTGCCCAACCGCACCTCGCTCGCGGCCTACGATGGCGCTGGCAGGCTGTCGTACAGCGTCGACGCCGCCGGCTACGTCACACGCTCCACCTATGACGGGGCGGGCCGAACGAGCACCAGCACGCTCTACACGAACCCGGTCACGGGCCTGTCGGTGGGCGTGTCGGCGGCGGCGATCGGCAGTGCCGTTGCCGCCAACGACAACGCCGCACGCGACGAGACCCAACGCGCCGGCTACGACGGCGCGGGCAACGAAACCGCGGCCACCGACGGCGCCGGCGGCGTCATCGGCACCGCCTTCGACGGCACCGGCCGCCGCATCTCGTCGACCGACGCCAACGGCAACGCCACGACCTACCAGTACGACGCCGCCGGCCGCCTGATCTCGCAGAGCGCGCCGTCGAGCGACCCGGCCTACGCGTCGGTGACGACGACCTTCACCTACGACATCTTCGGCAACATGCTGTCGAGGACCGATGCCGCCAACACCAGCGTGGCTCGCACCACGACCTACGCCCACGACGCGCTCGGCCGCCTCACCGAGGAGGCCCTGGCACCGGTGATGGTGTATGACGCCGCGGACGACAGCCTCGTCGTCAGCGACCCGAATGCACCGAACGCTGGACGCGTCGAGACGCAGCAGACGCTGGTGACGCGCCAGGTCTACGACACCTTCGGGGACGTCGTCGCGACGGTGGACTTCGCAACCGCCGGCGCTGCCGATGCGCCGGTCACGCTCAAGACCTACGACAAGCTCGGCCGCGAGACGTTCGAGGTCGACCCGGCAGGCTACGTCACGCAGTACGACCGCGACAGCTTCGGCGACGTGACCACGCTCACGCGCTACGCCGATGCCGTTTCCTCTGGCGCCCTGGCGACGTTGAGCGCGAGCGTGCTGGCGGGCGGCGCCTTGCCGCGGACCAGCGACGTCAGTGCGCTCGTCACCCAGATGCAGCAGGCGCGCACGGGCTTCAATGGCTCCGACCGCAGCGTCGTGACGACCTACGACCGCCTGGGCCACGCGACCAGCGTGACGACGCAGCCGCAGGTGTTCATGTACGACAGCCTGACCGGCGCCTCGTACATGGGCAATCCGCAGACGCAGTACGGCTTCGACGCCTTCGGCGATCGGGTGCGCACCTCGGTCGCGCTCGATTCGCAGAACAACATCTACGCGACCACCTACAGCTATTTCGACCAGCGCGGCCTGCAGATGGCCACGGTCGATCCGTTGGGCTACGTGACGACGCAGTCCTTCGATGCAGCGGGCAACGTCGTCAGCTCGACCCAGTTCGCCATCGCGGCAGCCGACTACGGGGCCGAGGGCTACACGCCTCCGGCCACGTCGAGCGACGATCGCCGCACCGACTCGACCTACGATCTCGCCAATCGCCTCGTCAGCCAGACGCAGGTCGGCGTCACCTACAGCCCGGCTCCGGCGGCGGCGACGGTGGTCGGCAACCTGACCACGTCCTACACCTACGACGCGGCCGGCAACAAGACGTCCAGTACCGACGCCCTCGGCAACACGACCTACTACTACTACGACGCCAACGGCCGCCTGAAGGCGCAGGCCGGCCCGCGCACGCTCAGCTCCATCGACGGCGTGACGTACCAGCTGATCCCGCTGACCGAATACACGCGCGACGTGTATGGCGACGTCGTCGAGCAGCACGTCTATGGCGCCGGCGCGTCCCAAGCCGACCTGAGCGGCTATACGGCCGCGGTCAACAACGCGCCTGGCGACGCGACGGGCACCGGCGCCGACCGCATCACCTGGCTCGCTTACGACAGCCGCGGCCACGTGACCCAGCTGATCGACGCCGGCGGCGAAACGCACTACTCGTCGTACGATGCGGCGGGGCACCTGGCCAAGACCTGGCAGTTCACCAGCGACCCGGGCGCGCCGTCGGCGACCTACTCGTACACGCAGCTTGGCCACGACGCGCTGGGCAACCAGACGTCCAACGTCACCGCCGTCTCGAACTGGCACCTCGACGCGAGCACGGGCCAGATCGTCCAGAGCGCGCCCGGCTCGATCGTGCAGAAGATGGCCTTCGACGCATTCGGCGAGATGACGTCGCGCGACACGGCACTCAACGGCGACATGACTGCCGTGGACGCCGAGCACGAGTACTTCAGCTACGACGCTGCCGGCCGCATGTGGCGTACCAACAGCGGCGGAACGCCCACGGTCTTCCTGTATGACCAGGCCGGTCGCCAGACCGCGAAGCTGACCAGCTCCGGCCTCATGAGCACGGTGCTGGGCACGCCGGTCGACTTCGACTACGTGGGCAGCGAGCAGGAGGCCTTCAACTACGGTGACGACGGCGTACGCCGCACCATCAGCGTCCTCGACTCCTCGGGCCGCACCGTCAAGCAGGTGCTGCCGGTGCGCACGAATGGCACCATCGTGGAGGCCCCGTCCGTGCTGCAAAGCTTCGACCGCTGGGGCAACGTGATCGCGCAGACCGATCCCGCCAGTGGCACGGTCACGACCTACACATACAACTGGAACAACCAGGTCACGACAAAGCAGCAACCGGATCCGGGCGGCAGCGCCGATGTCACCGGCCCCATCAGCCACGTGTACTACGACGCGCTGGGGCATCAGGTCGCCTCGGTCGACGCGAACGGCAACCTGAGCACGCAGCAGTGGGACGCGCAAGGCCACCTGATCGCCGAAGGCCACGCCGACGGCGGCGTGGTGCGCCATGCCTACGACGTGTTCGGCGAGCAGGTGCGCCTGATCACCGCCATGGGCGGCGAGACCGAGTACCGCTACGACGCGATGGGCCGCAACACGGACATCCTCAACGTGGGCACGGTCAACGCCGCCGGCGTACTGGTGGCGGGCTTGGCGGTCTACCAGACCAACGGGGCCATGCAGGTCAGCCAGGTCGACAGCGCGATCCACACGCACTTCGACTACGACAGCGAAGGCAACAAGGTCGCCAGCACCGACGGCACGGGCGCAAAGACCCAGTATGTCTACGACGCACTCGGCAACGTCATCGAGACCATCAACCCGGCGGGCCAGTCGACCTGGGCGGCGTTCAACGCCGAGGGCCGCGAGATCGCCTCGGTGGATACGAACGGCCAAGTCAGCCAATGGTCCTACGACGGCCTGGGCAAGCTCGAGAGCTCGGTCGACATCAGCGGTGCGAGGACGAGCTACGTCTACGATGACGGCGACAACCTGACCTCGCAGTTCGGCGCGCACGGGCAGTACCTCACGTTCACCTACGACCAGGCGGGCCAGCGACTGACCGAGGTCGACAACGCGACCGGCGAGACCACCACGACCAACTACGACCTGGGCGGGCACCACACGCTGGAGGAGACCTCGATCACCGTGGGCTCGCAGACCACGGTCTACCAGGATCAGATGATCCAGTACGACGACCTGGGGCGCGTGACGCGGGTCATTGACAACGCCAACCAGACGGAAGTGCAGACCAGCTACGACGCGGTCGGCAACACGACGCACATCCTGGCGACCACCTTGACCACTGGCACGACGCTGCAGGATCTCTGGTTCAACTACGACAAGATGAACCAGGAGACCGAGGCCGACGGCATATTCCTGGCCCAGCCGGGCAACACCGGGGCGCTGACGTCCACGCAAGGCCATTTGCTGGCCTACGACCTGGACGGCAACCGCATCAGCGACACGTCGATGGGCCGGGTGGTGAGCTCCAACGTGCAGGCGAGCGTGAGCGTCGACACGAGCGGCACCAACGAGAGCGGCAACCCGGTCACGGTGACCTACACGACGACCTACGGGTTCGAGCCGGGCGCGAGCACGTACTACTACCACTACGACGCGATGGATCGGCTCAGCACCGTGTCCGTGGGCGGGTACGGCTCGGTGCTCACGGGCTACAACAACGTGCCCATCGCCTACGACGAGAGCGGCAACGTGACGCAGTCGGTGGAGGTGCCGGTCTACACGCTGGGCGCGCTGTCGCAAGACCAGGCCACGCTGGTGGACACGCGCAAGTACGACGCCGACGGCCGCGAGCTCGAGAGCGGGCCGGAGGGCACGCTGCCGGCCGACTACGTGACGGCGCTGGTGGGCAACAACGTCGACCTGAGCGGGGCGACGACGACCGTCAGCCGTTACGACATCCTGGGCCGGCTGCAGGTGCAGAACACCGTCAACGAGGCCGACCACAGCAAGGACAACCAGGTCACCTACACGGGCTACGACGCGGCGGGCAACCTCACCGACTACCAGACGCAGGCGGGTAGCACCACCACGACCTACCACATCGACATCGAGGAGCTCAACGGCTACAAGGCACTGTCGACGACGGCCAGCAGCGGCGGCAACCACGTCACGACGCTCGACACGTACGACGCCGACGGGAACCTGGTCAAGCTCAAGAACGACAGCGGCAACGTCGACGAGCGCGACTTCGTCAACGACGCCGCCGGCCACGTGCTGCAAAAGACCGAGGGCGGCAACACGCTCAAGGAGATGGTGGTCGCCGGCGAGGTGGTGGGCACCTACGGGATGATCGCGGGCTCGACGACGCAGCAGGCGAACTTCGACCTGGCGTTCACGCCGGTGACCAACTCGTACCCGAACGCGGCCACGGGGCAGTACCCGGTGCAGTCGGGCGACACGCTCGAGAGCATCGCGCTGAGCGCCTACGGCGACAGCTCGCTGTGGTACCTGATCGCCGACGCCAACGGGCTGTCGGGCGACGGCGACCTGCGCGTGGGGCAGGTCATCAACATTCCGACCAAGGTCAACGGGGTCCACAACAACGCCTCGACGGTGACGCCGTACGACCCGAGCAAGATCGTGGGCTCGACCACGCCAAGCCTGCCGGCGCCGCAGCCCAAGCACGGGTGCGGCATCCTGGGCACGATCATCATGGTGATCGTGGCGGCGGTGGTGACGTACTTCACTCTCGGCGCTGCCACGGGCGCGGTGATCGCGGCATTCGCCTCCGTCGGCGCCACTGGCGCTGTCGCCGTTGGGGCAGCGACGCTCATCGGGGCGGCGATCACCGGAGCCGTCGCCTCCATCGCCAGCCAGGCGGTGGGCGACGCCATCGGCCAGACCAAGGGGTTCAGCTGGAAAGAAGTGGGCATGTCGGCGCTGACGGAAGTCGTCACAGTCGGCCTGGGCGGCGCGGGGGCGGCGGCCGACGGCGCTGGCGGCGCCGCGAGTTCGGGCGTGACGTCGCAGGCCGCGAGCAGTTTCGGCGAAGCCGTCTTCCGGGGCGCCGTGGCCAACGCGGTGACGCAGGAAACTGCCAAGGTGGTGGGCCTGCAGAAGAACTTCAGCTGGCGCCAGGTGGCGGGCGCGGGCATCGGCGCGGGTGTGGGCGAGGAACTCGGCAGCCTGACGAGCCAGATCCCGGACTCGAACGTCACGAACAGCGTTGGCGGCTTCACTGCCAGCGCGATCACCAACCTGGGCTCGACGGCGGCCGCGATGGAGATCGACGACCGCGGCCACGCGCAGTTCAAGGACATCTTCGCGCAGGCCGCGGCTAGCACGCTCACACCGTATGTCGAGGAGGGCGTCACGGCCGGCACCAATGCCGTGAGGGACTGGCTCGGTATTCCCGCCCAGACCGGACCTGCAACCCAGGCCAAGCCTATCGCGCCGCTCATCGATCTGCATACGCTCTACGCGCAGGGCGACGCGGCGGTCAGCGGATTCTTCAACTCGATTCCGTCGTACCTCAGGACGGATCAGCAGAACACGGACCAGCAGTCGACGCAGGACGATGCGATCCAGGCCAATCGCTTCACCGACATTGCCAACGACCAGAAGGCAGCTAGGGAAGCCTATGGCATTGCGCAAAGCGACTTTATACAGCAGCGCCAAGCCGACGAGGCGACTGGCAGGCTGAAGAATCCGGCATCGTTTACCCCCATCGTCAATGAGGGGCGGCAGTATTCGAATGCGCTCCTGCCCGACTGGGTGCCACCTAGCTACCAAACTAAACTGATCACGGTACCCAAGCCTTCATCGACCTTCGCCGCTGACACGCAAGCGCGAGCAGCGATGCCGCAGCAAATTGACTTCTCGTCGGTTGGCGCAGACACGACTAACCAGTCCTTGAGCGGTGCTTCGACTGCTCCCACGACTACAGACACGCAGGCCCTATCGCCACAGGCTACCCCGGCCCCGATCTCGAGGGGCATCTCAGCCCAACGCTACTTCGAGCTCAATCCGTTGGAGACTCGCGGAATCCTGGGCGACGACGACAACTCGTGGCAGCAAACTTCCTTCTCTTATGATTCGAACGGGAACATTCAGAAGGTCGACATCAACGCCCATTACGGCATCCGCGATCGGGTCGAAGACACCCTCAAGGCCATTGCCGACCGCGCCCAGGCCGTGCAGGACGCAATGGCGGGACAAGAGAGCGATGCGCTGAGCAATGGCGACGTGGCCGGCTACGTTGGCAGTCACGTGGTCGGTGAATTGGCCAGTCTCGTGCATGTTGGAGCCAACGTTCCGCGTTACCTGTATTCGAATCGCGAGTGGCTGCCGAACACGTTCACGCTGGCCAGCGAAGCGTTTCACGACTTCAAGACCGGTGTCGAGGACAAGTTCGTCGCGCTGGGCAACTGGGGCCAGAAGCAGGGCGGTGTGGTTGGCGGTATTGCGAACGTCGTTGGCGCTACGGGCTACATCGGCGCGCAATTCCTGCCGGACAACGTCGTGGAGGCTGGCGCGCTGCTGGCCGGAGGGCCGTTGGGCGAACTCGCTGGCGTAACAATCAAGACGGCGGTGAGCGTCAGCTCGAAGTTCCTGGACGTTGGCGTGGGTGCCACCAAGAGTCTGCTGCCGGAACTCGCACCTGCGATCACGACGGTCGAAGGCTGGGCTTCCGCAGCCGGTGACACGCTGACGCGAGCCGCGAGCTGGGACGTTGGTGCGGCGTCGGCAAACGCAGCAAGCCGAGCCACCGGCGCCCTCGCCAACGTCGCCGACGCAAGCGTCAGCAAGGTGCGGACGTCGCTGGCGATGGCCTCGGCCGACGCGGTTGCGACGGGTACCACGGCGTTGCGCAGCCTCGGCGATGGCTTGTCGAGCACCTACAGTGGCCTCACTCAACGCTTGGGTTTGGGCGCCGACACGATCGGCCTTGGCAGTGCGGATACGCTTTCCGTCGGACGCATCCTTGCGACTGATGGAACGACCGGGTCTGGCGTGAGCTTCGTCGACGCCGGGTCTGCCAATGCGGACGCGTTGGCGAGCCGCTCGGGTGCGAGCTCTGAAAGCACGCCCGCATTGCGCGGTGACCCGGTCCCGCAGCGTGTCGATGATTCGTTGCCCGCTCAGCAAGTCAGCTTGATCCACGATACACCGGTCGGGCCGAACTCGCCGATGGCTCCGGTCACCGCGGCAAGCAGAGAGTCGACGGTGCTGCGTGTTCGCACGACGGAGCAAGCCAACCAGGAAATGGTTGCTGCGGGGGACCACGCTGCTTGGGGCGGCGACGCGGTGACGACGAAGGTGGTCGGCCCGGGCGCGCAGTACAACATGGTTGTCAACAAGGGCCAGGCCGAAGCCTTGCTGCGCGATGAGCCCGCCTTCGGCGGGTGGGCGACCCCGGACGGGATCCCGAGCCAGGCGTTTGCTCGAAACAACCTTGCGATTCTTCCCGAGTTCAAGTCGGACGTGTCGTATGCGATCCGAGTCGAGACGACAGGGGAGCAAACGCTCAACGAGGGTCTGGTCGGTCCGATGGAGAATGCGGTCGGAGGCGCCAATCAGGTGCAACTGCTCGGTGCGCGTAACCTCAAGATGATTGGCGAGCCGCAGCTTCTGCCGGTTGGCAATGTCGCAACTGCACCGTACCAAGTGGGGGCCAAGCTATCCTTCAGTGACTCGCTGAACACGGTGGACAGAGCCTTCGCGAAAGATGCTGCAGACATCTTGGCGTCAGACCCGGTCGGACGCCTCTCCTATGCAAGACTGCAGCGACAGGGCACGGACGTGCTGTTTGTCAACGACCCGGACATGGCTGAAATGGGACTGTTCAATCCTTACGACAATACGGTGACCGTCAACATGCTGAGGCATTCATCGGCCGATGAAGTGGCTTCAACGGTTGTGCATGAGGCAACCCATCAAAATCGGTTCTTCGTGAACGACATGTCACCGGGAACGCAGTATGAGGAATACTTGGCGTTCCGAAACGAGTTTGTCTTTTCGAACGGAGCGAGGCCAACCTTGTCTCAGCGTCAGCAGATTATTGATAGCATTCAGGCTCAGCCGAGCTATCAACTTCTGCCTCCCGGCCCGCTTCCCAAGTTTCCCTGAGGAGGACGAAAATGGAACACCGTAAGGCGAATACCTTGACCGCTTCCGAAGCTTTGGCTGCGTACAGCCGAGGTGAACGCTTGGCATGTCCAGTCTGTGGTGCAACTTTGGCCAGCGTTCCAGAGGTGTTAGAGCCGGGCACGCGCCCCATGGGGCTCAAATGCCCAAACGACATTCACCACTTTCTAATTCACGGCGAGCCGGCAGACGATATGAAAGCTGTTCGCGAACGAATGAAGAATATGGTGTCTGATGGAACGGCCAGAAAGCGCTGACTGAGAGACTACCGGCCCGTGACTCACGGGCCTGTTTTGATTTGGCAATACCAAAGTCTCGGGCGTGGGCGGCTTGGGAAGTACTGGTCCTGGGGACGGCGCAAACTTTGCGTCTGAAAGCCTGCTTAACAGCCACTTCGCTAAGCATGGCGCGGAGTTCAATGCAACAACTTCCGAGGACTACCTGAATATTGGCCGCGACGTCATGAACAACGGCCAGCCCGTGAATTATCTCTACGAGGCCGCCGGTGAGAACCGAACCGGCTATGTTTCGTTCGCGCGCAATCGAAGCTCCAACGGCGAAGCCTTGTTTGATTTCGTTGGCACCAACAACGATGGATTCATAACGACTATTCACACGAAGAGTCGCACTGATTTGTTTGACTTGCTGGGCGATGAAAGCCAGTCTTCCCTCAAGGCCTTCAGAACTGATACCATTGGGCCGAATCCTCAGAACGGCTGGAAGTGGCCATACTCGTGGTGATAAATGTGACTCATGATTTTGTCGTTGCAAAGGTGCAGGCGTTGAACCCTGATGTCGAGGAGGAAATAACCCTCGACGTTGACGGACTGATTGTTGTCGGTTTCGCTTCCAACAGGCCTGCGCTTGCCGTGGGAGATTCCAGGAAAGTGCAACTTAAGCTTTTCACGGCTTCCGACTATGGCTTAACGCTAGCCAGTAGTGATTCGGCGCCGTCAATTGCGCGAGTCGGCTCTGGATTTGGTTATCGCATCGTCGGCACTTTGGTTGACCAAGGCATATCCGTTGGAAACCTGATGCTTCAAGATGAATCTCTATCAACCGAATTCGCGTATTTGATGGGGGAGAAGGTTTCCTTGGAGGCAGATAGAATCGGCGTTCGCTTTTCAAAAGCGTGATGGCTCATAAGTGGCTCGCAGGTGCGAGCTGTTTTAATTTCGCAATACCGGCGACAAGACGAGAATAGCAGCTTCGTCTCGCTGAACGGGATGGAGATGCCAAAGGTGCGTTGTAATTCGACTGCGCACCGAGTAGTCCCAAACTTTCAGCATGCGACAGTGATCAATTTGAACTTCATGATGCACATCTCAAATTTTGTGGAACAGCGAGCTGATGGCAAATCCATCCCAACTGGGATGGACGCGCAAGGGATGCTTGATCTTGGTTGGGCCCCATCGAAAGTCATCGCCCTGAGGTGGACGCTCGGAGCGCGACAAATCGAATTCCCGGCGCCGCATGGCGTTCTGGGCGCCGTCGTGCCAGGGCGGCAATTCATTGTGGTGATGGTCCGCAATGACGATTCCGACCAAGTTCGCCGGTTGACTGTCCTGAACGCCGATGGGTCCGTGCATGGCCGTCTGGACAATCAGCTGCACGTGGGAGATGCAACCGTCGACGGACGCTTCGGGTGGTTTGAGCCCGCCATGACGCCCGCTCCCAACACGTTCGGCGCGGTGTTCCAAACCAACGCTGGAGACGACCTACGCTGCGATATTGACGCTGCCGCGCTGTCGGTCTTGCGCATCGCGCGGACGCGGTAAGACGAGTCAGAAGGTCTTCGACCCTTTCACGAAGGTCCGGAACTAGACAGCGCGGAGGCGTGAGCGACACTGGTGCGCTGACGTCCACGCAAGGCCATTTGCTGACCTACGACCTGGATGGCAACCGCATCAGCGACACGTCGATGGGCCGGGTGGTGAGCTCCAACGTGCAGGCGAGCGTGAACGTCGACAAGAGCTGCACCAACGAGAGCGGCAACCCGGTCACGGTCACCTACACGACGACCTATGGGTTCGAGCCGGGCGCGAGCACATACCACTACCACTACGACGTGCGCGTTCGCCTGCGCGGCGTCGTCGACGAAGCCAGCGTGCGCTGCGTGCTTCGGACAAGACGCGAACCCGGCGCGCCTACAGCCCCGAACTGAAGGCACGAATCCTTGCTGAATGCGCCGCGCCTGGCGCCTCGGGCGCAAAGATCGCGATGGCCCATGGCGTCAATGCCAATCTGGTGCACACCTGGCGCAAGCTCACCCGTGAAAGCGAGTTGCTGGGCGGCATTGAGTCGGGGCGGGCAAGGTCAGGCGCGCGCGACTGGCGCGCGCCGCCATCGCGGGGCTGGGGGGAAGGCTGGGGGCCAGAGCTTCGCCGCACCTCGTCGCGTCGGCGCTCGCCCAGACTTCGGCATCTACCCGGAACGCGGCTTCAATACTGGATGGTATCGCTGCCGCTGCTACTCGACAGCGGCTCGCCGAAGCGGTGCGGCAGGCGCTTGCTGAACGTCGCCTTCCACGCCGGCGCATCGCTCTTGGCGCGGACGTCCTGCGTGGACTTCACGTCGGTCGGCTTCTTGGCATCGTCGTCTTTGCGGATGTCGGTCTTGCTCATGGGTGGACTCTCAAGGAAATGGATGTGGAAAGAAGGCGCCACGATGGATCTTCTCCACCATGGCTCGGGGTTCTCTTTCGAAGCCGAAAGAGATGGGGATCAGGCCCGGCACGACGACCTTGACGGCCTTGAGCGGCGTGCGGCCCTGGTTGATGCAATGCTTGGCCGGCGTGATGTCGACGTATGCAGGTGCCAGTCCCTGCGACTGCAGCGCGGCGATCAGGCCGTCCAGGTCCTGTTCGCGGCGATCAGGCGGTGACGCCAGTGTCTGCACCGGCGTCAGCACCCGCTGCGCGCGACGGTAATGCGCCTTCTGCGCATACAGCAGCGCGTGCCCGGCGGGATCGCGCACGTCCTGCGGCTTCAGCGGATCGAAGCGCTGGCCGACCAGGCGCGTGTAGACGGCGATCTCGAGTTCGTCGAGCGCGGCGTCGACCGCCTCGACCAGGTCGAAGCGCGCCGCCGCGGTGACGCTGGTGAAGTGGCGTCCGTCGTTCGTTGCGCTGGCGAGCACGACGTAGGCTGCGACGCTCTCCAGCACCTGGAGCGCGACGTGGCATCCGGCATCGCGCATGTCGTGCACGCGCTGCAGCGCGGCGGCGCGTAAGCGCGCGTCGGGGATCGCCCGACCCGGCACCTGCGCGAACCAGTGGCGCATGAACGCATCGCGCTCGATCACCTCCAGCAGGCCGGATTGCAGCGCGAACGCGAGGCCGGGGCCGGCGGCGCAACCCGACGAATTGGCCTCGATCCAGGCGCGCGAGCTAACGGCGTCGGCGCCCATCGCGGCATGGTTGTAGACGAAGTCGCCGGGCACCTGGACGCGGCGGCCCGACGAGAGTTCGGTGCCGGCGACCCAGTGGTAGGTCTTGGTCGGATCGAACGGCGCGAACGGGAAACCGGGGCTGTCGAACTGGCGCTGCGAGAACCGCGCGATGCGCTCCGGCGCGATCTGCCCGTCGACGTCGCCGTAGCGCGCGACGCCGACATTGGCGGCCTCGCGTGCGCCCTGGCGCTCTATCGTCTCCGCATGGGCCTTGACGTAGGCCATGTACGGATCGGTGTCCTTGCCGAAGGTGTCGTAATAAGAGCCGTCGCGCCCCGCCGCGCGCGCGCGGGCGGCGAAGGTGCGCAGCGGATAGATGTCGGACTGCGCGTCGCTCCACACGAAGTCGATGGGCATCTCCTCTTGGACGGCCGCCAATTGGGAGGGCGTGGGACGCGCTCCGAAGATGGCGCTGCCGAGGATGCATTCTTCTTGGAGCCCGCAGAGCGACTTGACGTGTTCGTCGCTGTAGCCGCCGATGAGCGAGCCGGCCAGCCCGAGCGCCGGGGCGGCCAGCGACAGGTTCTGGAGCGCGGCGCCGGCCTCGATCAGCAGGTATTGCAGCGCGCGGTTGCGATAGCGCAGGGCGGCGGTCAGGCCGTCGCCGGCTGCGATGACCGCGCCCGTGGCGTAAATCAGCTGCCAGGGCTTGAGGAAGGCTCGCAGCACGGTGGAGGTGTCGGGCGACACCAGCCGCCACGCCACCTTGCCGGCGGCCGGGAACGTGACCTCGTAGACGCCCGGCGCGCGGTCGCCGACGGGACGCAGCAGCAGCACGAACCAGCGCAGCAGGTACAGCCCGCCCGCCGAGGCGGTCGTGCGATGCGGCAGCACCTGGTCGAGCCGCGGATGCGAATCGGCGACGATGCCGCCGGCAGACCACAGCAACCCGGACAGCTGTTCGACCGTGACCGGGGTGCGGTCGTCGAACGTATAGCACGAGGACCGGCCCTGCAGCAGTGGCGACAGCGGAGTGGTCTGTGCGGTGGTCCAGGACGGATCGGCCGGGGCGCGCGAGCGTGTAAAGCGCGTGGCCATCGTGCCCGTGACTTGGGTCGGCGCGGACTTGCCGATCGGCGTGGCCTGGAAGCCGAAGGCCGCGGCCTTTTGCGTCAGGTGGATTGCGTCGACGAGCGCACCCTGCTCGAACAGGAAGGCCATGAACTGCCCGAGCTCTTCGCGCCTCCCGGCGGGCTCCTGCTGCAGGATCTCGTTGAAGGTGTGCTGGCCGTCGCACTGGGCGAACACGCGACGCAGGAGCCGGCTCGGCGCATCGATCCGCAGGTCGCCGGTGGGCAGGCGCAGAGACAGGCTGCTCCCGTCGACCAGACCGGCGCCACAGAAGGCGGGGCAGATGCGATCTCGATCATTCAGCCTGGCGAGGATGGACTCCGAAAGCCGGTTGTCGAAGACGACGACGGTCGGAGTCGCCGACGCACCCTTGGGCGCACCGCGCTCGGCGACGCCAGACGTCGACGTGTTCATGCGATTGCCTTCGGTTCAGGCAGCGCGCGGCCGCCAGCGGCCTCACTCATGGCACCAAACAGCGACGAGAGGATGAGCGGATAGCCTTCGGGCGGCAGGATAGGATTCGAGTTCATCTCAAGCCACCAGAGCGTGCCGTCCGCGTCGAGCACGCCGTCGACCGAGTACAGCACCGGCACGGCGAACCGAGGCTTCAGGGCATTCGCCAGGAGCACGCCGATGTCGGCGATGCGCCGCTGCGCGGCGTCGGGGAACGAGTGCAGGGCGTTGTCGGACGCGCGGCTGCTGGCCTCCACCTCGTAGCGGCGGCCGTAACGGTAGTCGAGCCAGACGGAACGGCCCGCGGCCGGCACGTCCTGCCATGCCAGTCCCTGGTAGGCCAGCGTCGACTCCATGGCGGCGCGATCGCCGTCCGGCAGTGCCGAGATCGGCGTCTCGGTGTCCCGGCCGATGCCGATGCTGCGTAGCCGCTGCGCGATGAGTTCTCCGAGGGCGGTCGTCCCGTCGCCGGTGATCGCAGGGTAGTCGTCACGATGCGCGTAGAAAGGCGTCGAACCCCAGAACCAGATCTTGACGTTCGTGCCGGCAACGAAGCGCTCGGCGTAGAGCGTGGCGTTGGGGTTTCCCGGCGCGGGCATGGGCAACGCCGCGTCGGTCATGGCGCGACCGCCGCGGAACGGGCCGGACAGTTCCTTGCCGAACGAGCCCATCGAACGCTTGAGCACGAAGTCGAACGGCGGCGAAGACGGGAAAGGTGCCCACTCGGGCGTTGCGCCGCCGGCTTCTTGTAGCAGCGCCTTGAAGCGCAGCTTGTCGGTGGACAGGTCCCAGTGCAGTGGCGAGTAGGGCAACCATCCGATGAACCCGACCACGTTGGCGCCTAGCTCAGGGGAATGACTGAAGTGGTCGCCCTGCTTGACCAGGAAGCGCGGCTTGAGCGCGTAGTAGCGGTTGCGCGCCTTCAGCTCGAGCTCGAACGTCCCGATGTCGAGCTTGGCTTCGGCGCCCGTGCTGCGGGCCCAGGCCTGGATGGGACGGAAGTGATTGAGGGTAACGGCGATATAGGCCAAGGCAATCTCAAGGGTTCTTCAGACTCGCTGCAATGGGAGGCAGGGTTCGCGCCGTGCTGGCGCCATCCAATGACGGGGAGTCGCCGGTCGAGCGGCTTCTGGCTTGTTTATCCGCGCCGGGCTGCGGATGTTTAGGGGGCAGCCCGAAAAAAAATTGCTTGGCTCGCCTGGGACCGCGATCGACACTTCTCGACATCATCAGTAGAGCCCATTTCAGCCCTGCTCTGCGGCGTCGGCTCGGCAAGCCAGTACTGCACGTCGGATCAGCAGAAAATCGCTTCCGGGCTGTGTCCGGCATCAGCAGCCGCGTGCGGACCACCTGGCTTACGCCGACGATGCGTGAGCGGTTCCCGCACTGGGCCGCGCGACCCGGGCTGTCCCTTGCTGGTTTTCGCAGATCAGCGATCTCAGTTCGCACTGCATTCCAAAGTTGCCACCGTCGACCCGCGGTGGCATGCTGCTTTTTGACAGAGCAATCGAGGCGGTGCAGGGTGAACCCAAGGGTGGCTTTCGCACGCATGTTGAAGCATCATCGAGATATGACAGCGACGGTACCCCGGTTGATTCACCAGATGTGGGGCAGCCGCCAGATCCCTCAGCCCTACGCGGCGTACCACCGAAGCATTCGCGAACTCAATCCGGACTGCGAAGTCGCTCTGTGGACCGATATCGATATCGCCGCGTTCGTCGAGACCCACTACCCGAGCCGCCTTGAATTCTTTCGCGCGCTGCCGCTGGATGTCCACCGATGGGACCTATTTCGCTACATGCTGCTGCACCAGCACGGCGGGCTCTACGTCGACATGGATATCGAGCCGACGCGGCCGTTCGACGGGCTGTTCGTCGGCGGCGCCGGACTCACACTCTTTCGCGAGCATCCGCAAGACGCCCGGCGGATGCGTCGCAGCAGCATCCTGTCCAATGCCGTCATTTGCTGCGCGCCCGGCTTGTCGGTGATGGCGGAGTTGATCGAGACGATTTGTTCGCTGCAAGTAATCTGCCTGAGCCGAGTGGGGGTCTGTGAGCAGACCGGTCCAATCATGTTGACGACGGTGTACGAGCGCTGTCGGCCATCGGCCATCGTCCACGATCACAGGGCGTTCTTCCCCAATCCCGTGCCGCTGCATGGGCGGCCAGGTAGTCTGGTCGGGTTCTATGGAACGCACCGGTTCGCCTCCACCTGGTGGAAGCAGGTGCCCGCACGCTGAGCATGGCCCGGTTGGCGACGTGAACGGCGTCGCGTCAGGGAGTCCGTCGTTCCGGGAAAGCATCGCGGCCGGCGTCTGTGGGCCTGTGCGCGATTGGCTGGCGGCGGGAGCCTGCCGGCCAGCGTCCATGACGAGTCGATGAGACGTAGACCTCGATCACCGCGGGCTCGCAGAAACACGGTCTACCAGGATCAGATGATCTAGTGGACTGTAACGTTTAAAACGGAAGTATCATTGAGGCCTCGGAGGTCGCCATGAAGCTTACCGAAACCGAAGCTGTGGAATTGCAGCAGCGTGCAAACGCTCGAACAGGTCGAGCAGATTCGG
>JABCYW010000119.1 GCA_013289985.1 Betaproteobacteria bacterium | reverse complement strand
GCGCGTGCGCAAGGTGCCGGGCGCGGCCCGTCGGCATACGCGGACGAACCTTCACCGAGTGCCCTCGGAATGAGGCCGTCCAGGCCGAATTCAGGCGCCCGTTTGACGTCGAGCCAAGTGCGCGCCCGCCTTGGCGCAGCGGGTAACCTCGACCTGCGCGAAGCGTCAAGCCTCAAGCGTCAAGCGCGAGGCGTCTACCAACGAGCGAAAAAAGAGCGCCCGCGGGCGCTCTTCGTGTCGCACGCGTCGCCGCGTGCAGCGTGGGAAGACAGGCTCAGTTCAGAGCGATCTTCTTGCCGTCCTTGAACGCGTAGAACGTCATGGCCGGGTTCTTCAGTTCGCCGTCGGCGTCGAACTGCACCGTGGTGGTCACGCCCTTGTAGTTCGCCTTGCTGACGAACGGGAGGTAGACCTTCGGATCTGCCGAGCCCGCGCGCTTCATGGAGTCGACGAGCACCATCACGGCGTCGTAGGCGAACGGCGAGTAGATCTGGAACTCGCCCGGGTAGGCCGCGTCGTAGCGCTTCTTCCATTCGATGCCGCCGGGCATCTTCTCGATGGAGGCGCCGCCGCCGGCGCACACCACGTTGCCCAGCGTCTTGGCGCCCGCGGCCAGCTCGATCAGCTTCTCGGTGCAGATGCCGTCGCCGCCGAAGAACTTGACGTTGGACATGCCCAGCGTCTCGATCTGGCGCAGCATCGGGCCGGCCTGAGGGTCCATGCCGCCGTAGAAGATGCCGTCCGGGTTCTTCGACTTGATGGCCGTCAGGATCGACATGAAGTCGGTGGCCTTGTCATTCGTGTACTGCTCGCTGACGATCTCGATGCCGCGCGCCTTGGCGGACTTCGCGAACACCTCGGCGACGCCCTGGCCGTAGGCCGAGCGGTCGTCGATGACGGCCACGCGCTTGAGCTTGAGGGCATCGGCGGCGTACAGCGCCAGGCCGGCGCCCAGCGCGTTGTCGTTGGCCAGCACGCGGAAGGCCGTCTTGTAGCCCAGTTGCGTGTAGCCCGGGTTGGTGGCGGACGGGCTGATCTGCGGGATGCCGCAGCCGAAGTAGATCTTCGCGGCGGGGATGGTGGTGCCGGAGTTCAGGTGGCCGACCACGCCGTTGACCTTCTGGTCGCACAGCTTGGTGGCCGCGGCGGTGCCCTGTTTCGGATCGGCCGCGTCGTCTTCGGCTTCGAGCTCGAACTTGGCGTGCTTGCCACCGATCATGACGTTCTGCTTGTTCAGATCGTCGATGGCCATGCGAGCGCCGTTCTGCTCGTCCTTGCCATAGTGGGCCTGGGAACCCGAAACCGGCCCGACCTGGCCAATGCGCACCACGATGTCTTCGGCGTGGACCGCGCCGGCGCACAGCACAACGGCTGCGGCGGCGACGATGTTCAGTTTCACTTGCATGTACAAACCTCCGGTTGGGGGGAAAGTTGAGTGTGACGGATGGATGACCTCAACGGGCGCAAAGATACTCCAAAAACAGCCCGCCCCCCTATCGGGATCAACCACATTTCACCGAATGAACAACGGTGGATGGCAGCCGCCGCGGAGAAACCGCGCGGCCCATTCGGTTGACAGACCAAACCCGTGCACGGCGCCCCGAAACGCAGGGGGCGCGGACCCTTTCGGTGCGCCGTTCGACCCATGAAGAAAAGCGGCCTCCAGACGCAAAAAAGGCGGCCAGCGGCCGCCCTTCCCTGAGTGAGGTCAACGCCGGCTCAGGCGAAGTTGGCCTCGGCGAAATTCCAGTTGGCCAACGAGTTCAGGAAGGTCTCGACGAACTTCGGGCGCAGGTTGCGGTGGTCGATGTAGTACGCGTGTTCCCACACGTCGACCGTGAACAGCGCCTTGTCGGCGGTGGTCAGCGGGGTGCCGGCGGCGCCCATGTTGACGATGTCGACGCTGCCGTCGGCCTTCTTCACCAGCCAGGTCCAGCCGGAGCCGAAGTTGCCCACGGCCGACTTCTGGAACGCTTCCTTGAAGGCCGTGAACGAGCCCCACTTCGCGTTGATGGCGGCGGCCAGCGCACCCTTGGGCTCGCCACCGCCGGCGGGCTTCATGCAGTTCCAGAAGAACGTGTGGTTCCAGATCTGGGCGGCGTTGTTGTAGATCGGGCCCGAGGCCTTCTTGATGATCTCTTCCAGCGACAGCGATTCGAACTCGGTGCCCTTCTGCAGGTTGTTGAGCTGCGTCACGTAGGCGTTGTGATGCTTGTCGTGGTGGTACTCGAGCGTCTCGCGGCTCATGTGCGGCGCGAGGGCGTCATGCGAGTACGGCAGCGGCGGCAGGGTGTGTTCCATGGCTTGTCCTTTCTGGCTTGTTTGAATCTGGCGGGGCGAGGCCGACCTGGCGGCTTGCGCTCTCGGGCGATTGTAGGCACCGCCGGAGGGGCAAGCGCCGATCCGGGGCTATATCCCCGCATTCATCCGCGCGGCTTGCCGGGGGGTTCGGACCGCCGTACGTCCTCCACGCGCATGCCGGCCCGGCCGTCGTGCAGCACGGCCACCACGCCCTGCCCGGCCTGCAACGCGGCGGCGGACACCAGCGCGCGGCCGTCGGGCGATTCCAGCAGCGTGTAGCCGCGCTCGAGCACGCGCTGCGGGTCGAGGTTGGCCAGCGCCTGTTCGTGGCGGCGCAAGGTGTCGGCGTGGCGCGTGAGCGTGCGCTCGGCCGCCCGGACGAAGCGCGCGCCCAGCGCCTGGTGGCGTTCGCGGCGACTGGCCAGCACGCGTTCTCCGGCGCGCGCGAGCTGCGCGCCCAGCGACTCCTGCGTGCGCGAGAGCGCCTGCCACTGCGCCCGCAACGCGGCCGCGTGGCGCGCCTCCAGGCGCTGCACGCGCTGGCGCCACGCGCCCAGCGCCTGCGCGGGCCGCGCCAGGCGCGCGGCGGCGGTGTCCAGCCGCTGGGCATGGGCCTGTAGCCGCTGCTCCACGCGCGCGCTCAGCCGCCGCGCCGACGCGGTCAGCGCCTCCAGGACGACCGATCGCTCGACGGCCACGGCCTCGGCCGCCGCGGTGGGCGTGGCCGCGCGCAGGTCGGCCACCAGGTCGACCAGCGTCACGTCGGTCTCGTGGCCGACGCCGCTGACCACCGGCCGCGACAGCGTGTCCAGCGCGCGCACCACGCGCTCGTCGTTGAAGGCCCACAGGTCTTCCAGCGAGCCGCCGCCGCGGCAGACCAGCACCGCGTCGACCTCGTTGCGACGCTCCACCTGCGCCAGCGCCGCCACCAGCGCGGCCGGCGCGTCGGCGCCCTGCACCAGGCTCGGGTAGACGATCACCTGCACGTGCGGCGCGCGCCGCGCCAGCGTGGCGACGACGTCGTGCAGCGCCGCGCCGGCCGTCGACGTCACCACGCCCACGGTGCGCACGAACGGCGGCAGCGGCCGCTTGCGCGCGGCATCGAACAGGCCCTCGGCCGCCAGGCGCGCGCGCAGGCGCAGGAACTCCTCGTAGAGCTGGCCCGCGCCGAGCCGCTGCATGGACTCGACCACCATCTGCAGCTCGCCGCGCGCCTCGTAGACCGCGAGCCGCCCGCGCAACTCCACCTGCAGGCCGTCCTGCAGCGGCACGTTGCTGAGCGCCGCGGCGCGCTTGAACATCGCGCAGCGCAGCGCGCCGGCGCCGCCCGAGGCGTCCTTCAACGTGAAGTAGCAATGGCCGCTGGCGGCGCGCGTGCTGCCGCTCAGCTCGCCGCGCACCGTGACCGCGCCGAAGCGCGCCGACAGCGCGTCGCCGGCGGCCAGCAGCAGCGCCGAGACGCTCCACGCCGAGGGCCGGGCCGGCGCCGGCGCTGCACCGCGCTCGCCGTCCGGCGGGCCGAATCCGGGCACCGCGAAAGAATCGGCCATCAACACGTCTCCGTATCACAAAACGAGGGGAAAAACCCTAGTACTCCACAATTTTGATGAGTACGAGCAGAGGGTCGAATCACCGTCACGGCGCCGTCACTATCACGCAAGTGATTGATTTTCATCAACTTTTTATTGCCTATTTTTTGAGCAACTCAATCCGGAGCACCGAAATTGGCGGGTTCCGGGCCCGCCAGGCCAACTTACCCACAAAGTTTTCCACAGATCGTGTGGATGGGTGGAAAAGCCGGCTGTCGGGGTCCGCGATCGCGTCCGCGCGCGGCGCGCCGGCGTCACGTCGTGTTTCAATGATCTCCGCCGCGCGGGCACGGTTTCGCGGGATGGGCGCACGTCTTCTCAAGCCATAATCCGCCGATGCATCCGGCAGCCCGGCCTCGGGCCCGATGCGCTTCCAGTCACATGTCGAAGGGGTTGATTTGCTCAAGATCGTACAAGAGGCCGGCTGGCCGATCTGGCCGCTGATTCTTTGCTCGATTGCCGCGGTGGCGCTCATCGTGGAGCGCTTCATGGCACTGCGGACCGCGCGCATCGCGCCCGGCTACCTGCTCGGCGAGGTCATCGCCGTCACGCGCAACGGCCTGCCCAATACCGACGTCATCACCAAGCTGGCCGAGAACTCGCTGCTGGGCGGCGTGCTCGCCTCGGGCCTGAAGCTGCTGGCGGTCGATCCGCGCGTGGGCGAGGTGCAGCTGCGCCAGACCTTCGAAGGCGCCGGCCGCGACGCCGCGCACAAGATGGATCGCTACCTCAACGCGCTCGGCTCCATCGCCGCGGCGGCCCCGCTGCTGGGCCTGTTCGGCACGGTGGTGGGCATGATCGAGATCTTCGGCTCGCAGGGCGGCGGCAACACCAACCCGGCCGAGCTCGCGCACGGCATCTCCACCGCGCTGTACAACACCGCCGCGGGCCTGATCGTGGCCATCCCGTCGCTGATGTTCTACCGCTACTTCCGCGGCCGCGTCGACGACTACCTGCACACGCTGGAGCAGTCGTCCGAGCAGTTGCTGACGCAGCTGATGCGCGTGGTGGCGGCGCAGCGCACGGGCGCCACCAAATGAATTTCCGCAAGCCTCGTCCGGAAGATCCGGAGATCAACCTCATCCCGTTCATCGACGTGCTGCTGGTGATCCTGATCTTCCTGATGCTCTCGACCACGTACTCGAAGTTCACCGAGCTGTCGGTGACGCTGCCGAGCGCCAACGCCGACGCCTCGCGCGACCGGCCGGCCGAGATCATCGTGGCGGTGGCCTCCGACGGCCGCTACACGGTCGACCACCAGGCCGTCGACGGCCGCAACGTCGACGCGCTGGCCGCCGCGCTGCGCACCGCGGCCGAGTCGCGCAAGGATCCGTTCCTCATCATCTCGGCCGATGCGGTGTCCACGCACCAGTCCGTCATCAACGTGATGGACGCGGCGCGCCGCGTGGGCCTCACGCGCATGACCTTCGCCGCGCAGACCGGCAACGGCGCGCCCGCCGCCGCGCCCTGACGCGCGCCGCGTCGCGGGCCGTCGATGCGACACGACCCATGCCTGCCGCGTTCGCCCCCCTTCTCCAGCGCCACTGGTGGCGCCCTCGCCTGACGCCGCTGACCGCGTTGCTGCTGCCGCTTTCCTGGGCCGTCGGCGCGGTGGCGGCACGCCGTCGCGCGCGGGCTGGTGCGCAGCCGCTGCCCGTGCCGGTGATCGTCGTGGGCAACGTCATCGTCGGGGGCGCCGGCAAGACGCCCACCGTCATCGCGCTGGCGGCGCTGCTGCGCTCGTGGGGCCTGAATCCCGGCGTCGTCAGCCGCGGCCATGGACGCGCCGGCGCGGAAATCCTGCTGCTCGACGCGAACACGCCGCCGTCGGCCGCCACGCCCGCGGCCTTCGGCGACGAGCCGCTGCTGATGCACCGGCGCACCGGCGCGCCCGTGGCCGTCGGCCGCCATCGCCGCGAGGCCGCGCTGCGCCTGCTCGCGGCCCATCCCGCCGTCGACGTGCTGATCGCCGACGACGGGCTGCAGCACCATGCGCTGCCGCGCGACGTCGAGCTGGTGGTGTTCGACGGCCGCGGCATCGGCAACGGCCGGCCGCTTCCCGCGGGGCCGCTGCGCGAGCGCGCCGACGCGGTCTGGCCGTCCGCGCCCGATACCCCACCCCGTTTCATCCTGGTCAACGGCCGCTGGCCCGCGCCGCCCGCGCTCGCGCTGCCCGCGCCGCGCGAGCGCTGCTTCGAGGCGGAACGCGCGCTCGGCGGCGCCGTGGCCCTGGCCGACTGGTCGCGCGGCGCGCCGGCCACGCGCGAGGCCCTGCACGCGCTGCGCGGGCGGCCCGTGCTGGCCACCGCGGGCATCGGCGACCCCGAGCGGTTCTTCACGATGCTGGAGGCCGAGGGGCTGGCGATCGAGCGCCTGCCGCTGTCCGACCACGCCGCCTTCGACACGCTGCCCTGGCCCGCCGGCACGGCCGACGTGATCCTCACCGAGAAGGACGCCGTCAAGCTGGCGTCGCACGACCTCGGCGATACGCGCGTCTGGGTCGTCACGTTAGACTTCGGGTTGCCGCAGGGCCTCGCGCACGCGCTGCGCGAGGCACTCGCCGCGCGCCGGCGCGCGGCCTGACACCTTCACCCCATACGCCGGGCTTCCGGCCTCGCCATCATGACCCTCGACCACCGCCTCATCGCCATGCTCGTGTGCCCGCTCTGCAAGGGCCCGCTCGAAGCCGGCCGCGACGCCGAAGGCCGGCTCGTCGAACTCGAGTGCGGCGCCGACAAGCTCGCGTTCCCGATCCACGACGGCATTCCCGTGATGCTGGAGAGCGAGGCCCGCCCGCTCGCGACGCCGGCCAGTCCCGCGCCGCACCTGGCGGCCTGAGGGACGACCGGCGTGAGCTTCACCGTCCTCGTGCCCGCGCGCATGGCGTCCACCCGCCTGCCCGACAAGCCCCTGGCCGACATCGGCGGCCTGCCCATGGTCGTGCGCGTGGCGCGCCAGGCCGCGCGCTCTGGCGCGTTGCGCGTGATCGTGGCGGCCGACGACGCACGCGTGATCGCGGCCTGTGCGCGGCACGGCGTGGAGGCGGTGCTCACCCGCGTCGACCACGCCAGCGGCAGCGACAGGCTGGCCGAGGCCTGCACGCTGCTGGGCCTGGACGGCGACGCCATCGTCGTCAACGTGCAGGGCGACGAGCCGCTGATCGATCCCGCGCTGATCCGCGAGTGCGCCGACCTGCTGCGGGCCGATGGCGGCGCCGTGGTGGCCACGGCGGCGCACGCGATCGACGACGTGGCCGACTTCGCCAACCCGAACGTGGTCAAGGTGGTGCTCGACGCGAAGTCGCGCGCGCTGTACTTCAGCCGCGCGCCGCTGCCGTGGTGGCGCGACGCTTCGTCGATCGGCAATCCGGCGTTGCCGATGGCCGGTGCCCAGGACATCGGCGCGCTGCGCCACATCGGGCTGTACGCCTACCGCGCGGGCTACCTGCGCACGTTCCCGACGCTGGCCATGGCGCCGCTCGAGAAACTCGAGTCGCTCGAGCAGTTGCGCGTGCTGTGGCACGGCGAGCGGATCGTGGTGCACGTGGCCCCGCACGCGCCGCCCGGCGGCGTCGACACCGCCGAAGATCTGGCGCGCGTGCGAGCGCTGCTGGACGGCTCCGCGCGCTGACGGGCGAGGCCCGGGTGCCGCAAAAAGAGGCGGCCCACCCCGAGGGATCCAAGCTGGTGCAGTAAGGACCTGCAAGGGTGCGCATGATATTCTGCCGAGCAGAACCGGCTCCATTGGACAGGCCGGCGTCGCGGCAACGCCCGACACGAAGCCCCGCCTGTCGCCGCAAAGAATTTCCGACCTTAGAGGCTAGTAGCGATGAGATTGATTCTTCTGGGCGCCCCCGGCGCCGGCAAGGGAACGCAAGCGGCGTTCATCTGCCAGAAATACGGCATCCCGCAGATCTCCACCGGCGACATGCTGCGCGCCGCCGTCAAGGCCGGCACGCCGCTGGGCCTGGCGGCCAAGCAGGTGATGGACGCCGGCGCCCTGGTGAGCGACGACCTGATCATCGCGCTGGTCAAGGAACGCATCGCCCAGCCCGATTGCGCCAACGGCTTCCTGTTCGACGGCTTCCCGCGCACCATCCCGCAGGCCGACGCGATGAAGGCGGCGGGCGTGAAGCTCGACCTGGTGCTGGAGATCGACGTGCCCGACGCCGCGATCATCGACCGCATGAGCGGCCGCCGCGTGCACGCCGCCTCCGGCCGCACGTACCACATCCACAACAATCCGCCCAAGGTGGAAGGCAAGGACGACGTCACCGGCGAGCCGCTCACGCAGCGCCCCGACGACGCCGAGGAGATCGTGCGCAAGCGCCTGGCCACGTACCACGAGCAGACCGAGCCGCTGGTCGCCTACTACACGCAGTGGGCCGCCACGGGCGATGCCCTGGCCCCGCGCTGCCGCAAGATCAGCGGCACGGGCGGCGTCGACGACATCACGCAGCGCGCCCTCGCCGCCCTGGCGAACTAAGAACCTGATCCTTTCCCCGGTCATCCACGCAAGCCCGCGCCGACAACGTCGCGGGCTTTCGTTTGTCCGCGCGCGGCGCCTCGGCATCGCTTGCCTTGCGGCGCTTTCCGGCGACAATTGACGTTTACGTTAACGTCAATCCAGCAACAGGAGCAAGCATGGAAATCTCGGGCAAGGTATTCATCGTCACCGGCGCCGCCTCGGGCCTGGGAGAAGGCACGGCGCGCATGCTCGTCGCCAACGGCGCCAAGGTGGTGCTGGCCGACCTGCAGGAAGAGCGCGGACAGGCCATCGCGGCCGAGCTGGGCCAGGTCTTCGTGCGCTGCGACGTCACGCAGGAAGCCGACGGCCGCCGCGTGGTCGAGGCCGCCAGGGGCCTGGGCAAGCTGATGGGCCTGGTCAACTGCGCCGGGATCGCGCCGGCCTCGCGCACCGTGGGCAAGACGGGCGCGCACGCGCTGGACCTGTTCTCCAAGGTCATCACCATCAACCTGATCGGCAGCTTCAACATGATCCGCCTGGCGGCCGAGGCGATGAGCGCCAACGAGCCCGAGGCCACCGGCGAGCGCGGCGTGATGATCAGCACCGCCAGCGTGGCGGCCTACGACGGCCAGATCGGCCAGGCGGCCTACGCGGCCAGCAAGGGCGGCGTGGTGGGCATGACGCTGCCCATCGCGCGCGACCTGGCCAAGACGGGCATCCGCAACATGACCATCGCCCCCGGCATCTTCGGCACGCCGATGCTGTTCGGCATGCCCCAGGAGGTACAGGACGCCCTCGCCGCGAGCGTGCCCTTCCCCAGCCGCCTGGGCACCCCCGCCGACTACGCGAAGCTGGTGCACCAGATCGTCACCAACGAGATGCTCAACGGCGAGGTGATCCGGCTGGACGGCGCGATCCGGCTGGCGCCGCGCTGAGGCTTGTCGTGGCGCGGCGCGCCACGCGAACGAAAAAAGGCCGCTGGACCCGAAGGTGCAGCGGCCTTTTCAGTTTCGGTACGTCCGGCTTCACGAGGAAGCCGGAGTCCGGCGGTCGACGCCTTGCTTAGAAGGTGTACGAAGCCGAGGTGTACACGAAACGGCCATGCGGATCGTAGTACGTCGGATCGTAGCCGGCCTGGAAGTACGTGCCGTTGGTCGTGACGCGCGGCGGCTTGCGGTCGCCGATGTTGCGCACGCCCAGGCGCCAGGTCAGGTTCTTGAAGCCGGTGTACTGGCCTTGCAGGTCCCAGGTGCTGAACGCGCCGACGCGGCGCGGCGTGACGCCGTCCGCGCTGTTGAACGGCGGAGCGTCCCAGTAGCTCGACTGCATGTTGTCGGTGACGTTCACGCCGAACGGGCCGTAGTTCCAGCCGCCGGTCAGCTCCGCCTTCCAGCGCAGGATGATGCCGCCGTTGGTGATCGCGTTGATCGGGTTGCCGTTCTCGTCGGTCGTGCGGCCGACGCTGTGCTGCGTGGAACCGTCGATCGTCTGCTCGTCGTACTTCTGGATCCAGGTGCCGTTCAGTTCCGCGTTGAACTGGCCCATCGACGACTTCAGCGACTGCCACTTCACGTCGAAGTCGACGCCGGCCGTCGTGATGGCACCGACGTTGACGTTCTTCGTGATGATCTGCGTGATGTTGTTGTTGGCATCGCGCGTCACCAGGCCGGTGTACAGCGGGTTGCCCTTGAAGGCTTCATCGGCCACGAACTGCGGGTCGAGGCCCGTGATGTCGTTCTTGATGTGGATGTGGTAGTAGTCGAAGCTGGCCGACAGGCCCTTGAACGGCTCGAGCACGATACCGACCGACGCTTGGCGCGACTTTTCCGGGATCAGGTCCGGGTTGCCGCCCAACAGCTGCGTGTACTGGTTGCGAACGCCGCCGAACGTTGGCGTGACGGTCGCCGGATCAGGGAAGATCGCCGTCGTGCCCACTGCCAGTGGCGTGTACAGCTCAGGCAGGCTGGCTTCGCGGAAGCCGGTGCCCACCGAGCCGCGCAGCAGCACTTGCTGGATCGGCACGAAGCGCATGCTCAGCTTCGGGTTCGTCGATTGCGCGTTCGGGTAGTGGTCGTTGCGGACCGACAGGTCGGCCTCGAGCGACTTCAGGATCGGGGCGTCGATTTCGCCGAAGATCGAGTGCGACGTGCGCGACACGTTGAACGGCAGCACGGCGCCGCCGTAGCCGGAGATGTCGCCCGACTGGTAGGCCGCGGACGGGTTCAGGTCCAGGTTTTCCTTGCGGAACGACACACCCACGGCGACGGCCAGTTGGCCGCCCGGCAGCGCGAACACGTCACGCGAGCCCTTGAGGTCGATCGAGTCGGTGGACAGGCTCGAGTGGATCATGTTGCCGACGTAATTCGTCGCTGCGATCTGGGCCGCCAGGGCCGGCGCCTGGTTGGCGACGTACGGGTCGAACGCGTCGTTGCCGCTCAGCAGCTTGACCAGGGCCAGCTGGCTCTGGTAGCCACGCTGCGTGGACTCGGAAACGATGCTCTGGTTGTGGCTATACGAAGCGTCGTAGTCCCAGCCCACCATCGTGCCGGTGAAGCCGGTCGACAGGTGGTACTGGTCGGCTTCGTCAGTGTGGATACGACCGCCGCCGTCGAGTGCACGGTAGCTGACCGACACGGGCTGGCCGTTCACTTCCGGATGGTTGCTGGCCAGGATGTACGACGAGGGGTAGTACGGGCTCGACGGGTTGATCAGGATGACCGGGTTCACGCCGGCCTTCTGGAACGCGCTGTCCGTGGCCAGGAAGGCGGCACTGTACGGCGACGCCTGTTCCGAAATGACCGACTTGGTGTGCGAAATGAAGCCTTCCAGGAAGAAATCGTTGTCCTGGTTCAGGCGGCCGTGGATGTTGACCGCGCCGTTGACGCGCGTCATGTCCGGGGTCAGCGGAACGTAGGGCGACGGGTTGTAGCGGCAGGTGTTCAGGTTGGCGTCGAACGACATGCCGTTGGCCGAGCAGTTGTTCGCCGTCGAGCTGGCGCTGGACGGGCCCAGGAGGTTGCCGATGTGGGAGCCGTCGGTGTAGATCGCCGAACCTTGGTTGTGGCTGGTCAGGATGTCCGGAGCGAACGTACGGATCGCGCCCGTCGCCGTGGCGGATTGGTCGAACAGGCCGTCGTCGGCCCAGGACTTGCCGGCATAGGAACGCTGCGAACCGTAGATCGCGGTGTCCTTGGCGACGTCGAGCGACGCCATCGCCGTGATGTGGTCGGTCTCGATGTCGCCGAAGCCGAACACCAGGCCGTACTTCGTGCTGTGGCCGCCGCCGGCGTGCGTGGGCTGGCCGTACTGGCCGCTGAGCTCGACGCCGTGGAAGTCCTTGCGCATGATGAAGTTGATGACGCCGGCGACGGCGTCGGAGCCGTATACGCCCGAGGCGCCGTCCTTCAGCACTTCGACGCGGTCGATGGCCGAGACGGGAATCGAGTTGATGTCGACCGTGGTGCCGTCGGTGGCGTAGTTCGCCAGGCGGCGGCCGTTGACCAGGATCAGGGTGCGGTTCGCGCCGAGGCCGCGGAGGCTGGCGCTGGTCAGGCCGTAGGTGGCCTGGCCGGCATTCTGGGAGGAGTTGGTGGCACCCGCCGCCGAGTTGGCCGACACGGTCTGGAGCAGTTGCTCCGTGCTCGTGACGCCCATCTTGGCGATGTCTTCACGGCTGACGGTCTGGATGGGCAGCGCGGTTTCGGCATCGACACGCTTGATCGACGAGCCGGTGATTTCGACGCGTTGAACGGGCGGGGTGGCGTCCTGGGCGAAGACGGCGATCGAGCCGAATGCCAGAAGAAGACCGGTACAGATCTTCGTACGTTGGAACATGGGTTCCCTCCTGAGGGGGTGGAAAGGTTGATCGATAGACCCAGCCCCAAAAGCAAGTCACGGGCCGGTTTGTGAACGACGCATGAACGGGCTAATAAAGCTTGTGAAAATATTGTCCATGAACCCCGCGCCGGACTCACCACCTGATACGTGTTTCGAACGTTTTCCCTAGGCAATGTGTTGCGAGAATGCAGCGAAATCGACTTGTTGCCGCCGCGGTCGAGAAACGTTTCTTCCGCGCCGGCACGCCCCGGAAAACCGCGCTTAACACGAGCGATTCGCGCAAGCTTGCGCGAGACCCGGCGTTGCGCAACTCGAGCGTGCAAAGTGCGCGTTTCCGCGCGGAAAATGCGGGCCGCCGGCGCGCGCCCTCCCGGGCGCCGCCGACTTGCCTAGACAGGACTGCTCAGACCGGCAGGTCGAGCCGCGGGACGGCGTCGATCAAGTCGCGCGTGTAGCGCTGCTGCGGGTGCTCGAGCACGGAGACGCTGTCGCCCTGCTCGACGATGACGCCCGCGCGCATCACGGCCACGCGGTCGGCGATGTACTCGACCACGCCGATGTTGTGCGTGATGAACAGGTACGACACGCCGAGCTCCCGCTGCAGGTCGTGCAGCAGGTTGAGGATCTGTGCCTGCACCGACACGTCGAGCGCCGACGTGGGCTCGTCGCACACGATCAGGCGCGGCTGCACCGCCAGGGCGCGCGCGATCGCGATGCGCTGGCGCTGGCCGCCCGAGAATTCGTGCGGGTAGCGGGCCAGCGCGTCGCGGCGCAGGCCCACCTGGTCCACCAGCGACTCGATGCGCTTGCGGCGCGCGGCGGTATCCATCTCGGGCAGCAACGACGCCATGCCCTCGTCGAGGATCTCGACGACGCGCATGCGCGGGTTCAGCGAGGCGAACGGATCCTGGAAGATGATCTGGATGTCGCGTCGCGCCTGCACGAGCGCCGGGCCCGAGAGGTCGAACAGGTTCCGGCCCTTCAGCAGCGCCTGCCCTTCGAACGCGGCGCTGCCGCGCAGCAACTGGACGATGGCCTTGCCGGTGGTGGTCTTGCCGCAACCCGACTCGCCCACCAGCGCCAGGGTCTCGCGCTCGGCCACGCTGAACGAGATGCCGTCCACCGCGTTGAAGAAGCGCTTGCCGCGCTGAAGCAGGCCTGAACGGATGGGGAAGCGGACGCGCAGGTCCTTCACCTCGAGCAGGGGCGCGCCCGGAGCCTGCGCCGCCCGCCCCGGGGCCTGCACGGTCTCGACCCGCGCGGGGGCGCCCGCATCCGGTGCGATCGATGCACCAGGAACGAACTGCAGGCATCGCACGGCGTGCAGGTCGCCCGCCTGCTCGCGGCCATGGATCTCGATGAGCTCGGGCAGCACGGTGGCGCAGTGGGCCATCACGCGGTCGCAGCGCGGCGCGAAGCGGCAGCCGGCGAACTGCTGGGTGAGCACGGGAACGGTACCGGGTATCGCCTGCAGCGCCTGGCCGCGGCGGCGCGCGTCGGGCAGCGCGCGCAGCAGAGCGCGTGCGTACGGGTGCCTGGGGTTGGCGAAGAAGTCCTCGGCCCTGGCCACCTCGATGATCTGGCCGGCGTACATCAGCGCCACGCGGTGGGCCATGCCGGCGACCACCGCCAGATCGTGCGTGATCAGCAGCAGCCCCAGGCCCTGCTCCTTCTGGAGCTGCTTGAGCAGGTCCAGCACCTGGGCCTGGATGGTGACGTCGAGCGCCGTGGTGGGCTCGTCGGCCACCAGGAAATCGGGCTCGGTGGCCAGCGTCATCGCGATCATCACGCGCTGCTTCTGGCCGCCGCTCATGCGGAACGGGTAGTCGTCGATGCGGCGCTCGGGCTCGGGGATGCCCACGCGGCGCAGCCACTCGATGGCCTTCTCGCGCGCCCGCGCTCCACGCAGCGCGGTATGCGCCTCGATGGCCTCGACCAGCTGCGAGCCGATCTTCATGACCGGGTTCAGGCTGGTGGACGGCTCCTGGAAGATCATGCCGATGCGTCCGCCGCGCACGGCGCGCATGCCGGCCTCGGGCAGCGCCAGCAGGTCGTCGCGGTCGAGCCGCACCTCGCCGCCGGTGATGCGGCCGTTCTCGGGCAGCAGGCGCATCAGCGCGAGCGCGGTCATGCTCTTGCCGCAGCCCGACTCGCCCACCAGGGCGAACGTCTCGCCGCGCTGGATGGCCAGCGTGAGGCCGTCGATGGCCTTGACGAGGCCCTGTTCGGCGTCGAGCGCCACCTTGAGATCTTGTGTCTGCAGCATGTCAGGCCTCCTGGGCGGCGGCCACGGCCTTGCGCGAGATGGGCAGGCGCGGGCGGAACGCGCGGGCGCGGGGGTCGAAGGCGTCGCGCACGCCGTCGGCGAAGAGGTTGACGGCCAGCACCACCGTCACCATGAAGCCGAACGCGGCGCAGAAGCTCCACCACACGACCGGGTCGAGGCTCATCTCCTTGCGCGCGAGGTTGAGCATGCCGCCGAAGCTGTTCATCGACGGATCGACGCCCACGCCCACGTACGACAGCACGGCCTCGTAGAGGATCAGCGACGAGAAGTCGAGCACCGTGACGATGAGCATCAGGTGGGCGACGTTGGGGAAGATGTGGCGCACCATGATGCGCGACGAGCCGACGCCGAAGGCATTGGCGGCCTGCACGTAGTCGAGCTCGCGCAGCTTCATCGTCTCGGCGCGCAGCAGCCGGCACAGGCTGGGCCAGCCGGTCAGGCCCAGCACCGCGCACAGCAGCGCGAGCTTGACGTCGGAGCGCTCGACGCCGGTCTCGAAGAGGTCGGGATGCTTGTCGAGGAAGACCTGCATCATCAGCACGCAGGCGGCGATGAGCAGGATGTTGGGCACCGACGAGAGCACCGTGTAGAAGTACTGGATGGCTTCGTCGACCCAGCCGCGGAAGTAGCCGGCCATGATGCCCAGCACCACCGCCAGAGGCAGCGTGGCGATGGTCGACAGCGAGCCGATCACGAACGCGGTGCGGATGCACTTGAGCGACTGGTACAGGACGTCGTTGCCCGTGGTGTCGGTGCCGAACACGTGGTACGCGCCCATCAGCGACAGCGTGACGCCGCTGAGCGTGGCGATGGCCACCAGCGTCCACAGGCCGGCGCGCCAGGGGATGTCGCCCTCGTTGCGCCACACGCTCGCGGCCGTCTCGAGGAAGCCCGCGCGGCGTGCGCGGGCGAGCACCGCGAACAGGGCCCCGGCACACGCGGCCGCCAGCAGCAGGCCCAGCGCGAGGCCGGTGCCCACGCGCGAGGTGATGTCGACGGCCCACTGGTGGTCGGGGTCGGACAGGTGCGCGCCGCCGTGCTTCAGGCGCGGCGACACGCGCTGGAGCTGGCCGTTGATGGAGACGGTGTCGCGGCGGTAGCTGAGGTAGTCGAGCGGGCGCGAATAGGTGTCCTCGCGCGAGTCGACGAGGCCGCTGAGCAGCCAGTCGAGGCCCGAGCGCGTGACGCTGTCATAGGCGACGACGCCTGGCTGCATGCCGGACACGTGCGGCAGCGCGTTGCGGTAGTGCACGCTGTCCGTGGCGGTGATCAGCAGGCAGACGCCCAGGATCAGCGACGAGCACAGCGCCGGCGCCTCGCGGAACACCTTGCGCCAGCTGGCCTTGAGGTTGGGCGAGCGCGACACCACGACGGCATAGGCGAGCACGCACAGGATCAGCGCCCAGGTGGTGGCGTCGGTCCAGAGCAGGACGAATTTAGGCATCATCTTGATTGATCAACCGAGGCGGACCCGGGGATCGACCCAGGTGTAGGCGACGTCGATCAGCACGAACGTCGCGATGTACAGGAGCGAGCCGACGAACACCATGGTGCGCACGACCGCGAAGTCCTGCTTGGTGATCGCGTCGATGACGTAGGCTCCCAGGCCCGGCAGGGCGAAGAAGCTCTCGAACACGAGGCTGCCCAGGAACACGTAGGGCAGGTACGAGCCGGCGCTGGTCACGATGGGCAGCAGCGCGTTGCGCAGCACGTGGCGGAACAGCACCACCGTCTCCGACAGGCCCTTGGCGCGCGCGGTGCGCACGTAGTCCTTGCCGATCTCCTCGAGGAACATCGCGCGGTACAGGCGCGCCTCGGTGCCCAGGCGCGCCAGCAGCGACAGCACGATGGGCAGTGCCAGGAACTTGAGCACGTCCCAGCCCGGCTCGTAGCCCGAGATGGGCGCGACGCGCAGGAGGCGCGAGAACATGAACTGCCCGACGATGATGTAGATGAGGCTGGAGATGGACAGCATCAGCACGCAGGTGACCACGCCCCAGAAGTCGAGCCGCGTATGCCGGAACATCACCAGCAGCAGCGCGAAGGCCGTGCTGGCGATCACCTGCAGCACGAACAGCGGCAGCGCGAGCCGGACGCTGACGCCCATGCGCCGCGCCACCTCGGGGCCGATGTCGCCGGCGCTCTCCGCGTCGGAGCGGCCGAACTTGAGCTCGAACAGCGACACCGAGCGGTCCCAGAAGATGGTGTCGGTGATGCGCTCGGCGCCCTGCTTCGCGTCGTTCAGGTACAGCGGCTTGTCATAGCCGCGCTCGAGCTTCCACTTGTCGATGAGGTCCTGCGTGATGTGCTTGCCGCCGATGTTCAGGCGGGCCATGTCGTCGGGCGTGTTGACAGTGAAGAACAGGAAGAACGTGAGCAGGTTCACGCCCAGCAGGATGAGTGCGCCGTAGACGCAGCGGCGGACGAGGTAGGAAAACATCGGTCTCTTTTTCTCAGGCGACGAGGATCTCGCCGCGCGCGTTCATCCGCTCGCGTCGCTTGAAGCTGCGCGCGGCCACCAGCAGCAGGCCGGCGAAGGCCAGGGTCAGGAGGATCAAGGGCCACCAGACCGGCTTGTTCCACTCGGCCTGCGCGCGGCGCCGCTCGTCGACGTCGAGGCGCAGGTAGCGGCCGTGGTCGCGCACCAGGATGGCTGGCTTGGAGTTGTAGACCCAGTGCTGGACGGCGGCCGACGCATACGGGAAGAAGCCGAAGCTCCACGGCGCGTCCACCTGCAGGATGTGCACCATCTTGTCGATCAGCGCCTGCTTGTCGGCGCCGTCGGGCAGCGTCTTCATCTGCTCGAACAGGCGGTCGTATTCCGGATTCTGGTAGTTGGTGGTGTTCTCGCCGTCCGATACGCTCTTCGAATTCGGACCGTAGAACAGGAACAGGAAGTTCTCGGCGTCGGGGTAGTCGGCGTTCCAGCCCGTCCAGAAGACCTGGTGCTTGCCCTTGCGCACCTTGTCCTGGAACTGGTTGTTGTCGGTGGCACGCACTTCGAGCTGGATGTCGAGCTTGGCGAACTGGCGC
>JABCYW010000118.1 GCA_013289985.1 Betaproteobacteria bacterium | reverse complement strand
GCGCTGTCGTCGGTGCGGTAGAGGCCGCTGACGCGCAGATTGGCCGACGCCAATCCATCGAGCAACACGATGTGCATTCGGTTGTAGCGGTTCATCTCCGCGACGGCGTCGGCCAGCAACGCTTCGTCGAACACCGTCTCGCTGCGCTTCCACGCCATGACGCGCTCGACGTCAGGGCGATCCACGCGCACCGCCACGGGGGCGGCGGCCTTGCCGGACGACCGATCCAGCAGCAGGCGATCGCCTGCCTTCATGAGTACCGGCTTCTCCGGCGCAAGCGCATCGTCCGTGCGATGACCGGCGCGGCGTACGTTCACCTGGCCCTCGACGAGGGTCACCGCCAGCTCGTCGGCGACGCGGGAGCCGGGCGCATAGCGGACGGAGAAGGCGGTGCCGACCGCGACGACCTCGCTGCCGGCGATGCGCACGACGAAGGGGCGCCGCGGATCCTTGGCCACCTCGAAGAAGGCCTCCCCGTTGCTTACCTCCACCGTGCGCTGCGCGGCGGCGAAGTCCACGCGGAGGCGCGTGTCGGTGTTCATCAGCATGCGGCTGCCGTCTTCCAGCACCACCAGCCGCTGTTCGCCGACGTTGGTGCTGTAGTCGTTCTCGCCGCGCCAGTGCAGCACGAGGAAGGCACACACGGCGACGGCGCCCGCGACCGCCGATGCGGTGATCCAGCGCCAGGCGGCCTCGCGCCGCGCCTTCGGCCGGGGGGCCGACGCAGCGCGCTCGGCCGCCAGGGCCTCATAGGCCGTGGCGAGGCCGATGCGGGGGATGTCCTGCCAGACATCGGTGCAGCGTTCGAACGCCTCGCGATGCGCGGGCGAACTCGCCTGCCAGGTCCGGAACTCCTGCTCCATCTGCCTGGTGCGGCTCGGCCCGTGCAGGCGCGCCACCCATACCGCCGCCTCGGCGGCGATCTCGCGTGTCACCTTCGGACCGCCATCCGCGCCTGTCCCCATCGGGGCCGCGGCAGGAGATCCCGTCATGGATACCAGCCCTCCATCCCGGCGGTGATCAGCAGCGCGGCCTTGGCGATCTGCTTCTCGACGCCACTGATGCTCAGGCCGTGCAGCCGCCCGATCTCCTGGTAGCTGAGGCCCTCCACGCGATGCGCCAGGAAGATGGCGCGGGTCTTGTCGTTCAGCCTGCTCAGGCACTCGCTCAGGCGACGCAGGCGTTCGCGCGACAGCAGCACGTCCTCGATACCAGGCGCGGTATCCACGATCACGACGTCTTCCAGCAGCACCTCTTCGCCGCGGGTCGCCAGCGTTCGATACGCGTCGACCGACAGATTGAGAGCGGTCCTCATCAAAAACGCCTCCGGCTTCTCGACGTGCTGCTCACGTTGATAGCGCTCCAGCCTCAGGAAGGCTTCATGCACCAGATCGTCAGCATCCTGCTCAGAGCGGCCGCGACGCTTCAGCGCAGCCTTCACCCTCGAGGATACGCTTACCCAATCCGCGAAGAACATCTTTGACCCCAGGAGGCGTGCGTCATTGCGTCTTCAGATGCCGAGCGGGGCCATCCGCACACCCGATCCGAGTCGGGGCTTTCCAACCACTGCGCTCGGCATCGTCCAGCATCGGTCATCGGATTCCCCCCACTGCGCCACAGCGACGACAAGTGAATGCTACTTTAAGTCTGTAGACCCAAAGTCATCAAGCAGTAATTCCTCCCGCCGGCGGAAATGGGGAGAAACCGACGCAGGCGCGCCGGCGAGACTGGCGCGCCATCTCCCGGCGCTCGGATCCGAACAAGGCATTTCACAGGAAACCTTGGCGTGTCAGGCCGACTTGCACCGAACGCAGGTGGGCGCTATCGACAACATCGAGCACCTGGCTCGCGCGCTGGACATCGACATCCGCGCCCCGTGAACTTGCTACTTTAAGTCTGTAGACCCAAAGTCATCCGTCATCGAAGCTTCGACGCCATGCCGACGCGTCGAGACCCCGGAAAACAAGCACGGAAGCGCCTCGCGCGCCACCTCCGCGCGTTCCGTGCGGCACGCGGCCTCTCGCAAGAGGCCCTGGCGGATCTGGCGGCCTTGCACCGCACGTACGTCGGGTCGGTCGAGCGCTGCGAGCGGAATGTATCGCTGGACAACATCGAGAAGCTCGCCACGGCCCTGGAAGTCGATATCTGCGAGTTGCTGGCGGCGGTATAGTCTCCTTTGCGAGGGCCGCACGCCGGCAGGAGAAGCCGATGATCCGCCGGAACGCCTGCCGCGCCAGCGAACCGATGCCGGATCCGACTTCGATGCCTGACGTCCCTGCGCCGCAATGTCGGAATCCGGCCGCATTTTGCGTTTTCGCGCGCGCGAGATCTCCCCGACGATGATGTCCAGCACGGGTTCGACATGGTGCGTCGGAAAGCCAACAGGTTGTTGGCCGGCAGGGTCGCCTGAAATCGCTTCGAGCATACGAAATCGACGACGAATCGAGCAAAACCGTCTACCATCCAATCGCGACTTGGGGCCTGCTTGGCCTACGAGTCTCCATGGATGAACTGCTCGTCAAACCAACAACGACGTCTGGCACCGCCGAACCGTCGATGCATGCAGGAGTGAGGGTCTGCAGGCCGTCAACGGTTCTGCAACGGTGCAGCACGCTCGGATCGGGCGTGTTGTGCCGCCCATGCTCGCGCTAGAGGCGCTGGGAGGCCCGCATGCACGCAAACAAGGCTTTCGACTCCGTCACCCTGGCCCGTCGCGGCAATGACCGCGGCCCGCTTCCCGGCGCCGGCTTCTCCAACGCTCCACGTCGCGCCCCAAGGTCGACCGCCCTGCGGAGCGCGCGGCCGCCCAGGCGTTGCACACTAGAGCGCCGACTCATTTTCCAGGCACCCTGAACCGGGGTTAGTTGGTGAGGGAGATTCGGATGCAGGCCACGATCCAGTCCGCTTCGATGCGTCGCCGAATCCTGATTGGCGGGGGCGGGGCTGCCTTGCTGGCGTCCCTGTACGCGCTCACTCGTCGCAACGCCGCTCCCGAAGAACGGAATTCGCGGATCAGGATTGCCGCGCCCGTCGTGCCGCATGCCGGCCTGGTCCATATCGCGTCCGCACGCGGATTCTTCCGGGATCGAGGGCTGGAAGTCACGTTGCTTCCCCAGAGCTATGGAAAGGCCGCGCTGGCGGAGCTGCTGCGGGGGAACGCTGACTTGGCCGTTGCCGCCGACGTTCCGATCGTCGTGGAGATACTCAAGGGCGCACCGCTCAGCATCATTGCAGCGGTGGCCAACTCTTCGAACGAGCTCGCCGTGCTGGGGCGCATCGATCACGGCATCCGCACGCCCGGCGATCTGCGCGGGCGCAAGGTCGGTGTCTCGCTCGGGACGAGCGGCGAGTATTTTCTCTGGGCCTTCCTGGTGCGGCATCGCATCGCGCCGGAATCGGTTCAGCTGATCGACCTGCCGCCTTCAGGGCTCATCGATTCGCTGCGCCAAGGCCTCGTGGACGCCATCACGGCCTGGCAGCCTGTCCGGCACGAGGCCGAGTTCGCCTTTGGCGATCGCGTCGTAACTCTCCACGCTCCCGACGCGTATGCGCAGACCTACGTCCTCGTCGGCCGACAGGACTATGTGCAGGCCCATCAGCAGGAGTTGCGCCACGCGCTGCGAGCGTTGCTGGACGCCGATGCCTTCGTCGAAGCCGATTCGCAATCGGCCAAAGCACTGCTTGCCGGCTTGCTCAAGCTGAGTCCCGAAACCTTCGATCCGTCCTGGCAGGACGTGACTCTCGAAGTGGAGCAGCAGCAGGCTCAACTGGTCACGCTCGAGGACGTGGCGACCTGGGCCATGACGCGAAACTACGCTCCCAGCCAGCCCATGCCCGACTTCGTTTCACATCTCGAGCTGGGCACGATGCTTGCGGTGAGTCCGGAGCGAGTGACGGTGGTCCGATGAAGATCAGCACCAAGGCCATGTTTGCAGCAACGCTGATGCTCGGCACGATGCTGCTGATTGCCGCCAGCATCGGCTGGGCCGACGCCCAGGTTCGCGCCGCGGTCGCCCAGCGGCGTCACAGCGTCGAGATCTCCAGCGCGCTCAACAACATTCGCATGGTGACCTTCGAATACCTGCTCAATCGGCGCGATCGAGCTCGATTGCAGGAGCAGATGGTGTGGGAAAGGCTGGAGCGCCTGTTCGCCAACCCGGTACCGCTCGACGGCGCGGCCGCCAAGATGCTCGAGAGCCTTCGAGTTCAGGGGGAAGCCAGCCACCGCTTGTTCAGCGAGGTCGAGGCGGCGACCGGGACGGGAACTGTCGACGAGGTGCAGCATCGCTTCGAAGTGCAGCTGTCGAGCCGGATACTGATCCTGCAGCAGAACAGCCTCGTGCAGGCCGAGCAACTCATCCACGATGCGGGGATGCGCATCGACGAAGCGCAACATCGCGTCGTCCTGGTCACGGGGCTGGGGCTGGCGGTGATGGCGGTCCTGACCTCTGCCACAGCCTGGTTGTTCCGGCGCGACGTGCTCGGACCCATCGCGCGCCTGGAGCTGGCGACCCGCGAGGTCGCCGCCGGCAACTGGTCGTTCGAACTGGACGTGGGCAGTTCCGACGAACTGGGGGACATGGCTCGCCACTTCGATGCGATGACCCGCGCATTGCGGGATTCCTTCAGTCGACTCCAGGCCAGCAATCGAGACCTCCTTGTGCTGAACAAGGAGCTCGAATCCTTCAGCTATTCCGTGTCCCACGACCTGCGCAGCCCCTTGCGGAGCATGGACGGCTTCTCCCTTGCGCTGTTGGAGGACTATGGAGACCGGCTCGACGACGACGCCCGCGACAGCCTTCAACGCATTCGCGCCGCGAGCCAGAGGATGGGCCGCCTGATCGACGAGCTGCTTAGCCTGGCGCGGGTCACCAGGGCCGAACTGCGGATCCAGGACGTCGACCTGAGCGCGATGGCGGAAGAAATATTTTCGACATTGGCCAGGGCCGAGCCCGAGCGCCACGTCAGATGGGAAGTCGAGAAAGGCATCCTCGTTCGAGGCGACCGCGAGCTGACCGCGATCGCCCTCCAGAACCTGCTCGCCAACGCGTGGAAGTTCACCAGCAAGGTCCAGGAGGCTGTCATCCGGGTCGGCACGCGAGTCGAGGACGGGGAGACGATCTGTTTCATCTCCGACAACGGCGCCGGATTCGACATGGCCTATGCCTCTCGTCTCTTCGGTGCGTTTCAACGCCTTCATCACGAGCACGATTTCCCGGGCACCGGGGTCGGCCTGGCCACGGTGCAGCGCGTGATGCATCGCCACGGATGGTCGCTGGGAGCTCATGCATCCCTCGGCCAGGGGGCGACTTTCTATTTTCGCCCCACGGAGAAAAGCGATGAACGAAGAGAGCAAGACCATCCTGCTGGTTGAGGACAACGACGATGACGTCGCGTTGACGCTGCGCGCCTTCAAGCGCAGCCACCTGATGAACCCCGTCGCCGTGGTCCGCGACGGCGTCGAGGCGCTCGACTTCCTCTTCTCGCGCGGCGCATACGAAGGCAGGGGCACTGCGCCGCCAACGCTGGTCATACTCGACCTGAAGTTGCCCAAGCTGGATGGATTGGGGGTTCTCAAGGCCATGCGCGCCGATTCGAGGACGGCACTCCTGCCCACCGTCATATTGACATCGTCCAAGGAGGAGCAGGACGTCATCGCCGGGTACTCGCTGGGTGCCAATAGCTACGTCCGCAAGCCGGTCGACTTCGCCGAGTTCCTGGAGGCCGTCAAGATCCTCGGCATCTATTGGCTGGCGCTCAATCAGGTTCCGCCCCCGCAATGACCATCATGACCGGACGCCCGATCAAGATTCTCGCGATCGAAGACTCCGAGAACGACTATCGCCTTGCCATGCGGCAGCTCCGCAAAGCGGGCTTCGCGCCGGAAGGACGGCGAGTGCAGGATCTGCAGTCGCTGCGGCAAGCGCTGCAGGAAGGCCCGTGGGACGCCATGATCTCCGACTTCAGCATGCCCGGCTTCAGCGGCCTGGAAGCGCTGGCCGAGTTCCGCACCACGGGCATGGACGTCCCATTCATCTTCGTCTCGGGCACGATCGGGGAGGAGATGGCCGTCGCCGCGATGCGGGCGGGAGCCAACGACTATGTGATGAAGGAGAACATGCAGCGACTCGGGCCGGCACTCGAACGCGAGTTGGCCCAGGTCGCGCAGCGTGCCGCTCACCGCCAGGCGGAGGCCGAGCTGAGCCGCTTCGAGGCGCAGCTCCATCAGGCCCAGAAGATGGAGTCGCTCGGCACGCTGGCCGGCGGAATCGCGCACGACTTCAACAATATTCTCGGCGCGATCCTGGGCAACATCGAGATCGCGCTGGTCGATCTCGAGCCCGGCCATCCGGTGCAAGGCGCTCTCAGGGAGATCCAGCAAGCCAGCCTGCGCGCACGCGACCTGGTGCGGCAGATACTGACCTTCAGCCGGCGTCGGCCGCAACAACTGGAGAACATCGCGCTGAAGCCCATCGTGGAGGAGACGTTTCGCCTCCTTCGCGCGACGCTGCCCGCGGGCGTCGAGCTTCGGCAAGACCTTGCCGAGACGCCGTTCTACGTCCACGCCGACGCGACTCAGCTCCAGCAGGTGCTGATGAACCTGTGCACGAACGCCTGGCATGCGCTGAACGACAAGGCCGGCCAGGTCGTCATCGGTCTCGATGCGGCCGACATCGATGCCGTGGACGCCCACGCGCGCGGCCTGGATGCGGGGGCCTACGCGCATCTCTGGGTGAAGGACACCGGCTCCGGCATGGACACCCGAACGCTCGAACGGGTTTTCGAGCCGTTCTTCACCACCAAGTCAACGGGTCAGGGAACCGGCCTGGGATTGTCCGTGGTGCACGGGATCGTCGCGGCTCACCACGGCAGCATCACCGTGGACACCTCGGTTGGCGGGGGCAGCACCTTCCACGTCATCCTGCCGGCCACTTCCGAGCCCCTGGCCTTGCCGGCGGATCATGAGCAGGCGGCGCTGGCGCAGGCGCATGGCGAGCATGTCATCTATCTCGACGACGACGAGACGGTCATGCTGGTCATGGTTCGAATCATCGAGAGAGCCGGATATCGTTGCAGCGGCTTCCTCGATGCCTCTGCCGCGCTGGCGTCCATCCGGGACGCACCCGGGGCCGTGGATGTCTTCATCACCGACTACAACATGCCCGGCCGTTCGGGGCTCGACGTCGCCCGCGAGGCGGCCTCGTTGAATCCAGGCATGCCAATCGCCATCAGCACGGGAATGATCACCGACGAACTCTGTGAAAGCGCGCGCGCATTGGGCGTGCGTGCCGTCATCGAGAAGGAGAACGCATTCCGCGAGATCGTCCCATTGGTCCGACGCCTGGTGGAGAAGAACAAGACGTAGCGTCAGGCGCCGAGCAGCGCATTCAGGATCCCCAGGCAGGCCCGGGCTGTCTGGTTGTCGCCATCCTGTTCGGCATGCCAGGCGGAAACGGACACCGCGACGACGTCGAAGGAGCGCAGGGTCCGAAAAAGCTCCGCCACGTCCGCTGCGTCGGGGCCGCGCCGGACGTGGTACTTGAGCGCGGGCATGCGGGACGGATCGTCGATGACGTCGGTGTCCCAATGCAGGTAGATGCGTTCATGCGGCCGCAGCTGCCGCGCCACTTCGTCCAGCCCGCAGCGCAGGATCTGCGAGCTCAGCAAGGCTTCGCGCTCGCCGGGGTCAAGGTCGCGCGCATCGGCGAGAACGATCTGCCGTTGCGGGTAGGCCTGCACGCCGATGGTGGACAGGCAGGCGAGCGCCGCCTGGCTGCGCGGGTCGGGCCCGCGGTCGACCCGGCCGACGAACATCGCCAGAGGCATGCCGCCGATGTACTGGGTCTGCGTACTCGACCAGGTGTGGAAGTCGCCATGGGCGTCGAGCCACAGCACGCGATCGGGCGCCTGGCCGGCTTGTTGCAGCCCGGCCAGCATGCCCAGGCTGGACACGCAGTCGCCGGCGACGCTGACCGGCCTGCAGCCGCCGCGGGCCAGTGCCGCGACGCGCGCGGCCAGCAAGGCGTAGAGGCTGCCCAGGTTGCGCAGCTTCGCGATGGGGTCGTCGATCCGCTCTTCGGGCTGGGGGTCCAGCGTCAGCACTTCCCAGGGATGGGGGTCGACGTCGAGCACGCGGCGCAGGCCGTCGCGGCGCTGGCCCATCAGGTAGGGCAGCAGAAGTCTTGCGTTCACAACCATGCGCGCGAGTCCATGGGGTAGCCGAGCAAGCCCATCATGTCGCGCACCTCGGGCCGCCGGCTCAGGTCCATGAGCATCGGGCCTCTTTTCTGCCAGCGCTTGGGGTGCGGCGGGTCGGTTGCCATCTTGATGGGCAGCGCGCCTGGGAGCGCCACGACGGGCAGCCCCAGGTGGTCCGTGACCCGCCGCAGCACCGAGGCGGGGCTGGCGACGAAGTCCTCGAAGGACACACGCAGGGTGCAGACGCCGCGCTGCAGGATCGCCTCGTGGATGGAGTACCACTGGTTCAGGCAGACCTCCTCCAGCTTCGCCCGGGTGAAGCTTCTCCAATTGCGCGGCAGGTCGAACTTCCACCACTTTCGGCCAAACGAAACGCGGTCGGAATAGCCCTGGATGGCGAGTTCGCAACCGATCTTGCTGAGATCGTGCGAGAAGAAGCCCAGCGGATAGAGCCAACCATCCATCAAGCCGTTGACGGACTGTGCGAAGCCCCGTGTCAGGTGGATGTAGGTCACCTCGGCGCCGGGGAACAGGCGCTCGTACATGCCGATGCGATAGGCATCGGAGGGAGATTTGAAGAGCAGGACCGAGTCGGCCACATCGGACAAGGCGAAGGGTCGGCGCCTGAGCGTCGGCGCCACGAACGGCGGCTCCTCGACCTTCAGGGGCTCGTCAAAATGACGGCTCGCGCCCGGCGCGGCGTTGCCGTCGTAGTAGTTGATCCGCCATGGCTCGTCGCCGAATACGGAGGAGAGGATCAGGCGCTGCAACTCGGCCTCGCTGCGGCGATCTCCACGCTCGATCGAGCCAAGCGCGGCCTCCAGCGATTGTTCGAGGCGACGGTAGGCACCCGCATCCAGGAAATGCGCGGGGAACTGCAGCACGAGCCGGTTCTTCCACTTCCTCAGCAGCTGGGCGGCGTCGAGGATCTGCGCCGAAGCAAACGAGATCTCATCCAGGATGCTGCTGGCCAGCTCGGAGGTGTTCGCCACCGATTCGATGTAGTCGCTGTCGGAATTCTGGTTGAAGCCGTTGCCGGACAAGGCCAGCAGCGGGTCCAGTTCCCCGTCCAGCGATGCGATGCGGGGATGCAACGCCAGGGCTTCCTTGAAGAGGCTGGAGCCGCCACGCGAGCCGCACAGGACGACGACCACGCGCCGGACCTGCAGATCCAGTTCCGAGCGGGGGACATCGCGGCGCGACTTGATGGCCAGTAGCCTGCTGTCCATGGCACGCGTCAGGCCAGGGTCATCTGGTAGACGAAGAACTCCTGGCGTCGGGTGTCGTCGACCGATTCGCGGGCCAGTTCCGAGACCTGCGGGCCAGCCGCCCGCGCGAGGCGCATCATGGCCTCGATCTCGCCGAAATTCGATTGCACGAAATAGATGCGGCCGCGCGGGCGCAAATGCCGTGCATCCGGGCGTTGTGGGTGGCGCTGCGGACGGCCTCCAGATAACGGACTTTCCGCCCCTCGGGAGGGACGGACTTGAAGAGTTGCTGCCGCTCCGTCTGCCATTGATCGGTAAACCCAGGCAAGTCCATCTGCCACCTCCAGGAAGTGTGTCGCACGAAGATAGGGCTCTCGGCCAGGAAACGCGATTGTGGATTGCCCCGGGGTTACCGTACGAAATCAGCGCTGCTGCCGGGCGACTTCGAACGATTCTGGTCGGGAATGGAATCGCGGCTGACGACCTTCGATGAGTGCGCCGTCCCACGGACATTGATGGATTCTTGTGGGCGCGGCCATCAAACTTTGCGCCTTCTTTATGTCGAATTCGGTCAAATGGCGAGACAGTACGACGGGCGAAACAAGGGCGAACGATGAAAACGGAAATGAAGCGCGTTGCCGTCTGGTTGCAACCCGAAGAAATCCACCTCGACGTCGTCCTCCGCGATTCGAATCACGCGCTCGAGTTCATCGCCGGCGCCATCGGCGAACATCATGGCCTGGAGCCGGCGCCGATCTACCGGGCGCTGTCGCGCCGGGAGCAAGCCGGCTCGACGGCGCTGGGCGGCGGATTCGCCGTGCCGCACGCGCGGATCCCCGGCATAGCCCGCCCGTTGACCTTCCTGGTGCGAGCCAGGCGCCCGATCGAGTTCAAGGCGCCCGACCACGATCCCGTCTCGCTGATGCTCGCGATCCTGGTACCCGAGCAGGGAGACCGCGACGACCACCTCAGGCTGCTCGCGCTGGTTGCCGAGTTGTTCTCGAACCCGCGCTTCCGCTCCGAGATGGACCTGGGTACCGATCCGCTCGCGGTCGCAGAAGCGTTGCGGCTAGGCATCTCGAAGCTGCAAGGCTGACCGGCGACCGCCGCCCCGGTGGGTCAGGGCACGAAGCGGTACCCCACGCCCGCCTCCGTCAGCAGGTGCCGGGGCTGCGACGGATCCGTCTCCACCTTCTTCCGCAGCTGCCCCATGTAGACGCGCAGGTATGGCGTGTCTTCTCCATGGCTCGATCCCCAGACCGCATGCAGCAACTGCCGGTGCGTCCGGACGCAGTTGGGGTAGCCGGCCAGATGCACCAGGAGGCGGTACTGGATCGGGGTCAGGTGAACCGGCTGGCCGGCCTTCTCCACCGACCGATGCAGCAGATCGATCTTGACGTCGCCGAACTCTACCGACGTGCTGCCGTCGGCGACGGCGCGCGTCCGCCGGCGAAGCTGCGCTCGAACGCGGGCGAGCAGTTCACCCGCACTGAACGGCTTGACGAGATAGTCGTCGGCGCCCGCGTCCAGCGCACCGATCTTGTCGGACTCGGTCGTTCGCGCGGACAGCACGAGGACGGGCATGTCCGACCAGGCGCGGAGGTCCCGGATCAGTTCGACGCCGTCGCCGTCGGGCAATCCGAGATCGAGCACGACAAGATCCGGCCGTCGCGTGCCGGCCTCGATCAGGCCGCGCTGGACGCTGTCGGCCTCGATCACTTCGAAGCCCTCGGCGGCGAGGGACATCCGCACGAATCGACGGATCTCGGACTCGTCCTCGACGATCAGGATGCGCTGCACCGTTTCACCCATGCGAGCCATCCGCACCCACTTCGAAGTCGTCGAGCCGTTCCAGGCCTTCCAGGCTGGGCGGCTCGCCACGCGGCAACTCGATGATGAATCGCGCGCCGCCCGATGGCTTCGTCTCGCCGCGGATCTTGCCGCCATGCGCCTCCACGATCGCGCGGCAGATGGCCAGGCCCAGGCCGACGCCCGGCGTCGAGCTCTCCTTGCGGCCGCGCTCGAACATGTCGAAGATCGCCGACTCCTTGCCCTTGGGCAGGCCGGGCCCGGTGTCTTCCACGGTGATCACCACCTGGTCGCCGGCGGGCTGCGCGCGGATGTCGACCGGACTGCCCGGTGCCGTGTACTTCGCGGCGTTCTCGAGCAGGTTGCAGAGCACGCGCTCGAACAGGACGGCGTCGATGTCCACCATCGGCAAGTCGTCCGACAGCGCGACCTTCACCGGCCGGCCTTCGAGGACGCTGCCCATGGCCTTGAGCGCGGTGCCGACCACCTCCTCGAGCGGCTGCCACTGCCGGTTCAGCTGCACCGGCCCGGCCTGCAGCCTGGCCATGTCGAGCAGGTTGCTCACGAGCGAGTTCATCCGCAAGGCGGCGTCCCGGATGCGCAGCGCCGTCTCGACTTCGCCGGAGTCCGGCGGCAGCTTCATCATCGTCAACGACTCCGCCATGCCGACCAGGGCGGACAGCGGCGTCCGCAGGTCGTGCGAAATCGCGGCCAGAAGCGAATTGCGCAGCCGTTCCGACTCCATCTGCACGGTGACGGTCTGCGCGATGTCCACGTAGTGCACCCGTTCCAGCGAGATGGCGAGCAGCGACGCGCAGGTATCCAGCAGGCGCCGCTGTTCGGGGCCGGCCAGGCGTCCGGGATTGGCGGTGCCGACGGCCAGCACGCCGCGCATGCGCATCGGCGCCTTCAACGGGACATACAGCACCGGCGCCGCCGCCAGCGTGTTGGTGCCGTAGCCGGCCGGCTCGTCGTGGTCGAACGCCCACTGCGCCACGCCCACATCCATCGAATCGGGCTGCCCTTGCGAATGCACGGCGCCATGCAGGCGATCTTCGAGGTCGGGAATCATGAGCGCCGCCGGCGCACCGAATTCCGACTTCATGAAGCGCGCGCCGATCTCGGCGATCTGCTCGGGCATCAACGCGCCCGACAGGTCGCGCGACATCGCATACATCGCCCGCACGCGTTCCTCGCGCGACCGGGCGACGCGCGCCTGGAACTTGAGGCCGGCCGTCAATTGACCGATCACCAGCGCCACGGCGAGCATGACGCCGAACGTCAGCAGGTACTGCGCGTCGGACACGCTGAAGCTGAAGCGCGGCGGCACATAGAAGAAGTCGAACATGCCCACGGTGAGCAGCGAGGCCAGCACCGCCGGCCCGCGGCCGAACCGGATGGCGACGCCCACCACGGCCAGCAGGAAGACCATCACGATGTTCGCGCCGGCTATCGTCGGGGTCAGCGGCGCGACGGCCAGCGTCACCGCGCAGCAGATCACCACGCTCCACACGTAGCTGGCCCAGGCGATCGGATCCTTCTCGTGGACGCTGGTCTTTCGTTCGCTACCGCCGGACGACCCCGCATCGCGCCTGGGCAAGGCCACCTGCAACAGGTCGAGATCGTCGGCCAGCGCGCCAACGGCGTCCGCGAGGCGCGGCTTCCAGGGGCTGCGCAGGCGACTCGAATCGCGCCCGAGCACCACGCGCGGCAGGTTGTGCTCGTGCGCGTAGCGGACGATCGTCGCGGCGACTTCGTTGCCGCTGAGCACGGCGGTGATCGCGCCGTTGTCCTCGGCCGACTTGAGGAGTTGCAGGGTCCGCTGCCGGGTGGCGTCCGGAAGCCGTTGCAACGACGGCGTCTCCACGTAGATGCAGTGCCAGGGAACGCCCAGCTGCGCCGCCAGCCGCGCCGTGCTGCGCAGAAGCTTCTCGGAGCGCTCGTCGGGCCCGACGCACAGCAGGATCGACTCGCGCGTCTGCCAGACCGGCGCCGCCTGCAGGTTGCGGCGGTACTGCAGCATCTCGCTGTCGACACGATCGGCCGTGCGCCGCAAGGCCAGCTCCCGCAGCGCGATCAGGTTGCCCTTGCGGAAGAAGTTGCGCACGGCGCGCTCGGCCTGCTGCGGCAGGTAGACCTTGCCCTCCTTCAGGCGCAGCAACAGGTCGTCGGGCGGCAGGTCGACGATGACGACTTCGTCGGTGGCGTCGAACACGCGATCAGGCACCGTCTCCCAGACGCGGATGCCGGTGATGCCAGAGACGATGTCGTTCAGGCTCTCCAGGTGCTGGACGTTCATCGCCGACCAGACGTCGATGCCGGCGTCCAGCAGCTCCTCGACGTCCTGCCAGCGCTTCGCGTGCCGCGAGCCGGGCACGTTCGAGTGTGCGAGCTCGTCGACCAGCACCAGCTGCGGCTTGCGCTCCAGCACGCCGTCGAGATCGAACTCGCGCAGGACGCGGTCGCGGTATCGGACCTCCTTGAGCTCGAGACGCGGCAGGCCGGCGACGAGCGCCTCCGTCTCCGCGCGGCCGTGCGTCTCGATGACGCCGATGATCACGTCGACGCCCTGCTGCTGCTGGACGCGCGCGGACGAGAGCATCGCGAACGTCTTGCCGACGCCCGCGGAGGCGCCGAAGAAGAGCTTGAGCTTTCCCCGGCTTGCCTGGATCTCCTCGTCCTTGATCTTGGCGAGAAGACGGTCGGGGTCAGGTCGGCTGTCCGTCATCGAAGTGCGTCCATTCACGATATTCCGGACGGTAGCAGACCTGGCCGGCGCATCAGAACGTTCGTCCGGCCTGCAGGATCAGAACCGGCTTGTTCACGTCGCGCGTGCCGCCGTTGGCGTACGACAGCCCGCCGACGGGCGGACGGTAGAAGCGGTTGTTGTTCGCGCCGGCGCCGGCGGCGGACACGCTCCAGCCGCCCGTGAAGGTCTTGCTGAGCGTCACGCGGTAGTCGGTGTAGTCCGGGTTGATGCCGGCGTACGTCGCCTTGACGTCGGTATGCCCGACGTGGCCGACGAGGCTGATGTCGTCGGCGATCGGCCAGGTGACCGTCACGTCGTGGTACAGCGTGCCGCTGGTGTGGCCGGAGTAGCCGGTGGACGCGTTGGCGCCGAAGTAGTCACCGGTGGACACCGACAGCTTGTAGCTGATCCACTTCCAGGACACGCCGGCGTTCAGCTCGAACGTGTTCAGGCTCTGCGACGGCAGCGCCGCACAGGGCGCCGGGTAGGCGGCCGACGGGCAGGCCGACTTGTCGAAGCCGGCGCCCGGGTAGTCGTAGCCGTAGCCGCCCACCGTGTAGCCGAAGTCGTCGTTGAACTTGCCGTTGTAGCCGGCGTAGTAGTCCATCTCCAGGCTGCCGCCCGGGTACGAGTTGCCCGAGACGTTGGAGGCCCAGACGCCGGCGTAGAGGCCGTTGGCGAACGCCAGGTCGGCACCGCCCTGCACGGCCGGCCTGCCCCAGGTCTGGTCGATGCCGCGGAAGCGGTAGTCGCTGACGATGTTGATGTTGCTGGTGGCGGTCACGAACGGCGCGGGGGCGTCGGCCGCCCGGGCCTGCGGTGAGGCGACGAGGGCGGAGAAGGCCAGCACGGAGGTGCCGGTGAGGATGCGATACGAGTTCATGTCTTTGGTTGGGATTGCGATGGCCGAGCTCAGGACGCGTTGGCGTGCCGCAGCTCGAGGTTCATGTCGAGGACGTTCACGCGCGGCTCGCCGAGCAGTCCGAAGAGGCGGCCCTGCGTGTGCTTGGTGACGATGTCTTCGACGGTGCTGGTCGAAAGGCCACGCAGGCGCGCGATGCGAGGCGCCTGGTACAGCGCCGCGGCGACGCTGATCTCGGGATCGAGGCCGCTCGCGGACGTCGTCACCAGGTCGACCGGCACGGCCGCCCTGTTGCCGGGGTCGGCGGCGCGCAGCGCGTCGACGCGACCCTTGATCGCATCGGTGAGCGCGGGATTCAGCGGCCCCAGGTTCGAGCCGCCGGAGCCCTGGCCGTTGTAGGCCATCGGCGTCGTGGCCGACGGACGGCCCCAGAAATACTTCGGGTCGCTGAAGTTCTGGCCGATCAGGGACGAGCCCACCGTCTTGCCGCCCTGGACGATCAGGCTGCCCGCCGCCTGCTGCGGGAAGGCCGCCCTGGCCACGCCGGTCACCGCGAGCGGGTAGACGACGCCGGTCGCGACGGTCAGCACGGCGAACAGGCTGACGGCGGGACGAATCAATGTTTTCATGGTCATGGGGAAACTCCGGTTCAGACGAAGCCGACGAGGCTGAGCACCATGTCGATGAGCTTGATGCCGACGAACGGCACGATCACGCCGCCCAGGCCGTAGATGGCGAGGTTCCGGCGCAGCAGCAGCGCCGCTCCGACCGCGCGGTACTTGACGCCCTTGAGCGCCAGCGGGATCAGGAAGATGATGACCAGCGCGTTGAAGATCACGGCCGACAGCACCGCCGACGACGGGCTGGCGAGGCGCATCACGTTGAGCGCGGCCAGCTGCGGGTAGGTCGTGACGAACGCCGCGGGGATGATGGCGAAATACTTGGCCACGTCGTTGGCGATGGAGAACGTCGTCAGCGATCCGCGCGTCATCAGCATCTGCTTGCCGGTCTCCACCACCTCGATCAGCTTGGTCGGGTTCGAGTCGAGGTCGACCATGTTGCCGGCCTCCTTCGCCGCCTGCGTGCCCGAGTTCATCGCCACCGCGACGTCGGCCTGCGCGAGCGCCGGCGCGTCGTTGGTGCCGTCGCCGGTCATCGCCACCAGCCGGCCCTGCGCCTGGTAGTCGCGGATCAGCGTCAGCTTCTGCTCCGGCGTCGCCTCGGCGAGGAAGTCGTCGACGCCGGCCTCCGCGGCGATGGCAGCGGCCGTGAGCTTGTTGTCGCCGGTCACCATCACCGTCTTGATGCCCATGCGGCGCAGCTCGGCGAAGCGTTCCTTGATGCCGCCCTTGATGATGTCCTTCAACTCGATCACGCCCATGACGCGCGTGTTGTCGCACACGACCAGCGGCGTGCTGCCGCGGCGCGAGACGTTGTCGATCGTCGCGACGAGATCGGCCGGGAACGTACCGCCCAGCGACTCGACGTGCTTGCGGATCGCGGACGCGGCGCCCTTGCGGACCTGGCGCGGCGCGGCCTCGCCGACGGCCGGAAGGTCGACGCCGCTCATGCGGGTCTGGGCCGAGAAGTGCACGAAGCGCGCGCCGAGCGACTGGATGTCGCGCTCGCGCAGGTTGAACTTCTGCTTGGCCAGCACGACGATGCTGCGCCCCTCCGGCGTCTCGTCGGCCAGCGACGCGAGCTGTGCGATGTCCGCGAGGTCGGCCTCCTTGACGCCCGACGCCGCCAGGAAGGCCGACGCCTGGCGATTGCCCAGCGTGATCGTGCCGGTCTTGTCCATCAGCAGCACGTCGACGTCGCCCGCGGCCTCCACGGCGCGGCCCGACGTCGCGATGACGTTGGCCTGCATCATGCGGCTCATCCCCGCCACGCCGATGGCCGACAGCAGGCCCGCGATGGTGGTGGGGATCAGGCACACCAGCAACGCGATCAGCACGGTGACCGTGACCGGCGCGCCGGCCTTGGCCGCATCCACGCTGAACAGCGAGAACGGCAGCAGCGTGACCGTGACGCCCAGGAACACGATGGTGAGCGCGACCAGCAGGATCGTCAGCGCGATCTCGTTGGGCGTCTTCTGGCGCTTGGCGCTCTCCACCATCGCGATCATGCGGTCGACGAAGGTCTCGCCCGGGTTCGTGGTGACGCGCACCACGATCCAGTCGGACAGCACGCGCGTGCCGCCGGTGACGGCCGAGAAGTCGCCGCCCGACTCGCGGATCACCGGCGCGGATTCGCCCGTGATCGCGCTCTCGTCGACGGATGCGACGCCTTCGATGACCTCGCCGTCGGCAGGCACCACGTCGCCGGCGATCACGTAGATGGTGTCGCCCTTGCGCAGGTTCTGCGACTCGATCGGCAGCCACTTGGCGGTGGAGGCCGGTTGCTCCAGCTTCTTGGCCCAGGTCTCCTTCTTCAGGCTGCGCAGCGAGGCCGCCTGGGCCTTGCTGCGGCCTTCGGCCAGCGCCTCGGCGAAGTTGGCGAACAGCACCGTGAACCACAGCCACAGGGAGATCGCCAGGATGAAGCCGGCGGACGCCTCGCCCTTGCCCGCGAGGGCCTGGACGAAGAGCACGCTGGTGATGATGCTGCCGATGTAGACGACGAACATCACCGGGTTGCGCCACTGGACGCGTGGGTCCAGCTTGACGAACGAGTCCCGGATCGCCGGCTTGACCAGCTTGGGATCGAACAATGTAAAGGTAGTGCGAGTCATGTTTGAGCTCACTTCCAGAGCACGAGGTGCTCGATCACGGGGCCGAGCGCCAGCGCCGGAACGTAGTTCAACAGGCCGACGAGCAACACCACGCCGATCA
>JABCYW010000117.1 GCA_013289985.1 Betaproteobacteria bacterium | reverse complement strand
CCCTACACCGCGGCGATCTGCCTGAACGTGTTCCTGCTCGGCACCATCTGCGCGATCGCGCCGGCCCTGCAGATCCGGCTGATGGACACCGCCGGCGATGCGCAGACGCTGGCCGCGGCGCTGAACCACTCGGCGTTCAACACGGCCAACGCGCTCGGCGCCTGGCTGGGCGGCACGGCGATCGCGGGCGGCCTGGGGTGGACGTCCACCGGCTGGGTGGGCGTGCTGCTGGCCTTCGGCGGCATGGGCGTGTTCGCGGCCTCGCTGCGGCTGCAGCGCCGCATGCGGGTCCGCGGCGAGGCGCACGCCTGACGCAGGTCCTCCAGGACCTTGCCGGACTAGTGCTTCAGCAGTCCGAGCCGCTGCAGGCTCTCGGCGGTGGCGACCACCGCGTCCTCGATGGAGCGCGGCGTCCAGCCCAGGACGCGGCGCGCCTTGTCGCTGGTGGCGTTCTTGCGCTTGCCGAGTTCGGGCACGACCTGGCCCACCGACTTGTCGAACAGCGCCACGATGCGCACCAGCCAGTCGGGCAGCTCGCGCGTGGGCGCGCGGCGCGCCGCCACGCCCATCCGCCGCTTCAGGATCAGGCCGATCTCGCGCAGCGACGCGAAGTCGCCGGACACCGCCAGGAAGCGCTCGCCGGCGGCCTCTGGATGCGTCATCGCCAGCAGGTGCAGATCGGCCACGTCGCGCACGTCCACAACGCCGAAGGTGAGGCGCGGCACCGCGGGCAGCGCGCCGTCCAGCATTCGCCTGACGATCTCGATGGAGGTGGAGAAGTCGGCACCCAGCACCGGGCCGAACACGCCCACCGGGTTGACGACGGCCAGCTCCAGGTCGCCGCCCTCGCGGGCCATGAAATCCCAGGCGGCCCGCTCGGCCAGCGTCTTGGACTTGGCGTAGGCCGTGATGCCCTCGCCGTCCGGCTTCGACCAGTCGTGTTCGGTGAACGGGCGATCCATCTGCGGGTGGCCGTAGCCCACCGCCGCGAACGACGAGGTCAGCACCACGCGCCTCACGCCCGCTGCGCGCGCGGCGCGCAGCACGCGCAGCGCGCCCTCGCGCGCCGGCACGATCAGCTCGTCCTCGTGCTTGGGCACCTCGAGCGGGAACGGCGAGGCCACGTGCAGCACGTAGTCGCAGCCGGCCGCGGCCTCGGCCCAGCCTGCGTCGGCGGTGAGGTCGGCCACGACGAACGTGAGCCGGTCGCCCGCGTCGGCCCCGGCCGCCTTCAACGTGGCGCGCACCTCGGGTTCGCGCGCGACCGAGCGCACGCTGGCGCGCACGGGGTGGCCCGCGGCCAGCAGCTTGAGGATGCAGTGCATCGCGATGAAGCCGGAGCCGCCGGTGACGAGGACGGTCTCGCCGCTCATGGCGCGCTCCGGGCGAGGACGGGGTGTCGGCGGACGGGCATGGCGCGGTCTCCTGCAGCGAAGTGCCGCAGCCTACCACCGGCGGGCACGTATCATCGGCGCCGGATCCACCCCGGGCGCCGCGTCCTCGCCGGCACGCGCCCTCCTCGCCGATGCGCCACCCTCATTTCGCCCTCGTCTCCATCGTCGCGCTCGTCGCCAGCCTGAGCTTGGCCGGCTGCGGCAAGAAGGCAGGGCCTGCCGTCGCGCCGGGCACCGCCGCCAACACGCCCGCGCCGGCCGCCAGCGAGGTGGTGGCCGAGCTGAAGGAAGTGCTGGCCGCGCACCGCCAGATCATCGTGCTGTTCGCCGACGAGAAGAAGCAGACCGACCTGCAGCGCGCGGCCGCCGACGAGGTGGGCCAGGCGATCTTCCACGACAACCGCGCGCATGTGGACAAGATCGAGTCGCAGTTCCAGGCGCTGACTGCGTCCGCCGACGATCCGACCACCGCCCTCGCGCCGGTGCTGGACTTCATCGAGAGCGACCCCTCCCTGTTCGACGCCGACCGCCTCGCGTTCCGCGACCTGCTGCCCAGCCTGCAGGCCGACGTCGCGCGCAACCAGACCCTCGGTGCGATCCGGCTGCACAAGCGCATCGGCGACGACATCGACGCGCTCGACGAGATCCAGAAGAACTACGACGAGGAGATCCGCGCGATCTTCTCGCGCTTCGAGCAGCGCGCCATCGTGCAGAAGCGCGAGCGCTGGGACGACTACGTGAAGCACCTGGCCACGCTGTACACGCGCGACGCCATCCTGAAGGCGCACGGCGTCGTGTTGCCGGTGGCCGTCGCCGCGCCGGCGCCGCCGTCCACGCCGGCCTCGAAGCCGCCGGCCGCGGGCAAGCCCGAGACCGGCCCCGAGATCTTCGGCACCGGCCTGCCGCCCAAGGTCGTCGCGCTGACCTTCGACGACGGCCCGCATCCGGTCTACACCGCCGAGATCACCGCCATCCTCAAGCAGTACGGCGCGCCGGGCACCTTCTTCGAGGTGGGCAACAACCTGGGCACCGTCGGGCCCGACGGCGCCGCGCACCTGGGCAAGAACGCCGAGATCAGCCGCCAGCTGCTGGCCGAGGGCTACATCGTGGGCAACCACAGCATGACGCACGCGCAGCTGTCGAAGAAGACCGGCGACGCGCTGCGCGAGGAGATCCTGGGCAACGACAAGCTGCTCAAGGCGATCGACCCCGACCGCCCGCCGCTGTTCCGCTTTCCCTACGGCGCGCGCAACGCCGAGGGCAAGCAGATCCTGGCCGAGCAGCACCTGACCTCGGTGATGTGGAACGTCGATTCCATGGACTGGGCCGACCCCATTCCGAACTCCATCGCCGACCGCGTGATGCGCGAGATCGACCAGAACGGCCGCGGCATCGTGCTGTTCCACGACATCCACGAACGCACGGTCAAGGCGCTGCCGCTGGTGATGAGCCGGCTGGTGGCCGAGGGCTACCAGTTCGCTGGCTGGGACGGCAAGGGCTTCACGGTGCAGAAGCCGGGCGAGACGCGCGGCTTCGTGGACGTGCCGCAGGACGCCGCGGGCGCCGCGCCGACGCCCGCGGCGGCCGCATCGATGGCGGCGGTCTCCGACACCACCACCGAGGGCGACTCGTGGGCCGTCGTGATCGGCGTCGACGACTATGCGCACTGGCCCAAGCTGAGCCACGCCGTGCGCGACGCCGAGTCGGTGAAGACATTGCTCACCACCAGGCTCGGGTTCAAGCCGGCGCACGTGATCTCGCTGGAGAACCAGTCGGCCACGCGCAGCAACGTGATGGCCGCGTTCAACGAGCAGTTGCCCAAGTCGGGACTGAAGAAGACCGACAACCTGTTCGTGTTCTTCGCCGGCCACGGCGGCACGCGCCACCTCAGCTCGGGCCGCGACCTCGGCTACATCATCCCGGTGGACGCGGCCACCGACGACCTCGCCGGCGACGCGATCCCGATGACGGAGCTGCAGAACATCTCCGAGGCGCTGGTGGCCCGCCACGTGATCTTCGTGATGGACGCGTGCTACAGCGGCCTGGGCCTGGTGCGCGGCGGCGGCGCCAGCACGCGCTCGGGCAACTTCCTGCGCGACAACGCGCACCGCGTGGGCCGCCAGATGCTCACGGCCGGCGGCGCCGACCAGATGGTGGCCGACGGCGGCCCCGGCGGCCATTCCATCTTCACGTGGACGCTGCTGCAGGGCCTGTCGGGCAAGGCCGACCTGAATGGCGACAACATCATCACCGGCACCGAGCTGGCGGCGTACATCGCGCCGGCCGTGGCCTCGGTCTCCGCCCAGACGCCGGCTTTTGGCAGCCTGCCCGGCTCCGAGGGCGGCGAGTTCGTGTTCACGCTGGCCGCCAGCGAGGAGTACATCAGCGACGCCACGCCGCAGCTGCCGGGCGACGCCATCGCGCTGAACACGAAGCTGGACAGTACCACGGCCGTCGTCGCGGCAAGCGCGGCCACCGACGGCGTGGTGGTGAAGGACCTGCAGGGCAAGGACCAGAAGATCGCAGCGCCCGCCGCGGCCCCGGTCAGCGAACGGCAGCAGGCCCGCCAGCTCAACGACCGCGGCATGCAGATGTTCAGGGAGAAGAACTACGCCACGGCGCGCGAGCAGTTCGCGCAGGCCCTGAAGCTGCAGCCCGATTTCGCGCTGGCGGCCAACAACCTCGGCTTCGTGTACTGGAAGACGAACGACGACGCGAACGCCGTCAGGTACTTCGAGGCCGCGCTGAAGATCGATCCGTCACGCGCGGTGGCCTACGCGAACCTCGGCGACGCGCTGCAGCGCCAGGGCAAGGCCGACGAGGCGCGCAAGGCGTTCGAGACCTACCTGCAGCTGGCGCCCGCCGGCGGGCTGGCGCAGCACGCGAAGGACGCGATCGCGACGCATTGAGGGACACGGGTTACGACCGATCCCCGGCGTGCCGGTTTCGACGAAGATGCTCGTCATCCGTCCGTTGCGGGAGCGAGCATGCTGAAGTCCATCGCGGTCGTCGTCGGCACCTACGTGCTGTCCATCGTCCTGGTGCTTTGCAGCGATCCGCTGCTGTCCGCCGTGTTCCCCGGCGACTTCGCGCGGGGCCGCGTTCCCTCCGACACGGCCCTGCTCGCCAGCACGGCCCTGTTCGTCGTCATCTCCATCCTGTGCGCCTGGCTCTGCGCGCGCTTCTCGCCGCCGCCCAAGGCGAAGCACGTGGTGGCGTTCCTGATCCTCGGCGAGCTGCTGGGCATCGTGTCCACGATCCCGAACTGGAGCACCGGATGGCCGCACTGGTACTGGCTCGCATGGCTCGTTTCGTGGCCGTTCAGCTGCCTGCTGGCCTATCGGCTCGCGATGCGAAATGTGACTGCTTCGTGAAGTGGCCATGACGTCGGCGTGACGCGCGGCGCCCTTTTACATTGGCATACGCAACGACGCGGAACCCGTGTCCACAGGGTCACTCCATCCCTGCAGAATCAAGGCGGAGCCACACCCATGAACAACGACATCGACACGGCCCTGGAGGCCGAAGTCACCCGCCGGGCGATGGCGCTCGGCATCCACACCCGAGTCCCCGGCGAGCGCTCGCGCGCCGCCCGCCTCGCGTCGCGGCTGTACGCCGGCGCCGGTGCCGTGCAACGCTCGCGCATCGTGGCGACGCTTCTGAAGCCGCTGGGCCCGCTGGCCCTGGTGGCCGTGGCCTCGGGCGCGTTCGCCGGCCTGCTGGGCCGCATGTCGGTCCTCGGCGCCACGCGTCCCATCGACGAGCTGGCCCACTTCACGCGCGAGCAGGTGTTCGAGCTGGCGCGCTTCGTCGAGCAGGTGAGCCCCGATGCGCTGCAGCAGGCGGCCGGCGCCATCGCCGACAACCCGTTCGGCGTGTCGGCCCTCGGCGCCGCGGCCGCGGTGCTGCTGGCAAACGCCGTGCGCACGCCGGCCGAACCGGGGGCGGAGTCCGCGCACTCGGCCTGAATGCGGCGGCTCGTCGCGGCGCGCTCGCGGCAGCGTGGCGACAATGGCCCCATGCACGCCGCCGACGACGCCGAACAAACCTCCCCGGGCGATGCCGCTCCGCGCCGTCGGCACTTCGTGTTGCTGGCCTCGACCGTCGCCACGATCCGGTTGTGGCTGTGGGCCGCCAGCGCGGGCGCGGCGGCCGCGGCGGCCACGCTCGCATTCCGTTGGCTGACGCTTCAGGTGGAGTGGCTCGCCACCCGCCAGTCCGGCGGGCTCGTCGAGGCCGCGCGCTCGATTCCCCAATGGCAGCGTCCCGTGGTCTGCGCGCTCGGCGGCCTGCTCGCGGGGCTGGCGCTGCAACTGGGCGCGGGCTGGGTGGCTCGCGGCAGGCAGGGCGACCACTACCTCGACTACATCGATGCCGCCCGGCAGGGCAGGGTCGATCTCAACGACCGGGCCAACGCCTTGCGCACGGTCTCGGCCCTGCTGTCCATCGGCACCGGCGCGTCCATCGGCCGCGAAGGGCCGATGGTGCAGCTGGCGGCCTGGGCCTCGGCCTGGCTGGCGCGCCTCGTGCCCATCGCGCCCGAGCAGCGCAGCGCCATCATGGTGTGCGGCATCGCGGCGGGTATCGCGGCCGCGTATCACGCGCCCGTGGCGGGCGTCGTGTTCGTGCTGGAGCTGGCGCTGGGCTTCTTCGCCCGCCACACGGTGGCCCCGGTGCTCATCGCCTCCGGCACGGCCAGCGCGCTGGTCTACGTGATGGTCGATCCGAGGCCGCTGTACGCGACCGCGCCCATCGCGATGCTGCCCTCCAGCATCGGATTCACCCTGCTGGCCGGCCTCGTGTTCGGCGGCCTCGGCTGGGGCTTCCTCCGGCTGATCGAGCGCAGCCGCATCGAGTTCGCGCGCATCCACTCGCCGGCGTTGCGGCTGGCGCTCGGCGGGCTCCTGGTGGGCGGCCTCTCGGCCTTCGTGCCCGAGGTCTGGGGCAACGGCTACAGCGTGGTGTCGCGCGCGCTCGCGGGCACCGAGCCCTGGCAATGGCTCGCGCTGGTGCTGCTGACCAAGGCGGTGGCCACGTCATGGAGCTCCGGCAGCGGCGCCATCGGCGGCATGTTCACGCCGTCGCTGTTCGTCGGTGCCACCGCCGGCGGCGTGATGGCGCAGGTGGCGGCGCTGTGGCTGCCCACGGCCTGGGTGGGCGATCCGCGCTCGCTGGTGGTGATCGGCATGGCCGCGGTGCTCACCGCCGCCACGCACGCGCCGCTGATGGCCATCACGATGGTGCTGGAGATGACCAACGAGTTCCAGCTGACGGTCCCCGTGATGCTCGCCTGCGCCATCGCCTACGCGATCAGCACGCAGTTCGGCACCAAGCCGCTGTACGGCAACCCCATCGAGGCGCTGCGCTGACGCCGGCCTGAAGGCCCTCGGGTCCGCCGATTGCTCCATCACGGCCGAGCATCGCCGCTCTTCACGTGTGCAAAGGCTTCCCGATGTCGAACATCCTCCTCAAGCGTCACGCGCTCGCGCTCGGCCTGGCCCTGATGGCGCCGCTGGCCGCGTGGTCGCAGGTCTCCCTGTCGGTCACCATCGGTCCGCCACCCCTGCCGCTCTACGCGCAGCCGCCCATCCCGGGCGACGGCTACATCTGGACGCCGGGCTACTGGGCCTGGGATCCGTCCAGCGACGACTACATCTGGGTGCCCGGCACCTGGGTGATGCCGCCCGGCGTCGGCCTGCTGTGGACGCCCGGCTACTGGGCGTTCTTCGGCGGTGGCTACAGGTGGCACGGCGGCTACTGGGGCCCGCGCGTGGGCTACTACGGCGGCATCAACTACGGCTACGGCTACGTCGGCAACGGCTATGCGGGCGGCCGCTGGGACGGCGGACGGTTCCGCTACAACACGGCCGTCAACAACATCCCGTCGGGCCGGGTGCGCGACGTCTACCGCACGCCGGTGCCCCAGCGCCCGGCACACCAGGAGAGCTTCAACGGCGGCAGCTCGCCCTGGAACAGGCAGCCCACGGCCAGCGAGCGCCGCTTCGACAGCACGCAGCACGGCAGCCCGACGCCCGCGCAGGTGGATCACCAGCAGCGCGCCTTCGGCGTGCCCGAACAGCGCATGGGCAACAACCACGGCGTGCCGCCGACCGCGGCCACGCCGCGGCCGGGCGGCTTCGGCGATCCGCAGGTGGAACACGTGCGACCCGCGCCGCAGATGCGCGCGCAGCCCGTGCGCGGCGGCCCGGGACGCGACGCGCGTCCGGAAGGCGGAAAACCTGACGAGCGACGCTGATCAGGCGGTTGTCCTGGCCATCCGCGACGCCGCGCCAGGGGCGATGCGATCAACCTGCGGCGCGGGCCGCTCGCAGCGCCGCGCCAGGGGGCGATGCGGTGCTGCGATCAGCCCGCGGCGCGGGCCGCTCGCAGCGCCGCGCGCTTCGCGATCTCGATCTTCGCGATCGCGTTGCGGTGCACCTCGTCGGGCCCGTCGACGATGCGCACTGTGCGCTGCTGCGCGTAGGCGTCGGCCAGCCAGAAGTCGGCGCTGAGGCCCGCGGCGCCGTGCGCCTGGATCGCCCAGTCGACGACCTTGCACGACATGTTGGGCGCCACCACCTTGATCATCGCGATCTCGGAGCGCGCCTCCTTGTTGCCCACCGTGTCCATGCGGTGCGCGGCGTTGAGCGTCAGCAGCCGCGCCTGGTCGATCATGCAGCGCGACTCGGCGATGCGCTCGTGCCAGATCGACTGCTCCGACAGCGGCTTGCCGAACGCGACGCGCTCCGTCAGCCGGTCGATCATGGACTCGAGCGCGCGCTCGGCCGCGCCGATCGAGCGCATGCAGTGGTGGATGCGGCCCGGACCCAGCCGGCCCTGCGCGATCTCGAAGCCGCGGCCCTCGCCCAGCAGGATGTCGGCCGCCGGCACGCGCACGCTGTCCAGCACCACCTCCATGTGGCCGTGCGGCGCGTCGTCGTAGCCGAAGACGGTGAGCGGACGCACCACGGTCACGCCGGGCGCGTCGCGCGGCACCAGCACCATCGACTGCTGCGCGTGGCGCGGCGCGTCGGGATCGGTCTTGCCCATCACGATGAAGACCGCGCAGCGCGGATTGCCCGCGCCCGAGCTGAACCACTTGCGCCCGTCGATCACGACCTCGTCGCCCTCGCGCCGGATCGTGCACTGGATGTTGGTGGCGTCCGACGAGGCCACCGCGGGCTCGGTCATCAGGAAGGCCGAACGGATCTCGCCGGCCAGCAGCGGACGCAGCCAGCGCTGCTTCTGCGCGTCGGTGGCGTAGCGCTCCAGCGTCTCCATGTTGCCGGTGTCGGGCGCGGAACAGTTGAACACCTCGCCCGACCACATCACGCGACCCATCTGCTCGCACAGCGGCGCGTAGTCGAGGTTGGAGATGCCGCCCTGCCCCTCGTACGGATGCGGCAGGAACAGGTTCCACAGCCCCTCGCGCCGCGCGATCGGCTTCAGCTCGTCGACCACCTTCGAAGGGATCCAGGCATTGCCGGCGCGCCGGTTGGCATCCACCTCGCGCAGGTAGCGCTCTTCGTTGGGATAGATGTGCTGATCGAAGAACGCCCGCAGGCGCTCCAGCAGGTCACGCGTCTTGGTCGAGTAGTCGCCGGTCATCGGATGCTCCATCGGGATAGGTCGCCGCGGTGGGGGCGGCGGAGACGGTATTCAATCACCGAGAGGAGACGCTTGGCGTCCCCGAAGAGACATGCGTAGCGTGGGGCACGGGCGAAAAAAAAGCTCCCGGATCGCCGGGAGCTTTTCTTCGTCATCGGGTGGGGTGGCTAATGGGACTCGAACCCACGACAACCAGAATCACAATCTGGGACTCTACCAACTGAGCTATAGCCACCACCGGAGCCTGCGATTATAGCCTGAAATTTTCTCAGTTGGCCGCCGAAGCGGGCTGCGTCGCGATCTTGGCGATGCGGTCGTCGTAGTACTTGACCTTGTAGCGCGCCTTCAGCGCGTCGTAGACCGCCTCGGCCTCGGATTCCTCGAAGGCGTTGGTGAACAGGGTCTTCGCCTGCAGCGCGTCGTTGCCGTCCTGCGGCTTGGGCGTGGACTTCAGCACGCGGATCACCGCGTAGCCGTCGGGCAGCGCGACGCCGACCACGGCGGGGCCCTTGGACAGGTCGGCCTTCAGCGCGGCCTCGGTCACCGCGCGCGGCACGGCGCCGCTCTGGTCGAGGCGGCCGACGGTGTTGGTCAGCGGCAGGGCCAACGTGGCGTCGGCCTTGGCGGCGGCCACGCGGGCCTCGCCGTCCTTCTTCGCGCCGGCGGTGGCCAGGCTCTTGCGTAGGGCCTCGACGACCTGGTCGCGCACCTCGGCCAGCGCGCGCGTGTGCTGCGGCGAGTACTCGACGACGTGGGCCGAGACGAGCTGGCTGGTGGCGGCCTCGACGGCCTCGGTGTTGTGCTTGGACTTGATCGAGTCGCTGGCGAAGATCGCCGACAGCAGCTTGGTCGACGCGAGCGGGCCCGTGGCGCCGGGCGCCGGCTGGCGTTGCACCGTGGCGGCCTGCTTGGTCAGGTTGAACAGCTTGGCGGCCGGGTCGAGGCTGTCGGGCTGGTCGTAGACCGTGTTGGTGAACTTCTCGGCGTCGGCCTGGAACAGCTTCTGCGCGGCGGCGAGCTTGAGCTGGTCCTCGATCTGGCTCTTGACCTCGTCGAACGGCTTGGTGGTGCCGCCGCGGATGCCGGTGAGCTTGACGACCTGGAAGCCGCTGTCGATGCGGATGACGTCGCTGACGTCGCCCTGCTTCATCGAGAACAGCGCGTCGTCGAGCGCCGGCACGCCCAGCGCGCCCTTGCGCATGAAGTCGAGGTCGCCGCCTTCCAGCGCGCCGCCGTCCTGCGCGATCTTCCTGACGACGTCGGGGAACGCCGCCGGGTTCCTGCGCACCTCGGCCAGCTCGCTCTCGGCAAGCGCCTTGGCCTTGGCCACGTCGGCCGCCGACGCGTTGGGCGCGACCTTGGCGAGGATGTAGCTGGCGCTGCGCTCCTCGGGCGTGCCGTAGGCCTTCGCGTGGTCCTTGTAGTACTGCTGCACTTCCTCCGGCAGCACCTTGGCCTGCGACTGCAGCGCGGCCGCGTCCAGCACCAGGTATTCGATCTTCGCCTGCTCGGGCGCGAAGAAATCGGCCACGTGGGCCTTGTAGTAGGCCTCGACCTGCGTGTCGGTGGGCTGCGCCTGGGTGGCGTAGTCCTTGGTGTCGAAGCGCTGCCACTGGATGTCGCGCTGGTCGAACCAGGCATCGGTGGACGCCTTCATCGACGTGGCCGGGATGAAGCCACTGACCGCCACGCCCTGCAGCGCCTGGTTGCGCGACAGGCTCTGGCCGATCATGTCGAACAGCAGGTTGCCGCTGAGGCCGCGCTGGGCCAGCCAGGCGTCGCGCTGCGGCTTGTCCATGGCGCGCGGCTCGGCGAACTCGGGGCTCGTCTGGTACTCGCGGATGATGCGCTGGTCGCTGGCCTGCAGGCCTTCGTGGGCGACGGCCGCGGCCATCACGCGCTCGCGCACGATCTTGTCCAGCGACTGGCGCTGCGCCTCGGGCGTGTCGAGCAGCTTCAGGTCGACGTTCGGATAGCGGCCGCGGATCTGGTCGATGTCCTTGCGGTGCTGGGTGTCCCATTCGGCGCGCGAGATGTCGCGGCCATCGACCGAGGCCACCGCCAGGCCCTGCTCGTTCGACTGCATGTAGCTGGAGATGCCGAAGAACCCGAACGTCGGAATGATCAGGAGGCCGAGCCCCACCTGCAGGATACGGTTGTGCGACCGGACGAAATCAAACATGGAAAGCCTCTATGGCAAAACGACAAAGGCGAACTCGGGTGCCGGAGTTCGCCTGGTTCGATCGGACGCAGGGAAACGATCGAGGGGTGGTGGGTGCTGACGGGCTCGAACCGCCGACCTACGCCGTGTAAGGGCGCTGCTCTACCAACTGAGCTAAGCACCCGCTGGAACCGGGTCTGGCGCGCGGCCGCGGGGCCGCGCATCGACTCAGTTGACCGCGTCCTTCAGGCCCTTGCCCGGACGAAACTTCGGCACCTTGGCCGACTTGATCTTGATGGGTTCGTTGGTGCGCGGATTGCGGCCGACGCGGGCGGCGCGCTTGGTCACGGCAAAGGTGCCGAACCCGACGATCGACACGCTGCCACCCTTTTTCAAGGTGGTCTTCACGCCACCGATGACCGCTTCCAGCGCGCGCGTGGCGGCGGCCTTGGAGATGTCGGCCTGGCGGGCGATGTGTTCGATCAATTCAGACTTGTTCACGAAGGAACCCCCTCTCGGAAATACGCTGGCGATTGTTTGATGAAGCGGCCTTGACGGACCGCGGCGGACTGCCGGAAAGCCGGCGCCACGCTCGAAAGACAGGGGCCTTGACGGCCACGGATGATTACAGACCCTGTGCCCCGACAGTGTCAAGGGAGACGCGGATTGTATGGGGTTTCGTTACGTAACGCGGCGCCGCGCCGGGCGCCCGGGAGACCGGGAAAGCCCTAACGGGCCTTGGCGCGGATCTCGGGAATGGCCTTCTGCAGGTAGTACACCATCGACCAGATCGTCAGCACCGCGGCAATGACGAGCAGCCAAGTGCCCCACAGGTGCGTATCGACCAGGCCGAACAGCAGGCCGTTGAACAGCAGGAACGGGATCGCGACCATCTGCATCGTGGTCTTCCACTTGCCGAGCATGTGCACGGCCACGCTCTTGGACGCACCGATCTGGGCCATCCACTCGCGCAAGGAGGAGATGGCGATCTCGCGGCCGATGATGACCAGCGCCAGCAAGGCGTTGCAGCGATCCAGGTGCACCAGCACCAGCAGCGACGCGCACACCAGGAACTTGTCCGCCACCGGATCCAGGAACGCGCCGAAGGCCGAGGTCTGGTCGAGCTTGCGCGCCAGGTAGCCGTCCAGCCAATCGGTGAGGGCCGTCACCACGAACAGCACCGTGGCGACGAGGTTGCGCGCCTCGATGGTCCACGCGATCGGCAGGTAGAACACGCCGACGATCAGCGGGATCGCGACGATGCGCGCCCAGGTCAGCAGGGTGGGGATCGTGAAGAACATCGGCTCATTCTGCCTTGCAATGCGTGACGGGCGGATGTGGGTGTCCGCAATGCGATGCCCACTTCGCTCAGTCGAGGATTCGCGGCTTGAAGTGCCGGTTGTCGTCGAACAGGAAGACCTCGGTGAACTTCCAGGGCTTGGGCACCTGGGTCACGTCGCCGAACGGCGCCGCGCGGCGGATCGCGTCCATGGCGATCTGGATCGTGTCGGTGGCCTGCGTGGGCGTGCGCATGACGCCGATGTGGCGCACGCTGCCGTCGGCGTTGACCTCCAGCTCGAGCACGGGAATCGCCAGGAGGATCTCGGGCGCCCGGGCCGTGTAGGTGATCTTCGGGTTGGCCGCCATCAGCCGCGCCGCGATCTGGCGCTGGTACTCGTCGACCGTGCGCGCGGGCCGCACGTAGGGCGCAGGCGCGGGCGTCACGCGCGGGGCCGGTGCAGGCACGGGCACGGGCGCGGGCGACGGGGCGCGCGCCGTCTGCGGCGCGGGCGCCTGGCATGCCGACAGGGCGCACAGGCCCAGCCAGGTCGCGACGCGACGCAGGCGTCCGGGCGCGCGCGGCGCGGTGTCTTCTTCACGATCAATGGAGGGCACGGTAGATCTCCTCGGCCAGGGTTCGGGATATGCCGTCGACGGCCATCAGGTCGTCGACGCTCGCCGCGCCGACGCCCCGCACGCCGCCGAAGCGTTGCAACAGCTTCGCACGCTTCTTCGCGCCGATGCCGGGAATCTCCTCCAGCTTGCTGCTGCCGCTGCCGGTGCGCACGCTGGCGCGCCTGGCGCGCATGCCGGTGATGGCGAAGCGGTGCGCCTCGTCGCGGATCTGGGCCACCAGCATCAGCGCGGCGGAGTCGGGCGGCAGCGCGAGCTTCTCGCGGCCGTCGGCGAACACGAGTTCCTCCAGGCCCACCTTGCGGCCCTCGCCCTTCTCCACGCCGACGATGCGCGTGACGTCGAGCCCCAGCGACTGGAACACCTCGCGCGCCATCGCGACCTGGCCGCGGCCGCCGTCCACCAGCACCAGGTCGGGCAGGCGGGTGCCGGACGACTTCTTCGCGGCCTTCGGATCGGCGGCGAGATCGGCCGGGGAGCCCGCGGCGGCCGGCTCGGCCAGCGCCGGGTCGACCAGCGCCTCCTCGTTGCCGGCGCCGTCGGCGGCCAGCGGCGCGCCGGTGAGCGGGTCGGATCGCGCGTCGGCGGCATCCTGCGGGGCCGCGTCTTCGGTCGACTGCGCGACGGCGGCGGCGGACGGCGCCACGCCGAAGCGCGAATAGCGGCGCATGAGCACCTGGCGCATCGCGGCGTAGTCGTCGCCGCCGACGATGCCGGTGATGTTGAAGCGGCGGTACTGCGCGCTCTGCATCTTGTGGCCTTCGTAGACCACGCACGACGCCTGCGTGGCCTCGCCGGCGGTGTGGCTGATGTCGAAGCACTCGATGCGCAGGGTGTCGAGGTCGTCGGGCACCAGGTCGATGGCGTCGGCCAGCGCGCGGGTGCGCTCGCGCTGCGAGCCTTCCTCGGCCAGCAGGCGGCCGAGCGCGAGGTCGGCGCCCTTCTCGCACATCTCGAGCCAGATCCGGCGCTGCTCGCGCGGGTTGTGCTGCACGTTGATCTTCATGCCCGTCTGCTGCGACAGCGCCTCCACGAGAGACTTGCTCACGGCGTGGCTGGTGACCCACTGCGGCGGCGGCGCGCTGCCCAGGTAGTGCTGCGCGATGAAGGCCTCCAGCACCTGCACGGCGGGCTCGACGGCCTCCGGCGCGGCGTCGTCGTCCTCGCCCATGCCGGCGCCGATGGCGGTGGCGTCCTCCACGTGCGCGGGGAAGTAGGCGCGGTCGCCCAGGTGGCGGCCGCCGCGCACCATCGCCAGGTTCACGCAGGCGCGGCCGCCCTGCAGCTTCACGGCGAGGATGTCGACGTCCTTGTCGCGCGCCGACAGGCTGCTCTCGTCCATGGACTGCTGGTGCAGCACCCGCGACAGCGCCGAGATGCGGTTGCGGTACTCGGCGGCGCGCTCGAACTCGAGCACCTCGGCGTGGCGCATCATCTCCGACTGCAGCTCGGTCATCACCGTCTCGTGGTCGCCCAGCAGGAAGCGCTCGGCGTCGTGCACGTCGCGCGCGTAGTCGGGCGCGGAGACCAGGCCCACGCACGGGCCCGAGCAGCGCTGGATCTGGTACAGCAGGCAGGGCCGGGAGCGGTTGGCGAACACGGTGTCCTCGCAGGTGCGCAGCCGGAACACCTTCTGGATCAGCTGGATCGTTTCCTTGACGGCCCACGCGCCCGGATACGGCCCGAAATACTTGTGCTTGCGGTCGACGGCGCCGCGGTAGTAGGCCACGCGCGGGAACGCGTGCGTCACGAGGCGCAGGTACGGGTAGCTCTTGTCGTCGCGGAACAGGATGTTGAACTTCGGGTTCAACGTCTTGATCAGGTTGTTCTCGAGCAGCAGCGCCTCGGCCTCGGTGCGCACCACGGTCGTCTCGAGCCGCGCGATGCGGCCGATCATGTGGCCGATGCGCGTGCCGCCGTGATCCTTCTGGAAGTAGCTGGCCACCCGCCGCCTGAGATTGCGCGCCTTGCCCACGTACAGCACGGTGCCGGCCACGTCGAAGTAGCGGTAGACGCCGGGCATCGCGGGCAGCGCGGCCACCTCCGCCAGCAGGCGCTCGCGCGCCACGCGCGCCGCCTCCACGGCCGCGCGATCGGCCTCCTCGGCCTGCGCGGCGCGCGTGTCCTCGCGCCCCGCGTTCCCGATCCAGGCCTCCACGTCCGCGGCGCTGCCGAGCTGCGCCGACGAGACGGGAAACGCCGTGGGGCCGCCTTTCTTGGCGACCGCGGCCGGCACGGCAGCGTCGGGCGAGGACTTCGGGGATCTGGTACGTGGCATGGACTCTTCATTGTGCCCTGGGGCATTGCCTCCTGCAGGCTGAGGTCCTGGCCGCAGTCAAAGCATGATTCTGCAGGAGGCGAGACCTGACGCCACTGACCGGCGCGGGACCGCCTGCGTATCATCCCGCCGATGTCTTCGAGCCCCGCCCCGTCCCCGCTGTGGGACGTCTTCTGCCGCGTCATCGACAACTTCGGCGACATCGGCGTGTGCTGGCGCCTCGCCTGCAACCTGGCCGGGCGCGGGCAGCGCGTGCGGCTGTGGGTGGACGACCCGGCCGCGCTGCGCTGGATGGCGCCGGCCGGGCACGCCGGCGTCGAGGTGGCCGCCTGGTCGCCGTCGACCGTGTTCCCGCCGCCGGGCGACGTCGTCGTCGAGGCCTTCGGCTGCGACCCGGCGCCGGGCTTCCTCGCGGCGATGGCCGGCGCCGCGCGGCCGCCCGCGTGGATCAACCTCGAATACCTCAGCGCGGAAAGCTACGTGGAGCGCAGCCACGCGCTTGCCTCGCCGCAGATGAGCGGCCCGGCGCGCGGCCTCGTGAAATGGTTCTTCTATCCCGGCTTCACCGCGGCCACCGGCGGCCTGCTGCGCGAGGCCGGCCTGGAGGCAGAGCAGGCCGCGTTCGATCGCGCCGCGTGGCTGGCCGCCATGGGCCTCGCGCCGGCGGACGGGGAGCGCCTGGTGACGCTGTTCTGCTATCCCGGCGCCCCGGTCGAGCGCCTCGTGGCCTCGCTGGCCGCGGACGGCCGCCCCACCCTGCTGGCCACGGCGCCCGGCGCCGCCACCGGCGCAACGCGGGCCGCGCTCGCCGGCGTCGCGGCGGCCGCGTTGCGCCAGCACGCGCTGCCCTGGCTGGCGCAGCCCGATTTCGACCGCCTGCTGTGGGCCGCCGACCTGAATTTCGTGCGCGGCGAGGATTCCTGGGTGCGCGCGCAATGGGCCGGCCGCCCCTTCGTCTGGCAGGCCTACCCGCAGGACGACGGCGCCCACGGCCCCAAGATCGGCGCGTTCCTCGACCTGGCGCTGGCCGGCGCGCAGCCCCCCGCGGCAGAGGTCCTGCGCGACTGGACGGCGGCCTGGAACGGCCTGGACGACCCGGCCACCCCGCTGCCCGCCTGGACGCCGGAAACCCTGGCCGCGACCGGCGCCGCCACACTGGCGTGGCGCGGCCAATTGAGGGATTCGACCGACCTCGTCAGCCGGCTGCTCGCCTTCGTCCAGGAAAAGCGCTAAAATACAGGGCTTTGCGTTACGTCAGCGGCGGGATGTCCGGCTGCGCGAGCGACTGCTGAAGACCGAACCCGTGGGGTTTCGTGTCCGGCGACACCTCCTCGACCAACAGTAACGCGCTCTCTAGCTTCGTCTAGCTCTGGAATCGACCCATGAAAATCGCTCAGGAAATCCGCGCCGGCAACGTCATCATGCAGGGCAAGGACCCGATGGTCGTGCTGAAGACCGAATACAGCCGCGGTGGCCGCAACGCCGCCACCGTGCGCATGAAGATGAAGAACCTGCTCAACGGTTCGGGCGCCGAAGTCGTCTTCAAGGCCGACGACAAGATGGACCAGATCATCCTCGACAAGAAGGATTGCACGTACACCTACTTCGCCGACCCGATGTACGTGTTCATGGACACCGAGTACAACCAGTTCGAAGTCGAGTCCGAGAACATGGGCGACGCCATCAACTACCTCGAGGACAACATGCCCGTCGAAGTGGTGTTCTACGACGGCAAGGCCATCTCCGTCGAGCTGCCCACCAGCGTCGTGCGCGAGATCACCACCGAGCCGGCCGCCAAAGGCGACACCTCGGGCAAGGTCATGAAGCCCGCCCGCATCGCCACCGGCTTCGAGATCTCGGTGCCCAGCTTCGTCGAGTCCGGCGACAAGATCGAAATCGACACCCGCACCCACGAATACCGCAAGCGCGTCTAAACGCTCTTCCGATTCCAGCGAAAGCGCCTACGGCCTCGGCCGCTGGCGCTTTTTTTGTTCATCGCCGATCTGTGGGGTGTCTTGGTTTGCGGGGCGCTTTGGTTTGCGGGGCGCGCCGGATCAGGCACGACTCGGCGGGGGAGCTTGTTTTGTTCGTGTCCCCCGTCGGCCTGCGGCCTCCTCCTCCTTAACCTCACAAAACAAGCTCCCCCGCCTCGCCGTGCCACGCATGGCGTGCCGGCAGACAACATTCGCGGGGGGAAAAGTCCGCGGTTTTTTTGAAGTGTTTTGGCATCGTCGGGCCATCGAGGCCGCGACGATGCCCGCGGCCGGCGTTGTTGCGGGTCGCCGGGCCTGACGCGAATCGCGAATCGAACTG
>JABCYW010000116.1 GCA_013289985.1 Betaproteobacteria bacterium | reverse complement strand
CACCCCCGATCCGCGCTCGGACGCCGCTCGCTTCACACTACCCGATGTCACCTGAACCCACCGACCGCGGCCCGTCCTGGCTCGACGAGATCCCCGAGCGCCTCGCCGCGCTGGACGCCGCCCACCTCACGCGCCGGCGCCGCCCGGTGCGGCCCACCGAGGGCGCATCGCTGTGGGTGGACGGCCGGCGCATGCTGGCCTTCTGCAGCAACGACTATCTGGGCCTGTCGCAGCACCCGGCCGTGCGCGAGGCCGCCATCGCCGGCGCGCAAGCCTACGGCGTGGGCAGCGGCGCGTCGCCGATGGTGAGCGGCCACAGCGAGGCCAACGCCGCGCTCGAACGCGAGCTGGCCGAATTCGTCGGCCTGGAGCGCGCGCTGTACTTCTACGCCGGCTACGCGACCAACGCGAGCATCGTGCCCGCGCTCGTGGGCCCCGGCGACGCGCTGTTCTCCGATGCGCTCAACCACGCCTGCCTGATCGACGGCGCGCGCCTGTCCAAGGCCGACATCCACCGCTTCGCGCACGCCGACCTCGCGCAGCTGGACGCGCTGCTGCAGGCCAGCCCCGCGCGCCGCAAGCTGGTGATCAGCGACGCGGTCTTCAGCATGGACGGCGACGTGGCCGACATCCCCGCGCTGATCGCGCTGTGCGAACGCCACGACGCGCTGCTGCTGCTGGACGACGCGCACGGCTTCGGCGTGTGCGGGCCGCAGGGCCGCGGCTCGCTGGCGGCCGTCGCGCGCACGGGCGCGCAGGCGAGCCGCCGCGTGCTGTACATGGCCACGCTGGGCAAGGCCGCGGGCGTCTCGGGCGCCTTCGTGGCCGGTGGCGACGCGCTGGTCGAATGGCTGCTGCAGAAGACGCGCAGCTACACCTTCGCCACCGCCGCGCCCGCGCTGCTGGCCGAGAGCATCCGCGCCGCGCTGCGGGTGATCCGCGACGAGCCCGCGCGCCTGCGGCAGCTGCACGACAACATCGCGGCGTTCCGCGCCGGCCTGCCGGCGGCGATCGCGGGCACGAACTGGTCGCTGCTGCCGTCGCTCACGGCCGTCCAGGCGCTGGTGATCGGCTCCAACGAGGAGGCCTTGCGCGTGATGGGCCAGCTGGCCGAGGCCGGCCTGTGGGTGCCGGCGATCCGGCCGCCGACCGTGGCCGCCGGCACCGCGCGCCTGCGCATCGCGCTGTCGGCCGCGCACACCGGCGAGGACGTCGCGACGCTGCTGCGCGCGCTGGCCGCCGCCGCGGCGCGCACGCCCGCGTGACCTGAGCGCCGGCCGCGCTACTTTCGGTCGGCGTCGTCGGGCTTGCGCTCCGGCGGCTTGCGGGCGTCTTCCTTCGCCTTGCCGGCTTCGGCCCTGGCCTTGTCGGCCTGGGCGCGCGCCTCGGCCTGCCGCGCCTCGTTGGCCATGGCGGCCTGCTCCTGCTCCTGCAGCGCGCGCTGCTGTTGCTGCTGCTCCTGCTGGGCGCGTTGCTGCAGGGCCTGTTGCTGCGCCTTCTGCGCCTGCTCCTGCTGCGCCTGTTGCGCCTGTTGCTGGGCGCGCCGGGCCTGTTCCTGCTGGGCCTTCTGTTCCTGCGCCTGCTGCTGGGCGCGGGCCTGGTCCTGCTGGGCCCTCTGCTGCTCGGCCTGCTGCTGCTCGGCCTGCTGCTGGGCGCGCTGCACCTGCTGTTGCTGCGCACGCGCATCGACGGCCGGCGGCGCGCCGGGCCGGTCGCCGCGCGGCGGGATGCCGCGCACCGGCTGGGCCGCCGGCAGCGTCGGCACGGACTGGCCCGTCTGCCAGGCGGCGACCGGGGTCGTGGACCGGGGCTGCGGCGCGGTGGGCCGCGCGCCAGGCGCCACCGACGGCGGCCGACGCGGATCGGCCGCCACGGCCTGCTGGAAGCCACGCCCGTCGGCCGTGGCCGTCGGCGGCGCGACGATCGTCACGTTGCGCACGTTGGTGATGTTCGTGACGTTGGTGACGTTGTGGCTGTTGTTCTCCACATTGCCGTTCACGCGCATGCCCGCGTTGATCACCGGCGGCGCGCCGATCACCACCGACGGCGGCGTGCCCACCGGGGCCGGGATGATGATGCCCGGACGCGAGCCCGGCGGCGGCGGGATGAACACGCCCTGCGGCCCGTCGGCATGGTGGCCCGCGTGGACGCCCACCGCGATGACGGCGGCCACGATCGCGATGCCCACGGCCGGCGCGATGAAGTGGCGGTCGGGCGGCGACCAGTACGCCGGCACGTAGACCACCCTGTCGCCGCGGTGCTCGTAGTACGGCTGCTGCCAGCGATAGTCGGGGCGCGGCGGACGCGACCAGCGCCCAGCGCACCACACCCAGCGGCCCTGCCAGGCCCAGTAGCCGCCGGTCCACACGGCGTCGGAATAGGGCTGCGGCGTCACCTCCTCGACCAGCATCGGCGGCGGCGCCCAGTCCACCGCCACCGGCTCCGGCTGCTCCAGCGGCGGATCGACGTAGACGCTCACCACCTGCTGCTGGCCGTCGTCGGCGTAGGCCGGATCGTCGGCGTAGACCGGCGCATCGGCGGCGGTGGACTCGTTCGCATAGGACGGCGAGGGCGGCGCATACCCCGTGGCGGGCGCCACGGCGTAGCGCGTGCCCGCGGTGTCGGCCCCCGCGGGCGCGACGGCCGGGCCGGCCGCCGTCGAGGGCAGCGCGGCCGGCGCGTCGGAGGCCGCGGGATCGGACGGCAGGGGCGCGGTCGCGACGGGCGTGGCCTCCTTGGAGCAGGCGGCGAGCACCGTCAACGCGACCAGCGCGAGCGCATGCAGGCGGAAACGGGGCTGGGGACGAGCTTGCATGGGCGGCATTCCTCGCGGTTTGCCCGACAAGGGCAAACGGGCCGCCCGGCGGCGTGTCGGACGACGCCGCATCCGCCCGTGCGACGGCGTCCGGCGGCATGGGGCTTGCCGCAATCCGTGTCGACACCCCTCGCGCGGCCCCGGCGCGATCTCCCATCGTCCCGGGCCACCCGGATTTGAGGCATGATGCCGGCCCGTCCGACGCTCATCCGGACGTCTCCATCCCAGAAGAAAGAAGCCCCATGTCCTTCGCCAAGCTGATCGCCATCGCCGCCGTGCTGTCGTTGTTCGCCGTGTCCGCCGAGGCACGCTCCCGTCATCACCACCACCATCATCACCACCATCACCATCATCGCCACGCCCATCGTTGATGCGGCCGTGAGCCCGGGCCGCGCAGGCCCGGCCCGATGAATCCCGGGCGCCCCGCGATCGACGGGGCGCCGCCCGTTGCGCGTGCCGGCCTCGCCGAACGGGCCCGCATCATCCGCAAGGAGTCTCCCCTGTCCCCGCTCAATACCGCCTTCGCCCGTGCGCTGGCGCTGGCCTCGCTCGTGTCCATCGCCCCCCGCGCGCACGCCGCCGACGCGCCCGATGGCCTCTGGCACGGCGACATCGCCATCGGCGGCGCGCTGGCCTCCGGCAACACGAGCTCGAAGACGCTCACCGGCGCCGCCGACGCCACGCGCGCGACGGCCACCGACAAGACCAGCGTGTTCGGCAACGTCAACTATGGCCGCAACAGGGTGGACGGCGTCGAGACCACCGCCGCCGACCAGGTGCGGGCCGGCGGCCGCTACGACTACAACCTCAGCGACGCGGGGTTCGTCTTCGGCGGAGGCAGCGGCGAGACCAACAAGGCCGCGGGCCTGGACTCGCGCTTCGATCTCGACAGCGGCCTCGGCTACAAGGTGATCGCCGGCGCGACGACCACGTTCGACCTGTTCGCCGGCCTCGGCTGGTCGAGCGCGAGATTCGTCGACGGCACGACGGGCAAGGGCCCCACCGGGCTCGTCGGCGAGGAGTCGACGCACAAGCTGAGCGACACCACCACCTTCAAGCAGCGCGCCGAGTTCCATGCAGGCGTCAACGCGCTGGGCAACCTGGCCACCTTCGACGCCAGCGTGGCCACCGCGATCGCCGGCGGCTGGACGCTGGCCACCGCGCTGTCGCTGCGCTACGCGAGCAAGGTGCCGGCCGGCCTGAAGTCCACCGACACGCTGCTGACCGTCGGCTTCGGCTACAAGTTCTGACGGCGGTCACCGTCCTGGGTTCACGCGCTGGGCACGGGGATACGGCGGGCGGAAACCACGCCGGCCATCAGCAGCAGGCTGCCCACGAGCATCCAGTTGTCGAGATCCCAGAACACGAGGAACAGCGCGCTGCCGACGGCCAGGAACAGCGCCGCCGCGCGCGAGCGCGTGTCGCGCCCCCACAGCGCGAGGCCCTGCAGCGCGAGGCCGGCGAAGGCCAGCTTGGCCAGCGTCGTCGTGAGCAGGAACGCGCCGCGCGGCGCGGTCATGGCCGCGAAGGCGGCGACGGCGCCATCGGCATCGCGCGGGTCCAGGTGCGCGAGGCCGCTGAAGAACGCCGTCCACATGCCGAACAGTCCGCCGAGGTAGAGGGTGCCGACGGCCGTCATCCCGAACGCGACGGCGCTCGCCAGCGGACGGCGCGCGCGGCCGACGCGATGCAGCATCCGGCCGGTGACCAGCAGCAGGGGCAGCGCGAGATAGGCGACGAGGTGCGGGTCCAGCATCAGGCCGTCGCCCCGGTTGCGCCCGGCGAGCGCGTGCACCGTCACGTCGGGCGGCGTGGGGACGTAGTGCAGGCGGAAGTCCAGGAACTGCGGGAGGCTGCGCAGGTGCATCACGAAGACGAGCACGAGCAGGACGGGCAGCAGCAGCGGCAGCGCGGCCGAGGCGAAGGCGCGGGAACGGGCGAGCGACATGGGTGGAGGCGGAGTTGGTTCGGACACTTATCATCCGCAGCCATGACCTCGGCATCCACCCGCAACACGCCCCCTTCGTCCGTTTCCGGACAGGCGGCCCCAGGTGTCCGGAAAGTGGACGACCGGCGCGTCGCGCGCACGCGGCGCAGCATAGACACCGCGTTCATCGAGCTGCTGAAGCAGCGCGGCTACGAGGCGGTCGGCGTCAGCGACATCGTGCGCGAGGCCGACGTGGGCCGCGCCACGTTCTACGAGCACTACACGTCCAAGGACGACCTGCTTCGCTCGCAGCTCAGGCACGTGTCGTCGCTGCTGCGCGCCGGCCCGCGCGACGCCGCGGCGCTCGACGCGACGCCGCTGCTCGCGCACGTGCGCGACGTGCCGCTGCTGTACCGCCTCGTGGCCGGCCGCACGGCCGCCGCGCGCACGCTGCGCATCCTGCAGGACGTGCTGGAGGAGCGCGCCGGCGAGTTGCTGGACGCGCGCCTGCGCGCCGGCGCCGCGCTGCGCGAACCGCTCGCGCCGCCGGTGGCCGCGCGCGTGATCGTCGCGAGCCTGTGCGCGCTGCTGGCCTGGTGGGTGGAGCGCGGCATGCCCGAGTCGCCCGCGGAGGTGCAGCGCCTGTTCGAGGCCTGCACCGCGACCATGATTTCAGGCTAGTCGACTCGCCGTCCGCCCAGCCCCATGCGCCGCATGACGCCGTCGTGGCGCCCCAGCCAGTGCCACAGCGCGCCCGCCGCGTGCAGCGCGATCAGCACCGCCAGCAGCATCGCGATCCAGCCGTGCGCGTGGAACGTCGGGTAGGCGTCGAACGTGGGCGGCAGCGGCGCGCCGGAGCGCGCGAAGACGATCTCGTTGAGCCGCGCGAGGAGGCCCGTGGCGTAGCCCGTGATCGCCATGCCGAACACGAGCACGTAGAAGGCGACGTGCGCCCACCCGGCCGCGCGCGCGGACGCGGGCGTGCCCAGGCCCGCGGGCGCGGGACGCGCGCTGCGCCAGCGCACGACCAGGCGCACCCCCATCGCGGCGAGGATCGCCATGCCCAGGCCCATGTGCCACTGCAGCATGTCGAGCTTGCGCGGGTCGGTGTTGGGCGTCTTCGCCAACACCAGGAAGCCGAACGCGAGCGAGGCCGGGATGAACCAGGCCAGCGTCCAGTGCAGCAGCACGAGCGCGGGCTGGTACTTGTTGGCGCGCCGATCGCTCATTGCATCCCCGCCACGACCGCCTCGAGCTGGCCCAGGTTGCGTTCCCAGCCGTACTTCGCGCCCATCTCGTTGCGCTTGTCCTGCGGCCGGAAGCCCGACTGCTCCATGCGCACCAGCACGCCGCCGGCCTCGGCCTCCAGCGTCCAGGTGACGACGGTGCGGATGCCCGTGGCGGCCTCCTCGCCGGAGGCGTTCCAGGTGTACGACAGCTCGCGTTGCGGCGCCACGCTGAGCACCTCGCAGTCGGTGACGCCGTTCCAGCCCTCCATGGGCGGCATGCGGAAGGTGAAGCGGTGGCCCACCACCGGCTGGAAATCGTTGGCCATCAGCCAGGACTCCAGCAGCGGGCCCTGCGTGAGGGCGCGCCAGACCTTGTCCAGCGAATGGGGCACGCGGCGTTCGACGACGACGGCGCGGGTGGTGGTGGCGTCTGCAGTGGTCATTGGTCCATCCTTTTCAACAAGTTCTCGAGGCGATCCATGCGCTCCTCCCAGAAGACGGCGTAGAAACGCATCCAGTCCGTCAGCGGCGCGAATCCCTTGGGCTCGGCGCGGTAGTGCACGACGCGGCCCTGCGGGCGTTCCAGCACCAGCCCGGCCTGCCGCAGCACGCCCAGGTGCTTGGAGACGGCCGGCTGCGACACGCCCGACTGCTCGGTGAGCGCGCGCACGTTGAGCTCGCCTTCGCGCAGCAGGCGTTCCAGCAGCGCGCGGCGCGTGGGATCGGCCAGCGCCTTGAAGACATCGTCGGGGGCGGAGTGCATGGCCAAATCATAACCATATGGTTATTTGTTTGTCAAAGACCCTTCGGGTACGCTGGCATGCATGAAGACGCTGCCGCTCCGACTCTCGCCTGGTGACGACCTGCGGGCCGCGCTGGACGCCGCGCTCGCCGCCACAGGCGCCGAGGCCGCGTTCGTCGTCTCGGGCATCGGCAGCCTGCGCGAGGCGCGCCTGCGCTATGCCGGCCGCGCCGCGCCGCACCGCCTCGTCGGCGACCTCGAGATCCTCACCCTCGCCGGCACGCTGGGCAGCGGCGGCTCGCACCTGCATGCCAGCCTGGCCGATGCCGATGGCCGCGTCCTCGGCGGCCACGTGGCGCCGGGCTGCATCGTGCGCACGACGGCCGAGATCCTGCTGGCGCTGCTGGACGACGTGCGCTTCTCCCGCGAGCCCGATGCCGCCACAGGCTACGCGGAACTCGCGATCCGGCCGCGCACGTAAAATCGCCGGATTCCTTCCAGAACAATGACGACCATGACCGAAGCCAACACCACCCCCGCGCTGCCCGACCGCCTGTCCGTCGACCCGCGCAGCCCGCACCACGTGGCGGCGATCTTCGAGCAGGACGTGGGCATCCGCTTCAACGGCAAGGAGCGCTTCGACGTCGAGGAGTACTGCATCAGCGAAGGCTGGATCCGCGTGCCCGTGGGCAAGACGGTGGATCGCAAGGGCCGTCCGCTGACGGTCAAGTTGAAGGGCACCGTGGAGGCGTTCCTCAAGCCGGCCCCGGCCGCGCCGGCCGCCTGAGCCTCAGCCCTTCTTGCGCGCGTCCTTCTTCGCGAGGCGCGCCTCCTCGGCGGCCATCCCGGCCGCCCACCACGCCGCGAATTCGTCCGGCGTCTCCAGCGTGACGCGCCCCCAGGCGCCGCTGCGGAAGTCGTTCAGCGCGATCTCCGCGGCCTTCTGCATGTGCACGTGCCCCCCCGGCAGCAGCCCGCCGCCCTTGCTTCCCACCTCGGCCAGCAGGCCCTCGTCGGTCATCGCGGAGAAGTCGGCCGTCCTGTAGCGCGCCACGATGCGGTCGGCGTAGCGATGGCGCACGCGGGCCAGCAGCGCCATCGCCACCTCCTCCTCGTCGTACGCGTTGCGGCCGATGGCGCCGCTGGCCGCGAGGTTGTAGCCGCTCTCCGCGATCACGATGCGCGGCCACAGCATGCCCGGCGTGTCGAACAGGTAGAAGTCGTTGGCGAGCAGGATCTTCTGCTCCAGCTTCGTGATGCCCGGCTCGTCGCCCGTCTTGGCGGCGCGCTGGCCGTTGAGCGTGTTCACCAGCGTGGACTTGCCCACGTTGGGGATGCCGCAGATCATCACCCGCACCGGCTTGACCATGCCTCCGCGCAGCGGCGCCAGCGCGCGGCACGCGGACACCAGCGCGCGCGCGGGCGCGGTCACGCTCGCGTCCAGGCCCAGCGCGTTGGTGCCCGGCTGCGCGCGGTAGTGCGCGAGCCACTGCTCGGTCAGGTCGGGGTCGGCCAGGTCCTGCTTGTTGAGCACCTTCAGCGCGGGCTTGCCGCGCGTCATCTCGGCCAGCAGCGTGTTCGCGCTGGAGCCCGGCAGGCGGGCATCGAGCAGCTCGATGACGACGTCGATGTCCGGCAGGCGCTCGGCGATCGCCTTGCGGGTCGTGTGCATGTGACCCGGGAACCACTGGATGGCCATCTGGAAGCTGCTTTCGGAAACGGTCTCAATCCGCCATTTTCCGTCAGGATCCGTGCTCGCGAAGAATGCCTGGTCCCGGACGGATTCCGCGACCGCGCGCGCAATGACAGGCGGGCACGCGGTATCGTTCCGGATCGTCCTCCCCGGAACATCCCGTGAATCCTGCCTCTCCCTACCCGATCGGCACGCCCGGCACGCCCTGGGGCGCCGCCGAGAAAGCCGCCTGGCTCGCCCGCCAGCCCATCCGCCGCAGCTATGCCGACGAGGTGCTCGCCCGGCTGAAGGCCGCCGTGCCGGCGCGCGCCGAGCTGCTGCAGTACGGCGTCCTCGACTACACCCGCCTGGGCCTGCCGCGCTACCCGCTGCATGCGCTGCGCAGCCGCGACTGGAACCCGGAGCGGCCCACGGTGCTGGTGACCGGCGGCGTCCACGGCTACGAGACCAGCGGCGTGCAGGGCGCGCTGCAATGGGTCGCCACCGAGTTCGATCGCCACGCCGCATCGGTCAACCTGCTGGTGCTGCCCTGCCTCAGTCCGTGGGCCTACGAGACGATCAACCGCTGGAATCCGGACGCCCTCGACCCGAACCGCCAGTTCCGCGCCGGGAGCCCGGCCGCCGAGTCGGCACTGGCGATGGCCTGCGTGGCCGCGAACGCCCCGAGCGTCGACCTGCACGTGGACCTGCACGAGACCACCGACACCGACAACAGCGAGTTCGGCCCGGCCAAGGCCGCGCGCGACGGCAAGGTCTTCGACTGGCACGCGATCCCCGACGGCTTCTACCTGGTCGGCGACACGGAACGTCCGGCGCCCGAGTTCCAGCGCGCGCTGGTCGCGGCCGTCCGCGAGGTCACCCACATCGCCGACGCCGACGAGCACGGCTGCATCATCGGCACGCCGCTGGAGCAGCCCGGCGTCATCCACTACGCCAAGCGCGAGCTGGGCCTGTGCGGCGGCATGACCGGCGCGCGCTTCGTCACCACCACCGAGGTCTACCCGGACAGCCCCACCGCCACGCCGGCTCAGTGCAACCAGGCGCAGGTCGTCACGGTGACGGCGGCGATCGCGTACCTGCTGGGCGCGTGAGTCTCAGAGCCCGAGCTCCTTGAGGATGTCCTCGCGCAGCTGCTGCGCCCGCGGGCTGCCCAGCTTGCGCGGATGCGGCATGTCCACGTGGAACGTCGCCTGGATCGTGGCGGGACGCGGCGACAGCACCATGATGCGGTCGGCCATGTAGATGGCCTCCTCCACGTCGTGCGTGATCAGCAGCACGGTGTGGCGCTCCTCCTCGAGGATGCGCAGCAGCTCGGTGCGCATGTGCAGGTTCATCAGCGCGTCGAGCGCCGAGAACGGCTCGTCCATGTAGAGGATCTCGGGCTTGACGACCAGCGCGCGGGCGATCTCCACGCGCTTGAGCATGCCGCCCGACAGCTCGTGCGGATAGCTCTGCTCGAAGCCCTTGAGCCCGACGACGGCGGCGTAGTGGTCGGCGAGCGCGGCCTTGTCGCCGTGGCCCTTGCCGTTGAGGCCGAACATCAGGTTCTCGCGCACCGTCAGCCACGGGAACACCGAGCCGTGCTGCGAGATCACGATGCCCTTGGGGCTGGGTCCGCGCAGGGTCGCGCCGTCGATGAGCACGCTGCCCGAGTCCGGGCGTTCGAACCCGGAGATGATGTTCATCAGGGTGGACTTGCCGCAGCCGGACGGCCCGACGATGGCGACGAATTCGCCGTCGGCCACCGACAGCGTGAGCCCGTCGACGACCGCCAGGCGCCCCGCATCGGTGTCGAAGCCCTTGCGGACATCGGTGATCGCGATCTTAGCGGACATAGCGCCATCTCACTGTCTTGAGCCGCTCCAGCAGGCGCGTCGCGCCATCGAGCAGCAGGCCGATCAGGCCGATGATGATCATGCCGGCGATGACCAGGTCGTAGCGGTTGCCGGCGTTGCGCGAGTCCATGATCATGTAGCCCAGGCCCGAGTGCAGCGCGATCATCTCGGCGGCCACCACCACGAGCCAGGCCACGCCCAGCCCGATGCGCATGCCCACGATGATCTGCGGCAGCACCGCGGGGATCACGACGCGGCGGAACAGCACCGCGCGCGACACGCCGAAGTTGGCCGCCGCGCGCAGGTAGCGCCGCTCGATGGTGTGCACGCCCGAGGTGGTCTGCACGATCATCGGGAACACCGACGCGATGAAGATGAGGAAGATGGGCGAGACGTCGCCCACGCCGAACCACAGGATGGCCAGCGGGATCCAGGCAATGGGCGAGATGGGCCGCAGCATCTGGAAGATCGGGTTGAGCGTGACGTAGGCGCCCGACACCCAGCCCATCCACAGCCCCAGCGGGATCGCCACCACCATGGCCAGCAGGAAGCCGGTGCCCACGCGGAACAGCGAGGCGCCGATGTGTTCCCACAGGGTCCCGTCCCGCGCCAGCTCCAGCGCGCCGGTGACCACCTGCCAGGGCGTGGGAAAGATCGGGCTCTCGGTCTTGACGACCAGCCACCACCAGAACGCCACCAGCGCGGCGATCACGAGCAGCGGCGGCACCATCAGCACCAGCCGGCGCGCCAGCCGCCCGGCCAGCCGCTTGTTGCTCACCATGCGCCGCTCCCGCGCGGATCGATCATTGCGCCTCCTTCGTCCACCACGACTCCTCTGCCCAATGCGCCGCGCGCCAGCGCAGCCGTTCCCAGCCGGGCTCCGGATTCGGATCCACGACCACGTTCATCTGTCCGCTCGCGTGCGCCGTGCACGCGAAGCCGTAGGTGGACGCCACCTCGAACGGCAGGCGGAAGCTCTGTCCCGGCATGATCACCGTGGGCCCGAACACCTGCGGCACGTCGTCGAGGTTGCGCAGCAACAGCACGTCGTGCACGCCCAGCGTGAGCCGGATGGTCTGCGGCAGGATCTCCACCTTGTTGCCGGCCATGCGGCGCGCCCAGGTGCCCTTGGGGATCTCGAACGGCTCGTCGCGCGAGGCGGCGCGGATGGGCGCGAATGCCGCCAATGCCAGCACGGCCAGCAGCGGCGGCACGGCCACCACCGCGACACGCATCGCTCGCCTGATCATTGCTGCATCAACAGTCGGACGTCGTGCGCATAGTCCTCGGCGACGTGGCCGTACGGCATCATCGCGCGCAGGCGGCCCTCGCCGTCGATCAGGTAGACGGACGACGAATGGCCGAACAGCGGGCCGTTGGCCGATGCCATCTTCCTGACGGAGATGCCGTACAGCTTGTCGACCGCGGCCAGCGCCTGCGCGCCGCCGGTGCCGCCGACGAAGCTCGGGTCGAACGCCGTGAGCCAGGCCTTCAGTTGCGCCGCGCCGTCGCGCTCGGGGTCGACGGTGATGTAGACCACCTGGAAGCCGGCCGCCCGCGCGCCCAGCTGCCTGCGCGCCTGGGCCAGCGTGGCCAGCGTCACCGGGCAGACGTCGGCGCAGTGCGAGTAGCCGAACGCCAGCGCCACCACCTTGCCGTGGAAGCGGGCCAGCGTGAGCGGCGCGCCGTCGGAGCCGGCGAGGCTGAACTCGGGCGCGGGGTGCGGCGGCGTGAAGACGCCGGCCTTCAACGCGGGCGCCTCGGCCGCGCCGGCGGCGGTGGCCGCGAGCATGGCGAGCAACAGGGCAAGGACGCGTTTCACGGGTTGCTCAGAGCGCGATGGGGGTGGCGCGCGCGGCCTTGACGAAGCTCTCGTCCACGTAGGTCTCGTAGGCGATCGGATGCTTGATGGTGCCGGCCTCGATGGACAGCCGCATCAGGTCGTCGAACTCGGAGCGGATCATGCGCAGGTCGCCGTAGGTCACGCGGTCGGTGGGGTTCTCCATCACGAAGCGCAGGATGTTGGGATCCTGGTTGAAGAACTTGCGCCCCGCCGCGATGGCCACGGCCTTGTTGCGGTTGTCCTGCTTCTGGTCCAGCCACACGCCCGCGCCCTGCACGTGGTTGACGAGATCCTGCACCAAAGGGCGGTTCTCCCTGATCAGCTCCTCGCGCACGGTGAGCACGCAGCAGATGTAGTTGCGCCATTCGTCGCGCGTCATGCGCAGCGCGCGCGCGTAGCCGGCGCGCTGGGCCGCGGCGCCGAAGGGCTCGCCGGTGCAGTAGGCGTCGACGGCCCTGGCGTACAGCGCCGCGGGCATGTCCGGCGGCGGCATCTCCACGATCTCGATGTCCTTGGGCGTCATGCCTTCGCGCGCGAGCATCTTGCGCAGGAACAGGAAGTCGACCGCGAAGCGGCTGGGGATCGCGATGCGCTTGCCGGCGAGCTGCCTGAACTGCTGGTACGGCGAATCGGTGCGCACCATGATCACCGCGCCCGAACGGTGGCCCAGCGACACGATCTTGACCGGGATCTTCTTGTCGGCCAGGTCCATGACCAGCGGCGCGAGCATGTAGGCGGCCTGGATGCGGCCGGTCATCAGCGATTCCTTGATCTCCGGCCAGCCGTTGTACTTGCTGTACTCGAACTCGAACTTCGGGCCGGCGCCGGCGTTCTCGGCCGCGCGCGCCGTGCAGGCCACCGGCAGCGTGAGGTTGCAGGTGACTGGCAGGCCGCCCACCTGCAGCGGATCGGCCGAGGCGTTCGCAAGCCGGGGCAACGCGGACAGGCCGGCCATGGCGGCGGCGCCGCGCAGCCACTGGCGCCGGCGCAGTCCGGTTCCGGGAGGTGAAAGATCGCGATCCATGGGCGTTCTCGAGTGCTCGGCGCGAAGGCGCCGCGGCGGTCGCCTCCATACTAGACCAAGCCGGTCGCCCACCGGGAGGTGAACAACCCGCTGGAGGCGCCACTGCCGGGTTCGCCGGTTTATATCATGACGTGACCTAAATGCCGGCGCGGCGGCGATTCGGTTAGAGTCGCGCACCCCCGACGAGGCCCCGCCATGACCCGACTTCAGACCGAGCTGGAACGCCTGTACCTGGCCGCACCCGCGACCCTGCCAGACATGCCCGACCGCGTTCGCGCGCTCGTGCTGGAGGCGGTGCTGCCCACGGGCTGGGATCGCCTGTCCGCCGTCTGGCAGGGCGTGCAGGCGGAGCTGGAGTTGCCCGCGCCCGCCATCGCGGTGTCGGGCACCGACGGCGTGCAGCTGTGGTTCTCGCTGGAGGCGCCCGTCACGGTCACGCAGGCCCATGCCTTCCTCGACGCGCTGCGCCGCCGCTGGCTGGCCGATCTCGCCCCGGCGCGCGTGCGCCTGCTGCCCGACCCCGGCGCGCGCGTCCCGGCGCTGCTGGCCGAAGACCGGTGGTCCGCCTTCGTCGCGCCCGACCTGGCGGCGGTGTTCGCCGACACACCCTGGCTGGACGTCGAACCCGGCGAGGACGGCCAGGCGGCCCTGCTGCACGGGCTGCATTCGATCAAGCCGGCGGCGTTCGCGGAGGCGCTCGCGCGCCTGCGGACGCCCGCGCGGGACGCGCCCGCCCTCGCGACCGCGGCACCGGCACGCGCAGACGACCCGCGCGCCTTCCTGCTGCGCGTCATGAACGACGAGAGCGTCGACCTGGCGCTGCGGATCGAGGCGGCGAAGGGCTTGCTGCGCTAGCACGGAACGCCGTCATCCTGCGCGCGGGATGACGCCCGCGCTCACAGCGCGTGCGTCACCTTCACGAAGTCCGGATCCTCGTCGAAGCGCTTCACCTCGAAGCCCATGTTGCGCATCAGCTTGAGCATCGCGGCGTTGCTGCGCAGGACGAGGCCGGCGATCTCGGACAGGCCGCGCTCCCGCGCCGCCTCCATGATGCTTTCCATCAGTCGCGAACCCAGGCCCTTGCCCTTCATGTCCTCGGCCACCACCAGCGAGAACTCGCAGCCCTGCTGGTCGGGCGTGATCACGTAGCGCGACACGCCCACGATGCGGTCGATCTCGGCGAACGAGCCGTCCTCGGCCGCCGTGCGATCGCGCACCACGGCCACCAGCGCCATCTCGCGGTCGTAGTCGATCAGCGTGAAGCGCGACAGCATCGTGGCCGGCAGCTCGTTGAACGACGACACGAAGCGGAAGTAGCGGCTCTCGGGCGACAGGCCGCGCACCAGGTCCTGCAGCATCTGCGCGTCGTCGGGCCGGATCGGGCGCAGGTGGCAGGTGCCGCCGCCGCGCAGCGTGAGCACCTGCTCGAAGCGCGACGGGTACGGCAGGATCGCCAGGTGCGCGAACTGGCCCGTGGAGCCGGCGTGGGCCAGCGGGCCGCCGTCGACCACGATGCGCGCGTCCACCGCCACCGCGCCGTGCTCGTCGACGATGATGGGGTTGAGGTCCATCTCGCGCAGCTGCGGCAGCGCGCACACCATCTCCGAGACGCGCAGCAGCACGTGCTCCAGCGCGGCGATGTCCACAGCGTTGGCGCCGCGCCATTCCAGCAGCGTCTCGGCCACGCGGGCGCGCTCCACCAGGCGGCGCGCCAGGAACTGGTTGAGCGGCGGCAGCTCCATCGCGCGGTCGGCGATCAGCTCGATCATCACGCCGCCGGCGCCGAACACGATCACCGGGCCGAACGGGTCGTCGGTGACCACGCCCACCGAGACCTCGCGGCCGCGGCGGGCACGCGCCATCTTCTGCACCGTCACGCCGTTGATGCGCGCGTTGGGCACGAGGCCGGCCACGCGCTCCATCATGTCGACGTAGGCCTCGCGCACGCCGGTGCCGCTCATCAGGTTGAGCGCCACGCCCTGCACGTCGGACTTGTGCAAGATGTCGGGCGAGTCGATCTTCAGCGCCACCGGGAAGCCCAGCTGCGTGGCGATCATCATGGCCTCGGTGGGCGAACGCGCGAGGATGGTCTGCGTCACCGGCACGTGGAACGACGACAGCAGCGTCTTCGACTCCATCTCGGTGAGCACCTTGCGGCGCTCGGCCAGCACGCTCTCGATGAGCAGCTGCGCGCCTTCGATGTCCGGCTTGGCCAGCGTGGTCAGCGGCGGCGGCGTCTGCTGCAGCAGGCGCTGGTTCTGGTAGAAGGTGCTGATGTTGCCGAACGCGCCCACGGCGGCCTCGGGCGTGCGGAAGGTGGCGATGCCCGCGTCGTTGAGCAGCACCCGCGCCTCGCCCACGGTGGCGTCGCCCATCCAGCACGAGAGCAGCGGCTTCCAGGTGGTGGGCAGCAGCGCCGCGACCGACCTCGCCACGGCCACCGGGTCGACGCCGACCTTGGGCGAGTGCATGGCCAGGATGCCGTCGACGTCCTTGTCGGCCGCCGCGGCGCGGATGGCCGCGGCGTAGTGCTCGGGCGACGCGTCCTCCGACACGTCGATGAGGTCGGAGACGGACGCCACCTCGGGCAGGATCGCCTTCAGCGCGGCGACCGACGGGGCCGACAGCTTGCCCAGCTTCAGGCCGATCTCGTTGATCCAGTCGGCGGCCAGCACGCCGGGGCCGCCGCCGTTGGTGACCAGCGCCAGCCGCGGCCCCACCGGGCGGTAGCGCGAGGCCAGGCACTTGGCGGCCGAGAACAGCTCCACGAACGAGCGCACGCGCACGGCGCCGGCGCGGCGCAGCGCGGCGTCGAACACCTCGTCGGAGCCCACGGTGGCCGCGCTGTGCGTCTGCGCGGCCTCGTTGCCGGCCTGCTTGCGGCCGGCCTTGAGCACCACCACCGGCTTGGCGATGGCCGCCGAGCGCAGCGCGCTCATGAAGCGGCGCGCGCTGCCGATGCCTTCCAGGTAGACGATGATGCTCTGCGTCTGCGGGTCGTTGGCCAGGTAGTCCAGCACCTGCGCGATGTCGACGTCGGTGTGCGGCCCGACCGAAACCATCAGCGAGAAGCCGACGCCGTTGGAGCGCGCCCAGTCCAGCATGGCCGCGGTGAGCGCGCCCGACTGGCACACCACGCCCAGCGAGCCCGCGCGTGCCAGCGGGCCCGCGGCGCTCGCGTTGAGGTTGAGCCTGGGCCGCTGGAAGCCCAGGCTGTTGGGACCCAGCAGCAGCACGCCCTCGCGGCGCGCGATCTTGCGCAGCTGCGCGGCCAGGTCGGCCGTGACGCCGGTGGACACCACCAGCGCGGCGCGGCAGGTCATGCGTCCGGCCACCTCCAGCGCCGCGGCGATGTCGCGCGGCGGCAGCGCGATGACGGCCAGGTCGGCCCGGGTCTTCGACAGCTCGGCCAGCGTGCCGGTGAAGCCGATGTCGAGGAAGCGGATCTGGCCGGTGAAGCGCTGCGCCCGGATCGCCTCGGTGAGCGCGCGGCCCTGCGCGGTCTGGTCGTTCGGGTCGGCGCGGCGCGCGGCGAAGACGACGATGACCTCGGGCTCCAGCAGCGGCTGCAGGTAGTGCTTGTCCATCCCGCTAGTCTGCTTCAAATCGACCCGACCGGCGCGCCGCGGCCGCGAATCGGCGACGCGCGCACCGGTTCGCCCGCGCTATGATTCCTGCGGCCCGCGCGACGGCGGGCCCACGCGAGCAACCGGAGCCGCCATGAAGTGCTTTGCCCCCGGCGCCCGGCCCATGGCCGCGGCCCTGCTGCTGGCCCTGGCGGCCTGCGGCGCCGGCGCCACCGACATCGCCACGGCCGCCCTGCCCTCCGACGTGAGCGACGGCGTGCTGCAGGTGGCGCAGCGGCGCCTGCGCCTGCCGCCGGGCCACTGGGTGCTGGTGGCGCGCGATATCGTCGAGACCCTGGGCCGCAAGCAGCAGGCCGGCACCGGCATCCAGGCCTGGATCGCCCGCGAGGATGCCGGCCGGCTCGACGCATTGATCTCGCTGTCGCTGCCGCTGGAGGACTTTCCGAAGGTCCACCACCAGGGCGACAACCGTTGTTCCGACGAGGACAGCATCGAGCGCGCCGACCTGTCCGGCAACCCGAACCTGCCGGAGTGCCTCGGCGTCTACGGCCATCGCGATCTGGTCCAGGCCCTTGCGACGCGATCGCCGGCCGTCGCGGCCTGGATGCTGGCCGCCAAGGTGAGCAACCCCGGCCCGGTGGTGCGCTTCACCTACCGGCAGCGCACCGACTTCAGCTATGGCGGGATCTCCCTGTTCCTGCCCACCGCGCACTTCGAGAGCGACGAGGTCGCGTCGGCCTGGGCCAAGCAGATGCGCGAGGTCTGCAAGCCGCTTTTCGAAGGGCGCGTGCGCGACGCGACACTGCCCCGGACGCCGGCGTCCTCCGAAGAAACGGCCGCATCGGCCCCGAACTGAGGTTCATCGCCGAGCTGCGGGGAGCAGGCGCTTGGCGCGGCGAGCGGCGAGCGGCGAGTGGCGAGTGGCGAGTCCAGGGTTTCGGGCACCTACCGCGCTGGCAAGCGGCGGCTGCGTCCCGCCGGGGCTGGCATCGTGGCGGTCTCCCCTGCGGGTCGACTGCGCTGTGCTCCTCGGGGCGGGGGCGCGCGCCGGAACTCGCTGCGC
>JABCYW010000115.1 GCA_013289985.1 Betaproteobacteria bacterium | reverse complement strand
AGGGCCAGGCCGGGGCCTGCGGTGAAGGTGCGCTCGAACACGTGCGTCACGAGCTGGCGCTTGTTCTTCTCGGTGATGATGATGGTGGAGCAGCGCGTGCCGTAGCCGCCGTCGGGCGTGCGGATGAACGCGGGGCTCAGCAGCCGTTCGCGGTCGCGGCCGATGCCGGTGCTGGGCAACTGGTCGTCGGGCGCCATCTCGCGGTCGGCCAGGGCGGTGAACAGCTGCGAGGACAGCGAGTCCACCGACTCGGCGGTCTTGAGCGCCTCGCCCAGGCGCGCCTTGAGCTTGGTCACCTTGGGCCAGGGCGTGTCGAGCGCGGCGTTCGAGAGACCGAAGATGCCGCGTTCGATGCGGCGCGGGATCGCGTGGTCGTTGCTGGCCCAGAAGCAGTCGCCGCGGCGGAAGTCGGCGGCGATCAGGTTGAAGGGCGCGTAGCCGGACAGCGAGGTCTGCATCCAGAACTGGTCGGGCCGCAGCTCGGTGCGCAGCCAGTGCGGCACGATGCCGCCGCGGCTGGGGGCATCCAGGTCGGGCTCCACCGGGCGGCGCACGTTGGTGACGAGGGCCAGGCGGCCGGAACCGGTCAGGCCCAGCCAGGTGCCGCCGGCCAGCAGGTCACGGCCGGCGAGGATCTCGGGGCCGCCTTCGGCCGGCGTCCACCAGCCCATGCGCGCGGCAGGACGGTCGAAGAACTCGTCGCGGTTGGTGGCGATCACCAGGGGGAAGCGGCGGTTCTCGTCGATCGCGAGGGCTACAAGACACATGGGGCGAAGAGTTCGACGTGGCGGGTGCCGCGCAGCAGGCCGGCGAGCGGCGACGAGGCCGTCTCCAGCATGGCCAGGAAGTCGCGGACCGCGGGCTCCGCTTGCGTGCCGGCAGGCAGCGAAAGACGGTAGGTTTCCATCACGGTCGCGTCGGCGCCGGGGCCGGCGACAGCGTCGTCGGCCGGGGCGTGCGAAGGGCTGGAATCGAGGCGTGCATCGGGCGGCGAAGCGGGTGGGATGGGTGAAGGCAGGTCGCATCGTAAGAGCACTTCCACCTCGTCCGCGCGACCGCTCTCCCGCAATGTGCGCTGGAATTCACGCACAGCCGAAATGACTCGCTGCGAATCGCCGCGGGCGACGCGGTAATAGACGCAGACGAGCATGCCAGGTGTGCGATCCGTCACGGTCGGGCCCGGCTGCACGGCCGACACTCGCGTACTTGTTCAGGCCTGCTCGGCCGGGATCTCGTAGGGCAGCTCGCGCAGCCGCACCACGGGCCCGTCGGCCGCGCCCAGGTGCAGCTCGCCGGCCTCGGCCAGCGCGCGCTTCACCTCGATGAGTGCCGCGTGGCGCGCGCCGCCGTCCGGGTGCGGCAGGCTGGCCGACAGCACGATCTGGCCCGCGGGCTGGCCCGGGTCGGCCGCGGCGAACACCTCGGCCCCGGCCGCGCCGGCCGACGCGCCCTCGGCCAGCACCATGCGGCGCTTGAGCGTGCCGCGGTACTGGCTGCGCGCCACGATCTCCTGGCCGGGATAGCAGCCCTTCTGGAAGTTCACGCCGCCCACCAGCTCGAGATTGACCATCTGCGGCACGAAGGCCTCGACGGTGCTGGCCACGATGCGCGGCACGCCCGACTGCACCTCCAGCCAGTTCCACACGTCGGCGCTGGCGCCGGGCGCCCACGGCGGCGTGGCGGCGGCCGGCGCGGCCCACAGCAGGCGCGTGGCGCCGGCCGCGTCGGCGAGCCGGATGGCGGTGCCGCCGGCGAGCTCGGAGGTGGCGTCTGGCGCCGCGGGGACGGGGCGCGCCGCGTCGTCGTGCAGCAGGCCGGGCAGGGCGACGCCCCACAGCGCGATCTCGGCCGAGGCGTCGCTGAGCTTGCACCTGGCGCGCATCACGAACATGGACAGGCGCTTGAGCGTGGGCGCGAGGAGGTCGGCGCTGCAGGCGAGCAGGATCTCGTCGGGCGCCGCGCGCCACATCACGAAGCTGGCCAGCAGCCGGCCCTTGGGCGAGCAGTAGCCGGCCAGGCGGGCCTGGCCCACGTCGAGCTTCAGCGTCTCCTGCGTCAGCTGGCCGTTGAGGAAGGCGGCGGCGTCGTCGCCCTTGGCGCGGATGACGCCCCAGTCGGCGAGGCGAACGGCGACGGGGGTGCTCAGGGCGAGGTCGGGGGGGCTCATGGCGCCGATTATCATGGCGACCCACCATTCCTTGCGCCAACAGGGCCTCCCACCGCGAAGGTTCTGCCTCCATGTTGAATCGCCTTTTCCTGTTGCTGGTCGTGCTCGCCGCGGCGGCCGGCGGCGCCGCCTTCTGGTGGCTGCAGCACCCGCTGACGCTCGCGCATGACGAGGTCGAGGTTTCCGTCGAGCCCGGCACGCCGGTGCGCGAGATCGTGCGCCTGTGGCACGACGCGGGCGTGGAGGACAGTCCGCGGCTGCTGTACGAATGGTTCCGCTGGTCGGGCGACGCCAAGCGCATCCGCGCGGGCAGCTACCTGGTCGCGCGCGGCGACACGCCCCGCACGCTGCTCGACAAGATGGTGCGCGGCGACGAGGAACTCGAGTCGGTGCACATCATCGACGGCTGGACGATCAAGCAGATGCGCGCCGCGCTGGCCGCCGCGCCCAACCTGAAGCCCGTCACGGCCGGCATGACCGACGCGCAGCTGATGGCCGCCATCGGCGCGCCCGACGAGAAGGCGGAGGGGCGCTTCTTCCCCGACACCTACGTCTACAGCCGCGGCGTGCAGGACATCCTGGTGCTCAAGCGCGCCCACGAGGCGCTGGAGCGCCAGCTGCAGGCCGCGTGGGCGCTGCGCGCCGCCGACACGCCGCTGAAGAACGCCGACGAGGCGCTCACGCTGGCCTCGGTGGTGGAGAAGGAGACCGGCGCGGCCTCCGACCGCGGCAAGGTGGCCGCCGTGTTCTCCAACCGGCTGCGCCTGGGCATGCCGCTGCAGTCCGACCCGACCGTCATCTACGGCCTGGGTGCCGCCTACGACGGCAGCCTGCACAAGGTCGACCTGCAGACCGACACGCCGTTCAACTCGTACACCCGCCAGGGACTGCCGCCCACGCCCATCGCGCTGCCCGGCCGCGACGCGCTGCGCGCCGCCGTCCGGCCCGAGCCCATCAAGGCGCTGTACTTCGTCTCGCGCGGCGACGGCACCAGCGTCTTCTCCGACACGCTCAACGCCCATAATGCGGCGGTGAACCAGTACATCCGAGGCCCCCACAAGTGAGCGGCCGTTTCATCAGCTTCGAAGGCATCGACGGCGCGGGCAAGTCCTCGCACATCGAGGCGCTGGCCGACTGGGCGCGCGCCCGCGACGTGGAAGTGGTGCTCACGCGCGAGCCCGGCGGCACGCCGCTGGCCGAGCGCCTGCGCGAGCTGTTCCTGCACGAACCCATGGACGCGCTCACCGAGGCGCTGCTGGTGTTCGCCGCGCGCCGCGACCACCTGCGCACGGTCATCGAGCCGGCGCTGGCGCGCGGCGCGATGGTGCTGTGCGACCGCTTCACCGACGCCACCTTCGCCTACCAGGGCGCCGGCCGCGGCTTCGATGGCGCCGTGCTGTCGCAGCTGGAAGCGTGGGTGCAGGAAGGCCGCCAGCCCGACCTGACGCTGTGGTTCGACGTGGCCCCGGCGGAGGCCGCCCGCCGCCGCGCCGCGGTGCGTAGCGCCGACCGGCTGGAGCGCGAGGACGAGGCGTTCTTCACGCGCGTCCGCGACGGCTACGCGCAGCGCGCGCAGGCCGCGCCCGCGCGTTTCGCGCGCATCGACGCCGCGCAGACGCGCGAGGCCGTGCGCGCGGACGCCATCGCGGCGCTGGCGTCGCGCGGCTGGTTCGCGCAACCCGAGGGGAGCGATGACCGCCGCGCCTGACGCCGACGCCGCGCTGCCCTGGCTCGCCGAGCCCGCGCACGACATCGCCACCCGCCAGCGCGGCCACGCGCTGCTGGTGCAGGGCCATCCCGGCGCGGGCGTGTTCGAGCTGGCGCTGCGCGTGGCGCGCACCTGGCTGTGCGAGACCGCGGGCGCCGACGCGCCGTGCGGCCGCTGCACCGCCTGCCACCTGCTGGCCAGCAACAGCCACCCCGACTTCCGCGCGCTGCTGCCCGAGCTGACCCAGGTGGAACTGGGCTGGAGCGTGGGCGGCGGCGACGCGCCCGAGGCCGGCGACGGCGAAGGCAAGGCCAAGAAGAAGCCCAGCAAGGAGATCAGGATCGAGGCCGTGCGCGACGCCATCGGCTGGACGCAGAAGAGCTCGTCGCGCGGCCGCGCCAAGGTGCTGCTGCTGTTCCCGGCCGACGCGATGAACCTCGTCGCCTCCAACGCGCTGCTGAAGACGCTGGAGGAGCCGCCGCGGGGCGTGCGCCTGCTGCTGGTGGTCGAGGACGCCGAGCGCCTGCTGCCCACGCTGCGCAGCCGCTGCCAGCGCATCCTGTTCGCCGGCCCCACGCCGGAGCAGGCGTTGACGTGGCTCGAAGGGCAGGGCGTGGCCAACGCGCCGGTGCTGCTGGCGGCCGCCGGCGGCCATCCGCTGGCCGCGCGCCGCCTGGCCGCCGACGGCTTCGATGCCGCCGCCTGGCTGGCGCTTCCCAGACGCATCGCCGACGGCCGCTGGGATCCACCGGCCGGCGCCACGGTGCCGCGTCTTCGCGAGGTGCTGCAGAAGCTGTGCCACGACGCGATGGCGCTGGCCGCCGGCTCGGCGCCGCGCTACTTCCCGGCCGGCAGCCTGCCCCCGGTGGCCGCCTGGCCCAGGCTGGCCGACTGGTCGCAGTCGCTGGCCCGCCTCGCGCGCCACGACGAGCACCCGTTCAACGCGCCGCTGATCACCGACAGCCTGCTGGCGGAGGCCAAGGCGGTATGGGCGCGCCCGCGCGGACGCTAGTCCCAGGCTGGGCGACGCATCTCGATCGCGTCGAACGGGCAGCGCAGGGCACAGAGGCTGCAACCCGTGCAGCCGGCGCGGTCGTGCAGAACGGCGCCCTTGCGCCAGTCCGCTCCCGTCACCAGGCTCAGCACCCGCGGCTCGCATGCGGCCACGCAGCGGCCGCAGCCGGTGCAGCGGCCGGGGTCGATCCCGGGCAGGCGCGGGGCGGGGCGGCGCGAGGTCATGCGCTGGGCCGCTGCTCGAACGTGTCGAACGTGCCTTCGCCGGGCAGCACCTCGACGTCGCTGACGACCGCGCCGTCCGGGCCGCGCCGGGCCCAGGCCACGATCTGGTCGAGCGCGGCCTGCGGGCCGGCCACCATGGCCTCCACCGAGCCGTCGTGGCGATTGCGCACCCAGCCCGCGACGCCCAGGCGGCGCGCCGCCTGGGCCATGCTCCAGCGGTAGCCGACGCCTTGCACGACGCCGCGGATGTCCAGGTGCAGCACGACGGTGTCCATGCGCCTAGCGTAACGCAGGGCGCCGCGCCGGTGGATCCGGTGGCGCGGTTCAGGCGCTCGGCCGAGGGGAAACACCCTGTCGCGCAACGTCTGCGCGGCGCAAGCTGGCGCGCGCCCATCACGGTGCAGCGCAGTCACCAGCGCGTCTTGGTGACGGAGGAATCCCCATCATGAAGTTCGTCAACGCGTTGAAGCTGGCTTCGGCCGCCGCCTTGCTGCTGCTCGGGACGTCGGCCCAGGCCCAGTCGTCCAGCTACACGCCGGGCACCGTCTGGACGTTCACCAACGTGCAGATCGAGCCGGGCCAGTTCGAGAGCTACATGGACTTCCTGGACCGCGAGTACAAGAAGTCCAACGACTTCGGCATGAAGGAGGGGTACGTCGTCTCGTACCACGTGTTCCAGGTGAACAACGCGCGCGCCGGCGAGCCGGACCTGATCCTGGCGGTGGAAGCCAAGGACTACGTCAGCAACGCCCAGCAACTCGAGATGCAGAAGCGGTACGAGGCCTTCATGGCCAAGGACAACCGCAAGATGACGGCCGAGTCGGGCGAGCGCAAGGTGATGCGCAAGTTCCTGGGCACCATGGAGCTGCAGGAGCTCAAGCTCAAGTAGGCCGCCGCCTGCACCCACAATGGCGGGATGCTCCCGCCACCGGCCCACCGCAGCCTGGCCGCCGACGCCTTCGTGGCGCCGGCGCCGTTCCGCACGTTCGCCGTCCGCAGCGACGAGCCGTGCCATGCGTTCGATGCCCGCGCGCCGTACGGTCGCGTGCACGTCGTGGCCACCGGCCTGCTCGATGCCGCCACGCGCACGCGCCTCTCGCGGGCGGGCTACGCGAAGGTCGACATCGCAGAGGCCTTCTCGGTGGACTACGCGGCGACGACGTGGGACGAGCTGGCGGCCCTGCTGCCGCCGGGCCTGGACCTCGCGCGCGCGATCGCCGACGCGCTGCGCGTCACGCGCGTGCTCGGCGGCGACCCGGTGGCGTACGCGCGCAGCGTGGCCACGCGCGTCGACTGGCTCGCGTCGCGCGGCGCGGGCTTCCACAACGACGTCGCGCGCCACTGGTCGCGCAGCCTGTTCTGGATCCTGGCGCTCGACGTGGCCGACGTCGAGTTCGTGCAGCCGCACGCGGGCCTGCGCGTGGCGCTCGCGCCGGGCGACCTCGTCGTGTTCGACCAGGTGATGGCGCACGGGCTGTGCCGGCCGGCCGACGCGGGACTCGCCGTGGCGGCGTCGTTCGAGAACGGCGACGCGGGCCGCCAGCTGTTCCTCACCGGGGAGATGCTGTTGAGCGACGCGCAGTGGGCGGCGCTGGGCGCGCCCTGGCAGCCGGTGGAGGCGGCCCGGGCCGCCGGCGCGCTGGACCTGCTGCTGGCCGAGTTCGACGACCGCAGCGGCGCCGTCCAGCGGGTTCGCTCGCTGGCGCATGCGATGTCGCCCGACACCTGCCACGTCGATGAAACTTCCAGCGTCGCGCCGCGGTCACAAGGCGATGCTTCCTGAAGGCGAGAATCGACGCATGCACGCCCCATCCTCCGCGCGACCGTCCCGGCCCTGGCGCCACGTGGCCACCCTGGCCGCCGTGGCGCTGACTGCCTGCGCCAGCCCGCCGTCGACCACGCCGCAGCCGGCGCCCGTCACGGCCGAGTCGGCCCAGGCCGCCGGCGTGTCGCCCGACCAGCTCGCTCTGCAGCAGGGCTTCGAGCGCTGGGTGGCGGGCTTCATGGACTCGGCACGCGCCGCCGGCGTCGACGACGCCACCCTGCACCAGGCCTTCGACGGCGCCCGCTACGTGGCGCGCGCGGTGGACGCCGACCGCAAGCAACCCGAGTTCACGCGCGCCGTGTGGGACTACGTGGACGCCATCGTGTCGCCCGGCCGCGTGCTGCGCGGCCAGCAGAAGCTCGCCGAGCAGCAGGCGGCGCTGGCGGCGGCCGAGGCGGCCTATGGCGTGCCGCAGGCCACCATCGTGGCGATCTGGGGCATGGAGAGCGACTACGGCGCCAACTACGGCGACATCCCCACCATCGACGCGCTCGCCACGCTGGGCTTCGAGGGGCGGCGCGAGGCCTGGGCGCGCACGCAGCTGATGGCGGCGCTGAAGATCCTGCAGGGCGGCGACATCGATCGCGCGCACATGATCGGCTCCTGGGCCGGCGCGATGGGCCAGACGCAGTTCCTGCCGAGCGCCTTCCTGGCGTACGCGGTGGACGCCGACGGCGACGGCCGGCGCGACATCTGGGGCAGCATGCCCGACGTCACCGCGTCCACCGCCAACTTCCTGGCCCGCTCGGGCTGGCAGACGGGCCAGGCCTGGGGCGCCGAGGTGAAGCTGCCCGACGGCTTCGACGCCGGCCGCGCCGACGACGCGCTGCGCCAGGCCAGCGCGCAGTGGGCCGCCGAAGGGGTGCAGGCGCTGGACGGCACGCCGCTGCCAGACTTTCCCGACGGCGCCATCCTGATGCCCGCCGGCGCGCGCGGCCCGGCCTTCCTGGTGGGCCCGAACTTCCGCGTGATCCTGCGCTACAACAACTCCACCAGCTACGCGCTGGCGGTGAGCCTGCTGGCCCAGCGCATCGCCGGCGGCCCGGGCGTGCAGGGCGCCTGGCCCAGGGACCTGCCGCCGCTGTCGCGCGACCAGCTCAAGGCGATGCAGTCCGCCCTGAACGACCGTGGGTTCGGCTCGGGCGCGGCCGACGGCCAGATGGGGCCCGCCACGCGCCAGGCGTTGCGCGCGTACCAGCGCACGATCAACGTGCCGGCCGACGGCTATCCGACGCAAGACCTGCTGACCCGACTCCAGACCCCATGAGCCTGCCCGAGACCCTCACGATCGCCCCCGCCGAACTGGCCGATGCGCCGGCCATCCTCGCCCTGCAGAAGATCGCGTTCGAGCCCGAGGCCCGCGCCAGCCAGATGTGGGAGATCCCGCCGCTGCAGGAGACCGTCGAGGGCCTGCGCGAGCACATCAGCATGGCCACCGTGCTGAAGGCGGTGGACGGCGGGCGCCTGCTGGGCTCCGTGCGCGGCATCGTTACCGGCTCGGCCTGCCTGATCCGCGTGCTGATGGTGGCGCCCGAGGCGCAGGGCCGCGGCCTGGGCGCGCGCCTGCTGCGCGCGATCGAGGAGGCCCATCCGGCCGCCGAGCGCTTCGATCTGACCACCAACATGGTGATGGTGGGCAACGTGCGCTTCTACCTCAGCCACGGCTACGAGGTGGTGGAGCAGGTGCAGCACTCGCCCACGATCCGCCTCGCCTTCATGCGCAAGTTCCGCACGGCCGCCGGGTTGGCGTGAGGCCGCGGGCGCCCGGGCTCAGAGCGCGGTCTTGTACAGCGCCAGCAGCTCGCCCCACGCGCGCTCGGCATCGGCCTGGTTGTAGATCGGCTTGCCGTCGCCCTGCGGCATGTCGGGCACGCACCAGCCGTGCTGCTCGGCGAACACCTCCACGCGGGCGTTCACGTGCGCGTCGGCGAACGCCTTGCGCAGCGTGTCCTTGGCGTCGGGCTGCTTCTCGTCGTCGCTGCCGGCGATGGCGATCAGCAGCTGCGCCTTGATCTTCGGGGCGAGCGTGTAGGGCGCGTCGGGCTTGTCGGTGACCAGGCCGCCGCCGTGGAAAGACGCGCCGGCGCCGATGCGCTCGGGCACCGTCGCGGCCGTGCGCAGCACCAGCGCGCCGCCCATGCAGTAGCCCTGGGTGCCGATCTTGCGGCCCTTGTCCACCTCGGGCTGCGCGTCGAGGAACTTGACGAACTCCACGGCGTCCTTCTCGGCGGCTCCGGGCGCGCCGATCGATCCCATCAGCGGGCCGATCTTGGCGAAGGTGGCCTTGTCCTTGAAGTCGACGTTGGCGGCCGTCTCGTAGAACGGGCCCTTGCCGACGCGGTAGAACGGGTTGGGCACCAGCACCGCGTAGCCGCTGGCGGCCAGGCGGCGGCCCATGTCGCGCATCGACGGCCGCAGGCCGAACGCGTCCGTCCACAGGATCACGGCGGGGTGCCTGCCGGCGGCGGGGTGGAAGTACGCCGCGTCGCAGGTGCCGTCGGGCGTGTTGATGGTGACGTTCTTCTCGGTCACCGCCGGGCCGGCCTGCAGGGCGGCCGCGGGCAGGGCGGCGGTGGCCACGCCGGTGGCCACCGTGGCGGCGACGAAGCCGCGCCGGCGCAGGTCGGGCGCGTCGGCGGGGCGGGTGTCGGTCTCGAACTGTGCGCTCATGGACTGTTCCTGTAGAGGTGGCGGACACGGTGCCGCGGAGGTCGACGAGGATATCGCGGCCGCGTGAACCCGAGGCCGCACCAGGGACGCTCGCCGTGGAGAGGCGTCCGAACGCGGAAAAAGCCATGGGTAACCGGTCGCTGCAGCGCGGCCGTGCGGCGCCAAGGTCGCTACACTAGCGCCACGATGCCAGATGAACCGAATTCAGTGATGCCGTCGCCGCCGCCGCCTTCGGCGCGGCCGAGCGTCATCCAGCTCGTCTTCCGCGAAAAGGGCGCGCTCTACGCCGCCTACATGCCCATCTTCGCCGAGGGCGGCCTGTTCGTGCCCACCACGCGCGACTACTCGCTGGGCGACGACATCTACCTGCTGCTCACGCTGCCGGGCGACCCGCAGCGCTATCCGGTGGCGGGCAAGGTGGGCTGGCTGACGCCGGCCAACGCGCCGGGCGGCCGCACGCAGGGCGTCGGCGTTCGCTTCCCGGTGGACGAGAAGACGCGCCTGCTCAAGCTGCGCATCGAGGAAGTGCTGGGCACCTCCATCTCGTCGTCGAAGCCCACCCAGACAATCTAACGATCTTGGTGTCAGGTCTTGCCTTTTGCGCGCAGCGGCGCCGGCAATCGGTAACGCGTCGCCGCGCAAAAGGCGAGACCTGATACCAACACTTCAGACGACGCCGCGCAGAAGCAAGACCTGACGCCACGTCGTTGAGTTATGTACATCGACTCCCACTGCCACCTGGCATTCCCCGAGCTGAACGAGCGCCTGGACGCCATCCTCGCCGACATGCGCGCGGCCGATGTCGGCGGCGCGCTGTGCATCTGCACCAGCATGGACGAGTTCGAGTCCGTGCATGCGCTGGCCACCGCCCACGACAACCTGTGGGCCAGCGTGGGCGTGCATCCCGACACCGAGGCCATGGGCGAGCCCGACCTGGCCTGGCTGTGCGAACGCGCCGACCGCCCGCGCGTGATCGCCATCGGCGAGACGGGCCTCGACTACTACCGCCTCGAGGGCCGCAGCATCGCCGACATGGAATGGCAGCGCGAGCGCTTCCGCGTGCACATCCGCGCCGGCCGCCAGCGCGATCTCCCGCTGGTGATCCACACCCGCCAGGCCAGCGACGACACGCTGGCCGTGCTGCGCGCCGGCAACGAGGGCCCGGGCCCGGCCGCGCGCGGCGTGTTCCATTGCTTCACCGAGTCGATGGAGGTCGCGCGGGCGGCGCTCGACCTCGGCTTCCACATCTCGTTCTCGGGCATCCTCACCTTCAAGACCGCGGCCGAGCTGCGCGAGGTGGCGCGCTACGTGCCGCTGGATCGCTGCCTGATCGAGACCGACAGCCCCTACCTGGCGCCGGTGCCGCACCGCGGCAAGACCAACACGCCGGCCTGGGTGCCGCACGTGGCGCACCTGATCGCCGAGCTGAAGGGCGTTTCCGCCACGGCGGTCGCCGACGCGACGCGCTTAAACTTCGAGCAACTTTTCCGTGTGACAGTCCCGGAGAGGGCCTGAACGCCCTCTTGCCAGCCTGAGCCTGCCCCATCGGCTGCGTCGCGCATCCACCGAGACCTCCACGCCATGTCCCTTCGCCTCCGCCTGTCCGCCGCCATCGCGATCGCCGCGCTGTCCGCCTGCACCGCCTTCGCCGGCACCTACGACAGCGTCGACTTCTTCCGCGCCGTCAACGTCGACAACGCCGACGCCGTCTCGCGCATGCTCGCGGCCGGGCTCGATCCGAACCAGCTCGACACGCACGGCCAGCCGGCGCTGATCCTGGCGCTGCAGGGCGAGTCGCTGAAGGTGGCCAAGGTGTTGTGGGACGCCAAGGGCATCCAGATCGACATCCGCAACCACGCCGGCGAGACGCCGCTGATGATGGCCGCGCTCAAGTCCGAGGTCGATGCCGCCACGGCGTTGGTCGCGCACGGCGCCGCGGTGCAGAAGGATGGCTGGTCGCCGCTGCACTACGCGGCCACCGGCGGCAGCGCGGCCATCGTCAGGCTGCTGCTCTCGAAGGGCGCCGTGCTGGAGGCGCGCTCGCCCAACGGCTCCACGCCGCTGATGATGGCGGCGCGCTACGGCAACGAGGAGGCGGTGGACGCCTTGCTGGCCGCGGGCGGCGACCGCACGCTGAAGAACGACCTGGGCATGGACGCGTCGGCGTTCGCGGCGAGCGCCGGGCGCGAGCGGCTGGCGGCGCGCCTGAAGCCCGGCGTGGCCGCGAAGTAGTCGCGCCGCCGCCGAATCAGGAGGCCGCGGCCCGGCGCGTCGCGGCCAGGGCGCGCCACTGCGCGGCATCGATCCGGTAGGTCGTCACCTCCTTGCCGTACCAGTGCTGCGGGCCCTGCGGCTGCATGCCCAGCCGCTCCATGACGGTCCAGGAAGCCTTGTTGTCGGGATGGCAGACCGCCAGCAGCTCGTCGGCGTGCAGCGTCTCGAACGCATGGCCGGCGATCGCGAACGCGGCCTCGCTGGCGAAGCCGCGGCCCCAGTGGTCGCGGCGCAGGCGCCAGCCGATCTCCAGCGGGCACGCGGGATCGGGCAACAGCGTGGCCTCGCGGCGCAGGTTCTGCACGGCGCCGGCGCCCACCAGCCGGCCGGTCTCGCGCTCGACGAGCGCCCACCACGAGTAGCCGATGTCGGCCCAGCGCGCCTTCACGCGCTCGATGACCGCGCGCGACTCGTCCAGCGTCTCGGGCTTGCCGGAGAGATAGCGCATCACCTCCGGATCGGAATTCATCGCGTTGAATTCCTCGAGGTGGATGTCGGACAGCGGCTCCAGGCGCAGGCGGGGGGTGGTGAGGAGGGTCATGGTGCGGCGAGCATACCCGCCGCGATGCGGCGATCAAGAATTCCTGACGTCGCGCGCGCGTCCGCCAACGATCGAAAAGAAGGGCGTTCCCTGCGCGAGTCTCCCTGCGGCGAGGCCGCGGGCGCGGCATCCATTCCGACCCCTTTGTAGGAAGTTCGCCGACACGCGGTGTGGCGCCGGGCCGACTACAGATTCGAGGGGCCGGGCCCTAGAGTCCAGTCCATGGAATGAAGCGGCTTTTCACCGTTTCGTCCGACGAATACCCAGGAGTACCGTTCCATGCAAGCCTCGACCCTCTCGAACCCGTTCGTGATGATGACCGATCCGGAGACCATCCTCCAGGCCGTCGAACGCTCGGAACGCCTGAATCGCCTGAGCCGCAAGGTCTACCGCCCGCTGGATCGCCCGCTGATCCCGAAGATCGGCGCGAAGGACGTGTCGGCCTTCGACAACGAGATCGACGCCGAGCTCGAAGACGACGCCATCGAGTCGCTGAGCGCCGAACTGATCTGATCAGAGGTTGTCGGACAGCGGGATCGACGCGCCGGCCTCGTCGGCGGCGATCGCCACGATCAGCTGCGCCAGGTCGACCCGCAGGCGCGCCAGCGTGTCGGGCGGCAGCGACTTCAGCGCGTCGGGCAGCAGGCCCGCGAACGGGCCGGGCGCGTTCTTGAGCACCTTGGCGCCGGCGGGCAGCAGGTTCAGCTGCACCGCGCGGCGGTCGGCACCCTGCTTGACGGCGATCACCATGTTGCGGTCGATCAGCGTGCGCACCAGGTTGCTGGCGGTCGACTGGTGGATGGACATGGCCTTGGCGAGCGCGCCCACGCCGATGCCCGGCCGTTCGCGCACGACGCTCAGCGCCCAGACCTGCGCGCCCCCCATGCCCACGCTCTTCTCCACTTGCTGGAAGTGCGACTTGACGGCGTTGAACACCTGGCGAAACTGGCGCAGCACGACGATGGCCATCTCTTCGCTGTCGTCGGCGGTGTCATGCGCGGGTTTGTTGCGGGGAACCATGGCGGGATGATAAGCAGCGACCCGGACGCGCAAGATCACACGTTCGGGGTAGCCAGAGGGCGCGAACAGGAAGCGCATCGCGCAAAAAAGCGGACGCCCGTGAAGGCGTCCGAAGCTGAGATGAACCCAGCGCTCCCGAAAACGACCGGCGCACCACACGCCGGTCGACACACACTCACTTGATCGGATAGACGAAATCCGCCCGACGGTTCTGCTGCCACGCGGCCTCGTCGTGCCCCGTGGCCTTGGGCTTTTCCTTGCCGTAGCTGATGGCCTCGACCTGCGTGTCCTGGACACCCAGCAGGCCCAGCGCGCTCTTGACGCTCTGCGCGCGGCGTTGGCCGAGCGCGAGGTTGTATTCGCTGCCGCCGCGCTCGTCGGTGTTGCCGGCGACGGTGACGTGCACCTCCGGATGCTGGGCCAGGTAGCGGCCCTGCAGTTCGACGACGGCCTTGTCGGGGGCGTTGAAGGTGTCCTTGTCGAACGGGAAGTACACGCTGCGCTGCTGCGAGACCGGGCTGTTCGGGTCGAGGTAGGCCGGCAGCGGCGTGGTCACCGGCGGCGGGGCGACCGGGGTCGGCGCGGGCGCGGCGACGGGCGCCGGCGTGGCCGTGACGACCGGGGCCGGCGCGGGCGGAGGAGCGACCGGCGTGCTGGCGCAAGCGGCGAGGGCCAGCGCGGCGGCGGCGGGCGCGGCGGCGGTGGCGATGCGGGCGAAGACGGCGGTGAGGGCAGCGTTTTGCATGGAAGGCGGGCCGGGATGCGGCGGTTGGGGATGACAGCTCGACCTTAACAGCAACATTTATACAAATGTAAATAGGGTCTTGCGGCGGGCTTGCGATTCGCCTTCAATCGCTGGTCTGCCGCGGATCGGGTTCCATCCGTGCCGGCGCCGGACCGTCCCCGCTGTCCGGGTGGGAGTGCCTTGCGAAGGATTTGTTCCGTGAACAGGATGAAAACCGATTGCGTGATCGCCGGGGGCGGTCCGGCCGGGATGATGATGGGCTACCTGCTGGCCCGCGCCGGCGTCGACGTGGTGGTGCTGGAGAAGCACGCCGACTTCCTGCGCGATTTCCGCGGCGACACCATCCACCCGTCCACGCTGGACGTGATGCACGAGCTGGGCCTGCTGGAGGAGTTCCTGCGCCGCCCCCACGACGAGCTGCGCGACGTGTCCGTGCGCGTCGGCCAGGAGCAGGCGCACATCGCCGACTTCCGCCACGTCCCCACGCATTGCAAGTTCCTGATGATGATGCCGCAGTGGGACTTCCTCGATTTCCTCGCGACCCACGCGCGCAGGCTGCCGGCCTTCCACCTGGTGATGCAGGCCAGCGCGCACACGCTGCTGGAGGACGACGGCCGGGTGACGGGCCTGGTCGCGCGGACGCCCGACGGCGACCTGGAGGTGCGCGCCGCGCTCGTGGTGGGCGCCGACGGTCGCCACTCGACGATCCGCCAGCAGGCCGGCTTCGAGCCGCAGGACTTCGGGGCGCCGATGGACGTGCTGTGGATGCGCGTGTCGCGCCGGCCCGACGACCCTCCCGACCTGTTCGGCCAGATCGACGTCGGCCGCATGCTGGTGATGATCGCGCGCGGCGACTACTGGCAGTGCGCGCTGCTGATCCCCAAGGGCTCGTTCGACGCCGTGCGCGGGCACGGCATGGAGGCGCTCCACGCCTCGATCCTGGGGCTGTCGCCCTGGCTCGGCGAGCGCGTGAAGGAACTGGCGGCCTGGGACCAGGTCAAGCTGCTGGCCGTGACGGTCGACCGGCTGCGCGAATGGGCCCGGCCCGGCCTGCTGTGCATCGGCGACGCCGCGCACGCGATGTCGCCCATCGGCGGCGTGGGCATCAACCTGGCCGTGCAGGACGCGGTGGCGGCGGCGCGCCTGCTGGCCGGGCCGCTGCGCGAGGGCACGCTCGACCTCGCGGCGCTGCAACGCGTGCAGCGCCGCCGCGAGTGGCCGGTGCGCGTGGTGCAGCGCATGCAATTGACGCTGCAGGACCGGTTGATCGCGCCGGTGCTGGCCACCCAGGGCCCGGTGCGCATGCCGGCCTTCCTGAAGCTGGTGAGCCGCGTGCCGCTGCTGCGCCGCATTCCCGCGTGGTTCATCGGCGTGGGCGTGCGGCCCGAGCACGTGGCATAGGGCGGCGGGCCCCGCGTGCTGCCCGGCGCGGTCAGACGCCGATCGCCGACAGCATCAGGAACGCCGCGAACAGCACGAAGTGCGTCAGGCCCTCGATGGCGTTGGTCTCGCCGTCGTGGATGTTGATGGTGGCCACCAGCAGGGTGAGCAGCGTCATCACCATCTGCGGCAGCGTGAGCGCCATCGCGATCGGGTGGTGGGTCAGCAGCGCCAGGGCCTCGATCACGGGCACCGTGAGGACGACGGTGGACAGCGACGCGCCCAGCGCGATGTTGACCACCGGCTGCATGCGGTTGCCCAGCGCGGCCCGCAGCGCGGTGAGGATCTCCGGGCTCGCCGAGATCGTCGCCACCACCAGCGGCGCGAGGATGGGCGGCGCGCCGGTGCCGGCGAGGCCGGTGTCCAGCGTCCTGGCCATCACCTCCGACAGCAGCCCGATCAGCACGATGCCCGCGGCGATGCCCGCGAGCGGCGGCGCGAGGCTGCCTTTGGGATGCGCGTCGTCGGGGGTAGCCGCGTGCGCGGCGAGCGTTGCCGCGGCCTGCGGCTTCTGCGCGTAGCTGTAGCTGAAGAAGTAGCTGTGGCGCCCGGTCTGCAGGCGCAGGAACAGGCCGTACAGCAGCACCATCACGATGATGGTGAACAGCGAATACGCCTGCCAGTGCGCGGCCGGCACGAAGGCGGGCAGCACCATGGCCACGCCGAGGCCGGTGAGGATCATCACGATGTAGGTGTTGCCCGAGTCGACGTTGTACGGCTGCTCGCCGTGGCGCAGGCCGCCCAGCAGCGCCGACAGGCCCAGCAGCGCGTTGATGTCCAGCATGACGGCCGCATAGATCGTGTCGCGCGCGAGCGTGGGCGAGGGCGACTCGTTCATGATGATGGCCAGGATCACCACCTCCACCAACACGGCGCTGAGCGTGAGCACCATCGTGCCGTAGGGCTCGCCCAACCGCTCGGCCAGCGTCTCCGCATGGTGCGCCACGCGCACCGAGGCGAACAGGATGGCGACGATCAGCGCGATCGATGCGGCGAGCGACACGCCCTGTCCGGCCGCCACGATCGCGTGCTCCAGCGGCCAGGCCGCGCACAGGGCGGCGGCGGCCGCCAGGAGGGACGCTTCGCGGCGCAGGAACGTGAGCATTCAGGTCGGCTTCAGGGTGGACGAGCGCCGATGATAGGGGATCGAGGCGTTCGGCCGGGCCGGCGGCCAGCATGACGGAATGCGCGGCCGAACCCGGGCGCGCGCACCGTCGCGACAGGGAAAACACCGCATCACGAGGTGCGCACGGTCGACAACAATGGCGCCGGAACATTCGCTTTCCGACGCGCTGGAGGGCAGGGTCGGATGCGATCGTGCTCCGGACATCTCACGATGCCAGGAGCACGAAGTACTTCCTGAGGTGATGTTCCGGGGTGAAATTTCAGAGGCCGCTTTTTCGCGGCCCTTTTTTCGTCCGTTGGATCCTGCGACTGCGCGCAGGATCACGCTCCTCAGCCCTTGGTCTGGGCGTCGTGGCGCTCGCGATGGATGCGCGCGCTCTGGCGGTTCTGGGCCTGCGCGATGCGGCGTTGTTCCGCGGCGCTCACGTGGCCATTGGCGCCCGCGCGGGCTTCGCGCGCATCCACGTGCGACTGGCCGCGCTCCAGCTTCGACGCCTCATGGTTGGTGAGGCTGCCGTCGCGAACGCCGTTGTTGATGCGTTGCTGCTGGTTGATGTCGCGCTGCGTGTCGGCCTGCGCGCGTTGCGACGACGCCGACAGCGGGTTGCCGTTGATGCCGTTGGTCCTGGCCTCGTGGATGTCTCGGCTGGCCTTGTTCTGCGCGGCGGTCAGCTGCGTCTTCTCGGCCGCGGTCATCGGGCCGTTCTTCAGGTCCTTGGCCTGCAGCTTGTCGACGTGCGCCTCGTCGCGCTGCAGCTCGGCGTTCTCGCGTGTCGTGATCGTGCCGTTCTGCAGGCCGTTCTCGATGCGTTGTTCCTGGTTGACGTCGCGTTGGGTGGTGGTGGCGGCGGTCTGGGCCGAGGCGGCGACGCTGCTGCCGAAGGCGGCGGTCGCGATCAGGGCGGTCACGAGAAGGTTGCGGTTCATGCGGTGGCTCCTGGGTGGTGTGTGTCGGGCGCGAACGGGTTGTGCTGTTCGTACCGGTTCAACGAGATCCGCGTGGCACGAGTTGACC
>JABCYW010000114.1 GCA_013289985.1 Betaproteobacteria bacterium | reverse complement strand
GGTCAACCGGGTGAACCAGGCGTTCATCGACCACGGGACCTATCTCACCGGTTCGCCCGACGCCATCACCAACTATCTCACTCATGTGACTCTAGGCAATCCCGTCCAGCTCGACCGTCGCACCAATATCGACGAGACCCCTGGCGACGGCGCGCGGGCGTTCAAGTACAACCTGCAACTGATCCAGAACTACGAGATCAGCGACCAGGCCTCCGTCTCCAACAACACGTTCTTCAACTACCTGAATCGCTACAACGTGGTGCAGTTCTATTTCGAGGACTCCACCGCGCACAGCTACACGATCGAGAACAAGACCGACTTCAAGTACGCCTTCGGCGCGACGATCAAGGATCCGGCAAAGCCGGGCGAAGAGTCGCGGGCCCAGTCCATCGACGCCGGCTTCACGTTCCGGTTCGCTCACGTGAACACCATCCAGAACTTCTTCGACGAGGTGGTGAGCGTCTACGACCTGTCCGCCAGTCCGTCCACGTGGGTCTTGCCGCCGTCCCAGTTGAGTGGTGTCAACTACACGGGGCCGTTCAACAAGGTGCTCAACGGCTTTCCGGCGCGCGACGCCTATTCGCCGAATAATTCGGTCTATTCGGACCTGGCGGATGTGGGTCTCTTCCTCGAGCATCGAATCGCGGTGTCGCCGCAGTTGAACGTCCTGTACGGTGCACGTGCCGACTTCGTCAAGCTCAACGAGAAGGACCCGTTCGGCACGGCGGGCGAAGATGGCCTGCTGGCAGGGGTCGCGCAATTCCATTCGTCGCACTGGTACATCCTGGGCAACGGAAACGCCAGTGCTGTCTACAAGCCGACGCCGTGGACGTCGATGTATGTCACGTACGACTATGCCCAGTACGTCGATCCGAATGCACAGGATGGCGGCGTCGCGACGTTCGGCGTGGAGGACTCGACGCAGCTGCGCCAGATCTCGCGTCTGGCCGAGATTGGCGCCAAGTTCGATCTTCTGAACAAGAGCCTGTTCTTGTCGATGGCCGCATTCAAGCAGGGACGGACGGAACCGAGCGGCCCCGGAGGCACGGCCAAGACGGCTGCGCACATCAGTGGTATCGAAGCCGAGTTGAACTACCAGCCGAGCGCGCGCTTCTTCATGACGGCGAGCTATTCCTACCTGCGCACCATTCTCGACAAGGCCAAGGGCTTCTACGACTATCCCGCGCAAGTGGGCGCGAACGTGGACGGGGCCGGCAACGAGATCATCTGGGCGACTGGCCAGAAATTCAAGGATCCGGGCGTGCCTGCGAACCTGTTCAACGTCCTCGCCAACTACAAGTTCGAAGACGGGCTGGGCGTGCAGGCCAACATGCAGGTGACCAGCCGCGTGGAGACCACCACTTCGGGCCGGATCGACCTGGCCAACTCGGCTGACGTGCCGGCATCCATCGTCGCCAATGGCGGCTACTACAAGTCGCCGACGATCCCGCGCCAGTACACCTTGAACACCGCCGCTTTCTACGACTTCCGGCAGTTCGAGGTCAAGGCATCGGTCTACAACGTCACCAACAGGCGCAACCTGACCAACGACGCACCCTACTACGGCAACGACTTCATCACGGTCAATCCCCCGCGTAGCCTCGAAGTCAGCCTGAAGGCCAAGTTCTGACGGTTGCAGGTCGAGCGGTCGGCGATGCCGGCTTCCATGTCGCGCATCGACCTATTGCGAGGCACGCTGTGCCGAAGATCAACACTTGGGAGTGCGCTCGTGCATTGTTCTTGCAAGTTTAGGTTCGCGAGCGTCTGGCTCGCCATGACGCTGACCCTGGGCTGCACCGGTACCGCAACGGCGCAGGCCGCCACAGCCGTGGCACCCTTGGAGGTCCGCGTGGTGGTGGTCACCACGTTCGAAGTCGGCGCGGACACCGGCGACGGCGCAGGTGAACTGCAGAACTGGGTGGAGCGTTATCCGCTGGCCGAGACGATTGCTTTCCCTCAGGGTTTCCATCCGCTCCGGTACGACCCCAAGGACCATGTTCTGGCGATCGTCACAGGCGTCGGCAAGGCCCATGCCGCAGCCTCGATCATGGCCCTGGGCATGGACCCACGATTCGACCTGACTCGCTCCTATTGGATCCTGGCCGGCATCGGCGGCATCGACCCGGCCATCGGCTCGATCGGATCTGCCGCCTGGGCCAACCACGTGGTCGACGGCGACCTCGCCTACGAGATCGACGCGCGGGACCTGCCGCGCGGCTGGTCGACCGGCATCATTCCCTACGACCGCGCGCTCCCGTTCGGGCGGCCGACGCCACCGGCCGTCTCGAGCAATGGGGTCCAGGTCTTCACCTTGAACGCCGCCCTGACGCGCTGGGCCTTTGAGCTGACGGCAGGAGTGCACCTGCCCGACGACGCCAAGCTGCGGGTCGCCCGAGCCGGTTATGCCGATGCGCCGGCCGCTCGACGCGCCCCATTCGTCCTCATCGGCGACACGCTGACGGCCGACCGCTTCTGGATCGGTGCGTCCATGACCCGCTGGGCCGAGCAATGGGTGTCCTATTGGACCGAGGGCACGGGTCGCCTGGCCACTTCGGCGGAGGAGGACGTCAGCTACTTGCAGGCCCTTGCCATGCTGGCCCAGGCCGGCAAGGTCGACGCTGCGCGGGCGCTCGACTTGCGCAGCGCCAGCGACTTCACCAGGCCGCCTCGAGGCGGCAGCGCTGCCGTGCTGCTGAAAAGCGAGGCCACGGGCAACTACGCCGGCTACGATGAGGCGATCGAGGCGGCCTACCTGGTCGGTAGTCCCGTTGTGAGGGAATTGGCCGAGCATTGGGACCGCTATGCCGGCGCGGCGCCCGCGCCGACGCCGGCAGCCCCGCAGGGTCACTGACGGCCATTGCGCCAAGGCGTACGCCGGGCCGCGTCAAGGTTCAGGCGCGAAGACCCGGCGATGACTGTTCGCCGCCGCTCGACGGCGCGCCGATCGCCTACGCTGGAGGGCGCTGGAGGGCGCTGGAGGGCGCTGGAAGGCGCTGGAAGGCGATAGTATGCTGCAGAGGGTCGCGTATCGTTGACACTCCGACGCCGGAGGCTCTCATGATCAAGGTACACCAATTTGCCCCTGCGTTCGGTCTGCCCAACGCAAGCCCGTTCTGCATGAAGCTGGAAACCTACATGCGCATGGCCGGGCTGCCCTTCGAGCTGGTCAACGACGGTAACGTGCTTAGGGCGCCCAAGGGCAAACTGCCCTATATCGAGGACGCTGGTCGCGTCGTTGCCGATACGTATTTCATCATCGAGTATCTGAAGACGACCTATGGCGACGCGCTCGACACGTCGATGACGGCGGCCGAGCGCTCACTCGCAACAGCATTCCAGCGCCTGCTCGAAGAGGATCTGTACTGGGCAGTGGTGCACACGCGCTGGTGCGACGATGCAGGCTGGGCCAAGACGCGCCAGGCATTCTTCGGCGCGCTTCCGCTGCCGCTCTGCTGGATCGTGCCGCCGCTCGCGCGGCGCGGCCTCCGCGCCGAGATGCGAGGCCACGGAATGGGTCGCCACACCGCGGACGAGATTCACGCGATCGGCTGCCGCGACGTCGACGCTCTGGCCGACTGGCTTGGTGACAAGCCCTACATGCTTGGCGACCAACCGCGATCACTCGATGCCTCGGCCTACGCCTTCCTGGCCAATCTGCTGTGGGTGCCGGTGGAGTCGCCGATTCGCCGCCACGCGCAGACACGCACGACGCTAGATGCCTACTGCCAGCGCATGAAGGCGCAGTACTACGCCTGAAGCGATGGCCGGGCATCGACACAAGCCTCCCGTCGGGCGCCACGATGTTGAGGCGCTCCGTGGTCAGCTCTTGTGATTGGCCCACGGACGCGGCCCCGGAGAGGAGCACGACGCCCAGCACCGCGCCCACACAGCAGGCGTTCGACCATCTCGGAATCAGAGGTATGCATGGAATTGGACGGCAGCCACGGCACATCGCCGCGATGTCGAACATATCGCTCATGGGGACTGCTGCCATCCCGCTGGCCTTCCCGCCAGCTGACGTCGGCGAACTTCAGGTCATGGCGGCGTCGGACATGAATAGGCGATCTTGTACGGCTGACCGAAGCAACGCAGCAACTTGTCGACCGAGTGCAGGTTGGGTTGGTTGAACTCTGCCTTCGCGGCTGCGTCGGCCAGGCGGTCGCGGTTCGACTGCAGCGAGGCCTTGTCGCCTTGCAGGAAGGCGATGGTGGCGTTCGCGTAGTCATTCCAGTCGAAGCCAGAGGCATCGTCACTGTGCGGTGGGCGCAGCGTCTGGCGCGCGGCCTCGATCGCGTCAACCGCCTTGCCGGCCTTGGCCAGCATCTGCGCGCGGTGCCAAGCAAGTACGGGATGCGGGTGCTTCTCGGCGTAGGAGGCGATCAGCATCGCGGCCTCGGCTTCACAACCGGCATCGCTCACCGGGCGCCAGCCCTGATGGTCGTCCTGGTCGAATTGGTCGAACGACAGGGTCAGATCGGTGCCCATGTGTTGGGCGAGCAGTGCCGGGCAATCGGCCGCGTTGGCGGCGACGGGTAGCGTTGCAAGAAGTGACAGTGCGGCGACGAGAAGGGTCAGGCGCATGGACAACTCCAGGTCGTGCGCCTGCGGGCGCGGGACACAAGTCTATGCGCAGTCGCACCTGGCTCCAGGCGTCTGCCAGGCCCGGATCGGGTCGACCTCGCGCTTGATCTCCATCAGCTCGTCCGGCGGCAGCAGACTCAGCTTCGAAACGAGTTGACGCGTTGCGGAGACGACTGAGGAGGCGCCTTCGGTAACCTGACCGGCCGCTCGTCCTGCCACACCCTATTCTTGCGCCAGCAGTTGCAAGACTTCGTTGCGCTCCGCGTTCTGCCCGTGGGTGACGCCGGCGAGCGATGCCTGCGCGCGCTCGCGCATTCGGGCCGCGGCAGCGCCGTCTCCGAGCGATGCAGCGACGTGCGCCAGTTCGCCCGAGATGTGCGCGATGAGCGCGGGTGGGGCCGGGGTCATGGCGTCGGTCGCCGCCAGGGCGGCTGTCAGTTGCGGTCTCGCCTCGCCGTCGCGACCGAGCTTGTGCAGGATCTCGCCGAACAGCAGGCGCGCGCGGATCGCCCGTTCCGAACCCTGGTCGTCGAGCGAGGCGTCCATCGCGACCGCGCTACCGGCCAGCGCCGAGGCCCGTTCCCAATCGCCGCGGGCCGCCATCAGCCTGGCATCAACCGTGAGCGCGAACACGATGTCCGGGTTCGCCTCAGGATGGTTCGCCCGCGCCTCGGCGAGCGCGTCGCCGGCGATCTCTCGCGCCTCGTCCAGGTGTCCGCGGGCGATGAGGATCTGGGCCAGGCAGGCGCGGTCGTAGCTCCGGCCGTTGTCCTCGTAGTCCGCGCCGAGCTGGTGCTCGTTGCGTCGGATCGCGCCGCGCATGCCCGCTTCCGCCTCGGCGTAGGCGCCCTGCCTGAAACGCAGTCGCGCCAAATTGCCCAGGTTCACAGTTACGCCAAGGCTGGCCGCCGGGGCGAGCGCCCGATTCAGGCCGAGCGCCTTCGCGTAGGCTGCCTCGGCTTGCTCGAAACGGCCTTCGACGGCGTACACGTTGGCCAGGTCGTTGACATGCCAGGCGGCATGACCGTTCGGCCGGCCGTTCACCAGGTCATCGATGTCGAGCGCCGCGAGCAGGAGCTGCTCGCTTTCGCCTAGACGACCGAGCTGGCGCAAGGCCTGGGCCAGGAGGGTCATCGCATCGGCAACGTCGGGATGCCGGTCGCCCAGCCGTCCGCGTGCACGCGCCAGCGCTTCGCGCAGCAGCGGCTCCGCCCGGGCCGGGTGGCCGGCATCCATCTGGATCCAGCCGAGGTTGGTCACCGCCTCGGTCAGCGCATCGCCGGCATCCGGCCCTCCTCGCGCGAGCGCGACCGCCCTTTCGCCGAGGGCGATGGCCCGGGACGATTGGCCGCGCCGCTCGTCCAGGCCCGCCAGCCAGGCGAGCGCCGGTGCCTCGTCCGGCGAATCGCTGTCAGGCCCCGACTCGAACGCGTCGATGGCGCCTTGCAGACGCGCGGTGGCTTCGCGAACCCGGCCGAGTTCGTCTCCTTCCTTCGCAAGGAGGTATTCGATGTGGAGCGTGCGCCGGTCGGTGACACCGAACTGCTCCTTCGCCAGGGCTGCGGCCTGCTCCAGCGGACGCTGGGCGCGATCCGGATGTCCGCTGCGGCGTTCGAGGTCGCCGATCAGTGCCAGAACCTCGACATGCAGAGCCGGTTGCATGGCGAAGTCGCGATCGACCCGCTCTCGGCCTTGCGCCAGCAGGAGCTCCGCGGTGTCGTTCGCCGCCGTCCCCCGCGCCGCACTGCCGAACAAGCCCTCGAGAAACGACTTGAGCGCCTCGGCCCGCCGTGCTTCATCTTCAGCGGCGAGCGCCTGCGCCCGCGTCTGCGTGGCCGCGGCGCGTGCAAGACTCGCCTCGTGGAGCCCGATCGCGGTACTGGCGGCGAGGAGGGTCGCCACCCCGACGCCTGCGGAGACGGCCAGCGCATGCCGCTTCACGAACTTGCAGACGCGAACCCCGATCCTGTCCGCCCGCGCCTGCAACGGCCGGCCCTGGAGGTAGCGTTGGATGTCGTCGCGCAGCACCGCCACGTCCGGATAGCGCTGCAGCGGATGGAGCTGCGTCGCCTCCTGCACGATCGCGTGGAGATCCACGCCGAGCGTTCGCCGCAAGGCCTCCCCGTCAAAGGCCCGCGTGCTCACGTCGAGCGCGTTGCCAGCGCGACGGGGTCGCTGTCCGCCCAGCAGTTCCGCCAGCAGCACGCCGAGGGCGTACACGTCGATCGAGGTCGTCGCCGCCTCACCGGCGATCTGCTCGGGCGCCGCGTAGGCGCGGGTCATGCGCCTGGCCTGCGACCGAGTCGGCTCTGCCTCGCCCGTCAGGAGCTTGGCGATGCCGAAATCCACGAGCTTGACGCAGCCCTCCGCGCTGACCAGGACGTTGCTCGGCTTCAGGTCTCGATGCACGATCAGGTTGCGGTGAGCATGCTCGACCGCCGCGCACACGTCCATGAACAAGGCGAGTCGATCGCGCGTGCCGAGCACATGGCGCTCGCAATGCTCGACGAGGTTGTCGCCGGCCACGAATTCGAGCGCCAGGAATGGCGTACCCGTCGGCGAGAACCCCGCATCGAGCAACTGGGCGATGTGCGGGTGTTGCAACCGCGCCAGGATTCGCTGCTCGCGCAGGAAGCCGCGGCGCTCGTCGGCATCGTGGACGTCGAGGCGCAGGAGCTTCAAGGCCACCGTCTGCGGGCCGCCGGGCAATTCGCGCTGCGCCTCGAACACGCTGGCCATGCCGCCCGCGCCGACGAAGCGAAGAACACGATAGCCCGGGATGACCGGAAGCAGGTCATCGAGGCCGTCGACGAGCGCAGGCAGCCATTGCGCCATGGCGCGCTCCAGCGATTGCACGCCGGGGGCATCGTCCAGTGCCTGCGCGACCAGCGCGCGCACGCCAACGTCAACGCAGTGCGTGCGCAGCCACTCGCCGCGCTCGGCGGCGGGAACATCGAGCAGCCGATCGATCAGCGGTTCGATCTCGAGCCAGCGTTCGGATATATCGATCATCATCGGCGATGCATCGTCGCACCCTCCTCACCCTGAAGCGCAATCGCGCCGCGATCGCCGACAGCCCTTCAGCCCGGCGTCAGGCAAGCGGACAGGAATGTCCGAGCCTTCAGCCAGTCCCGCTCGACGGTGCGCGCATTCACGCCGAGAACCTCGGAGATCTCCGGACTCGACAGGTCGGCGAACAGGCGTAGCTCGGCGACGCGGGCCAGGCGTTCGTCCACCCCCGCCAGCCGCCTCATCGCTTCATCGATCGCCAGGACGTCCAGGGTGTCCGACCCCGCCGGTTCCTCCGTCAACTCCGGCGCCTGGCGCTTCTGCGCTCGACGGCGCCGCGCGTGGTCGACCAGGATGTGGCGCATCGCCTGGCTCATGTAGGCATACAGGTGCGCGCGATCGGCGAAGGACACGTCGCCCTTGTTCGCCAGTTGCAGATAGGCCTCGTGGACGAGCGCGGTCGTGTTGAGCGTGTGGGCCTGCTCGTGCATCCGTTGGCGGTGCGCGAGGCGATGGAGCGTCGCGTAGATCCTCGGGATCAGCCCGTCGATCGCGGCGGTGTCACCGGCGGATGCGCGCGCGAGGATTTCGGTGATCGGTAGATCGGCATTCATTCGCTTGGGCGACGCCATGGCGTCGCGAGACTTTATTTGGCCCTGCCGTGTCGGTGCGGGCCATCGCTTTGCGCTTAACAGAAAGATGGTGCGTCACGGGACGGCGAAAGGCCGCCGGGCGGCCATCGCTCATACATCCACTTCCACGGAGCCTTCATGGCCAATCAAACCCTTTCGTCCAGCCGACTCGCTCTGGTGACCGGCCTTCTCGCTGTCGCTCTTGCTGGATCGAGCGCCGCCGCCGGCGCGGTCACCGACGCGACGGCAGGCGAGCGTACACCAGACGCGGCACCCGCCCGCGAGTTGCGCGCCTACTCGTACCAGACGCTCGACTATCCCGGCGCGTCGCAGACGATCTTCTGGGGTCTGGACGACTTCGGCGGGCTGGCCGGCCAATACGCCATCGCGGGCGGCGTGCCGCACGCGATGACCCGTCGCCACGGAGAGTTCAAGCCGCTCGATCCGGACATGCTGGGCACCAACTTCAGTGCCGCCGGCGGCCCCAACGACGCCGGCACGACTTTCGGCGGCTACGCCGATGCTTCCGGAATCCAGCACGGCTTCCTCATCCGCGAGGGCCGCTTCGCGAAGGTCGACTTCACGGGCCACCTCAATTCGAACGTGGACGCCGTCGACGAGTTTGGCAGGATCCTCGGCGTGTACTGGGACGCCGACGGTGTCTACCATGGCATGTTGAGCCACAACGGGAACGAGACGCCGTTCGACGTGTACGGCGCGCGCGATACCTATCCGCTCGGCCTGAACAGCGAGGGCGATTCCGTCGGCTATTGGGACACGGACGGCGTGGTGTCCCATGGTTACGTTCGTCGCGCGAATGGCCAGGTTTCCACGCTGGATGTGCCGGATGCCGCGGCCACGGCGGCATTCGCGATCAACGACCGTGGCCAGGTTGCCGGCTATTTCGCGGACGCGACGGGTGCACTCCATGGGTTCGTCAAGACCGGGCAAAAGATCCAGCAACTCGACGTGCCCGGTGGGGTGGCGACGATCGTCACCGCTCTCAACAACTGGGGAAGCGTCGCCGGCGAATACTTCGATGCCAAGGGTGTGCGCCATGGGTTCATGGCTACCCTGAAGTGACGTGTAGTGGAGTTCGGGGCCCTTGCCGCACGTCGTGTCGAAGACGAGCCCCTGCGTCCGGACTCCCCGCGGAGCGAGGGCGGGATGGATCCGACGAACTGCGGATTCCGGGGGCCGGGCCGCCGGACGCTCCTCCCGCCGCAATGCGATGATCGCCGACTTCGTCTACCGCCCCAGGACTCCCATGACGCGTCTTCCCCTGACTGCAATCGCCACGTCCATCGCCCTGCTGGCCGCCGGCCCCGTGCTGGCGCAGGACGGCAGCGCCCGCGCCGCGGCCGCGCCGGCCCCGGCCGCCTCGGCCGCCGACGATCCCTACCTCTGGCTGGAGAAGGTCGACAGCCCCGAGGCGATGACCTGGGTGCGCGCCGAGAACAGGAAGACGCTGACGGCCCTGGAGGCCGATCCACGCTTCCCTGGCTACAACGCGCAGGCGCTGGCCCTGGCGCAGGCGAAGGATCGCATCCCGTTCGCGCACCGGATCGACGGTGGCCTGTGGAACTTCTGGCAGGACGCCGAGCACGTGCGCGGCATCTGGCGCGTGGCGACGCCCAAGGACTACGACGCGGGCGGCGCGCCGAAGTGGAAGACCGTGCTGGATCTCGACAAGGTGGCCAAGTCCGAGCACGCCAACTGGGTCTGGGAAGGCGCCCAGTGCGAGACGGTGCATGAGAACCTGTGCATGCTGTCGCTGTCCGACGGCGGCGAGGACGCCGTCACCATGCGCGAGTTCGACCTGCGCAAGGGGCGCTTCGTCACGGGCGGCTTCGAACTGCCCAAGAGCAAGCAGAGCGGTGCCTGGGACGGCACCGACGCGCTCGTCGTGGCGCGCGAATGGACGCCGGGCGAACTCACCGAGTCCGGCTACCCCTACGTCGTCAAGCGCCTGAAGCGCGGCCAGCCCCTGTCGGCGGCGGTGGAGGTCTTCCGCGGCCAGAAGACCGACGTGTCGGCGGAGGTCAGCTCGCTCGCCGACGCCCAGGGACACCAGGTGGTGGTCATCCAGCGTGGCGTCTCCTTCTTCGAATCCGAGACGAGCCTGCTGACGCCCTCGGGCCTGCGCACGCTGGGCCTGCCCAGGAAGGCCAGCGTCCAGGAGCTGTTCGACGGCCAGCTGATCGTCCAGATCAAGGAAGACTGGCCCGCCGCCGGCCCGCAGTTCAAGCAAGGCATGCTCGTGTCCATCGACCTGGCGCAGGCCATCGCGAAGCCCGGCGCGCTGCAGCCCACCGTTCTCTTCGCGCCCACCGCGCGCCAGTCGGTCGAGACGGTGGCCGGCACGAAGAACGGCCTGGTGGTGACCGTGCTGGACAACGTGCGCGGCCGCGCGCAGGTCTTCACGCACGCGCACGACGGCAGCTGGACAGGCACGCCCATCGCGCTGCCGGACAACACGTCGGTGCACATCGCGGCCGCGTCGGAGCACTCGCCGACGGCCTGGCTGTCTGTCGCCGGCTACCTGCAGCCGCAGGGCCAGTGGCGCCTCGAGGGCACGCAGGCCAGGCTGGTGCGTTCGCTGCCGGCCAAGTTCGACGCCTCGCGCGACGAGGTGGAGCAGTTCGAGGCCACGGCCAAGGACGGCACGAAGATCCCGTACTTCATCGTGCACCCGAAGGGCATGGCGCTGGATGGCTCGAACCCGACGATCCTCTACGCGTATGGCGGTTTCGCGGTCTCCGAATCGCCCTACTACAGCCCCACCATGGGCAAGCTGTGGCTGGAGCACGGCGGCGTCTGGGTGGACGCCAGCATCCGCGGCGGCGGCGAATTCGGCCCGGCCTGGCACGAGGCCGGCCTGAAGACGAAGCGCCAGACCACGTTCGACGACTTCGCCGCCGTGGGCCACGACCTCGTCTCGCGCGGCGTCACCACGCCGCGCCGCCTGGGCATCATGGGCGGCTCCAACGGCGGCCTGCTGATGGGCGTGCAGATGACGCAGCACCCCGACCTCTGGAACGCCGTCGACATCCAGGTGCCGCTGCTGGACATGCTGCGCTTCGAGCAGATCGCCGCCGGCGCCTCGTGGGTCGGCGAGTACGGCTCGGTGGCCAACCCCGACGAGCGCGACTTCCTCGCCAAGATCTCGCCGTACCACAACCTCCGGCGCGACACGAAGTACCCGCAGGCGCTCGTCTGGACGACCACCAAGGACGACCGCGTCGGCCCGCAGCACGCCCGCAAGTTCGCGGCGCGCCTGGCGGAGTACGGCATTCCCTATTACTACTACGAGGTCATCGAGGGCGGCCACGGCTCGGGCGCGAACCTGAAGGAACGCGCCCACACCAACGCGGTGGAGTACACCTACTTCACGCGCCAGCTGATGGACAAGTGAGGCCGGGCAGCCGGCGCTCCCGAGGGCCATGACGAGGTGGGGCGGGCGAAGCCGTTCGCCACCCGGCATAAGATCGGGCCCTCCCCTTCCCGCCGAGCCGCGCGATGCGGCGGCCTCCCGGCCCCATGACCCTGCCCCCCGACACCCACGCCGAAGTCCCTCGCACGCGCCTGGAACGCGCCCGCGCGCGCCTGGCCACCAACGTCGGGCACGGGCTGCCGATCAGCATCGGCCTGATCCTCGTCATCAGCATCGTCGCGGGCGTGCTGGCCTTCGTCTTCCTGAACTCGGCGCCGCCCACTACGCTGACCATGGCCAGCGGGCCCGACGGCAGCGCGTTCCGCCTGGTCGCCGAGCAGTACCGCAAGATCCTCGCGCGCGAGGGCGTCACGGTGAAGATCGTGCCTTCGCAGGGTTCGCGCGACAACCTCGCGCAACTGGCCAACGCCAAGGCCAGGGTCGACGTGGGCTTCGTGGTGGGCGGCGAGACGGCCACCGGCGACGCGCCGCGGCTGGTGTCGCTGGGCAGCGTGTCCTACCAGCCGCTGATGATCTTCTACCGGGGCAAGAGCAGGACGCTGCTGTCGGAGTTCAAGGGCCATCGGCTGGACGTCGGCCTGGAGGGTAGCGGCGCGTCGGCGCTGGCGCAGCGGCTGTTCGAGGTCAACGGCATCAAGCCGGGCGACGGCACGCAGATCGGCCACGCGCCGTCCGACGTGTCCGTCAAGGCGCTGCTGGACGGCCACATCGACGCGCTGTTCGCGATGAGCGACTCCACGCCCACGGCGACGATGCGCCAGTTGCTGCGCGACGAGAACATCCACCTGTTCGACTTCGTGCAGGCGGAGGGCTATTCGCACCGCATCACGTTCCTGAACCGCCTGGTGCTGCCGCGCGGCGCCATCGACTTCGGCGAGGACATCCCCGCGCAGGACGTGGCGCTGGTCGCTCCGACGGTGGAGCTCGTCGCGCGCGACACGCTGCACCCGGCGCTGTCCGACCTGCTGCTGGAGGCCGCGCGCGAGGTGCACGGCCGCGCCGGGCTCTACAAGAAGGCCGGCGAGTTCCCCGCGCCGCTGGAGCACGACTTCCCCATCAGCGCCGACGCGTCGCGCTACTACGCGTCGGGCCGCGGCTTCTTCTACCGCACGTTCCCGTTCTGGATCGCGAGCCTGATCGAGCGCATCCTGGCCATCGTCGTGCCGATGACCATCATCCTCGTCCCCGGCATCAAGATCGCGCCGGCGGTGTTCCGCTGGCGCACCGAGTCGCGCATCTACCGCTGGTATGCGGTGCTGCAGCACATCGACCGCGACTCGCACCAGGGGCCGCTGAACCAGGCCGGCTTCGACGGGCTGCTGCACCGCCTCACGCACATGGAATCGGCGGTGATGAAGCTGGCGGTACCGCCGGCGTACGGCGACCTCCTGTACGACCTGCGCGGCCACATCGCCGTCGTGCGCAAGAGCCTGCTCGCGCGCCGGCCGGCCGATTGATCGCACAGAACCTGTGAATGAATCCGGCGCGTCCGAGCGGGCCGTCAAAGCGTGTCCGATCAAGGCGCAAAGCACAGCCGTAGCTCGGGCTACGGCGAGCATTTGCAACGCAGAGCGGGCGCGCTTTGACGGAACGAGCGGGCGTGGCGGATTCGTTCACAGGTTCTTAGCGCTGGACCGTCTTGTAGATCCCGCAGCCCAGCACCAGGTCGTCGCGTACCGGCACGACGAACGAGGTCTTGGGCGCGACCCGGCCCGTGGTCGGATTCAGGAAGTCGTAGTCGACCCAGCCGCCGCCCTTCGCGGCCGCGGCCCAGACGTCGTGCGTCAGCCGCGAGACGTCGGTGCCCAGGATCTGCGCGGCGGTCTTGCGCACGTTGTGCGGCTTGCCCGCGAACGCGTGGTAGACCAGCGAGCGATCCCACGCGAACACGTACATGTCGCGGTCGGCGAAGCCGTTGGCCGCGTCGGTGATCTCGGGCAGACAGGCCCCGCCGCGCCGCTTCCACAGCGCCACGGCCCTCGTCACCAGTGCATGCGCCTCGTCGGCGGTGCCCTGGCGCAGGCGAAACGTGCTCACCGTGCGCGCCAGCCTGCGTGCACGCTCGCCCAGGCCGGCGGACGCGGACGAGGTCTGCTCCACCATGGTCGCGTTCTCCTGGGTGATGTCGTCGAGGCCGCGGATGGCCTCCGACATCTGGCCGAGGCTCGTGCTCTGCATCTCGGCGGCCGACGTGATGGCGCGCACGTTGCCCGCCACCTCGCCGATGCCCGAGACGACGCTGGCCAGCAGCTCGCCCACCTCGTCGATGCGGGTCGCGCCCGAGGCCACCTGCTCGCCGGACGTGGCGATGAGCGACTTGATCTCCCGCGCCGCGGCGCCGCTGCGCAATGCCAGCGTGCGCACCTCGGCGGCCACCACCGCGAAGCCGCGCCCGTTCTCGCCGGCGCGCGCCGCTTCCACCGCGGCGTTCAGCGCGAGGATGTTGGTCTGGAAGGCGATGCCGTCGATCACGCCGATGATGTCGTGCACGCGTTGCGAACTGGCGCGGATCGCATGCATGCTCTCGACGGCCTCGCGCATGCGGGTGCCGCCCGACTCGGCCATCGCGTGGACGCGGCTCGCGAGCTGCTCCACGGCGCGCGCGTCGAGCGCGTTCTGGCGCACGGAGCCGCTCAGGTCCTGCACGCTGGCCGAGGTCTGCTCCAGGCTCGCCGCCTGGCGTTCGGTGCGCTGCGCCAGCTCGCCGGTGCCGGCGGCCAGCGACTCGCCGGCCTGCGAGACGAAGGTCGCCTCGCTGCGGATGTCGGCCACCAGGGCGGACAGGTTGGCGTTCATGTCGTCCAGCGACGAGGCGATGGCGCCGAATTCGCCGCCCGTCTCCATGCCGACCGGGCGAGACAGGTCGCCCGCCTTCATCGCGTGCACGCTGGCCTGCAGCGGCCGCAGCGAACGCGCCAGGTGGCGCTGCAGCGACACGCTCAGCGCCACGGCGGCGACGCCCAGCACGAGGCACGCGGCCGTCACCACGGAGAAGCCTTCGAGCTGCGCGAGGCGCGCGCCCGCGACCAGCGCCAGCACCATGCACACGCCGCCCAGCAGGGCGACCCGGAGCCGAACGGACGCGCCGGCGGCGACATTGACTCGATCCATCCCAAGATTCCTTGACGGGCCGCACCGGCGGCTCACAGCACGAATACTAGGGATGTCACCAGGAAGGCAAGCGATCAACAGCGGCGGCAACCGGCCGCATTTCCCCGCTGGAACCGGCAGCTCGGCCGTGGACGCCACCCAGGATTGCACCGGGATCCCGGCGCTGATCGGACGCTCGGATTCCACGGCCGCTCCTAGACTCGTCCGGACGCGAAGTTCCTGCGCCGAAGGATTACCCCATGCCCATGGTCACCCCCACCCTCAACCTGCCCGTGTCGACGACGCCGGCCAGGAGCAGCGCCGCGGCGCCCGCACCGGCGCCGGCCGCGGCGGTCGCCGCCCCGACGCTGCCGCCGCCGCCCGCCCCGAGCACCACGGTGACGCTGAGCCCGCAGGCCCTGAGCGCGATGGCGGCTGCCAGCCATCCGGCGTCACCCGCGCCGGCACCGTCCACCGCCGGCCCGGCCGCGACGCCCGCCCCCGCGGCCGCGCACGACGGCTCCGTCTACGACGCGCTGAAGAACGGCATTTCCTCGGCCTTCACCACGGTCGAGGACGCGATTTCAGACGGCGCGCACGCGGTGGTCGATGGCGTGGAGACCGCGCTGTCCACCGCCAACAAGGTGGCCAAGGGCATCGTCGAGCTGCCGTTCGCCGCCACGTCGCGCGCATGCGACGCGGCCGGCGCGCTCATCGACGAGCTCTGATGTCCACGGTTCACGCACGCGTCAGCGCGCGAGCGTGACGCGCGCCTCCACGCGGGCGCGCGCGCTGGCGGCCGCGGCCAGCCACGCGCTCTGCATCACCTCGAGCTCGGCAAGCTGCGTCACCAGCCGCTTGGGACCCGCGTAGGCCGCGAAGACGGCGCGGTGCCCGGCCAGCGACATCGAGCCGCCCAGGTCGTAGTACGAACGCACCCAACCGAGCAGGTGCTCGAGGTGCTCGTCCTGTTCCTTCTTGCTGCGGTACTTGTGCGGCTCCCACGGCCGCGCGCGGCAGTTGGCGATGCACTGCGCCTCGCCCGGCTCCAGGAAGATCAGCAGCGGGCGGTTGGGCAGCACGGCCTCGACGAGGTCGCCGTAGCAGCCATCGATGACCCAGTCGTCGGATTCGCGGCAGAACTGCGCTAGGTCGGAGAACACCAGCTCGTCGGGCCGTTGCACGGCCACGCGATCTGGTTCCCACACCAGCGTGTCGAGATCCAGCCACGGCATGCCTTGCGTGCGCGCGAGCGAGCGCGCGAGGGTGGACTTGCCCGATCCCGCGTTGCCGAGAATGACGATGCGCATCCGGAGGATGAGTGGTGGCGACCTCGCGATTGTCCTCGACCGCGACGCGGAAGTCATCCCGTCCGCCCCCGGGTTTTGCCTGACGCGGAGGCGGGCTTCGTGACTTGAGGCTGTCGGCGCACTGTCACCCCCATGTCACGCGTGGCCTCCACGATCCGTCGGGTCTCACAAGAAGAGGGATCCTCACCATGAATTCCGTCGCCGGCTCCGCGCCGCTTCCGGGCGGGCAGGCCGCTCCCGGCCGCCCCCGCCTCGACCACAAGGCCGGCAAGGGCACCTGGGCGGTGTTCGCGCTGTTGCTGCTGGCGGGGCTGGGGTACACGGCCTGGAGCATCACCACCGACTATGCCGGCAGCGGCGAGACCGCCACCGCCATCTGGCCGTTCGTGCTGCTGGGCCTGGCGCTGCTGATCGCGCTGGGCTTCGAGTTCGTCAACGGCTTCCACGACACCGCCAACGCGGTGGCCACCGTGATCTACACCAACTCCCTGCCGCCGCAGGTGGCCGTGGTGTGGTCGGGCCTGTTCAACTTCCTGGGCGTGCTCGTGTCGAGCGGCGCCGTCGCCTTCGGCATCATCTCGCTGCTGCCGGTGGAACTGATCCTGCAGGTGGGCTCCGGCGCGGGCTTCGCGATGGTGTTCGCGCTGCTGATCGCCGCCATCGTGTGGAACCTGGGCACCTGGGCGCTGGGCCTGCCGGCCTCGTCGTCGCACACGCTCATCGGCTCCATCATCGGCGTGGGCGTGGCCAACGCGCTGATGCACGGCCGCGACGGCACCAGCGGCGTGGACTGGTCGCAGGCGATCAAGATCGGCTACTCGCTGCTGCTGTCGCCGCTGGTGGGCTTCATCTTCGCGGCCCTGCTGCTGCTGGCACTGCGCACCTTCGTGAAGAACAAGGCGCTGTACGACGCGCCCAAGGGCTCCACGCCGCCGCCGCTGTGGATCCGCGCGCTGCTGATCCTCACCTGCACGGGCGTGTCGTTCTCGCACGGCTCCAACGACGGCCAGAAGGGCATGGGCCTGATCATGCTGATCCTGGTGGGCACGGTGCCGATCTCGTACGCGCTGAACCGCGCGATGCCGGCCGACCAGACCGCGCAGTTCGCGACGATCGCCCAGGTGGCGCAGGCGTCGCTCGAACGAACCGTCCCGGGCGCCGCGCCCGCCGACGCCCGCGCGACGCTGTCGCATTACGTGCGCACCAGGGCGGTCGAGCCCGCCACCCTGCCCGCGCTGGCCGCCATCGCCGGCTCCATCGGCGACCAGGTGCGCCAGCACGACACGCTGGCCAAGGTGCCGGCGGCCACGGTGGCCAACGTGCGCAACGACATGTACCTGGCCTCGGAGACGATCCGCCTCATCGACAAGGACACGCACGTCACGCTCGACGCCGAGACCCACACGCACCTGATGGCGTTCAAGAAGCAGATCGACGCCGCCACCAAGTTCATCCCGCTGTGGGTGAAGGTGGCCGTGGCGATCGCCCTCGGCCTGGGCACGATGATCGGCTGGAAGCGCATCGTCATCACCGTGGGCGAGAAGATCGGCAAGTCGCACCTCACGTACGCGCAGGGCATGTCGGCCGAGCTGGTGGCCATGCTCACCATCGGCGCGGCCGACAACTTCGGCCTGCCGGTGTCCACCACGCACGTGCTGTCGTCGGGCGTGGCCGGCACGATGGCGGCGAACCGGTCGGGCCTGCAATGGTCGACGATCCGCAACCTGGCCATGGCCTGGGTGCTGACGCTGCCGGCCGCGGTCCTCCTGTCCGGCAGCCTCTACTGGCTGTTCACGAAGATCTTCTGAGCGGAGCGAGAAGCATGAATGCGTTGTTCGACCAGGACGCGATGCGCCGCCGCATCGAGCGCGAGCTCATCGACGGCTACGACGAAGAGATCGAGATGGAGATGGAGGACCGGCTCGTGGCCGATCCGCTGGATGCCAGCGGCGAGGACGCGGCCGGGCGGGTGCGCTACTTCCGCGAGCTGTTCCGCCTGCAGGGCGAGCTCGTGAAGCTGCAGGACTGGGTGGCCAGCACGCGCCAGAAGGTGGTGATCCTGTTCGAG
>JABCYW010000113.1 GCA_013289985.1 Betaproteobacteria bacterium | reverse complement strand
CGGGGGAGCTTGTTTTGTGAGGTAAAGGAGGAGGAGGCCGCAGGCCGACGGGGGACACGAACAAAACAAGCTCCCCCGGTGAGTCGTGCCTGACCCAGCACGCACCGCAAACCCATGCACCCCGCAGATCGGCGAAGACCCTTTTTCATGCCCGGCCGGGGCGCCGCCGGCTCGTCAGTTCGATGCCTTCGCCTCGATCCTCACCGGTACCGTGATGTTGCACAGGTCGATCGCCCCCGCCTTGTGCACGTACCAGTCGTCCTTGCGGTTGCGCCGCAGCTCGATGATCTCGTTCCACTGCGGCACGTCGGTGCGCAGCACGCGGATGTCGGGCCGCGTGGGCTCGGGCATGTCGGCCAGGCGTTCGATCTTCAGGATGCGCACGTCCTGCTCGGGCTTGTCGTAGAAGCCCATGTTCTGGCCGCCGCGCGGCAGCGACGACAGCAGCTCCATGCCCTGCAGCACGCGGGCCACCGGCGTGATGTTCAGGTCGAGGCCGCGCGGCGACTGGCCGATCACCGCGTAGAGCTCGGCGCCGTTGGCGCTGTCGACCGCGTCGCCGCGGCCCGCGCCGATGGTGCCGTAGCAGTGCGCGATCCAGGCGCGGTGCGTCTTCGGATCGGCGGCCACCGGGAAGCCGTCGACGAAGCCCGTGACCGGCGCCCAGACGTCGCGATCCTTCAGCCGGTTGATCTTCAGGCCCGCGTCGGGAATGGAGAACTCGGGCTGCAGCTTCGGCTCCGCCGCGCCGAGCGAGCGCACGTGGGCCGCGTCGTCGTCATTGGCGGCGCGGTCGCCCCATTGCGCGACGAAGTTGTCCTGTACGCGGATCACGGCCAGGCCGTCGAAGTAGTGCTGCGCCACCAGCGTGCGGATGTTGGCCGCGTGGCGCGGGGCGAAGCGCGGGGCCAGCTCGATCCACACGATGCCCGCGGGCAGCGTCATGGCCAGCACGTCGTTCGGGTCGGGGCGCCGCCATACGCTGGCGGGGGCGTCGCGCAGGATGTCGGCCGTGGTGCGCGGCCTGGCCGGGGCGGCGGGCGCCGGGGCCTGCGCGTGGGCGGCCAGCGCGGCCACGGCGAGCAGGCCGGCGACGGCGGTGCGGCGGAACGATGGTGAGGCGATGGGCACGGGGATCCTTGCAGGAGTTCAGGACGCGAGCCGACGCGCGATCCACGCATCGACCTGCTCCTCGAGAAGCCCCAAGGGTACCGAACCCAGCGCCAGCACGGCGTCATGGAATGCACGCAGGTCGAAGGCCGCGCCCAGGCGAAGTTCGGCCCGCGCGCGCAGGTCGCGGATCGTGAGCTCGCCGATCTTGTAGGACAGCGCCTGGCCGGGCCAGCTGATGTAGCGGTCGACCTCGGTGGCCACCTCGTGCTCGCTCAGCGCGGTATGGGCCAGCAGGTAGGCGCGCGCGTCCTCGCGGCTCCAGCGCTTCGCGTGAAGCCCGGTATCCACCACCAGGCGCGCCGCGCGCCACATCTCGTAGGTCAGGCGGCCGAACTGCTCATACGGGGTGAGGTACACGCCCATCTCGTCGCCCAGGTGCTCCGCGTACAGCGCCCAGCCCTCGCCGTACGCGTCGACGAAGCCGTGGCGGCGGAACGCGGGCTGGCCCGCCTGCTCGGCCGCCAGCGCGATCTGCAGGTGGTGGCCGGGAACCGCCTCGTGCAGGGTCAGCGCGGGCAGCGTGTAGAGCGCGCGCGACGGCAGCGCGTGGGTGTTGACCCAGTACGTGCCGGCGAACCCCGCGGGCTGCGGCGCGGGCACGTAGCGGCCCGTGGTGTAGAACGGCGCGATGTCGTCGGGCACCGGCGCCACGCCGTAGGGCTGGCGCGGCAGCGTGCCGAAGAACTTCGGCAGCAGGCCGTCGATGCGCTTGGCGATCCACGACGCGTGCGCCAGCAGTTCGTGGGGCGTGCGCGCGTAGAACTGCGCGTCCGTGCGCAGGAACCGCAGGAACGCCGGCAGGTCGCCGTCGAAGCCGGCCTCGCGCATCACGTCGTGCATCTCGGCCAGGATGCGCGCCACCTCCTGCAGGCCGCGCGCGTGGATCTGGTCGGCGGTCAGCGGCAAGGTGGTGTAGTGGCGGATCTGCGCGGCGTAGAACGCGTCGCCGTCGGGCAGGTCGCAGGCCGCCGTCGTCCGGCGCGCGCCCGGCACGTAGGTCTCGCGCAGGAAGGCCAGCAGCTCGCGGTACGCCGGCAGCACCTGCTCGCCGATCACGCGGCGCGCCGCGTCGCGCAAGCCACCCTGCTCCGCCTCGGCCACGCCCGGCGCAAAGGCGGCGAAGGGCTTCCAGAACGGCGTGGCCGCGGGGTCGTCCAGCGCGGCGATGGCGGCCAGCGGCTGGTCGCGCCCGGCCAGCACGACCTGCGGCACCGTGTAGCCGGTCGCCAGCCCTTCCCGCAGCAACTCGACGTGCTCGCGCAGGAAGCGCGGGATGTCGGCCAGCCGGGCCAGGAAGCGGCGGTAGTCGGCCGCATCGCGCAGCGGCTGCGCGTCGCACAGGTCCACGAGGGGCCCGTAGAAGCTCGAGTCGCTGTTGAGCGGCATGCGGTCGGCATGCGACTCGGCGGCCGCGATGAAGCCCTGCAGCTGGAACTCGAGCACCGCGCGATCGATGCGGGCCGCGGGCGACATCTGCGCCGGCGGAATCGCCGCCAGCGCCTCGCGCGTGGCGCGCCAGCGCGCGAGGCGGGCCGCGCGGCTGGCGGCGTCGACGCGCTCCAGGCGGTCGTCGTGCGAGGCGTCGCCCACGCTGGTGGCCAGCTGCGGGAACTCCGACAGGCGCCAGTCCCAGTCGGCGGCGGCGAGTTGCGCGAAGCGCTGGTCGGCGTCGTTCATGTTCAGGCGTCGCTGGCCGGCCGCGTGGCCAGCTTGTCGGCGATCAGCGCCAGCGCCTGCGCGCGCTCCGCGCCGTCCAGCACGAGGCGCGGCGCGCGCACGCGCTCGTGGCCCTGGCCCACCTGCTGCTGCACCAGCTTGATCAGCTGCACGAACTTCGGCACGGTGTCGAGCGTGAGCAAGGGCAGGAACCAGGCGTAGAGCGCGTCGGCCGCGGCACGCGCCCGCGCGGCCGTGGCGACGTCGGGCGACTGCGCGCGCACCGCCAGGTCGAACAGCCGCACCGACTCGACCGGCATCGCGTTCACCAGCCCGGCCACCCAGCCGGTGGCGCCGGCGGCGATGCCTTCGACGATCAGGTCATCCACGCCCACCAGGATCGCCAGGCGGTTGCCCAGGCGATGGCGGATCGCGGCGATGCGGCGGATGTCGGCGCTCGACTCCTTGACGGCCACCAGGTTGTCGTGCGCCCGCGCGAGCTCCTCCACCTGCTCGGGCCGGAAATCGGTGCGGTAGGCGATCGGGTTGTTGTAGAGCATGCATGGCAGCGCCGTGGCCGCGATGACGGCCGAGACGTGCGCGCGCATCTCGCGCCAGTCGGTGGAGTACACGTAGGGCGGCAGCACCATCAGGCCGGCGCAGCCGATCTCGACGGCCGCCTGCGCCAGGCCGCAGGCCTCGTCGGTGGACAGCGCCGCGATGCCGGCCACCAGCGGCACGCGGCCGTCCAGCGCCTGTGCGAGCGTGCGCAGCACCTCGAGCTTCTCGGGCACCGACAGCGTGGCCGCCTCGCCCAGCGAGCCCAGCGCGACGATGCCGGTGCAGCCCGCGTCGACCATCCATCGCGCGTGGCGTGCGAGGAACGCGTGGTCGACATCGCCGTCGGCGGTGAAGGGGGTGGTGATGGCGGGCATCACGCCGGTCCAGGTCATGCTCAAGCTCATGGGGAAGTCTCCTCGGTGGATGGATGGGGGTCGTCGGCCGCCAGCAGGCAGGACAGCGGGGCCGGCGTCAACGGCGGACGGCCGGGCAGGCGCGGCCACGACATCACGGCGGCCAGCGTGTCATGGCAAAGGCGTCCCTGGCAATGCCCCATGCCGCAACGCGTGGCCAGCTTGGCGCTGCGCAGGTCGGGCTGGTCGCGCAGCGCCGACCAGGGGACGTCCTCGCAACGGCACACCAGCGTGTCGTCGCGCAGGCGTTCGCGCCAGCCGCCGGGCATGGGAAAGATGCGGGCGACGGCGTCGGCGAAGGCCTGCTCCCGCGCCAGGGCCCGCGACGGCGCGCGCGCCGGCAGGGGCGCCGACACCAGCTCGGCGGCCACGTGCCGCCCGGCGATCTCGCCCTGCAGGGTCGCCGCGCGGGCGCCGGCGACGCCGGTGCATTCGCCGGCCGCGTACACGCCCGGCACGCCGGTCTTCTGGGCGGCGTCGACGACCAGCGCCTCGGCGCCACGCCGCGACCCCGTCGCGCAGCCCAGCGCCAGGCCCAGCTCGGCCTGCGGAACCAGGCCCCAGCCCACGGCCAACGCGTCGCAGGCGATCGTTCGTGTCTGCCCGCCGCGAGCCAGCACCACCTGCTCGACGCGACCGCGGCCCTCGGCGGCGACCACGCGCCAGCCCGGCAGCCAGGGCGCGCCGGCGAGCTCGGCCGCCAGGCCCAGCGCCTGCGCGGCCTTGGCGGGATGGCGCATCAGCGTCAACCCGAAGCGCGCCTGCGCCCCCGGCTCCGCCTCGTCGGCCAGGCCGGCCAGGTGCGCGCCCTCGCGCCGCAGCGTGGCGGCCGCGGCCAGCAGCAAGGGCCCGGTCCCGGCCACCAGCACATGCCGCTCGGCGATCGGCCAGCCGCCCTTGACCAGCGCCTGCAGCCCGCCGGCGCCGAACACGCCCGGGAGCGTCCAGCCCGGAAACGGCAGCAGGCGTTCGCGCGCGCCGGTGGCCAGCACCAGCCTGGCCCAGCGCAGGCGGCGCGCGCCCTCGGGGCCATCGATCAGCAGCGTGCGCCCGGGCAGCGGCATCACCACGCGCGTGCCGGCCAGCACGCGCACGCCGCCGTGCGCGAGACGCGCCAGCGCGCGCGCCGCCGGCTCGGCCGCCACGCCCCGGCGCGCGCGCCACACCTGTCCGCCGGCCACGGGTGCGGCGTCCAGCAGCACGGTGTCGACGCCCGCCCGCGACGCCGCCAGCGCCGCCGCCAGGCCGGCGGGGCCGGCGCCGACAACGACGAGGGCGGCGCGCACAGGCGGCGACTTGTCCGACTCATGCATCGGTTCGCACCCGCATGCCGGCCGCGCAAGGCGTCTGGCAGCCCAGGCGATGGGCCTCGCCATCGATGGTGACGCGGCACTCGCCGCACACGCCCATGCCGCACAGGGGCTGGCGCCGCGCGCCGCCGGGCGAGACGTGGCCGCCGCGTCCGGGCATGGCGAGCTCCACCGCGGCCGCCACCGTGGTGCCGGCGCGCACGGACAGCGGCCGGCCGTCGATGCTGAGCGTGATGGCGTCCTTCATGCGACGGCCTTCTCGAAGCGGGCCGGCTCGTAGGGCACCGGATCGATTTCCGGCGTCCGGCCCAGCAGCAGGTCCAGCCAGACGGCGGCGGTGCCCGTCGCGGTGGTCAGGCCGAGCCCCTCGTGGCCGGTGGCCACCCACAAGCGATCGCGGCCCGGGACGCGGCCGATCAGCGGCCGCCCGTCCGGCGTCGCGGGACGGAACCCGGCCCAGCAGCGCAGCATCTGCAGCGAGCCGATGCCGGGCAGGAAGCGCTGCGCGCGCCGCACCATGCGCGCCATCAGGCGGGCGTCCACGCCGGGCGTGGTGTCGGAGAAGCTGCGCGACGAGCCCAGCAGCACCTGCCCCGACGCGCGCGGCTGCACGTTGAACGCCACCGATTCGTCGGCATCGCCGTGGGCGGCGGCGATGTAGCCCAGCTCCACCATTGCATGGCGCACGTAGCCGGGGTGGCGATCGGTGATGGCCAGTTGGCCCTTGCGCGGACGCAACGCCAGCGGCGAATCGCCCGGCCACAGGCGCGCGCTGTCGCAGCCGGCGGCCAGCAGCACGTGGCCCGCGCTCACCCGGGTCCCGTCGGCCAGCTGCAGGCCGCCGTCGTGCAGCGCGGCCACGGCGCGCATCTCGTCCACGCGGCCACCGGCGGCGCGCACGTCGGCGGCCAGGCGCGCCGCCATCTCGGGGCCGAAGACCACCTCGTCGCCGGCCACGCGCAGCGCGCCGGCGAGGTTGCGCGCCAGCCGCGGCTCCACGCCTCTCAGGTCGTTCGGCGACAGCCAGTCGGCCTCCAGGCCCGCCGCCTGCAGGCGCGCCTGCTTGGCCAGCGCGGCGCCGCGCTGGGCGTCGTTCTCGGCCAGCCACAGCGTGCCGGTGCTGCGGCGCTCGATCGCCTGCCAGCCGTCCCACTCGCGCCACAGCCGCATCGACAGGCGCGCGAGCGCGAACTCGGCCGGGTCGTCGTCGATGGTGACGAGATGGCCCATCGCGGCGGCCGTCGCGCCGGCCCCCACGCGCTCGCCCTCGAACACGGCCACGCGCAGGCCCGCGCGGGACGCTGCGCGCGCGCAGGCGCAGCCGACGATGCCTCCGCCCACGATCGCGACGTCGAGCGCCAGGCCGCTCATGCGCGGATGCCGTCGCGCAACGGATCGTCGTCCGCCCGCAGCAGCGTGGCCTCCGCCGTGATCCAGGCCCGGCCGCGGATGGCCGGCAGGACGTGGCCCGGACTGCCGGCCGACGGCGACCAGCGGCCCTCGAAGCGGCTGCCGATCACGCTTTCCTGCACCCACGTGGCGCCCGCCGCGAGATGGCCGTCGGCCGCCAGGCAGGCCAGCTTGGCGCTGGTGCCGGTGCCGCAGGGCGAGCGGTCGTAGGCCTTGCCGGGGCACAGCACGAAGTTGCGCGAGTCGGCCGTGGGCGTGGGCGCGAACAGCTCGACGTGGTCGATCTCCGCCCCCCCGGCGCCGGTGATGCCTCGCGCCGCGAGCGCGCCGCGGATGCGCCAGGCGAGATCGGTGAGCGCCTCGACGTGCGCCAGCGCCAGCACCGGCAAGGGATCGAACTGCATCGCGTCGACCAGGAAGAACCAGTTGCCGCCCCAGGCCACGTCGCCGGTGACGGGGCCGACGCCGGGCACGTCCAGGACGACGCCGGCCGCGTGGCGATACGCCGGCACGTTGAACACCGTGACCTGGCCGTCGGCGTGCAGCTCGGTCTCGACCGGGCCCACGGGCGTGTCGAGGCGATGCCGGCCGATGCCGATGCGGCCCAGGTGCGCCAGCGTGGCGACCACGCCGATCGTGCCGTGGCCGCACATGCCCAGCACGCCCACGTTGTTGAAGAAGATCATGCCGGCGACGCAGTCCGGCGCGCGCGGCTCCACCAGCAGCGCGCCCACCATCGTGTCGCTGCCGCGCGGCTCGCAGGCGACCGCGGCGCGGAAGGCGTCGTGGTGCCGCGCGAACTCGGCCCGCTGTTCGGCCAGCGTCGCGCCGCGCAGCGCCGGGCCGCCGGCGAGCACCACGCGGGTGGGCTCGCCCGCGGTGTGGGAATCGATGACGGCGATCTTGTGCATCGGCCGATTCTGGAACCGCCGCCGGCTTCCGGCTTGATCGATTGCTGGCTTGGGCGTGACGATTTCAGCACAATGGCGGCATGCCCCAAGACCCTGCCCTGGCCGCGCTCGCCGGCGCGCCGCGGCTGTCGCTCGCGCTGCTGGAGCGCCTGTTCGACGCCCTGCCTGACGTCGTCTTCTTCGCCAAGGACGCGCGCGGCCGCTACACCCACGCCAACCAGACCCTGCTCGATCGTCTACGCCTGACGAAGCGCGCACAGCTCGTGGGCCGGCGCACCGACGAGCTGTTTCCCGGCGGCCTGGGCGACCGCTACCGCGAGCAGGACGAGCGCCTGCTGCGCGACGGCGTCGAGATCGCCGGCCAGCTGGAACTGCACCTGTACCCGAATCGCGCGCCGGGCTGGTGCCTCACGCACAAGCTCGCGTGGCGCGAGGCGACACGGATCGTGGGCCTGGTGGGCCTGTCGCGCGACCTGGTGACGCCGGGCCTCAGCCACGCCACGCCGCCCGCCACCTACGCGCGGGTCGCGCGCGTGGTCGAGCGCCTGCAGCGCGACTACGCCGAGCCGCTGCAGATCGGCGCGCTCGCGCGCGAGGCCGGGCTGTCGATCGCCCAGCTGGAGCGCCACGTGACGCAGCTGTACCGCGTGACGCCGCGCCAGCTGCTGGCCCGCGCCCGGCTCGACGCGGCGCTGGCGCTGCTGGCCGGCGACGCCTCCATCGCCGGCATCGCACACGCCTGCGGCTACACCGACCACAGCGCGTTCGCGCGCCAGTTCCGGCGCAGCACGGGCGTGAGTCCGCGCGATTGGCGGGCGTTGCGGCCAGCATGAAATGGTTCATCGTCGATTTGCGGGGAGCATTGGTTTGCGGGGCGTGCTGGTTGCGGGGCGTGCTGGGTCAGGCACGACTCACCGGGGGAGCTTGTTTTGTTCGTGTCCCCCGTCGGCCTGCGGCCTCCTCCTCCTTAACCTCACAAAACAAGCTCCCCCGCCTCGCCGTGCCACGCATGGCATGCCGGCAGACAACATTCGCGGGGGAAGAGTCCGCGGTTTTTTTTGAAGGGTGTTTGGCATCGTCGGGCCATCGAGGCCGCGACGATGCCCGCGGCCAGCACCCCTGCTGGCCTGCGGGCCTGACGCGAATCGCGAATCGAGCTGCCGGCGCTCCTTGTCGTGATGGACGATCGGCACCGCCTCGTCATGCCGCGCGCAGTCGCGCAATCCACCCCTGAGAAAACTCATCTACCCGCGCGGATCCTGCGACTGCGCGCAGGATGACACCGTTGAGGAAGCGACGTCACCGTCGTCGGTCACGAGAAGGAGCGCCGCGACGCGAGGTTCGCGTCAAGTCCGATGGCGCGTGGAAACGTCGGCCGCGGGCATCGTCGCGGCCTCGATGGCCCGACGATGCCAAAACCCCCTACAAAAACCGACGCGGACTTCCCCCAGCGAATGTTTTTTCACGGGCACGCCATGCGCGGCACGGCGAGGCGGGGGAGCTTGTTTTGTGAGGCTAAGGAGGAGGAGGCCGCAGGCCGACGGGGGACACGAACAAAACAAGCTCCCCCGGTGAGTCGTGCTTGACCCAGCGCGCCCCGCAAAGCGAACGACGCGGCTTGGCGGATTCCAACAAGTCCCCAGACCACCCACCGACCTTGCCTATTTGCGCATGCTCAGTGCGTTCCCCGCAGATCGGCGATGAACCTGAGAAAAGGCGGCCGCTTTCACGAGCACACCGCGAATCAGGTCAGGAACACGTTGATCAACGCGTCGCAGATGCCCATCAACGCCGCGGCCGAGATCAGGCCCGCGCAGATCGGCTCGGCGCCTTCGACCCAGATCTTGTGGCCCTGGGTGCCGGGCGCGCGGTAGATGCGGCCGAGGATCCAGAAGCCCATCGCGCCGATCCACATCGCCACGCACGAATCGAACGGCAGCACCACGCCGAGGCCCACCGACACCGCCGACAGCGGGAAGCGGCCCTTGGTGAAGATGCGCGCCATCTCCATCAACAGCGCCACGACGGCGGCGATGGCCGCGGCCATCACCGCGGTGTGCGGCGCGCCGTGGAAGCCCTTGGCGATGATCTCGGCCACGCCGCGCCATTGGAGCGCGGCCGGCATCGGGAACGCGTCCGACATGATCCTGGTGGCGTCGACCACGCCCGAGGCGTCGGGGCGCAGGAACAGCAGGAAGAACAGCGGCACGGAGAAGATCGCGCCCGAGACGATGCCGATGACGTGGCCCCACACCTGGTGGCGCGGCTTGCCGCCCAGCATGTAGCCGGGCTTGATGTCGGACAGCAGGCTGGCGGCGTTCATCGAGATCTGCGCCGTCATCGTGGCCGGCAGCAGGTTGCTGGCCGGATTGACGCGGTCGACCATGCCCACCGAGAACTGCGTGATCTTGGCGACGGCGCCGATCGGCATCCACGACGTGAGCGCCATCGAGTTGGTGCAGATCACCGTGAGGATGAAGATCAGCGGCAGCGACACCAGCGACAGCAGCCATGGGACGCCGAAGAACTCGTGCGTGGCCCAGGCGCCCAGGATGCTGAAGACCGGCACGCCGATCCACGACACCCACAGCGGTACCTCGATGTGCTCCAGCACGTCGCTGCGCGGCTCCTTGGAGCGCGCGATGCTGCCCATGGACTTGAAGGCCTTGGTGAACAGCTCGGGCTTGGCGAGCAGGCCGGCCATCGCGCCCACCACCATCATGGACACGCCCCACCAGATCGACCACTGGTTGACGATCTCGGCGCGCGAGATGGGCACCACGTGGCCGTTGGCCAGCGTGCGCGCCACGATGTCGCCGTGCTCGATCATGACCGGCGCGAGGATCACGAGATTGACGATGGCGCCGATCAGCACGCTGGTGGCCACGGCCACGCCCATCAGGCCGCCGATGCCCAGCATCGCGAAGTCGAGCGAGAAGCGCAGGCCCAGCTGGCGGATGTCGGTGCCCAGGATCCTGGGCGCGGCCAGGTTCGCCTTGGCGAGGAACGCGTAGTAGTAGTCGTCGAGGTGCTCGTGCAGCGTCCACGGCTCCTGCAGGCCTGCCCACGCGTTCATGCGCAGGATCTTGAACTGGATCAGGCGTTGCCAGCCGTCCATCACCAGCAGTTCCCAGGCGGCGGTGACGGCCGCCGACACGTACAGCAGCCTGGCCTTGAACAGGCCCACCTCGGCGCCGCCGGTGTAGAGCGAATCCAGCACCACGCCGCAGGCGCGGCCTTCGGGGAACGGGAGCTGGTCCTCGTTGATGAAGCGGCGCTTCATCGGGAAGGCCAGCAGCACGCCGGTGATGGACACCACGATGAGCCACACCACCATCTGCCACCAGGGCAGCACGTGGCCGGTCATCACCATGTAGGCCGTGAGGCCCGCGCCCAGCGGCGCCATCACGTAGCCGGCCGAGGTGGCGATGGACTGCGTGGCGTTGTTCTCGAGGACGGTGAAATCCTTGGCGATGCCGGCGGTGGACATGCTGCGGAACATCGCGAACGACAGCAGCACCGAGGTGAGGCCCACGCCGATGCCGATGCCCGTCTTGGCCAGGATGTACAGCGCGGTGGAGGCCAGGATGCCGCCCAGCAGGAAGCCGGTGATGCCCGAGCGCCAGGTGAGCTGGGCCATGTCGCCCCGGTAGACGTTGTCCAGCCACCATTGGTCCTTCTGGGCGCGGGTCCAGGTCTTGATCTGTTCTTCGTCGAGTTGCAGCAGGGCCATGAGGGGGTCGGAATCGTTGGCGGAGTCGGGGAGCCGCGGCTCGTGGCCACGACGTCGAAGTGCCGGCGCATTCTCGCAGCCGCGGCCCCGGGATGCGCCCGAGATAACGCCTAGAAGCCACAAGGTCGAAATTTCCTGCGGCCGGCGATCGTGATAATTCACGCAATCCGCGCCCGAACCGAGGTCTTTCCGCCATGTCCATGTTTCCCGCCGCCACCTACGCCACCCGCCGCGACGCCCTGCTCGACCGCCTGCGGGGGGCCGGCGCCCGCGGCCTCGTGCTGCTGCCGGGCCACGTCGACAGCCCGATGAACTACCGCGACAACGCCTACGACTTCCGCCAGGACTCGAGCTTCCTGTACTTCTGCGGCCTGCAGCAGCCCGAGCTGGCGCTGCTGCTGGACATCGACGACGGCCAGGCCACGCTGTTCGGCGACGACATCGGCATCGACCACCTCGTGTGGACCGGCCCGCTGCCCAGCGTCGCCGAGCGCGCGGCGCTGGCGGGCGTGCCCGCGACCGGCACGCGCGCACGGCTGGGCGAGACGCTCGCGAACGCGCGCGCGCGGGGCCGCGCCGTGCACTTCCTGCCGCCGTACCGCGGCGAGACCCGCCTCGCGCTGTCCGCGTGGCTGGGCCTGGCCGACGCGCAGCTCGACGCCGCGGCCAGCCGGCCACTGACGCTGGCCGCGATCGCGCTGCGCTCGGTCAAGAGCACGGCCGAGGTCGCCGAGATCGAGAACGCCCTGCACGTCACGCGCGACCTGCACCACCTGGCGATGCGCCTCGCGCGGCCCGGGGTCGTCGAGCAGCAGATCGTCGGCGCGATGGAAGGGCTCGCGCTGCAGCACGGCCGGCGCCTGGCCTACCCGTCCATCTTCACGAGCCGCGGCGAGATCCTGCACAACCACGACCACTCCGTGACGCTGAAGGGCGGCGAGCTGATCGTCAACGACACCGGCGCCAACTCGCCCATCGGCTACGCGTCCGACATCACGCGCACCATCCCCGCGGGCGGCCGTTTCGCGGGCCTGCAGGCCGAGCTGTACGACCTCGTGCTGGACGCGCAGGCCAAGGCCATCGCCGCGGTCGCGCCGGGCGTGCCCTACCGCGACGTGCACGAGCTCGCCTGCCGCACGATGGTGGAGGGCATGAAGGCGCTGGGCTTCATGCGCGGGGACCCCGCCGAGGCCGTCCAGGCCGGCGCGCACGCGATCTTCTTCCAGTGCGGCACGGGCCACATGATGGGCCTGGACGTGCACGACATGGAGGGCCTGGGCGAGAACGATGTCGGCTACGGCGAGGGCTTCGCGCGCAGCCCCCTGTTCGGCCACAAGTCCCTGCGCCTCGCGCGGCCGCTGCAGCCGGGCTTCGTCGTCACCGTCGAGCCGGGCGTCTACATCAACCGCTGGCTCACCGAGCGCTGGAAGGCCGAGGACCGCCACGCGGGCTTCATCGACTACGCCATGTTCGAGAAGCACGCGGACTTCGGCGGCATCCGCATCGAGGACGACATCCTCGTCACGCCCGAAGGCCGGCGCGAGCTGGGGCCGCCGATCGCGCGCAGCCGGTCGGACGTCGAGGCGGCCTGCGCGGCTTGAAAGCGCATTCATACGCGGCCACAATGGCCGTGTGCCCTGCTCCCACCGCCTCATGCGGGCCGGCCTCGCCGCCCTGCTCTCCGCCGCCGTCCAGGCCTTCGCCGCCGACGCCCCCAACCCTCCGCCCAGCGACGCGCCGGACTTCGGTCCGAACGTGCACGTGTTCGATCCGGCCATGCCCAGGCAGGCGATCCAGGCAGCCCTGGACCGGGCCTTCGAACCCCAGCTGCTGAGCCCCGACGCGGAATTCGGCCCGCAGCGCGCGGCCTTCCTGTTCAAGCCGGGCCGCTACGACGTCACCGCCCGCCTGGGCTACTACACCTCGGTGCAGGGCCTGGGCCGCGACCCGGACGCGGTGCGCATCACCGGCAACGTCGTGGCCGACAGCGGCTGGAACCTGCACGACCGCGGCAACGCGCTGATCAACTTCTGGCGCTCGGTGGAGAACCTGTCGGTGGCCCCCGCGGGCGGCACCACCACCTGGGCGGTGTCGCAGGCCGCGCCGATGCGCCGCATGCACATCCTGGGCAGGCTGCGCGTGTCGCCCAGCAACGACGGCCGGCCGGACCAGGGCTATTCCAGCGGCGGCTACCTAGCCGACAGCGTCGTCGACGGCGGCGTGGACACCGGCGGCCAGCAGCAGTGGTACACCCGGGACAGCCAGGTGGGCGGCTGGCGCGGCGGCGGCTGGAACACCGTGTTCTCGGGCGTGGCCGGCGCGCCCGCCACGTCGTTTCCCGACCCGCCCGTCACCACGCTGGCCACGACCCCGCGCTCGCGCGAGAAGCCCTGGCTCTACGTGGACGAGGCCGGCCGCTACCGGGTCTTCCTGCCTGCGCTGCGCCGCGAGGCCCGGGGGCCGAGCTGGCACGCCGGCGCACCCACGCCGGGCGGCTCGATTCCGTTGAGCCGGTTCCACGTCGCCCGGCCCGGCGACACCGGCGCGTCGCTCAACGCCGCGCTGGCCGCGGGCCAGGACCTGCTGTTCACGCCGGGCGTCTACCCGATCGAGCAGACCATCGCCGTCACGCGGCCGGGCACCGTCGTGCTGGGCCTGGGCTACGCGACGCTGCAGCCGGTGGGCGGCGTCACGACCATGACCGTCGCCGACGTCGACGGCGTGCGCATCGCGGGCCTGCTGTTCGACGCGGGCACCGCCAACAGCGCCGCGCTGCTGGTCGTGGGCCCGCCCGGCGCCCGCGCGCGCCACGCTGCCGACCCGACCAGCGTGCAGGACGTGTTCTTCCGCATCGGCGGTGCCGTCGCGGGCCGGGCCACCGAGAGCCTGGTGGTCAACGCCGGCGACACGCTCGTCGACCACGTCTGGGCCTGGCGCGCCGACCACGGCAGCGTCAAGCCCGGATGGACGGTCAACCCCGCCGACACGGGCCTGACCGTCAACGGCGACCATGTGCTCGCCACAGGCCTGTTCGTGGAGCACTACCGCAAGCACCAGGTGGTGTGGAACGGCCAGGACGGCCGGACGATCTTCTTCCAGAACGAGATGCCTTACGACGTGCCGGACCAGGCGGCCTGGAGCAGCGGCCGCGGCGACGGCTGGGCCGCCTACAAGGTGGGCGACGGCGTGCGGACGCACGAGGCCTGGGGCCTGGGCAGCTACTGCTTCTTCACCATCGCCGGACGGGACACGCACATCGTCGCGGCCCGCGCGTTCGAGGTGCCCGACGCGCCCGGCGTGCGCCTGCACGGCCTGGTGACGGTGGCCCTGGCCGGGCATGGCGCCATCCGCAGCGTCGTCAACGACAGCGGCGGCTCGACCCGGGATGCCGGCGCGGTGGCGATCGACCTGGTCAGCTATCCATAGACTGCAGCGGACACCGTGCGCGGGCGCCCAGGTTGTCTAGGGAAGCGATGCGAAAAGCCGACACGCGGAATGTGCATAATGGGTTTCATGCCCGAGGAACACTCCCCTGCACTTCCCGCAAAAAGCCGCCCAGGTTCCTGTGCGGCTTTTTTGTTTTCCTTTTCCTGACCACGCGACTCGTACGCACCTCTCATGCCACTACCGAAGCCTCCCGCCACTCGCGCAGCTCTTCTGTCGGCTGCTGACTACGAATCGCAATCGGCTCCCAAGACGAGCCGCCGCAGCCAGAAGGCCGCGGAACCCAAATCGAAGCTGCTGGATCTCCATGACGACCGTGCGGAGACGGCCGTCGCCAAGGCCGCGCCGAAACCCGCGGCCGCCCCGCAGGCGCGCACGCCCACGCCTGGCGGCCTGCCCGTGAAGGCGCCGGCCGCGTACCCGATCGCCCCGGCGCCGGCGGCCAAGCCCAAGACCTCGCTCGGCGGCGCCCGCAAGCGCGCGCGCTCGGGCGGCCCGTCCAAGCTGTTCGTGCTGGACACCAACGTGCTGCTGCACGACCCGACGTCGCTGTTCCGCTTCGAGGAGCACGACGTCTACCTCCCGATGATCACGCTGGAGGAGCTCGACAACCACAAGAAGGGCATGACCGAGGTCGCGCGCAACGCGCGCCAGGTCTCGCGCGACCTCGACGGCCTGGCCACCGAGGGCTCGCTCGACCCGGTCGCCGGCATTCCGCTGGCCAAGACGGGCCACCGCGAGGCCGGCGGCAAGCTGTTCTTCCAGACCCAGTTCCTCGACGCCAAGGCGCCGTCGGGCCTGCCGCAGGGCAAGGCCGACAACCAGATCCTGGCCGTCGTGCAGGCCTTGCGCGAGCAGCACGCGCCGCGCGAGGTGGTGCTGGTGTCCAAGGACATCAATATGCGCGTGAAGGCGCGCGCGCTGGGCCTGCCCGCGGAAGACTACTTCAACGACAAGACGCTGGACGACGGCGACCTGCTCTACACCGGCGTCCTCGCCCTGCCCGCCGACTTCTGGGACAAGCACGGCAAGACGATGGAGAGCTGGAACCAGGGCGGCCACACGTTCTACCGCATCGTCGGCCCGCTGGTGCCCTCGCTGCTCATCAACCAGTTCGTCTACCTCGAGACCCCCGGCGCCGCGCCGCTGTACGCGCGCGTCACCGAGATCACCGGCAAGTCGGCCGTGCTGAAGACGCTGCGCGACTTCACGCACGCCAAGAACGCCGTCTGGGGCATCACCGCGCGCAACCGCGAGCAGAACTTCGCGCTGAACCTGCTGATGGATCCCGAGGTCGACTTCCTCACGCTCACGGGCACCGCCGGCACCGGCAAGACGCTGGCCACGCTGGCCTGCGGCCTGGCCCAGGTGATGGACGAGCGCCGCTACAGCGAGATCATCGTCACCCGTGTCACGGTGCCGGTGGGCGAGGACATCGGCTTCCTGCCGGGCACCGAGGAAGAGAAGATGGGCCCGTGGATGGGCGCGCTCGACGACAACCTCGAGGTGCTGTCCAAGGGCGACGGCGGCGCCGGCGAATGGGGCCGCGCGGCCACGCAGGACCTGGTGCGCTCGAAGATCAAGGTCAAGAGCCTGAACTTCATGCGCGGCCGCACCTTCCTCAACAAGTTCGTCATCATCGACGAGGCGCAGAACCTCACGCCCAAGCAGATGAAGACGCTGATCACGCGCGCCGGCCCCGGCACCAAGATCATCTGCCTGGGCAACCTGGCGCAGATCGACACGCCCTATCTCACGGAAGGCAGTTCGGGGCTCACCTACGCGGTGGACCGCTTCAAGGGCTGGCCGCACGGCGGGCACATCACGCTGGCGCGGGGCGAACGCTCGCGGCTGGCGGACTTTGCGTCCGACGCGTTGTAGGCCTGGTCTGTATTGCCGCATTGAAAGGGTCGCTTCGGCGGCCCTTTCTGTTTGTTGCGAGGTGTCTGCTGTTACAAGGAAGCTGCTGTTTCGAGGCATCTCCGTTGAAGGCACGACTCACCGGGGGAACTTGTTTTGTTCGTGTCCCCCGGCCTTCGGCCTCCTCCTTTTACCTCACAAAACAAGCTCCGCCGCCTCGCCGTGCCGGACATGGCAGGGATGCAGACAACATTCGCAGGGGGGGTGCCAGGGGTTTTTAGACTGATGCTGCGTGTCTCGGCCCATCGAGGGCCTCGACAGCCCGCCCGCCGACGCGCCTCTACGAACGGCAGCTTTGCCGGCAAAGAGCGGGGGCTACGCGTACCCAAAGGACGTCTCGACGCGGCTACCCACGCAGCGGGCACGCACGATTCAGGAACTGCAGCCTCATCGCTCGGACCCGCGGCCACCACGCAATGACGCCATACTGCCGCCAAGCGGCCGCTCAGAAACCGTCGACGAGCGCCCGAGTTCGGCCATGACCAGACGCTCGCGACCGTCCGCTCTCGGGTACCCTTCACGGCATGTTTCTAGAAGACCTCAAAGTTCAGGTGCACGAGAAGTTCCCACAGATCGCGTCAGCGGCAGATCGTCGCCACGCGAAGTATTGGGGAGACTATCCGCCAGAAGGAGCGTATTCGTGGTTCGAGAGCTTGGCCAACGCCCTGAATGATGAGATGCGTGATCGCGTGCCCGCGGCAGTTCACCTGCCACTGATGCGGCATCTTGAAGGCACGCTCGACGGCTCTGAGGAGGTACATCGCTGTATGGACGTTGCCTTCGTCGAGAACTTGTTCTGGCAAGTCGGCGGGGAGCGTGCGGCTCCCTACTGGGAAGTGATGCCGAAACGTCTCAGAGGGCTGTACCTGGGATTTCACTCACGCCCCCCGGTGCCATGATGGGCAAAAGCCGGGGTCAGATTCAGCCTTCGGCCAGAAACAGAACTTCGTGAGCGACCGCTGTGAGGTAGGCTATCCACATGAAACGCGATGCTTTTGGATTCGACCGATCGAGGAACCTAGAGCAACTGGAAGGTGCAGTGTGGCCTCATGACGATTTCCCGTCCCATGTCGTGCAGGAATGCCAGCGCCTCCGCACTGTCCCTGTTGGCGAATTGACCGACGAGAACTTGCGACTGCTCCTCGGACAAAAGATTGGCGCGCCCTACCTAGTGCCCATAGCTCTTGACCGCCTCCAGGAGAACCCCCTCGCGGAAGGCGATTACTATCCCGGCGCCCTGTTGGCGAATGTCCTGCGCTTGCCAGACGAATTCTGGGAGGAACACGTCGCATTGAACAACGAGGTCGTCGAATTGACGGCAAGAGTGGCAGAGATTCAGAAGACTCTGATAGACCTTGCCCCTGACCTCGAACGCTTTAGATACCGATGAAGCCGTCTCGCGACGGCCTCACCGGCATCTGACGAACCTCGCACGTTTGCCTGCGCTGGCCATGGTAACGGGGGAGCTTACGTCGCAGCATCAATGCATCGAATGACAGCTCTGCGGCGTCGAGTTCGCCGCATCGAAGGACAGCAACGGGTCGTTCTCAGCCGGCCCGTCAAGATGGCTGAACTACGCCAAAGCGTCTGAGAGTGGTCATTCGCCCAGATCGGA
>JABCYW010000112.1 GCA_013289985.1 Betaproteobacteria bacterium | reverse complement strand
GACGCCCTCGAGCCAGTCGTTGAGCAGCGCCTGCAGGCCGGCGTCGTTCAGCCGGAGCAGGTCGGACAGCCGCGGCAGCGTGCGGTGCGTGTTGGCGATCGCGCCCTGCGGCGGCGAGTAGAACGCCAGCTTGGCGGGCGGCGCGTCGCCGACGAAGGCGCGCACGATGTCGAGGCGGCCCACCGACAGCGCGTTGAGGCGTTCGCGCAGCGCCGACTCCAGCGCCGTCTCCCAGCCGCTCTCGATGTGCACCTTGGTCCACAGGCCGGCCAGCCCGTCGAGGCCGTGCCTGGCCAACCACGGTATCAACTTGCCCTCGGTCTGCACCTTCTCCTGCAGCGCGCGCAGCGCCTCCAGGCGGGCCGTGAGATCGGCCTGGCGCGACTGGTCGCGGTTCAGCACCTCCTGCTGCGTGCGGCGCTGCTCGTCGAGCTCGGGCACCGCCTCGCTGACCTCGGCCAGGCGCGCCTCGATCTCGTCCTTGGCCTCGTCGGCCGCGGCGGTGCGCGCCTTCAGCTCGCCGAGCTTCTGCAGGTCCGGCGTGGCCAGTTGCTGGCGCTCGGCGGCCAGGCGCTCGCGCCGGCTGCGCAACGCGCGCGCCTGCTCCTCGATGCTGCGGCTCTCGGCCGCCAGCACCTGGATCTGCTGCTGCACCTGCGTGACCTCGCCGCGCTGGCCGCTGGTGCGCGCCTGCGCCATGCGCACGGCCTCCTCGAAGTCGGGCAGGCGCAGGCCTTCCTCCTCGGCCTGGGCCGCGAGCAGCTCGGCCTGCTCGGCGGCGCCGGCGATCTGTTCGGCGTTGCCTTCCAGCTCCAGCTTCGCCTGCTCCTGGCGGTCGACCCACTGCGCGTTCTGCGCCTGCAGTTCGGCCAGGCGCTGCTCGGCGCGCTGGCGGCCCTCGACGACGTAGCGGATGCGTTCCTCGAGCCGGCTCACCTCCAGCTGCGCCTGGGCCAGCTCGCCCTGCGACACGTGCAGGCGGTCGGACGACGCGTAGTGCGCGACGCGCACCTCCTCGAGCTGGGCCTCCACATGGCGCAGTTCGGCCATGCGTGACTCGAGCGAGTTGGTCGATTCGAGCACCGCCAGCTTCACGCGGTCGGCCTCGGTGGACGCGTCGCGGTGCTTGAGGAACCACAGCTGGTGCAGCTTGGTGGTGCCCTGCTCCTGCAGCGTCTTGTACTTCGTGGCCACCTCGGCCTGGCGCTCGAGCTTCTCGAGGTTGTTGTTGAGCTCGCGCAGGATGTCGTCGACGCGCAGCAGGTTGTCGCGCGTGTCCTTCAGCCGGTTCTCGGTCTCGCGGCGGCGTTCCTTGTACTTGGACACGCCCGCGGCCTCCTCCAGGAACAGGCGCAGTTCCTCGGGGCGCGATTCGATGATGCGGGCGATGGTGCCCTGGCCGATGATGGCGTAGGCGCGCGGCCCCAGGCCGGTGCCGAGGAACACGTCCTGCACGTCGCGGCGGCGCACCGGCTGGTTGTTGATGAAGTAGCTGGAGCCGCCCTCGCGCGTGAGCACGCGCTTGACCGCGATCTCCGAGAACTGGTTCCACGGGCCGCCGGCACGCGCCGACTCGTTGTTGAACACCAGCTCGACGCTGGCGCGGGACGCGGGCTTGCGCGAGCCGGAGCCGTTGAAGATGACGTCGAGCATCGACTCGCCGCGCAGCTCGCTCGCCTTGCTTTCGCCCAGCACCCAGCGCACCGCATCCATGATGTTGGACTTGCCGCAGCCGTTGGGCCCGACGACACCGACGCGCTGGCCGGGCAACTGGAAGGTGGTCGGGTCCGCGAAGGACTTGAACCCGGAAAGCTTGATCGAATTAAGCCGCATGAACGGTGGTGCGCCTGGTGGGCACGTCGAGGAGCGGTTTCAGTCGCGCGCCGGACTTCCGGCGGTCGATTTGAGTTGCGCTAACGTGTTGATTTATAAGGTTTTTCTTCGCGACGGCCGAGTGCCGAAGAGCACCCCTGCGGACGCGGGAAACGGCCCGGGATGATACCATCGCGCCCCTGCCCTGACGCAGACCGGACACCGGTCGCGCCCCCCCCAAGAAACACGCATTGCCACCCCCGCGTGGCGAAGGCACCCCATGGCCAAGAAAACTCCCGCCGCCCCCTCGTCCAAGCCGGCCAAGGCCGCCCCGAAGTCCGCCGTGAAGGTCGGCGCGCGCGACATGCCGCCCAACCCGCCCACCGCGCCCAGCAAGGAACTGCACGTCTTCGCGAACCCGTCGTCGGGCCGCGACTACGTGATCCAGTTCCAGATCCCCGAGTTCACCTGCAACTGCCCGCTGACCGGCCAGCCCGACTTCGCGCACTTCACCATCGACATGATCTGCGACGAGCTGTGCATCGAGCTCAAGAGCCTGAAGATGTACATGTGGAGCTACCGCAACGAGGGCTCGTTCCACGAGAAGGTCACCAACACCATCCTCGATGACATCGTGGCCGCCACGAAGCCGCGCTTCGCGCGCATCACGGCCAAGTGGTACGTGCGCGGCGGCATCTACACCAACGTCGTGGTGGAGCACCGCAAGAAGGGCTGGGTGCCGGCGCCGCGCGTGGACCTGCCGTCCGTGGCCACGCTGGGCCAGGCAACCGGCCTGCTCTGATGGCCAAGTTCCCCGCCGATCCCGTGGTGGTGCGCCAGGCGTACCAGAAGTACGACGTGTTCGTCCGCAAGAGCGAGATCGACGGCCACGGCGTGTTCGCGGCGGAGATGATCCCGGCGCGGCTCAAGATCGGCGAGATCCGCGGCGAGGCGATCACCTGCGCCGAGGGCCGGCGCCGCGCGGCCACGCTGCAGCGGATCATGATCGTGGAGATCTCGCCGCGCACCGCCATCGACGCATCGAAGTCCACCGACCCGATGCGCTTCACCAACCACTCGTGCCAGGCCAACGCCCGGCTGGCGATCATCGCCGGCCGCATCGAGCTCTATGCGCTGCGCGCCATCGAGCCGGGCGAGGAGATCACGGTGAACTACGGCGAGACGCACCACGAGGGCAAGCTGCGCTGCCGCTGCGGCGCGCCCAATTGCATAGGCGCGCTGTAGCTCAGAGCGGCAGCTTCGCGATCGCGCGCAGCTGCTTGGCCAGCCTCTTCTTGTCGATGCCGCCGCCGGCCTGCGCCACGAGCAGCGTGTGCAGCTCGGGGATCGTGCCCGCGCGCGGGGCCGCGCGCATGAGGATCTCGGACGCCATCTCGCCGAAATGCGCCGACAGCACGCGCATGACACGGCGCAGGGCCTCGGCCGGGATGCCGACGCCGTCGCCGGACAGCGGCAGCTCGAGGTCGGCGTGGTCGTGCTCGGCCGCGCCGTCGGGCAGCATGCGCTCGCGCACCGACATCGGCTGGGCGACCGGGCCGCTGATGACGATGCCGCCCCGCTCGGCCACGGGGGCATCGCTGGGGATCATCAGCGTCGGGATCGTGACGCTGGGCGGCGGCGCGCGGCGCGCGTACGGCACCGGCGGCGGCTCGGAGGCCGCGGAATCGGCGGCGGCGTTCAGCGCCTTGGTGGCGGCGGCGGCGGCCGACACCACCGAGGCGCGGCGGTCGCGCTCCACCTGGTGGCGCAGCGCCGCGGCATAGCCTTCGTCGTTGGCGACGAGATCGGGCGCGAGCTCGCTGTCGGGGCGATCGCCGGGGCTGGGCACCGGAGAGACGCGGTGGGCCCACGGGTCGTGCGACGGCATCGCGAGCAGGCTGTCGGGAATGGCGATGGTGAGCGTGGGCACGGCGGTGGCGGCCGGGCCGCTGGGCACCGTGCGCCCGTGGCGCGTGGGCAGCTCGCCCAGCATGGGCGCGACCGTGGCGGACGTCGGGGCGCCGGAATCGAGCGTGACCACGCCCGTGCCGTGCTCGGGCAGGCGGATCTGCGTGGCGTCGCGCAGCGCGTCGCGGAATTCGGCGGCGCTGGAGAAGCGCTGGCTCGGGTCGAGCCGCAGCGCGCGCGAGACGACGGCGTCGAACACCGGCGGGCGTTGCGCCTCGGCGATGGTGCTGGGCAGGCGCAGCGTGCCGGTGAGGGCATCGGCGGCGGTGTCCACCAGCGAGTTGCTGTACGGATCGCGGCCGACGAGCATGCGGTAGAGGATGGCACCGGCGGCGTAGATGTCGACGCGGTGGTCGATCAGGCGGCCCGACAGGTATTCGGGGGCGACGCCGGCGGCCGCGCCGCTGCGGCCCTCGCTGCGCGCGAGGCCGAAGTCGGACACCTTCACGAGCCCGGCGCTGGTGATGAGCACGTTGCTGAGCTTGACGTCGCCATGGCGGATGCCCGCGGCGTGGGCGCACTCGAGCGCCTCGAGCAGTTGATCCATCACCTGCAGCAGCGCGGCCTGCGGCGGCAGGGGCGTGACCGACAGCCATTGGGCCAGGTTGAGCCCGGCGACGTGCTCCATCGCGATGAAGGCCCGGCCGTCGGCCTCGTCGACCTGGTGGATGCTGACGATGCCGGGGTGGTTGATGCGGGAAATGGCGCTGGCCTGTTCGCCCAGGCGGCCGGCGAACGCGCGCGCGGCGCGCGAGTCGACGGGCAGGTTGAGGTGGAGCGACTTCACGGCGACGACACGCTGCAGCGACGCGTCGAACGCCTTGTAGACGATGCCGCTCACGCCTTCACCGATGACTCCGGTGATCCGGTACTTGCCTATCTTTTCAGGCGCGTTCATCACGATGGTCACTTTGTCCTCTCCACTTCATCCGGACATCGGCCCTGCCGCCGTTCGGCCGGCGGGCCCTCGTTGTCGAGTCGGAAAAACTGCCGGAGGTTCCCCCCAACGGCGACGCGGCCCGTGTTGCCCGGGCTGGTTTCTCTCCGCGGTAACCACGAGGGGTACCGCGCAGGAGGGAATCTGTTCGAACCATTCTCTCACGCGACCGTTCATGTTGCAGTGCGGCATGTCACTTGCCGACCATTCCTGAGCATCGATTCGGCGCCTCCGCGCCACGGCTTAGCCGCCAGCCGCAACAGCATCGACAACTTGTATCCGGCGCCCGCGGCTCGAGGAGGCGGTCGATGAGCGTTCCCGCCGTGCACATGCCGTCGGACGGCGCCGCTTCCCTCGTGCAGGACGACGCCTCGGCACGGCCGCAACAACTGTTGACCCGGTTTGCAAAGCATTACCGCGTCCGCCCCGGTTCAAGCGCGGGCCGCAGTGCCGAGCCGCGCCTCGCCCCGATGCAGGCATGCCGGCTGCTCCGTCCCGCGTTGGCCGCGCCAGCGACCCGCCCTCACCACTTGCAGAGGAGACATTCATGAACCGCTCGATCACGCTGACCCTGGCCCTCGCGGCCACCCTGGCCGCGCAGGTCGGCTGCAGCAGGAAGGAAGACGTCGCCGCGCCGTCGGCCGATGTCGCCGCCAGCGCACCCGATGCCAGTGCCCCGGGCGCCATGATGGCCGGCTCGGCCACCCCCATGAACCGCAACGCCAGCGCCGCGGCCGGCGCGGACGCCGCCTCCGCGGCGGCCAGCGACGCCGCCGCCGCGGCAAGCCGCTGAACCGCGGGGCGTGCCGACCAGGGCCCGGCCTTCACTGCCGCGCCGGCGTGATGCCGTCCCGTGCCCGGACAGGGCATGACGCCCGCCAGGCGACGGCGCGGGGGGACGGGGGCGGTACGGTTTGCGGTCAGAACGACTTCGTCACGCTCGCGTAGACGCTGCGCCGCGGGCCGAACTGCGGCGCGCCCACGCCGATGCCGGTGCCGTCGCGCAGCTCGTAGACGTGGTCGAACACGTTGAGCACCGACAACCGCCCTTCCACCTTGCCGAGCGCGCCGCCGAAGTCCCACGCCTGCGACAGCGAGGCGTTGAAGCGCCAGCGCCGCAGGCACAGGCACAGGCTCGATTGACGACAGGCATCGAACGAAGAACGACGCTGCAAGATTCAAGACCTGACACCGACAGGCGGCGAAGCGCCAGCGCAGAATCGGTCCATGAGCGACCACGACCCCGCCCCGGACGCCGCCGCACGCCGCTGGACGCTCGTCAGCGCCGTGCTGGGTTCGAGCATGGCCTTCATGGATGGCACGGTCGTCAACGTGGCGTTGCCGGCGATCCAGCGCGGCTTCGACGCGAGCGGCGCCGACGCGCAGTGGATCATCGAGTCGTATGCCCTGTTCCTCGCCGCGCTGCTGCTGGTGGGCGGCGTGCTCGGCGACCGCTTCGGCCGCAGGCGCGTGTTCCTCGTCGGCGTGGTCGTGTTCACGGCCAGCTCGGCGGCCTGCGCCGCGGCGCAGGGCATCGGGCAGCTGATCGCGGCGCGCGCCCTGCAGGGCATCGGCGCCGCGCTGCTGGTCCCGGGCAGCCTCGCGCTGCTGGGCGCCAATTTTCCGGAAGCCGGGCGGGGCCGCGCCATCGGCACATGGTCGGCGTTCAGCGGCATCACGGCCGCCATCGGGCCGGTGGTGGGCGGATTCCTCGTCGACCACTTCTCATGGCGCTGGGCGTTCCTGCTCAACGTGCCGATCGGCGTCGTCCTGGTGCTGGCCTGCCTGGCGAAGGTGCCCGAGAGCCGCGGGGCCGCGGGGCCGGGCGGGCTCGACCTCGCGGGCGCGGCGCTGGCCACGCTGGGCCTGGCCGGCATCGTGTTCGCGCTGATCGAGGCGCCCACGCGCGCCGGCCACGAGGGCGCGGTGGTGGCCGCCGGGCTGCTGGGGATCGCGGCGCTCGCGGCGTTCCTCGCGTGGGAGGCGCGCGCACGCGACCCGATGCTGCCGCTCGCGCTGTTCCGCAACCGCGACTTCGCCGGCGCGAACCTGCTCACGCTGCTGCTGTACGCCGCGCTCGGCGGCGGGCTCTACTTCGTGCCGCTGAACCTGATCCAGGTGCAGGGCTGGGGCGCCACCGCGGCCGGCGCCGCGCTGCTGCCCTTCGTGGCCATCATGTTCGCCCTCTCGCGGGCGGCCGGCACGCTGGCCGACCGCGTGGGCACGAAGTGGGCGCTGGTGGCCGGGCCCGCGATCGCCGCCGCCGGCTTCGGCTTGTTCGCGCGCCCGGGCATGGCCGGCGACTACTGGACGAGCTTCTTTCCGGCCGTCTGCGTGCTGGGCCTGGGCATGACGATCACCATCACGCCCCTGACCACCACCGTGATGAACGCCCACGGCCAGGCGCTGGCCGGCACGGCCTCCGGCGTGAACAACGCGGTGTCGCGCGCCGCCGGCCTGCTGGCCATCGCCGCGCTGGGCGCCTTGCTCGCCCGGGTCTTCGACGCCCGCCTGCACGCGGCGCTGGCCGACCCGCGCCTGCCGCGCGGCCTGGCCGACGCCCTCTGGCAGCAGCGCCACAAGCTGGCCGCCATCGCGCCGCCCGCGGGCGCGGCGTCGGACGTCGCGCGGCAGGTGCACGTCCTGGTCGGCAACGCCTTCGTGGCCGGCTTCCGCGTCGCGATGCTGGCCAGCGCCGTCCTGGCGTTGGCCAGCTCGCTGAGCGCGGCCTGGCTCATCTCCGCACGCCCACCCGCCGCTCAAGCGAAAGGCATCGCTCCATGACCACCGACACCTTCGACGCCCTCGTCATCGGCAGCGGCCAGGCGGGTCCCGCACTGGCCGTCCGCCTCGCCGGCCATGGCTGGAAGACGGCGCTGGTCGAGCGCGGCGAGCTCGGTGGCACCTGCGTCAACAACGGCTGCACGCCCACCAAGACGCTGGTGGCCAGCGCCCGCGCGGCCTGGGTCGTGCGCCATGCGGCCGACTTCGGCGTGACGGTGGCCGGCCCGGTCGGCGTCGATTTCGCCGCGGTGCGCGAACGGATGATGAACGTGGTGCAGTCCTCGCGCGACAGCCTGGGCAAGTGGGTCGCCGACACGCCCGGACTGGCGCTGGTGCGCGGCGAGGCGCGCTTCGTCGCCCCCGACGCGGTGCGCGTGGGCGAGCGCACGCTGCGGGCGCCGCGCATCTTCCTCAACGTCGGCGCGCGGCCCGTCGTGCCCGGCTGGATCGCGGCGTCGGGCGCGCCCTTCCTCACCAGCGAATCGCTGATGGCGCTGGCCGAGCTGCCCACGCATCTCGTGATCCTCGGCGCCGGCTACATCGCGCTGGAATACGCGCAGGTGTTCGCGCGCTTCGGCTGCGCGGTGACCGTCATCGAGCACGGCGATCGCCTGCTGCCGCGCGAGGACGACGAGGTGGCCGTGGTCGTGAGGCAGGTGCTCGAGCGCGACGGCGTCGCCTTCCGCATCGGCGCGAGCGCCACCGCGCTGCGCCGCGATGGCGCGGGCATCGCGCTGACCGTCGACGGCACCGATCTCGCGGGCAGCCACCTGCTCGTGGCCGTCGGCCGCCAACCCAACGTGGAGGCGCTGGATCTCGCCCGCGCGGGCGTCACGCGCGACGCACACGGCGCGGTGCAGGTGGACGACCAACTGCGCACCAGCGTGCCGGGCATCTGGGCCCTGGGCGACGTGAACGGCCGCGGCGCGTTCACCCACACCTCGTACAACGACCACGAGATCGTCGCCGCCAACCTGCTGGACGACGACGCACGCAGCGTGCGCGACCGCGTGCCGGCCTACGCGCTGTACACCGATCCGCCGCTGGCGCGCATCGGCCTGTCGCGCGCCGGCGCGCGCGCATCCGGCAAGCGCGTGCTGGTGGGCCACCTGCCGATGACCCGCGTGGGCCGCGCGCGCGAACGCGGCGAGACCGACGGCTTCATCGAGGCGCTGGTGGACGCCGACACGCGGCGCCTGCTCGGTGCGACACTGCTGGGCATCGAGGCCGACGAGGCCATCCACGGGCTGCTGGACGTGATGAGCGCCGGCCTGCCCTACACCGCCATCTCCCGCACGATGCACATCCACCCGACCGTCAGCGAACTGATTCCGACGATGCTGCAGTCGCTGACGCCACTCGAATGAGCGATGCCGCGCGCTTCGAAGTGACGCTGCTGCCGTACGACCTGCGCTTCCCGGCGCACGCCGACGAGTCGCTGCTCAAGGCGGCCCTGCGCGCGCTGGCGCCGGTGCGCAGCTCGTGCCGCAACGGCACCTGCCGCACCTGCCTGTGCCGGCTCGAGAGCGGCGAGATCGCCTACGAGATCGAGTGGCCCGGCCTCACGCGCGAGGAGAAGGCCGAGGGGCTGGTGCTGCCCTGCGTGGCGCGGCCGCTGTCCGACGTCGTGCTGCGCTACGAGCGTTAGGCCCCACGCCGACGCTGGCATCGGACGGCGCCGCTGTCGATCCGCCGGCTTCGACATAGAGTCGGGCCATGACACGAATCCACGGAGCGACGCCATGACACTGCAACGACGCAAGCTGGGCGGCCAGGGCCTGGAGGTCTCGGCCATCGGCCTGGGCTGCATGGGCATGAGCCAGTCCTACGGCCCGGCCGACGAGGCCGAGTCCATCGCCACGCTGCACCGCGCCATCGAGCTGGGCTGCAACTTCCTCGACACCGCCGAGGTGTACGGCCCGCTCGCCAACGAGGCGCTGCTGGGCCGGGCGCTGAAGGGCCGGCGCCACGAGGTGACCCTCGCCACCAAGTTCGCGTGGAAGTTCAAGGACGGCAGGCAGGTGGCCGGCGCGCGCGCCAGCAGCCCGGCCGACATCCGCGCCGCGGTCGAGGGCTCGCTGCAGCGCCTGGGCACCGACCACATCGACCTGCTGTACCAGCACCGCATCGACCCGCAGGTGCCGGTGGAGGAGATCGCCGGCACCGTGGGGCGGCTCGTCAAGGAGGGCAAGGTGCGCTTCTTCGGCCTGTCGGAAGCCGGCGTGGCCAACATCCGGCGCGCCCACGCGGTGCATCCGGTGACCGCGCTGCAGAGCGAATACTCGCTGTGGGAGCGCAACCTCGAGGACGACGTCATGCCCGTGCTGCGCGAGCTGGGCATCGGCCTGGTGCCGTTCAGCCCGCTGGGCCGCGGCTTCCTCACCGGCGAGGTCAAGCGCGCGGAAGACCTGCCCAAGGACGATTTCCGCCATGACGACCCGCGCTACCAGGGCGCCAACTTCGACGCCAACGTGGCCGCGGCGCGCGCGGTGCGCGAGATCGCCGAGTCGCTGGGCGCGACGCCGGGCCAGGTGGCGCTGGCCTGGGTGCTGGCGCAGGGCGAGGACATCGTGCCGATTCCCGGCACCAAGCGGCGCAGGTGGCTCGAGGAGAACGTCGCCGCGGCGGCGTTGCGGCTGCCGCCGGAGGTGGTGGCGGCGCTCGGCGCCGCGCTGGCGCCGGATCGCATCGCCGGCGAGCGCTACTCGGCCGAGCGCATGGCGATGGTCGATCGCTGAGGGGCTGCGCGCCTACGCGTAGCCCAGCTTGCGCGCGTCCTGCAGCAGGTCGTGGCGGAAGTCGGGGTGCGCGATGGCGATCAGCGCCGCCGCGCGCTGCCGGGCCGACTTGCCGCGAAGCTGGGCCACGCCGTGCTCGGTGACGACGTAGTTGATGTCGTTCTTGCTCGTGCTCACGTGCGTGCCGGCGGCGAGCGTCGGCACGATGCGCGACACCGTGCCGCCCACCGCCGTGGACGGCAGCACGATGATCGCCTTGCCGCCGCGCGAGCGATTGGCCGCGCGGACGAAGTCCGCCTGCCCGCCGGTGCCGGAGTACGGACGATGGGCCAGGCTCTCCGAGCCGCACTGGCCCAGCAGGTCGATCTGGAGCGTCGCGTTGATGGCGATCAGGTTGTCGTTGCGCGAGGCCAGCGCCGGGTCGTTGGTGAAGTCCACCGGATGCATCTCGAGCGCGGGGTTGCGGTCCATGAAGCGGTGCAGCTTCGCCGAGCCGAGCGCGAAGGTGGCGATGGACTTGCCCGGCAGCCACGTCTTGCGCCGGTTGGTGACGGCGCCGCATTCGATCAGGCTCAGGATGCCGTCGCCCAGCATCTCCGTGTGGATGCCGAGATCGTTCTTGCGCGCGAGCTGCATCACCACGGCGTCCGGGATGCCGCCGTAGCCGATCTGCAGCGTCGAGCCGTCCTCGATCATCTCCGCCACGTGGTGGCCGATGGCCTCCTGCACCGGGCCGATCGTCGGCAGCCCGACCTCGAGCACCGGATCCCCGCTCTCGACCAGCGCGGCGACCTGCGACACGTGGATGTGGCAGTCGCCGTACGCGAAGGGCACGTTCGGGTTGACCTCCAGCACCACGGCGCGCGCCCGGGCGACGGCGGCCATCGTGTAGTCGGCGCCCAGGCTCAGCGAGAACCAGCCGTGCGCGTCCATCGGGGAGGCCATGCTGAAGACGACGTCGGCGCCGATCTCGCCGCGGGCGATCATCTGCGGCACCTCCGAGAAGCAGTTCGGCGTGAAGTCGATCCAGCCCTCCTTGCCGCCGGCGCGGGTCGCGCCGCCGAAGAACAGCGCCACGTGCCGGACGTGATCGGTCGTCGCCGGATCGATGTAGTCGTACTTGCGCATCGCCAGGATCTGGGCGACGGTCACGTCGTGCCATTCGCGGCGCCGGCTGGAGAGCGCGCCCAGCAGCGCCGGCGGCTCGCCGACGCCGGTGGGCACGATGATGCGATCGCCGTCGCGGACGCAGCCGACGGCCTCGAGGGCGGTCGCGAGCTTGCTTCGATAGGTCTGGGCGAATGACATGGAGGCTCCCGTGTTCAACTACGCCGTCGCCTGCCGCGCGAGCCGGAGCTCCTCGATCATCCGGTCGCGCATCACGAACTTCTGGGCCTTGCCCGTGACCGTCATCGGCAGCTCGTCGACGAAGCGCACGTAGCGCGGCACCTTGTAGTGCGCGATCTGGTCGCGGCAGAAGTCCCTGATCTCGTCCTCGACACAGGCCTCGCCCGGCTTCAGCACGATCCAGGCGCACACCTCCTCGCCATACTTGGCGTCGGGCACGCCGAACACCTGCACCGACTGCACCTTCGGGTGGCGGAACAGGAACTCCTCGATCTCGCGCGGGTAGACGTTCTCGCCGCCGCGGATCAGCATGTCCTTCACGCGGCCGACGATGTTGCAGTAGCCGTCCGCGTCGATGGTGGCCAGGTCGCCAGTGTGCATCCAGCCGTCGACGACGGCCTGGCGCGTGCGCTCCTCGTCGCCCCAGTAGCCCTGCATCACCGAGTAGCCGCGCGTGCACAGCTCGCCCTTCTCGCCCACCGGCACCACGTTGCCGTCCACGTCCACCACCTTGCATTCCAGGTGCGGCTGCACGCGGCCGACGGTGGTGGTGCGGCGATCCAGCGGGTCGCTGGTGGCGCTCTGGAACGACACCGGCGAGGTCTCGGTCATGCCGTAGGCGATGGTCACCTCGCCCATGTGCATGCGCGAGACCACCTGCTTCATCGTCTCGATGGGACACGGCGATCCGGCCATGATGCCGGTGCGCAGCGACGACAGGTCGAACTCGGCGAAACGCGGATGCGCCAGCTCCGCGATGAACATCGTGGGCACGCCGTGCAGCGCGGTGCAGCGTTCCTCGGCGACGGCGGCCAGCGCGGCGGCGGGGTCGAAGGCCTCGCCCGGGAACACCATCGCCGCGCCGGTGGACACGGATGCGAGCACCGCCAGCACCATGCCGAAGCAGTGGTACAGCGGCACCGGGATGCACAGCGAGTCGTTCTCGGAGAAATCCATCGCCATCGCGATGAAGCGGCCGTTGTTGACCACGTTGTGGTGCGTCAGCGTGGCGCCCTTCGGATTGCCGGTGGTGCCGCTGGTGAACTGGATGTTGATCGCCTCGTGGCTGAGGCAGTCGGCGAACGGCACCGGCTCGCCGCGGCCGCGCTCGAGCACGCCGGCGTAGTTGAGCATGCCGGCGGTGCGCTCGTCGCCCATGCGGACGATGAACTCGAGCGCGGGCAGTTCGGGGCGGACCTTCTGCAGCATCTCCAGGTACATCGAGGTCTTCAGGCGCTCCGCCGTGACGACGGCGCGGCAGCCCGACACCTGCAGCGCGTACGACAGCTCCGACAGCCGGTAGGCCGGGTTGATGTTGACCAGGATCAGGCCCTGGCGCGCGGTGGCGAACTGCGTCACCAGCCATTCCACGCGGTTGGGCGACCAGATGCCCACGCGCTCGCCCTTTGCCAGGCCCAGCCCGGCCAGGCCCGCGCCGAAGGCGTCGACCTCGGCCAGGAACTGCGCCCAGGTCCAGCGCACACCCTGCTCGCGGAACACGACCGCGGGGCGATCGGGGTAGCACTTGGCCGTGTCGGCCAGCAGGCCGTAGATCGTCGCGTCGGACAGGGGGATGTCGGTCCACCCCTGCACGTGCGACAGGCCGGCGATCGGGAACTGGGGCGTTCCCGCGGGGGTTGCTGCGCTCATCGGCTGTCTCCGTCTCGTTGTCGAGCACCGCCCGGCTCGGAAGCGGGCGTCCGGCGACGAGGTTAAACCAGCTTCGTGAATCGGAACTTACGAAGTGCGGACCATCGTCAACGCGCGTGAAGCGTCATCCGGGCAGCTTGAACAGGCGGCGGCTGTTGGCCGTGGCCTGGGCGGCCAGCACGGCCACGTCCACGCCCTTGAGTTCGGCGACGGCCCTGGCCACGAACGGCAGCAGCGCCGGTTCGTTGTAGGGCCGCGTCTTGCCGGCGTTCTTCGGGCGCAGGTAGGGTGCGTCGGTCTCCAGGTGCAGGCGTTCGATGGGAATCACGCGCATCGCGTCGCGCAGGGCCGCGCCGCGCGCCGCGTCGGTGACCCAGCCGGTGATGCCGATGTCGAAGCCCAGCGCCAGGTAGGCCTCGGCCTCGGCGGCGCCGCCGGTGAAGCAGTGCACCACGCCGTGCGCGCCCGCGGCGGCGGCGTCGCGCAGCATCGCGTGGAAGTCGTCGAAGGCGTCGCGGCTGTGCAGGAACAGCGGCTTGTCCAGGCGCGCGCCGGCGGCGATCTGAGCCTCGAACGCGCGGCGCTGGTCCTCGCGCGGGGAGAACATGCGGTTGTAGTCCAGGCCGCATTCGCCGACCGCCACCACGCGCTCGTCGGCCCACAGCGGCGCGAACCGCGCGGCGGACTCCGGCGTCCAGTGCTTCGCGTCATGCGGGTGCACGCCCGCGGTGGCCCACACGCGCGCGTGCCCGCGCGCAAAGCCCAGCGCCAGTTCGCTCGCGTGCAGCGAGGTGCCGGTGGCCAGGAAGTGGGTGACGCCGGCGGCGGCGGCGCGGGAGAGCAGCTCGGCGTCCAGGCCCTTGAGCTGCGATGAGTGGAAGTTCACGCCGATATCGATCATGCGCCGATTGTCTCAGCGCGAAGCGAGCTGGGGGTTGTCATGTCCTCAGCGCAGGAACTTGGGCAGTTCCTTCTTGAACTTGCCGAGCGCCAGCGGCTTGGTCCAGTAGGCCTCGGCCCCGCGCGCGATGGCCTCGGCCACCTGCGCGGGCATCGCGTCGGCCGACAGCGCCACCACGCGCAGGCCGCTGGTGGCCGGATCGGCGCGCAGCCGATCGAGCACGTCCAGTCCGCTCATGTCGGGGAGCTGCATGTCCAGCAGCACGAGGTTGGGCATCCAGCGGCGCGCCAGCGCGATGCCCGTCGCGCCGTCGCGCGCCACCACCAGGTTCACGTCGGCGCACAGCGCCACGTACTGTTCCAGCAGCATCACGTTGACGGGATCGTCCTCCACGTAGACGATGGTGCCGGCGGTCCCGGCCAGCGCCGAGCCGAACGAGGTGGTGGCCTCGAAGTCGGCGTGCTCCACGTTCTCCACCAGGTCGCGATTCAGGCGGATCGACACGGTGGTGCCCTGGCCCGGCGAACTGGCCACGTCCAGCGAGCCGCCCTGGCGCTCGGCCAGGTGGCGGCTGATGACGAGCCCCAGGCCGGCGCCCTCGGTGGCGTTGGGCTCGTCGCCGAGCCGGCGGAACGGGATGAACAGGTCGCGCTGCTGCTGCGACGACATGCCGGCGCCCTGGTCGCGCACCGTCAGCACCGCCTGCGTGGGCGTGAGCGAGAAGCCCACGAACACGGTGCCGCCCTCGCGGTTGTACTTGATGGCGTTGGACAGGATGTTGACGAACACCTGCTTCAGCCGCATCGGGTCGGCCACCACGAACAGCTGCGGCGGCGGCTCGTCGACGGCGATGCTCACGTGGCGAGCCACGCGCGCCGGCTCCAGCAGGTCCACCGCGTTCCGCAGCACCGGCGCGAGGCGCACGCTGCCCAGCGCGATGCTCATCTCGCCCACCTCCAGGCGCGCCACGTCCAGCAGGTCGTTGACCAGCCGCAGCAGGTACTGCCCGCCGTCGACCACGCGCTCGAGCCGCGCCATCTGCGTGGGCGTGAGCGGCTCGCGCGCGTCGGTGCGCATCAGGTCGGAGAAGCCGATGACCGCGTTCAGCGGCGTGCGCAGCTCGTGGCTGACGCGCGAGAGGAACTCGCGCCGCGCCTGGTAGGTGCGCTGCGCCGCGCCCTCCTCCAGCATCACATGCTGCGCGTTCACCTCGTCGGTGACGTCGCGCACCAGGCCCACCATGTGCGACACCGCGCGGCCGTCGGCCTTGAACGCGCGGCCGTCCACCTCCAGGTGGCGCTGCCCGCGCGTGGGCAGCTGCACGCGGAAGCGCTGCACCACCGCCGCCTCGCCAGCCAGCGCGCGCAGGGCGCTCTGCTTCATCTCGGCCCGGTCGTCCGGATGGACCCGCGCGCGCAGCACCGCGGCCGGGTAGACGTCGCCGGGGGCCGGCGCGAGTTCGTAGATGGCGATGGCGCGCGGATCCATGAGCACGGTGTCGTCGCGCACCCGCCACTCCATCAGCCCCAGCTGCCCGGCCTCGGCGGCCAGCGCCCAGCGCGCGTTGCCCTCCTCCACCTCGCGCTGCGACAGAGCCAGCCGCATCCACATCATGCGGGCGAACAGCAGGCCGCCCGCGATCAGCGCCAGGGCGAGGCCGGCCGTGGCCAGCAACAGCAGTCCCTGCGACAGGCGCGCGGCCTGCCCCAGCAGGCGCGAGAACTTCAACTCCTTGACGCTGAGGACGGCGTCGAGGCGCTCGATCTCGAGCTCGTAGCCGGGTCGCCAGCCGCCGTCGGCGCCGGCGCCGCGGGCCTGATGGATGCGCTCGCCCAGGCGCTCGAGCTGCAGCAGTTCGTCGTCGGCGCTGGCCCAGACGTCGATCGCGTCGGACACCAGCGGCGCATGGCGGAACAGCCGGTAGAAGCCGATCAGCAGGACGAGGTCGGCGGGATCGTTGCCGCCCTGCAGGAACCCGCGTCGCACCGTGGCGTCGTCGGGCGACGGCTTCTCGAGTTCGATCCGCGCGATCCGGTCGCCGAGCGGCACGGCCAGCGCCTCGCGGTAGCGCTGGAAGTCGGGTTCGTCGCCGGAACGCAGGTACTGGTCGAGCCAGCGGACGGCGTTCTTCTGCCCCTTCGAATACAGGCTCTCGCCGCCCACGTAGGCCCGCGCCGACGACAGCACGCCGACGATGGCCGAGCACAGCACGGCCAGCAACAGGATGGCCACCACGAAGATGATGGCCGAGCCGCGGCGCTTGCCGCGATGCCAGTTGCCCAGCCCGTGCATCGCCGCCGGAGCGCCATCGGCGCCGGGCCCCGTGCTCATTGCGGGCCGGGGCACGGGTTCGCGTGGCCTGCGCTGGACGGTCTGCATTCCATGGACTGCTTCCTCGCCTGGGGAACAGCATCCAGTGTGCAGCAACTCCCGGCGATTGAACAGCCGGGCGCGGCGGCGCCGCGCCTCAAGACACTGGTTAGACGCCCAGGATCGATACCGCCTTGGTGACGAGGTAGGACTCCAGCGCCTCCGGGCCGCCTTCGGTGCCGTAGCCAGAGTCCTTGACGCCGCCGAAGGGCATCTCGGGCGAAGGCGTGGCGGGCTGGTTGATCCACAGCATGCCCACCTCCAGCCGCTGGCCCAGCACGTGCGCGGTCTTGATCGACTTGGTGAACGCATAGCCGGCCAGGCCGTACTCCAGGCGGTTGGCCTCGGCGATCGCCTCGTCCAGCGTGTTGAACGCGCGGATGGCCGCCACCGGGCCGAAGGGCTCGTTGTTGAACACGTCGGCGTCCAGCGGCACGTCGGTGAGCACGGTGGGCGCGAAGAAGTTGCCGGTGGAGCCGACGCGCTCGCCGCCGGTGGCGATGGTGGCGCCCTTGGCGCGCGCGTCCTCCATCACCTTGGCCATGGCCGTGAGGCGGCGCGCGTTCGCCAGCGGGCCCAGGCTGGTGCCCTCGGCCAGGCCGTCGCCCAGCTTCAGGCCCTGCGCGTGCTTGACGAGCGCCGCGGCGAACTCGTCGCGCAGGCTGCTGTGCACCAGGAAGCGGGTGGGTGAGATGCACACCTGGCCGGCGTTGCGGAACTTGGCGCCGCCGGCGGCCTTCACGGCAAGCGCCACGTCGGCGTCCTCGGCCACGATCACCGGGGCATGGCCGCCGAGCTCCATCGTGACGCGCTTCATGTGCGAGCCGGCGAGCGCCGCCAGCTGCTTGCCCACCGGCGTGGAGCCCGTGAACGTGACCTTGCGGATGATGGGGCTCGCGATCAGGTAGCTGGAGATCTCGTGCGGATCGCCGAAGACCAGGCCCACGGTGCCGGCCGGCACGCCGGCGTCGACGAAGGTCTGCAGGAGCGCGGCCGGCGAGGCCGGCGTCTCCTCCGGCGCCTTCACCAGGAACGAGCAGCCGGTGGCCAGTGCGGCGCCCAGCTTGCGCACGATCTGGTTGATGGGGAAGTTCCAGGGCGTGAACGCGGCGACGGGGCCGACGGGCTCCTTGAGCACCAGTTGCTGCGCGGCCAGGTTGCGCGACGGCACGATGCGGCCGTAGACGCGCATGCCCTCGTCGGCGAACCACTCGATGATGCTGGCGCCGGCCAGCACCTCGACGCGCGCCTCGGCCAGCGGCTTGCCCTGCTCCTGCGTCATCAGGCGCGCGATCGCGTCCGCGCGCTCGCGCAGCAGGCCGGCGGCCTTGCGCATGGTGTTGGCGCGCTCGGCGGCCGGGATGTTGCGCCAGGCCGCGAAGCCCTTGCGCGCGGCGTCGAGCGCGGCGTCGAGGTCGGCGACGGACGCGTGGGCCACGTGGCCGATGGTCTGGCCCGTGGCCGGGTTGGCGACGGCGATCTTGCGGCCGCCGGTGGCGTCGCGCCATTGGCCCGCGATCAGCAGGCGGGTATCGGGATAGGAGGCGGTGGTCTCGGTCATGGGCGGGTTCCGGTTCAGGGGGATCCCCCGAGGTTACGTCAGCGGCAATGGCCTCGCGGCGCCAGCGACAATGTGCGGCTGCCTGGCCGCGCCGGGTCACTTCGTCCGTTTCCCGCAATGACCTTGGCCACCGATCTCCAGAAGCTCATCGAACACGCGTGCACGACCACCTGGTCGCAATTCGACTGGATCAAGGCCAACGCCGGGCTGTACGGCCTGGGCAAGCGGACCACGGAGAAATGGGCGGCGCCGGGCGAGCCGGCGTTCGTGTCCATGCTCACCGATTCGCCGTCGCTGCGGCGCCGGCTGGCCAGGCTCGTCCAGGCGAGCCTGCCGCCGGGCGTCTCCAAGGGCTCGCCGCTGGTCTCCGGCGTGTTCCATGCGCAGGCGCCCAGGGTGCGCTTCGGAAAGTCGCCGTCGCAGGTCGACCTGGCCGATCTGCTGTTCGTGCGGCACCATTACCGCACGGGCCAGGCAGATCGGCC
>JABCYW010000111.1 GCA_013289985.1 Betaproteobacteria bacterium | reverse complement strand
AGGTGCGGGTGCGGGTGCGGGTGCGGGTGCAGGTGCAGGTGCCGGTGCCGGCGATGGTGTTCCCGCGCTGCCAGATCCGGCGTCTCCACCGCCGCACGCGGCAAGGAGCAGCGCCAGCGAGATGCAAGCACCGGATCGCGCAAGCTCGATGCTTCGGGTCGGAGAGGGGCGATTCGCTCGTGGGCGTGAGTTCTTGATCATGGAAAGGGGAGTTGGCGGGTACACGAAGAAGTTGTTTCCGCACGCCTTCGCTAACCAGTGAATGCGTGTAACAAGGATTGTTGTGCACGACGACCGCGTGTGGCGTTGAACAACGTAACACCATTGAAAGCATGTGCACGCAGCTGCAACAAGGTCATCCGAACCGAGCGTAGAACCCTCGGACGACCAGATGCGATCGAGCAGGGTTGGTCAGCCTGCGCCAGTGGCTTCAGGTCGACATCCGTCCGGCGTTGCGCGAATGTGCCGGGCCTCGCGGCGTCCTGGGTGGATCGGCGTTCGCGCCCGTTGTGTCCGTCACGGTTCTTGGCTGCGCCATTGTCCCGACTGCACGCGACGCGGGCCAGTCCCAGATTGCGGCGTACCTGATGGATCTTGCGAAGTTGTCGGTGACTCCGGGGGCGAACGCCAGGTTTCTGGAAGCATCGCCGGACTGGCCGTTCCTCGGCGCCCTGCTGCAAGAGTGTCATCAGTCGAAACATGACGGAAGATTCGCAATACCGCTCAAAGTGGCCCGGTGGATGGCCTGCAGCTCGAAATCGAGTTCTGGCTTGACGCTACGCGCGAAAGCCACGCGCTTTCCGCGACCGATCGCCAGTCCCTCGGCAACGCCCGGGCGACAGCCTGCATCGCGTCCGCGCATTCCGGATCGAATTGCAAACCGCGCTGCGCCGCAATTTCATCGAGGGCTGCGTCCAGCCTCCACGCAGGTTTGTAGGACCGCACGCTGGTGAGCGCGTCCACCACGTCGGCGACCGCCACGATGCGGGCGCACAGCGGAATCGCGGTTCCGATCAGTCCGAATGGGTACCCTGCGCCGTTCCACCACTCGTGATGCGAAAGAGCGACTGCGACGGCAGCCGTCGTCGTGTCGTCCGCGTCGGGCCCGGCGGATCTGGCCAGTCGATTGGCGCCCGACACGCAATGCAGCTGGACGACGCGGCGCTCTTCGCCATTGAGCGCGCCCGGCCTCGTGAGCAGTTCGAGCGGCACATCGAACTTTCCGATGTCGTGCGTCAGCGCAGCGATCGTCCAGTCACGTGACTCGTGGCGCCCTACGTCGAGCGCCCTGCAAAGACGAGCCGTCAACCACGCGGTGCGCCGGCCGTGCAATTCAAGCTCGAGACTCATCCTGGTTGATTCCGCGACGCATGCCAGGAGTTCAATGTAGGCAAATCGATGTGGCGACACATGACCCGCGCCTGACCAAGGCATGACCGCCCGCCAGACCGTGAAATGCGTCTCGCCATCCGGGCTTGGCGGCGTGTATCGGGTCAAAGGCATCGAGACTGCCGGACCAGGCCCACCCTCGTCCTTCGGCAGAGGGAGAGCCGCCAATCGTGCAAATTTCGGCAACAAAACCGTCCTGGGATAACGTGCCTGGTGTAGATTCGCGTAGTTATGTGTAGTGTTTGATCTACACATTTGTCATATCGCTACTACAGGATCATGTATGGACGTCCAGTCGTATCCCGTTCCCACGAGTGAATCGCCCCAGGCGAGGCGCCGGCAGTGGACGCTCAAGTTCGGACGGCGGGAAGTGTGCACCGCGCGTCGCGAAGTGCTCGTGGATGGCGCTCCGAGGCCCTTGCAACCGCGCCCGTTCGACGTGCTCGTCTACCTGATCGAGAATCGCGAGCGTGTCGTTTCCGCCGACGAACTGCTCGACTCGATCTGGAAGGACGAGATCGTGCAGCCGGGTTCGCTGGCGGCCGCGATCATGCGCGTGCGCAAGGCGTTGCTCGACAACCAACCGGATTCCGGCCCCATCATCCGAACCCACCAGCGATTCGGCTACCGATTCGTCGCTGCGTTGGACGCCCCGGAGCAAGGCGCCGGGTCCGGCGTGTCCTAGCGCGAAGACGCCGCGATGGGCATCGCAGCGCGCACCTGCTGTTCCCACTCGCGGTCGATCTCCATGAATTCGGTGAAACTGCCCTCGCGCACCTGGGTCGGCCCACCTCGTTGCGCCTTGCAGCGCGGACTCGGGACCAATGGGGAGCCTTCGATGCTGTCCAGGAGCGCCGCCATCCGCTCGCGCAGCACGATGACGCCAGGATCGCATCGCTCGTCAGTCAACTCATCGAGCACCATTGCGGCGTCATGGAGCACTTGCGGGGACATGCGGTCGACGCCTGCCCACCCGTGCTTGCCCATCGCACGCTCGATCAACGCGAGCGACGGCCAGACAGTGCGCGTCGCCGCGTGGCGATCAAGGAGCCGACGCAAGTCCTTGCGCGTGTCCGCCAACCGGTCTGCGCCGATCGGGACCTGCCCGCCGCCGCCGATTGCGGATGGCGCGACCGGCGCGGCAGCCTGTGCCCCGGCGCTTGACGCGGCCTGCCGACCGCCTCCGCGGTCCACCCGTCGGCGCCGCGACCCGCCGAGCGCCCGCAGCCAGTCGGACAGCGCCGCAAGGGTGCAGGCGTGTCGTCGCGTGAGCAAGGGGAAGGGAGCAGCCATGGCGGAGGTCTCAGGAGGGTGTTCGCCTCAGATGGCCAAGACTAGTCACCGTGTCAGCGGAAGTCATGATGAGCGGACGATCGATCGATGACCGCACATTCCGCCACGTCCTGTTTCGCATCCATGCGCGCCGTCGTGGCAAATCCTTTGGCACGGCACGCTTCTGTAGATTAAAATCTACAAGAGTCGCTGCCGCCTGGGCGCAAGGATGAACTGTCGAGCTTGCCCGCCGACGAGCGACCTTCCTCGACACACGCCTGCTGCCATGAACCTGCCGACCACGGCATCCTCCCGGAACGTCCGCGTCCTGATCGCCGATGACCACGCGCTCGTGCGCGAAGGCATCCGCAAGGTGCTCGGTTTTGCTGGCGACATCACGATCATCGGAGAAGCGGTCGCGGCCGACGATGTCCTGTCGCGCATCCAGGTCGGTGATGTCGACTTGCTGCTCCTCGACCTGCTGATGCCCGGCAGCAACGACGTCGACCTGATCGAACGCGTCGTCGCCGCACATCCGAAGTTGCCGATCCTCGTGTTGACGATGCATGCAGATCCGCACGTCGCCCGTCGGGCGTTGCAGGCCGGCGCGCTGGGCTACCTCACGAAGGACACCTCGCCGGAGCTGCTGATCGACGCCGTGCACCACGTCGCGGCGGGACGCGACTACGTCGACCCCTCGCTCAGCGGGGCGCTGATCCGCGCCCTGAACTCCCCTCAGGATTCGCCCGCGCAGGTCTCCGAGCTGTCGGCGCGCGAGCGACAGGTGCTGCTCGCCCTCGTCGAAGGCAAGTCGGTGCTGGACATCGCCACGGCCCTGGGCCTCGCGGCCAACACCGTGAGCACCTACAAGGCGCGGCTGATGGACAAGCTTGGACAGGCGTCGCTGAGCGACCTCGTTCGCTACGCCTTGAGAAATGGCCTGGTCGACTAGGCTCCTGCGGGCCGCGCTCGCCATCGCGTCGCTGCTCACGGTGGCGGTGCGCGGAGCGCATGCCCAGGAGGCCGTGCTCGATGCGTACCAGGATGCAGCGGGCCTGACCAACATGACGGTTCCCTGCCTGACGCAGGAGCCGCGCGGCGCGCTCTGGATCTGCACCGACAACGGCCTGTTCCGGTTCGACGGTTTCCGCGTCCACCGCGAGCCGTTGCCCAGCGGCGCGGGAACCTCGATCGTCAACGTGCTGGCGGACCGCCTTGGCCGCCTGTGGGTCGCCACCGACGGTGGCCTCTATCTGCGCCGTCAATCGAGCAATGGCCCGTACTGGAGCCGGGTCACGACGGCGGGCGGCCAGCAAATCGACATCGCCGGAGGCCAGTCGCTCGCCGTCGACAACCGGGGCGTGCTGTTCGCCATGGAGTGGGAGAACCGGCTTCTCACCGTGACCGTGCCGCAGTCGGCATCGCAAGCGGTGGTGGCGGAGCCCTCGGGCGTGCCCGATTTCGAACCTTTCCAGCCGACCGACGACGCCAGCAGCGGCCCGGTCGGCAGCATCGGCGGCGCGGTGTGGTTCGGCTGCGGTTCGGGCCTGTGCGAGTGCAGGGACGGGCAGTTGAAGGTCTGGGGAGCGACGCGGGGCTTGCCGTCCGGTGCCTGGTCGGGTCTGCTGGCCGCGCGGGACGGCAGTGTCTGGGCGCGCAGTGGCGTGCGGCTCGCGCATCTTGCGCAAGGAAGCGACAGGTTCGAGGTGATCGATGCGCCAGCCGAGCGCCGATGGGCCGGCACCATCGCGCTGGCGCAGGATCCGCAGGGTGCCATCGTGACGGCCACCGACGACGGCGTGGCGCGCTGGGACGGCCAGCGCTGGCAGACCTGGACGCCGCGGGAGGGCCTGCCCGAGACCGCCGTCCGCGCGCTCCTGTTCGATGCGCAGGGCTCTCTGTGGCTCGGCACTTCCGGACGCGGGTTGCATCGCTGGATCGGCTATGGCGAGGTCGATCACTGGACTCCGGCATCCGGGTTGCCGTCGCCAGTCGTGACCTCTTTCGCACGCGCGGGCGACGGTCGACTGTGGGCTGCGACCGCGTCAGGCATTGCGTCGTTCGACCCTGCGGCGCGACGTTTCCGCCCGCTGCGGGCGCCACTCGTGGCCGACGGCATGGTGGTGCGCCTGGCGGTCGACGTCTCCGGCGACCTGTGGTGGATCCAGAGCGGCAAGCTGCTGACCTTGCGTGCTTCCGAGAGCGTGCCTCGCGTGATGATGGACGATCCCTCGCCCAGCTACCTCGTCCCGGGGCCGCACGGGATCTACATCGTCTCGAACAGGCAGGCGCAGCAGCTCGTGCCGACATCCGCGGGTTTCCGGCGGGAACCCATCCTCGCCGCGTTGCCGCAAGCGGAGATCCTGTCCGAGGTGATCACCGACGGAACGGACGACTGGTTCCTGACCGGCCGAAACGCCTATCGTGCCGAACAGGGTGCTTGGGCGCCGCTGCGCGACGAGCGTGGCTCGCCGGTCGAGATCGTGCGCACGGCCGCGTTCGTCGGCCCGTCGCAGCTGTGGGCCGCAGACTCGCGGGGCATCTCGGTGTATGCGGTGCACGGCGACGTCGCCGCTCTCGCGCACCGCTACGAGGCATCGTCCTTCGGTGGTGGAATTGTCCTGTTCATTCGCGCCGGTGCCGACCATCGCCTGTGGGTCGGCACGGACCGCGGACTGTTCATCCTCGAGGACGGGCACTGGTTCCACGTCGACCGCACCAACGGCTTGCTCTGGAACGACATCGACGAGGACGCCTTCCTCCTGGAACCGAACGGCACCGCCTGGATAGGCACGAGCGCGGGCGCCACGCAGCTTCATCCAGGCACGAAGCGGGCAAGGGCCGCGGTACTCCACCTGGACGGGTTGGAGATCGCCGGCCGTGCCGCCTATGCCACGCCGACCGCGCCCATCGCCTGGGACGACCGCTGGATACGCGTCACGATAGCGACGCCGGACCTCGGCAGTGGCCGTGGCATCCGGCTCGAATATCGCCTCCACGACGATGAACCTTGGCAACCGATCGACGGCAACGTGATCCAGCTCGAATCGCTCCAGCCGGATTCCTACGTGCTGCAGGCGCGCGCCGCGGCACAACTGCCGATCGGCGAGCCCGGCCCAGCGCTGCGTATTCCTTTCGAGATCGCATCGCCCTGGTGGACCACGTCGCCGATGAAGCTGGGCTATGCGCTGGGGCTGGCAGCGATGTGGTATCTCTCCGTTCTGATGCTGCGTCGACGTGCAGCGACAACGCAGGGGCGGCTCGAGCAGGCGATCGCGCAGCGCACGTCCGAGCTCGAGCAGTCGCGCGAAGCCTTGCGCGAACTGGGTGAGTACAACGCCAGGTCGCTCGAATCGGAGCGCAAGCGCGTTTCGCGCGAACTGCACGACGAGATGGGCCAGCAACTCGCGGCCCTGCGGATGGAAGTCTCGGTGATGCGCATGCGGGCGACCGCCAACCAGCCGCTGGGAATCGGCATGCTCGACACCTTGCTCGAACGGGTCGACGGCCTGGTGTCCAGCGTGCGAACCCTGGTCTCGCAGCTTCGGCCGCCTGCATTGGACGGCGGTTTGCTCCCGGCCATCGATTGGCTGGCGTCCGAGTTCACGCGCAGCAGCGGCGTGCCCTGCAGCCTGGATCTCGATCCCGCCGCCCGCGAACTGCGTGCGGAGGCCGCGACGATGGTCTTTCGCATCGTCCAGGAGTCGTTCGCAAACGTGCGCAGGCATGCCCGCGCCAGCCAGGTGTCCGTGACCTTGCAACCGCACGCAGGCCGCTGGGCGCTGGAGGTGCGTGACGACGGCGTGGGCTTCGATGTGGCATCGCCGCGCGCCGGCTTCGGCCTGCTCGGCATGGCCGAGCGCGCGCGGACGCTGGGCGGCGATCTGACGGTCACCAGTGCGCCCGGCAAGGGAACGGCGATCCGCCTGGAACTCGGCGCACCGTCCTCGGCGCACTGAACGCTTGCCGCACGGACGCGCTTCGTGCGCCGGACCGCGCGTTCGCAAGGTGCGCGTCATCGCTTCGTCATGACATGCGCGACCCTGCCCCATACCATCGCCCGATTGTTCCAGCAGATGCGTCGCGCCGGTCGATCGCGCCGCCACACGATGACCACGACATCCGACTCCGCGGCTCGCGCCGTCAGGAAGATCCGCACGGGTGGACTGCTCCTTGTGCTTCTCGCCACGGCCACCCATCCGGCGCAGGCGGGGGCCGTGCTCGATCGCATCAGGCAGAGCGGGCGGATCGTGATCGCGCATCGCGAATCGTCGGTGCCGTTCTCGTACGTCGATGCCAATGGCAAGCCGGTCGGCTATGCCATCGATCTCTGCCTGCGCGTGGCCGAGACCGTGCGCAGGAAACTCGAGATGAGGGCGCTGGTGCCCGAGTTCGTCGCCGTCACCCCGGCCACGCGGATCGCCGCCGTGGTCGACGGCAAGGCGGACCTCGAATGCGGATCCACCACCAACAACGCTGAGCGCCGCCAGAAGGTGGCCTTCACGATCCCGCACTACATCACGGGTACGCGCTACCTCGTGCGTTCGGGAAGTCCGATTGTCGACCTTGCCATGTTCGAAGGCAGGAAGCTGGTCTCCACGAAGGGCGCCACGCCGCTGAAGGCCATCAGGGAGGCCAACGACGATCGGTTGCTGCACATCGACATCCTCGAGGTACCTGACAACGCCAAGGCCGTCGAGATGGTGGAAAGCGGCACGGCCGACGGCTTCGCGATGGACGACGTGCAGCTGTACGGGCTGATCTCCGGCAGACCCGAGCCTGGAAAGCTCAAAGTCGTCGGCAAGTTCCTGACGATCGAGGCCCTTGCCATCATGATGAGCAAGGACGACGCCGAGTTCAAGCACGTGGTCGACGAGGAGATGCGCCGCCTCATCTACTCCGGCGAGGCGCAGACCATCTACGAGCGCTGGTTCAACGAGGCCATTCCGCCAAAGAACCGCGTGCTGGGCGTCCCGATGAACTATCTTCTGAAGGACTCCTGGCGCTATCCGACCGATTGGGTGCCCAATTGAAGACAGTGAACGACCGTGCGACCACCCGGAGCGTGGCCGCGTTCGGCGCGTGGCCCTCGGTCGACACCCTGCTCGGCGACGACCCGTGCGACAGCGTGAGCGGCATCTTTCCGGAGGCGCGAGCTGCCGCCGGCGCGGAGGCCAGCGCGCGCGCCCGCTCGCGCATCCGGGCCTGGTGCGGACTGGCCGCCGCGAGCGCATGGATGATTCTGGCCGCCGTCGTCGACGTCCTGCAACGCGCATGATTCGAGCGGCGCCGGTTGACTTGCGCCACGCTCCGTGCAGATCGCACCGATGCCGGGCCGCCGGCGAATCGAACGCAGGGCCTCCTTCGCGCCCGGCGACGCGTATCATCATTCGACAGTGCCTCCCCGCGAGACCGGGGCAGGCTTCCCGCAGCAGCACGCGCTCTTGCAGAGGAGAAGGTCATGTCGAAGGTGATGCGACTCCTGATCACTTTGCTTCTGTCGTGGCAAGCCGCGGCGGCCGCAACCGAGATCGTCCGATTCCCGAAGCCCGAGTTCGACGGCGATCACCGCTACGACTACGCGTTGCAGTTGCTGCAGCTGGGTCTTTCGAAGAGCGGCACCGACTACCGGATCGAGCTGGCCGAATTCCCCATGAACCAGGAGCGCCAGGTCACCGAGATCGAGGCGGGCCGGACGCTCGACGTCGGCCCCATCCCCAGTTCTGCCGAACGGGAGGCGCGCCTGCTGCCAATTCGAATCCCCGTGAACAAGGGGGTGCTTGGATGGCGCCTGGGTTTGATCCGAAAGGGCGACGAGCACCTGTTCGACGGCGTGGATTCGCTCGACAAGCTGAGGGGCGTTCGCCTTGCCCAGGGACAGGAATGGCCGGATACGCAGATTCTTCGCGCCAACGGCATTCCGGTGATCACCGCCCCGAAGTACGAGGGCTTGTTCAAGATGCTGGCGGGCGGCCGCTTCGACTATTTTCCGCGCAGCGTCATGGAGATCTGGGACGAACAGGCCCTCAATGCCGGAACCCTGGAGATCGAGCCGCACCTGGCGCTGCACTACTTCTATGACGCGTACTTCATGGTGAACCGGAAGAACACCAAGCTCGCGCAAGACATCCAGAACGGCTTGGAAAAAAGCATTGCCGACGGTTCATTCGACCGGCTCTTCCAGCAGTACTACGGCGAACGGCTCAGCAAGGCACATCTGGACACCCGCACGGTGATCGAGCTCAAGAACCCGTTGCTGACTCCGGGGACGCCGTACGACCGGCCGGAACTCTGGTATGGCTACAGGCGCCGCCAGTAGCCATCGTCGCCGGGGCAGTCGTAGCGGAGGCGGGGAAGCGAATGGATCCTGCAGCCCTTCGACAGGCGGCCTGCGGATGGCGCTATGGCTCGCGTGCCGGCCTGAGAAGCTGCAATTCCGCCATGACGGGAACGAGCGCGTCGACGACGTTCCTGAGCGCGCGATCGATCGTCTCCGGGTCGGCGCAATCCAGGCAAGCCTGCTCGAGTTGCGTGGCAGCCCGGTTCACGGCGCCGGCCGCCAACGCGCCGGAGACGCTCTTCAGATCATGCGCCATCCGCATCGCGGCTGCCGGCCGGCCGTTGGATCGCGCGTCGAGGAAGCGACCTGCGAAGTTCTCTTCCCGGTCGCGGAACATCTTCAGCAGGCGAAGGTACATCGCCTCGTCCCCCATCATCGCGGCGATGCCGGCGGCGCGGTCGATTCCGCCTTCCGGCGGCACGATCGCGCCGGCGTCGTTCGATTCGCTGGCCGGCCGGGCCACGACGGGACGGATCCACCGGGCGAGCGTCGAGAACAACTCATCGACCTTGATGGGCTTGGCCACGTGGTCGTTCATGCCCGCTGCCAGCACCTTGGCACGATCGCCAACGAGTGCGTTGGCGGTCATCGCGATCACTGGCAGGTCGCGCCAGCGCGGCTGCTGTCGCAACGCGCGCGTGGCGGCGTAGCCGTCCATGACGGGCATCTGGCAGTCCATCAGGACACCGTCGAATTGCTCGCGGTCCAGGATGGACAGCGCCTCCCGGCCATCGCAGGCGACCTCGACCACGATCCCCGAGGCCCGAAGCACCGCGAGCGCGATCTCGCGATTGATGGCGTTGTCGTCCACCAGAAGCACGCGCGCTCCGCGCAGGCGTGCCTGATGGCCTTGCAAGGCCTCCTCGCGGGCGGAGGTGCGCGTTGTCGGAGCGATGGCGAGGCCCAGCACCTCGCTGCAGGCATCGAGCAGCGCGGAAGGGGTCACCGGCTTGGAGAGCAGCGCACCGACCGCCAACTTGCCATCCTCCAGGCGCCTGCGCACCTCGTCGCGACCGAGCGCCGTCACCATCATCACGGCCGGCATCGGGTGGCGCCGGCTCCGGCGTTGGCCAAGGAGCCGCACACATTCCACGCCGTCGACGCCCGGCATCTTCCAGTCCAGAAGAACCAGGTCGAAGGGCTGGTCGATCTCATCCGCCCGCTCCACCTGGCGGATCGCGTCTTCGCCGTCCCCCGCCGAGTCCGCGCGCATCCCGATTGCGGTGCTCATCGCGGCCAGGATCTCGCGCGCGCACGCGTTGTCGTCGACGACCAGCACTCGCCGGCCGTGCAGGCCCAGGCCCCGCGGCGCGGCGGCGGCCTCCGGTTCGCAGGGGAGTCCGAAGGGCAGCTCGAAACGGAACCGGCTCCCCACGCCGACGGCGCTGTCGACGTGGATCTCGCCTCCCATCATGCGCACCAGATGTTGACTGATCGACAGTCCGAGTCCGGTGCCGCCGTAGCGCCTGCTCGTCGACGAGTCCGCCTGGGTGAACGGCTGGAACAGGCGTTGCTGCTCGTCGGCGGTCATGCCGATGCCGGTATCGCGCGCCTCGAACCGCAGGCTCATCGAGGCGTCGTCGCGCCGGGCGATCTCCACCGCGATGACGACCTCCCCGCGTTCCGTGAACTTGACCGCGTTGTAGCCCAGGTTGAGGAGCACCTGGCGAAGGCGCGATGGGTCGCCGACGAGCGTCGGCGGCAGGTCCGGCGGCTGCGAGAACACGAGTTCCAGGCCCTTTTCCTCGGCGCTCATTCCCACCAGGTTGGCCAGCCCGTCCATGACGTCGCCGATGCAGAATGGAATGGATTCGATGTCGAGCTTGCCTGCCTCGATCTTCGAGAAATCCAGGATGTCGTTGATGATTCCGAGCAGCGATTCGGCAGCTCCGTGGATCTTCTGCACGTAGTTCGTCTGCTGGGAATCGAGGCCGCTCTGGAGTGCCAGGTACGACATGCCCAGGATCGCGTTCATCGGTGTCCTGATCTCGTGGCTCATGTTGGCGAGGAATTCGCTCTTGGCCGTATTCGCGGCCTCGGCGAGCCGCCTTGCGTCCCGGTCCGCCTCGCTGCGCACGCGCGCCGTGATGTCGCGCGCAATGCCGACGGTTCCCGCCACCCGGCCTTCGCCGTCGTGGAGCGACGTCTTGATGGTTTCCACCAGGCTGTCGCTGCCGTCGGCGTTCGCATGGCGTTCCTCGATGCGCTTGCAGCCGTCGGACGCCATGACTTCCGCATCGTCGGCCAAGTACTTGCGTGCCATTTCAAGCGGGTGGACCTCAAGGTCGGTCCTGCCGATCATCTGGGCCGGCTCGGCAAATCCCTTCGCAGCGGCGAGTGCGCGGTTGACCGCGACATAGCGGCCTTGCGCGTCCTTCACCCATGCCAGGTCGGGAATGTTGTCCAGGATGGCCGCCATGCGCGCGTTGGCATTTCCGATGTCGACCGCGTGCCGGCGCAGTCTTTCGCGCATGGCGTTGATGGCATCGACGAGCCGATCGAGTTCGTCGCCGTTCCCCGCTGCTCGCTTCAATCGCAACGGGGCGGCGTTCGCGTCCGGCGTGACGGCGGCCACCGATTCGGCGATGTCCACCAGATGACGTGTCGCCAGCCGATGGGCGACGAACAGTATGAAGCCGGCCACGAGAAACGTCTTCGCGGCGTTGCTCAGCAGAATGACCAGGGCCTGCGTGAGCAATCCTCGGTAGATGTCCGTCAGGGTCGCCTCGATATGCAGGACGCCGATGACCTGCGGCGTGTCTCCGCAGCAGGTCAGCGGAAACTCCCTGATGACCGATCGCGACGCCTGACGCTCTCCGCGAAAGACCGTCAAGGCGTGATTCGACGACGCGGTCTCCCTGACTTCGACGGCACGCATGGATGGCAGCCGCAGGATGCCATCGAGTTGCTCCTGCAGTTGGCCGGAGTCGAGGGCCCAGAGACTTTCGCCCAGGCTGCGCGAGGTCGCCTGGTCGATCTCGAGGAAGCGGCCTTCCAGCCGGCTCCTTTCGCTGCGGTAGCTCAAGGTCAACTGCAGCACCGTGAGCACCAGTGTCACCACGGTGCTGAACAAGACGACCCGGATCAACAACGCAAGGGCGATTCCTCCCGCGGGGGTCCGCGAGATCGATGCAAGCCATCCACCCGATGAATGGATCGGATGCGGATTCGATGTGTCGCTGGTCATGTGGGATCGTTCCTCGCAACTGGCGGCCCACCGTGCGCGTCGCCCTCCGGGTGCAGCAAGTATGCGACTCGCGACGCTTCTTGAACATGGCTGGCGAGCATGCCCGATCTGCGGCGCCAGCGGGCCTCGGCCGCTGGCCAGCGAGGCCCGGACGATCGGTCCGTGCCATCGAGATGCCTGTCCGCGCGTTGGAAAACAAATGGACGAACACGCCACCACCGCGGCGCACACGGCCTCGTCCACCGCCAGCGGGCCCGCGGCATCGGCCGCCGTGCGAACGCCTCAGTCCGGCTGTCGCCGCAGACTGACGGAATATGGCAGCAGGTATTCGAGACGCTCCTCGGAAGAATAGGCCGCCAGGGCGCCGGTGATCCTGTCGCCCTGGCGCACGAGGCGCAACAGCACATAGTGGCCCGGGCCCGACGTCGTGCCCTTGCCCTGCAGGCCGCCTTCGAATGCGCCAAGCACGAGTCCGTCGTGAACCTGCGCCCTGAACGTCTCCTTGCGAGGCGCCGAGCCGGGTGCCCCCGGCACCTCGACCGCGAGCGCGCCGTCTTCCCCGAAGGTGAGGCTCCAGGGCATGGCGTGTCCGTCGATGCTGACCTCGCCGCTCCAGCGCCCGCGCAGGCCGGGCGTGCCCGCGTAGCGCTCGAAGCCTTGTGGCGCCACCAACGGCGTGCCGACGAATGCGGGCTCGACCGCGTGCACCAGCGCTCGCGCGAAACGTTGCGCCGCATCGTTGGCATCGGCCTGGTTGACCAGCACGACCGCGGCCAGATGGCGCTTCGGCAGCATGTAGACGATGCTGCTGGCGCCGGGCATCCCGCCCTCATGCCACACCACGCGTTCGCCCGACGGCTCGTCGCGCGCGTACCAGCCCAGGCCGTAGTGCGCCCCGCCGTAGTAGTCGTAGCGGGCGCCGGGCTCGACGTGCTCCTGCATCCGCCGCCGGCTGGCGGGGCCGAGGACGGTCGACGGCGCCGACGACAGGTGGAACGCCGCGAACAAGGCCAGGTCGTGGGCGCTGGCGTAGGCGTTGCCGGCGCCGGGCGTATCGTTCCAGCTGGGGGGCAGGGGCTTGCCGGCGGCATCGACCTTGCGCGCGGCGCCTGCGGGCACCTCGAATCGGCCGGGCAGCGAGGAATCGCGCATGCCCAGTGGCGCGAACAGCTCGGCGCGCAGGAATTCGCCCAGGCGCTGCCCGCTGCGGGCCTCGACGATCCTGCCCAGCAGACCGTAGCCCAGGTTGGCGTATTCGAACAGCGTGCCGGGCGGCTGGGCGGCGAAGGCATATGGCCACGGGTCTGCGCCGGCATCCGGCACGGCGGGCGTGGTGCCGCCCCAGCCGATGCGCACGTAGGTTGTCAGGCCGGACGTGTGGCCGAGCAGTTGCCGGACGTTGCCGGGCACGTCGTGCGCCGCCTCCGGCAGGTAGCGCGCGGCGGGCTGCCCGAGTTCGAGCTTGCCGCGCTCGGCGAGCATCATCGTCGCGGTGGCGACGATCGGCTTGGTCACCGACGCCAGAGGATAGGGCGTATGCGCCGTTGCCGCCACGGCGCCCTCGGGATCTGCAATGCCGAAGCCGCCCTCCCTGACGATTCGACCGTCCTGGACCAGCGCATACGCCAGCGACGGCAACTTGCCGGCGGCGACCTCGGCGCGCATGCTCGCCTCGACGGCGTCCAGCGTCGACGCGGGGCTCTCCTCACCCGCGGCGATGACAGGGCCGAATGCGACGCTGGCCAGCAGGACGCCGAAGCGGGCAAACGCGGAGGGGCGAGGCATCATGAAGCTCCCTGGCATGGATGGAATCCAACCGGTGATGCTATGGAATGCGAGCACGGCCGCACGCATCGCGGGACGAAGTGCACGAACGCTGCGACAGGCTGCAGCTGTGCGAGATGAATGGGATTGATTCGAGGGGGGGCCGCTCCACTTGCGCGACCCCCTTCAGTGGCCTCGCGCACGCTTCGTGAAGCGCCCGCCGCGCGCTGCCGCTCCCTCAGTCGGCTGAAACCTCGGCAACAACGCAGACGAACTCCGCCGGCAATTCGTAGCCCGTCTCGCCGCGCCAGGCATCGATGGCGGCGAGGTAGCGGGCGCGCACGCGGATGCGCGTGTCCTCGCCGAAGCGGGACCAGGCCAGTGCCGCCGGCCCGGCGACGAACATCGCGTCGCAGGCCTCGTCGGCGTCGCGATACCGCAGCGTCTGTGAAATGGCGATCTGCCATGGAACGGACAGGCCCGCCTGGCGGCACGCCTTCGCAAGGGCGCCGTCGGCGCCGAGTCGAAAGAACAGCGGGCAAACCTCGCTCCGCACTTCGGCATCGACGATGGGAAAGACCGGCGCCCACGCGCAGCGCCGGCGCTCGCCCCACACCGCCAGCCCGAGCCGGCCGCCGGGCCTGAGCACGTGCTTCATCTGCATGAGCGCCTGCTCGGGGTCGGGCAGGTACATGAGGCCGAAGCAGCAGGTGACGACATCGAACGCGGCGTCCGGTAGCGCCAGCGCCTGCGCGTCCATGCGTTCGAAACGCGCGTGCGGCAGCCCGGCGCCGACGGCGCGCGCGTGCGCCGCGTCGACCATCGCCTGCGACAGATCGACCCCGACCACGACGCCGGCCGGCCCCACCGCCGCGGCCAGCTCGCACGCGAGGCCGCCCGTGCCGCAGGCGACGTCGAGCACGCGTTCGCCGGGCCGCAGTTGCAGGCGATCGATCAGCAGCCGATGCGCGGAGGACAACGGCCGCTGCCACGACGCGTCGTAGCGCGCGGCCGCCCGATCCCAGCCGTAGCGCTGCACGCGCAGCTGCAGGCGCGCGTCCATCGTCAGCCGCGCGTCGCGACGATCTCGAGGTAGGCGCTGGGCACCGTCAGCGCCTGCGGGCCGCCGATGTTCATCTCGTCGAGCAGCGCGACGAGATCGTGTTCCAGCGCCAGGCGGCCGTCCTCCGGCAGCGCCGCGAAGGCCTTGTGCACCGGTCCGTACCACTGGCGGAACACGTCGACGAAGTGCGCCGCGGAGCGATAGCGGAAGTTGAAGTGGCGGCGCTCCGTCGCCAGCCGGGAGATGCCCGGGCCCAGCAGCTCGCGCAGTTTCGCCTCGTCGCCCCAGTTGGACGGCGGCGACGCGCCGGCCGGCGGCGGAAGGTGGCGGCCCATCGTCTTGAACAGGCGGCCGATGAAGCCGTCAGGCGTCCAGTTCGCGAGGCCGATGCGGCCGCCGGGGCGGCACACGCGCAGGAGCTCGGCCGCGGCCCGGGGCTGGTCGGGCGCGAACATCACGCCGAAGGTCGAGACGACCGCGTCGAACGCGCCGTCATCGAACGGCAGGGCCTCGGCATCGGCCGCGCGCATCGTGGCGCCCAGGCGCTCGGCGGCCAGGCGTTCGGCGCCGCGATCCAGCAGTGCGGCCACGTAGTCGGTGGAGGTCACCAGCGCGCCGCGCCGTGCCGCCGCCAGCGTGGCATTGCCGTTGCCGGCGGCGACGTCGAGCACGCGCTGGTCCCAGCCGATGTCACAGGCCTCGGCGAGCTGTTCCCCCACCAGCTGGAGCGTGGTGCCGATGACGGCGTAGTCGCCGCTGGCCCAGGCGGCCTGCTGGCGGGACTTGAGGGCGGCGAGGTCGAGCGGGGCGTTCATGGCGATCTCCTTCGGTGGTCGGTGACCGCAGTGGATCGCCGCGGACGCGCCTGCGTCCTGCCCGATCGTCCGCACGGCTTGTCCGGGCGTCCGGATCGCCTTTCGGGATCGCCGCCGCCCGGGCGCGCGGCGCACAATCACCGCAACGACCCGGCAGGAGTTGGCGATGGGCATGCAGGCGGTGGCCGACGCGATGGCGCGTCTCGAGAGGGTGTTGCGGCGGCGGCCCGAGACCGGCCTGTCCGCGGACGCCTCGGCGCACGCAATGTGGAGCGGACCAGAGGCGCCACTTCGAGTCGTCTGCCGCCATCCGAACGGGCGCGAGGTCTGCACCGACATGCCGCCGGAGCTGGGCGGCGGCGGCGGACAGGTGTCGCCCGGCTGGCTGTATCGTGCCGGACTGGCGAGCTGCGCGACGACCTCGATCGCGCTGCTCGCCGCAACCGAAGGCGTCGTGCTGACGACGCTGCGCGTGGAGGCGGCGAGCCAGTCCGATGCGCGTGGGCTCGTCGCGCTCGAAGGCGAGGATGGCCGCGTCGTGAGCCCCGCGCCGGTCGATCAGCGCCTGGTCGTCGCGATCGGCGCGCACGATGCGACGCCCGGGCAACTGCGCTCGCTGGTGGAGCGCGCGCTGCAGCGCTCGCCCGTCCCGCTGGCGGTGAAGGCGAACGGCCTGGCCGTGCAGGTGGACATCGCCTGATGGACGCGCTCTCGCAGACATTGCGCGTGGTGCACCTCGCCGGCGCGATGTTCCTGCAGGCGCGCTTCACCGCCCCGTGGTGCTACCAGTCGCCGCGCGCGGACGTCGCCGCGCCGCTGCTGGAGCCGCAGGCCGAGCGCGTGGTCATCTTCCACCTGATCACCGAGGGCGAGTGCTTCGTCGAGATGCCCGGCGAGCCGCCGATGCGGCTCGTGGCCGGCGACGTCGTGCTGTTCCCGCACGGCGATGCGCATCGCATGAGCTCCGAGCCCGGGCTTGCGCCGGCCAGCGGCGGCGCGCCGCTGGCGCAGGTGCTGTCGCGCCGCCCGCGCATGCTGGCCTACGGCGGCGGCGGGGCGCCGACCAAGCTCGTGTGCGGTTATCTCGCCTGCGACGACCGCCTCGCGCGCATGTTGCTGGACGGCCTGCCGGGCCTGCTGCGCGTCAACGTGCGCGGCTCGCCCGCGGGCCTGTGGCTCGAGGCCTCGGTGCGCTACGCGCTCGCCGAGGCCCGCTCGCCGCGGCCGGGCGGCGCCGGCGTGCTCGCGAAGCTGGCCGAGGTGCTGTTCATCGAGGTGCTGCGGCTGGCGATGCAGGACACCTCGCGGCCGGCGGCGGGATGGCTGGCCGGCGTCGGCGACCGCATCGTCGGCGCGGCGCTGTCGGCGATGCACGAGCGGCCGTCGCATGGATGGACGCTCGACGAGCTGGCCCATGCCGTCCACAGCTCGCGCTCCGTGGTGGCCGAGCGCTTCCAGGAACTGGTGGGGCAGTCGCCGATGCAATACCTCACGCAGTGGCGCATGCTGCTGGCGAGCAACCTGCTCCGGCGCAGCAACGTGCCGCTGGCGCAGGTGGCCGAGGAAGTGGGCTACCTGACCGACACCGCATTCAGCCGCGCTTTCAGGCGCGAGTTCGGCCTGCCGCCCGCGGCCTGGCGAAGGAGCCGATCGATCGCGCCACCCGCCGAACGTGGATGAGCAGCTCCTCCGCAGCGGAAGCGGATGTCGGCTTGTCGTGGGCGCCGCCGGGTTCGGCGTGCCCCCGCGCCGATTCAGCCCTTGAGCCCCGCCAGCACGTCCGCCGCCCGGATCGGAAGATCGCGCAACCGAAGTCCGACGGCGTTGAAGACGGCGTTGCCGATGGCCGGTCCCACCACCGTGGTGGCCGGCTCGCCCAGGCCCACGGGCATCTCGGTGCTGGCGATGAACTCGATGTCCATCTCGGGCACGTCGCCCATGCGCAGCGGGGTGTAGCTGTCCAGGTTCGTGTCGGTGACCACGCCCTTGGTGAAGCGCGTGCCTTCGTGCAGCGCCATGCTGGCGCCCCACAGCGCGCCGCCCTGGATCTGCGCGAGCGCGCCGTCGGGATGCACCACGGTGCCGGCGTCCACCACCACGGTGAGCTTCTGCAGCTTCACGTAGCCCGTCTTGCGGTCGACGTGCACCCGCGCCACGCAGGCGACCCAGGTCGGCATGTCTCGCTCCTGGCCGAAGGTGGTGGCCAGGCCGAGGCCGGTGTCGGGCGGCAGCGTGGCGCCCCAGCCGGCCTTTTCCGCGGCGCGCCTGACGACCGCGGCCTGGCGCGCGGCGCCGCCGACCGTGGAGGGCGAGTTGCCCGCGTTGCGCCCGGCGGCGTCGAGCAGCTGGAGGCGGAACGCCACGGGGTCGAGCTTGCGCGCGTGCGCCGCCTCGTCGATGAACGACTCGACGGCCCAGTTCGTCCAGCCCGGGCCCACCGAACGCAGCCAGCCCGGCCGGAAGGCGCGGTTGGCAAGCGTGTTGGACAGCGCGCGCACGCGTTGAGCGCCGACGGTGTACCAATGATCGGCGCCGGAGATCGCGAACGGGTCGTAGGGCGCGCCGTTCTTGCCCTTGGACAGGAAGGCCGGGATCATCACCTGGGTGGGCCAGCCGGCCGACGCGGCGTGATCCATCGCCACCACCTTGCCGGCGGCGTCGAACGCCATGCGCAGCTTCTGGATCGACGGCGAACGGAACGAGTCGAACTGCACGTCGTCGGGCCGCGTGAACACCACCTTCACCGGCTTGCCCAGCGCCTTGGACGCCAGCGCCGCCGGCACCGCGTAGTCGCCGTTCAGGCGCCGGCCGAAGCCGCCGCCCAGCAGGTAGGTGACCATGACGAT
>JABCYW010000110.1 GCA_013289985.1 Betaproteobacteria bacterium | reverse complement strand
CTAGCCCGACACGTTTGCCCGCCTCGACGACGACCGCTTCGTCGTGCTGGGCGTGGAATGCACCACCGCCGAGGCCATGGCCCTGCTGCGCCGGCTGGAACAGGGCGTCCAGGGCGCCGAGCTGTCGGCCGCGCTCGGCATGGCCATGCGCAACCGCAGCAGCGGCCTGTTCGACACCTTCGAGCGCGCCATCGACGCGATGGTCGAACACCGCGACGCGCGGGCGCGCGACTGACGGCCCGCGGGACCCGGCGAGGCGCCGGCCACGGGGATAATCACGGGATGCATCTCGTGATCCCCTACGCATCGGCGCTGTCCGATGCCGCCGTGCAGGCCCTGGCCACGCTGAACCTGCCGAACCTCGATCGTCTCCTGGCCCGCTGGGCGGCGGTCGACGACGCGAGCACCGCGGATCAGCCCGATGCCGACGAATACGCGCTGTCGCTGCCCCACGAGCGCCTCCTCGCGCGCCTGCGCGGCTGGCCCGCGCAGGACGGGCTGCTGCCGTTCGCGGCCGACGCCGCGCGCCACGACGGCCTCGCCCCCGCCGCCGGCAGCGGCTGGGGCCTCGTCACGCCGGCGCACTGGCACGTGGGGCACGATCAGGTCAACCTCGTCGACCCCGCCACGCTGGATCTCGACGAGCCGGAGGCGCGAACGCTGCATGCCACGCTCGCGCCCCTGTTCGAGGATCTCGGCTGGACCTGGCACTGGGCCGGCCCGACGCGCTGGTACGTGAGCCACCCGTCGCTGGCCGAGTTGCCCACCGCCTCCCTCGATCGCGTCATCGGCCGCAACGTCGACCTCTGGCTCAACGACCACCCCGGCGTGATGCTGGTGCGCCGCCTGCAGAGCGAGGTGCAGATGCTGCTGTACGTGCACCCGCTCAACGACGCCCGCGAGGCGCGCGGCGCGATGAGCGTCAACTCCTTCTGGCTCAGCGGCACCGGCCCCGCGCAGCCGGCCACGCACGCGCTGCCCGGCGACGTGGTGGTCGACGACCGCCTGCGGGCGCCGCTGCTGGGCGACGACTGGAGCGCCTGGGCCGAGGCCTGGCACGCGCTCGACGCGGGGCCCGTGCGCGAGCTCGCCGACCGCGGCGGCGCGTCGCGCCTGACGCTCGCCGGCGAACGCAAGGCGCGTACGTGGCAACCCGCCGAGCGGCCGTGGTGGAAGAACCTGCTGGGCGGCCGCGGCGCGCAGTCGCATGCGGTGATGGCGGCGTTGTGAGCAGCACGCCCCGCATCCACGCGCGCGACGTCCCGCCGCGCACCGTCTTCGCGCTGGAGCAGGCCGGCGTGCATCCGCTGCTCGCGCGCCTGTTCGCCGCCCGCGGCGTGCGCAGCGCCGAGGAGCTCGACGACGCGATGGCGCAGTTGCTGCCACCGTCCACGCTGCGCGGCAGCGCCGAGGCCGCGCGCCTGCTGGCCGACGCCATAGCCGGCAACCAGCGCATCGTCGTCGTGGCCGACTACGACTGCGACGGCGCCACCGCCTGCGCGGTCGCGCTGCGCGGCCTGCAGATGCTGGGCGCCTCCAGCGCGCGCCTGTCGTACGTGGTGCCCGACCGCCAGCTGCACGGCTACGGCCTGACGCCCACCATCGTCGACCTGGCCTGCGGCGACGAGGGCCCCGGCGACGGTCGTCCGTTCGATTCGTCGCGCGTGCCCAAGCCGGACCTGCTCGTCACGGTGGACAACGGCATCGCCAGCCTGGCCGGCGTCGCGCACGCGCGCTCGCGCGGGATCGCCGTGCTGGTCACCGACCACCACCTGCCCGCGCTCGTCGACGAGCGCGTGGTGCTGCCCGACGCCAACGTCATCGTCAACCCGAACCAGCCGGACTGCACGTTCGCGAGCAAGGCGCTGGCCGGCGTGGGCGTGATGTTCTACACCCTGCTCGCCACGCGCGCCGAACTGCGCGCGCGCGGGCGCTTCGACGCCGCCTCGCAGCCGCGCCTCGATGCGCTGCTGGACCTGGTGGCGCTGGGCACCGTGGCCGACGTCGTCAAGCTCGACGCCAACAACCGCCGGCTGGTCGCGCAAGGCCTGAAGCGCATCCGCGCGGGTCGCATGCAGCCGGGCATCGCGGCGCTGTTCCACGTGGCCGCGCGCAGGCACGAACGCGCGAGCGCGTTCGACTTCGGCTTCGCGCTGGGCCCGCGCCTGAACGCCGCGGGCCGGCTCGCCGACATGACGCTCGGCATCGAGTGCCTGCTCACCGACGACCCGACGCGCGCCGCCGAGCTCGCCGCCGAACTCGATCGCATCAACCGCGAGCGGCGCGACGTCGAGGCCGGCATGCGCGAACAGGCCGAGGCGTTGATGGAGCAGATCATGCCCACCGGCGCCCCGCCCGCCGCGCTGGCGCTGTTCCACGAGGGCTTCCACGAAGGCGTGGTGGGCATCGTGGCCGGCCGCATGAAGGACCGGCTGCACCGGCCCACGTTCGTGTTCGCCGTCGGCGCCGACGGCACCCTCAAGGGCTCGGGCCGTTCGATTCCCGGCTTCCACCTGCGCGACGCGCTCGATCTCGTCACCAAGCGCCATCCGGGCGTGCTGCGCAAGTTCGGCGGCCACTCGATGGCCGCGGGCTGCACGATCGCGCGCGAGGACTTCGACACCTTCTCGCAGGCCTTCTCCGCCGTCGCCGGCGAATGGCTCAGCCCCGCGGCGCTGTCGCGCACGCTCGCCACCGACGGGCCGCTGGCGCTGGAATGGTTCAACACCGCCACCGTCGCCGCGCTCGACGCGCAGGTGTGGGGCCAGGGCTTCGAGGCCCCCACCTTCTGCGACGAGGTCGACGTGGTGCAGCAGCGCCTCGTCGGCGAGAAGCACCTGAAGCTGCGCGTGCGCCACGCCGGCCAGCTGCGCGACGCGATCTGGTTCGGGCATGCCGAGCCGGTGCCGGAGCGCGTGCGGCTCGCGTATAGACTCAGCATCGACGAATTCCAAGGACAGCAAAGGCTGCAGATGGTGGTGGAGGCGGCGGGCTGAAGGTCACGCACTCCGACGAGGGCCGGGAGCCGGACACGCCGGCGTCCGGGTGAAGGAAGGCGGGCGCCACGGCGGATCACGCGCCCGCGCTCGAGGGAGGAGGAACATGTTGAAGTTCATTCGCCGCGCGGCGCTGCTTGCGCTCGTCTGCCTGCCGCCCTGCGCGGGGGCGAATCCATCGGCCGTCGACCTGGGGCCCGCGGGCAAGGCGCCGCCGCGCAATGACCCGCTGCTGGAGCCGTTCCTGCACACGCCCACGTACTCGTCCATGGTGTTGTCGCCGGACGGCAAGCACATCGCGGCGGTGGGCTACAACCCCGCGGGCAACGCATCGGCCATCGTGATGTTCGACGCGGACACGATGGAAGGCAACCTGATCGTCCAGCCGCGGCCCTGGGTGGTGCAGGGCTTCCGCCCCTACGTGCGCAACCCCCGCAGCGTCCACTGGCTGAACGACACGAAGATCGCGGTGAACTTCACAGTCGCCGACAGTGCCATCTTCGGCATCGACGGGACGCCCGGCACGGACCTGATGCAAGGCTACATCCAGCCGTTGCGCGACGCGGCGGGCAAGCCGACGCCGTGGCACCTGGTGATGCGCAATGTCCAGCGGCGCGAACTGTCGCGCCTGAACATCGAGGACGGCACCAACACCTCCTACGACCTGGACGTCGACGGCAAGCCCGTGAGCTGGGCAAGCGATGCTAGCGGCGACATCCGCGTGGTGCAGACCATCGACACCGCCTTCTGGACGGATCACTCCAAGGTCGTCACCTGGTACCGGTCCAGCGTCGACGCCAAGTGGGCGAAGGTGGACGAACGCTCCGTGATCGACGACCCGTTCCGCCCCTTGTCCGTGCCGGCCCGCCCCGGCCGGATCGTCGTGCAGGCGCGCAATGGCGGCGACAAGCTCGCCATCTGGGACTACGACGTGGACAAGCACGCGTTCATGGACCTGCTGGCCGGTGCCGCGACCGAGGACATCACCGGGGTGCTCCAGGACCACGACATGGACGACCTCAACCAGGTCGTGACGGACGGCCTGCGGCGGACGACGACCTGGTTCGACGCGAAGTACGCACGCCTGCAGGCGTCGCTGGATGCGAGCATGCCCGACCACGTCAACATCATCCAGCCCAACGCCTCCGGCCGCGTTCTGGTGTACTCGTACTCGGACAAGGATCCGGGCCGCTGGTACCTGCTCGACACCACGAAGATGTCGATGAAGCTGGTCGCCCAGCGCTTGTCCAGCATCGATCCGGCACGGATGCAGCCGATGCAGACGCTGCACTATCCGTCCTTCGACGGGCTCTCCATTCCCGCCTACCTCACCTTGCCGGGCAAGCCCGCCGGGCCGGCGCCGCTGGTGGTGCTGATCCACGGCGGCCCGCAGGCCCGCGATCGCTGGGCCTTCGAACCCGAGGTGCAGATCCTCGCGGCGCACGGCTACGCGGTGTTCCAGCCGCAGTTCCGCGGCTCCGCCGGCTTCGGCAAGCACTTCGAGGAGGCCGGCTACGGCCAGTGGGGCCAGGCCATGCAGGAGGACATCAACGCCGGCGTGAAGTACCTGGTCGACCAGAAGATCGCCGATCCGCAGCGGCTGTGCATCATCGGCGGGAGCTACGGCGGCTACGCCGCGCTATGGGCGCTGGAGAAGGATCCGCTGCTGTTCAAGTGCGGCGTCTCCGTCGCCGGCGTGTCCGACCTGCGCAAGATGCTGCACGACGATTCGGACATGAGCAAGAACGCGGTCGTGCGCGAGATCGTGCGCCACCGGCTGGGCGACGCCAGCGAGATGAAGGCGACGTTCGACAGCGTGTCGCCGCTGAAGCACGCCGATCGCATGGTGGCGCCGCTGCTGCTCGTCCACGGCGATCTCGACCAGCGCGTGCCCGTCTCGCACGGCAAGGAGATGCACGAGGTGATGACCGACCTCAAGAAGGAAGTCGAATGGATCGAGTTCCCGGACGAGCCGCACGGCATCTACAAGCCCCAGAACCTGCGCATCTACTACGCGGCGGTCTTCAAGCTGCTCGAGCGCACGATCGGGAAGGGCGAACCGCCGTTCCCGGCCGCGTCGCCCGGCTCGGCCACGCCGGAAATCCGGCTGACGCCGGCCGACGCGATCGACAACCCATGAAGGAACTCGGGCGACGATCGCGTAAGGATCCGCCCGTCCCGGACGACGAATGATCATTCGCCATCCACCACCGCCTTCGACGCCATGACCCGACTTGCCTTCCCGCCGCCGCCGCGCCGTGCCATCGCGGCCGCGGCGCTCGCCCTCTCCGCGGCCGCCGCGGCGCTCGTCCCGGTCGCCGCCTCCGCGGCCCCCGCCTGCTCCGCCCGCTCGGGCGCGACCGTGCCCGCGGTCGTCGAGCTCTACACCTCCGAGGGCTGCAGTTCCTGCCCGCCGGCCGAAAGCTGGCTGAGCGCGCTGAAGGGTCGCGACGACGTCGTCGCCCTCGCCTTCCACGTCGACTACTGGGACGGCCTGGGCTGGAAGGATCGCTTCGCGCAGCCGCAGTTCACGCAGCGCCAGAACGCCACGCAGCGCACCAGCGGCGCGCGCTTCGCCTACACGCCGCAGATCCTCCTCGACAGCCGCGACCAGCGCGACTGGTCGGCGCTGGTCCCCGGTACCCTGCACGGCAGGACGGCCGCGACGGTCGCGCTGCGGCTCGACCATGACGCGACCGGCCTGGCGTTGACGGTGTCGCCTGGCGCCGGCGCGCCGGCGAAGCTGTCGGGCTACGTGGCGGTGGTGGACGACGGCCTGCAGACCAAGGTGGGCGCGGGCGAGAACCGCGGCGCCACGCTCCGCGAGGACGGCATCGTTCGCGAGCTGATGCCGTGGAACGTGGTCGGCGCGCAGCCGGCGACGCTGCGCTTCTCGTCTTCCTCGGCGCCGGAACCGGGCGCGACGCGGCACTGGGTGGCCGTCGCAACCGACGGCCCGTTCGGCAAGCCTGTCCAGGCGGTCGCGCTGGCCTGCACGCGCTGACGCGGCGAGCGCCAAAGACCGACCGATCGGTCAGGGAATCGTGACTTCCACCACCGGGATCGCACGCGAAATCAGGTACGCTGTCGGGCGCGACGCGTTGCGGTGACCCCGCGGCGCCCGCTCACCCCGGCCGGCCGCGGCACACCCACCGCGCGACCGGCCGATTCGCAGCATTCTTTCCGCCCGCCACCGCGGGCGCGGAGCATTCGCCGATGACCCAGCACGACCCCTTGAGTCTGCACGTCCCGGAGCCCACGGGGCGCCCGGGCTGCGCGACCGACTTCTCGTACCTCCACGTCTCGCCCGCCGGCGAGGTCCGCCGCCCCCCGGTGGACACGGATCCGAGATCCACCAGCGACCTCGCGTTCTCGCTCATCCGCGTGCTCGACGCCGACGGCAACGCGGTGGGGCCCTGGGCTCCGCAGATCGGCACCGAGCTGCTGCGCGCCGGCATGAAGGCCATGATGAAGACGCGCATCTTCGATTCGCGCATGCTCATCGGCCAGCGCCAGAAGAAGATGTCGTTCTACATGCAGTCCCTCGGCGAGGAGGCCATCGGCACCGCCCATGCGCTGGCGCTGGAGGAAGGCGACATGTGCTTTCCCACCTACCGCCAGCAGAGCCTGCTGATCGTGCGCGACTACCCGCTGGTGGACATGATCTGCCAGCTGCTGTCCAACGAACGCGACCCGCTCAAGGGGCGCCAGCTGCCGGTGATGTACTCGGTCAAGGCGAAGGGCTTCTTCTCCATCTCCGGCAACCTCGCCACGCAGTACATCCAGGCCGTGGGCTGGGCCATGGCCTCCGCCATCAAGGGCGACACCAAGATCGCGTCCGCCTGGATCGGCGACGGCGCCACCGCCGAGTCCGACTTCAACACCGCGCTCACGTTCGCCCACGTCTACAACGCGCCGGTGATCCTCAACGTGGTGAACAACCAGTGGGCGATCTCCACGTTCCAGGCCATCGCCGGCGGCGAGCACACCACCTTCGCCGCGCGCGGCGTGGGCTCTGGCATCGCCTCGCTGCGCGTGGACGGCAACGACTTCCTCGCGGTCTACGCGGCCTCGCAGTGGGCCGCCGAACGCGCGCGCCGCAACCTCGGGCCCACGCTCGTCGAGTGGGTCACCTACCGCGCCGGCCCGCACTCCACGTCGGACGATCCGAGCAAGTACCGCCCCGCCGACGACGCGCAGCGCTTTCCGCTGGGTGACCCCATCGCGCGACTCAAGCAGCACATGATCAAGCTCGGCTGCTGGTCCGACGCCGAGCACGACGAGGTGCAGAAGGCGCTGGAGGCCGAGGTGGCCGCCGCGCAGAAGGAAGCCGAGTCCTACGGCACGCTCAACGACGGCCGCATCCCGAGCGCCGCGTCGATGTTCGAGGACGTCTACAAGGAGATGCCGGAACACCTGCGTCGCCAACGCCAGGAACTCGGAGTCTGACCATGGAAATGCACGACAAGAAGCAACTGGCCGCCGCGCCCACGGGCCCGACCGCCCCGATGACGATGATCCAGGCACTTCGTTCGGCCATGGACGTGATGCTGGAGCGCGACCCCAACGTGGTGGTGTTCGGCCAGGACGTGGGCTACTTCGGCGGCGTGTTCCGCTGCACCGAGGGCCTGCAGAAGAAGTACGGCAAGTCCCGGGTGTTCGATGCGCCCATTTCGGAGGGCGGCATCGTCGGCGCGGCCGTGGGCATGGGCGCGTACGGCCTGCGCCCCGTCGTCGAGATCCAGTTCGCCGACTACTTCTATCCGGCGTCCGACCAGATCGTGTCCGAGGCGGCGCGCCTGCGCTACCGCTCGGCCGGCGACTTCACCGCGCCGATGACGATCCGCATGCCCTGCGGCGGCGGCATCTACGGCGGCCAGACGCACAGCCAGTCGCCCGAGGCCATGTTCACGCACGTGTGCGGCCTGCGCACGGTGATGCCGTCGAACCCGTACGACGCCAAGGGCCTGCTGATCTCGTGCATCGAGAACGACGACCCGGTGATCTTCCTGGAGCCCAAGCGCCTGTACAACGGCCCGTTCGACGGCCACCACGACAAGCCCGTGGTGCCGTGGTCCAAGCACAAGCTGGGCGAGGTGCCCGAGGGCTACTACACGGTGCCGCTGGACTCCGCGTCGGTCTATCGCGAAGGCTCGCAGCTGACCGTGCTGACCTACGGCACGATGGTCTACGTGAGCGAGGCCGCGGCCGCGCTGACCGGCGTCGACGCCGAGATCATCGACCTGCGCAGCATCTGGCCGCTCGACCTCGACACCATCGTGGCCTCGGTGAAGAAGACCGGCCGCTGCGTCGTCGTGCACGAGGCCACGAAGACCAGCGGCTTTGGCGCGGAACTCACCGCGCTCGTCCAGGAGCACTGCTTCTACCACCTGGAAGCTCCCATCGAACGCGTCGCCGGCTGGGATACCCCCTACCCGCATGCGCAGGAGTGGGCGTATTTCCCGGGGCCCGACCGCGTCGGTGCCGCGTTCAAGCGTGCGATGGAGAAATAAGAGATGGGTATTCACGTCATCAAGATGCCGGACATCGGCGAAGGCATCGCGGAAGTCGAACTGGTCGCCTGGAACGTCAAGGTGGGCGACGCCGTCGTCGAGGACATGAACCTCGCCGACGTCATGACCGACAAGGCCACGGTCGAGATCCCGTCGCCGGTGCACGGCAAGGTGCTGGCGCTCGGCGGCAAGGTGGGCGACGTCATGGCGGTGGGCTCCGAGCTGATCCGCATCGAGGTCGAGGGGGCGGGGAACGTCAAGGAAGGCGGCGCGGCGCCCGCGCCCGCTCCGGCCGCCGTGCCCGCCCCGGCACCGAAGGCCGCTCCCGCGCCGGCGCCCGCCGTCGCGGCCGCGCCCGCACCCGTCACGCAGGCGCCCGCACCCGCGCCCAAGGCCGCGCCCGCCCGCGCGAGCGCCGGTGCGCAGAAGATCACGCGCGCCGTCGGCGACAAGCCCATCGCTTCCCCCGCCGTGCGCAACCACGCGTGGGACCTGGGCATCGACCTGCAGCACGTCATGGGCACCGGCACGGCCGGCCGCATCACGCACGAGGACATCGAGGCCTACGCGAAGCAAGGCACGATCGGCGGCACCGGCGCGACCGGCGGCGATCCGCGCTACGCGCAGCGCGCCGACGAGGAGCAGATCCCCGTCATCGGCCTGCGCCGCAAGATCGCGCAGAAGATGCAGGACGCCAAGCGCCGCATCCCGCACTTCACCTACGTGGAGGAGATCGACGTCACCGAGCTGGAGACCTTGCGCGGCAAGCTGAACCAGAAGCACGGCGCCGCGCGCGGCAAGCTCACGCTGCTGCCGTTCATCATGCGCGCCGTGGTGCTGGCGGTGCGCGAGTTCCCGCAGATGAACGCGCGCTTCGACGACGAGGCGGGCGTGGTCACGCGCTTTGCCGCCGTCCACCTGGGCATGGCCACGCAGACCGAGGCCGGGCTGATGGTGCCGGTGCTGCAGCATGCGGAGACGCTCGACCTGTGGGCCACCGCCGCCGAGGTCTCGCGCCTGGCCGCCGGCGCGCGCACGGGCAAGTCCGCGCGCGAGGAGCTCACGGGTTCCACGATCACCATCACCAGCCTGGGCGCGCTGGGCGGCATCGTCACGACGCCGGTCATCAACTCGCCCGAGGTGGCCATCGTCGGCGTCAACCGCGTCGTCGAGCGGCCGATGATCCGCGACGGCCTGGTCGTCGCGCGCAAGATGATGAACCTGTCGTCGTCGTTCGACCATCGCGTGGTCGACGGCATCCATGCAGCGGAGTTCGTGCAGGTCATCCGTGGCTATCTCGAAGCCCCGGCCACCCTGTTCGTGGAGTAACGGCATGGACATCAGGAACACGACCCTCATCGTCATCGGCGGGGGCCCCGGCGGCTACGTCGCCGCCATCCGCGCCGGCCAGCTGGGCATTCCCACGGTGCTCATCGAAGGCGAAAGCCTGGGCGGCACCTGCCTGAACGTCGGCTGCATCCCGTCGAAGGCGATCATCCACGCGGCCACCGCGTTCGCGGAGGCCACGCACTGGGCGGGCGACTCGAAGATCGGCATCAAGGTCGCCAACCCCTCCATCGATCTCGCCAGGACGATGAAGTGGAAGGACGGCATCGTGGGCAGGCTCACCGGCGGCGTGGGCGCCTTGCTGAAGAAGAACGGCGTGCAGGTGATCAAGGGCCGGGCGACGCTGGTGGACGGCAAGACCGTCAATGTCACGCCCGCGGGCGCGAGCGAGCCGACGATCCGCGTCGCCTGCGAGCACCTGCTGCTGGCGGCCGGCTCGGACGCCGCCGAACTGCCGATGATGAAGTTCGGCGGCCGCGTGATCTCGTCCACCGAGGCGCTCGCGCTCGCCGAGGTGCCGAAGACGCTGGCCGTCGTCGGCGCCGGCTACATCGGCCTCGAGCTGGGCATGGCGTACCGCAAGCTGGGCGCCGAGGTGCACGTCGTCGAGGCGCTGGACCGCATCCTGCCGGCCTACGACGAGGAGCTCACGAAGCCGGTGCTGGCCGCGATCAACGGGCTCGGGATCAAGCTGCACCTCGGCCACGCCGTGCACGGCCTCAACGACCTCGGCGACGCGCTGCACGTGAAGAACGCCGCCGGCGAGTCGGTGCACCTGCCGGCCGACAAGATCCTCGTGGCGGTCGGCCGCAAGCCGCACACGGCCGGCTGGGGCCTGGAATCGCTGATGCTGGACATGGCCGGCCGCGCCGTGAAGGTGGACGGCCAGTGCCGCACGTCGATGCGCAACGTGTGGGCCATCGGCGACCTCACCGGCGAGCCGATGCTGGCCCACCGCGCGATGGCGCAGGGCGAGATGGTGGCCGAGATCATCTCGGGCAAGAACCGCCACTTCGCGCCGGCCGCGATCCCCGCGGTGTGCTTCACCGACCCCGAGATCGTCGTCGTCGGCCTCAACGCCGCCGAGGCCGCGGCCGCCGGCCACGAGGCCATCACCGCGATGTTCCCGTTCGCGGCGAACGGCCGCGCGATGACCCTCGAATCCACCGACGGCTTCGTGCGCGTGGTCGCCCGCAAGGACAACCACCTCGTCCTCGGCTGGCAGGCCGTGGGCAAGGGCGTGTCCGAGCTCGCGGCCGCGTTCTCGCAATCCATCGAGATGGGGGCGCGGCTGGAAGACGTGGGACATACGATCCACGCGCATCCGACGCTGGGCGAGGCGGTGCAGGAGGCGGCGCTGCGGGCGCTGGGGCACGCGCTGCACATCTGAGCGCGGCACCACGTCATCCTGTGCGAAGTCGCAGGATCCACGCCGGCGAGTGAGGCTGCCGCTGGCGTGGATTCCGCGACTGCGCGCGGAATGACATGCCAGATTACTTGGCCAACGCCTTCTGGAAGTCCGGATCCGCGAACAGCTTGCCCGCCAGCGTCTTGTACAGCGCGGTGTACTGGTTGATCGCCGCCGGCAGCGCGATCGCGCCGACGAAGGACGAATCCCACTTGGCGTCGACGACGATCGCCTTGTCGTAGACCGACCTGCCATCGCGCGTGACGACGAAGTGGGCGCCAAGCTTGCCAGTGCCCGTGCCGATGGCCGCGTCGACCTGGCTGTCGGTGAGTTCGCCGGTGATCACCGTGTTCGAAGCCTCGTCGTAGAGACCCGCGGCCTTGAGTTCGACGACGAGTTCCTCGCGCAGCGTCTTGGCGAACGAACCGTTGGCCGGCTCGACCGACGAGCCGCGCAGGCCGTCGAGCGTCGTGTCCATCGCGGCGGGCTTGCCCGGCGCCAGCACGAAGGCGCCGGCCTTGGCCGGTGCGAGGTTGGCGCCGCGCAGCGTGCTCAGGCTGTCGGCGCTGGCCGTGGTGGGCACCGGCATCTTCACCGTGGCGCAGCCGAACAGCGCGAGGCTGACGACGGCGACGGCGGCCAGGCGGACGGTGGTGGACAGCTTCGAATGAACGCTCATGTGGATTCTCCCTGGAGGTCGTCGTTGTGGATCATTTGAACGCCGGGTCGTGCGACACGTCGTTGAGCAGGTTGCTGATCGCCTGGTGCAGCATCGTGGAAACCGCCTCGTCGACCGTGGCGGCCGGCATCGCGTTGGGCGGCGGGGCGTGGTTGCCGATCGTCGTGTAGATCGAGTGGCGCACTTCCTTGGCGATGACCGAGGCTGGCGCAGGCGGCGTGTACTTGGCCGTCGCGATGTAGCCGTCGCCGGCGACCGTGCCGGCCAGGCCCAGCGTCAGGCCCGTGGCGAAGCCCTTGGCGAACTCGTGGTCGTCGAGCGGCACGTTGTTGACGGTGACGATCAGCAGCGCGCCGCCGGCCACCGGCGCATCGCTCACCGAGTCGAAGAGCTTGCTGGCCGCGATCTGGTCGATCACGCGCGCCTTCAGGTTGGCCGTCGCGCGGGCGTTGTCGACGCCCTTGCTCTGGAAGTTGAACAACACCTGAACCGCGTGCGACGGATCCGGCTTCACGAACTCGCTGGCCGGAACCTCGCGCACGTTGGCGCCCACGTAGGGCTTCATGCTCACGCAGCCCGTCATCGCCACGGCGGCCACGAGCGTGGCGACGCCCAGCGCCCATCGGCGCCAATCGGATTTCATCTTCATTCCTCTCTCCCTGTATTCACACATTGAATGACGCCCCGGCATCGGGGCCAGCGCATTCTGCCGCGAACCTCGGCAGGAAAAGGCGCGCGACGGGGGCTTGTCGAGCAGGGTTTTCCACGAAGCCCGCGGGCGGGCCGACGCAAGCTCGGCGCGTCATCGTCGTGTCTCGGACCGCCGCCAGAATCCCGGCGTGATCCCGCCTGCCGCCACCGCCCTTCGCGTGATCGAATCGGTCGAAGGCCGCCTGATCTTCGGCCGCACCACGCGGATCCGGGCCGTCCCGCCGGGTCCGCATGCGCACGCGTACCGAACGACGGGCCACCGTCTCCCGCGCCCCGACGGCGCCATCCTCGAAGGCTGGTCGGCGACGCCGATCGACGGCGAGGCCGACGGCGCGATCCTCTACTTCGGCGGACGCAACGAGAACGTCGTGTGGGCCCCGGACATGGCCTCGTTCAATCCGCGCCAGGCCGTCCACGCGTTCAACTATCGAGGCTTCGGCGCCTCCACGGGCCGGCCGTCGGAGCGCGGCGTGAAGGCCGACGCGCTTGCCCTGCTGCGGGCCGTCGGCATCGCGAGCCCGTTGACGATCGTCGGCCGCAGCCTGGGCACGGCGGTCGCCTTGTGGCTGGCGCGCGAGGCCCGGCCGCGGCGCCTGGTGCTGATGTCGCCGTTCGAGAGCGTGCCGGCCGTGCTGCGCGCGCGCCCGCTCGGCCGCGTCGGCGCGGGCCTGGTCACCCAGCGCTTCGATTGCGCCGATCTCGCGGCCGCGCACGCGGGCGCGACGCTGGTGCTGCTGGCCGAACACGACACGTCCGTGCCGCACGAGCAGAGCCGCCGGCTGGTGGAACGGCTGCCGCGCTCGACCACGGTGCGGTTGATCGCCGGCACCACCCACCGGTCGCTTCCGCGTTCCGGCGGTGCCCAGCGCGCCATCGCCGAGTTCCTGGCCGCGACTAGCGATGGCGCGTCAGCTCACTTCGCGTCGACCTTCATGCCGAGATCGGCATAGAACGCGTCCGGCTTCATCGGCCGGCCCAGGAAGCGCTGCACCAGCACGTCCGGCTCGACGGTGCGGCCCGGCGCGAGGATCTCCTTGCGGTAGCGCATGCCCACGGCGGGGTTCTGCAGGCCCTCCTTCTGGAACGCGGTGAACATGTCCATCGCGTAGACCTTGGCCCACGGGTAGGCGTAGAGGCCGCCCTCGTAGCCGGCCATGAAATGGTCGATGCTCGCCTGGCGATAGGTGCCTTCCACGAAGTCGTCCACCGTCCAGGCGGCCTTGCCCTCGCGCCAGATGGCCGAGGTGTCCACGGGCGGCTTGACCGTGTGGATGCGCTGGTCGACCAGCGAATAGAAGATGGTGCTGCCCACCTCGAGCCAGGCCTCGTTGAAGTGGCGCGCGGCGTTCATCTTGGCGATCAGCGCATCGGGCAGCGGCTCGCCTGCCGCGTTGGACGAGATCTTCTTGAGGATGACCGGATCCCAGACGAAGTTCTCCAGCATCTGCGAAGGCGCCTCGACGAAATCGAGCCGGTAGCCGTTGAGCGTCTCGTAGGGCGCATCGCCGCACAGGGCCGCCACGTTGTGGCCGAACTCGTGGAAGAAGGTGATCACGTCGTCATGCGACAGCAGCGACGGCTTGCCCGGCGCGGGCACCGGCCAGTTGCCCAGGATGGCGTTGACGGCCGGACGGATCGTGCCGTCCGGCAGCGTACGGCGCGCGGTCGGACCGACGTTGGCGAAATGGCCGTACTTGCCGGGACGCGGGTACAGGTCGAGGTAGAACGCACCGCGGTCGGCGCCGCTGGCCGTGTCCGTGACCCGGTAGCCCACCACGTCGGGATGCCAGGTGGGCAGGTCGTCGGCCTTGGTGAACGTGAGGCCCAGCATGCCGCTGTAGATCGCGAGCACGGCATCGATGGTGTGCTGCGCCGGGAAGTACTGGCGCACGGTCTCGGGATCGAGGTCGAACTGCTGCTTGCGGGCCTGGCTGAGGTAGAACAGGCGATCCCACTCCTCCAGGCGCGAGCCCTTCAGCGCCGAGAGCTTCGCGCGCTGCTCGGCCGCCAACGGCTTCAGCGCGGTGTCGATGCGGGTGAGGAAGGCGTCCACCCGCTGCGGCGTGCCGGCCATGCGGTCGGCCAGCGCGTACTCGGCCCAGTTGGCGTAGCCCAGCAGCTTGGCCGACTCGTCGCGCAACGCGATCGCCTGTTCCAGCAACGCGACGTTGGCGGTGCCGCCGCGCTGGTTCAACGAGATGTAGAAGGCCTTGCGAGCCGCCGCGTCGGTGGCGTTCGACATGAACTGGTCTGTCGTGCTCTCGTTGGTGGGCACCACCAGCTTGCCGTCGGCACCGGTCTTCAGGCTCGCCACCAGGTCGGGCTTGAGGCCGTCCGTCTGCGCCTGCGTGATGGTGATCGCGGCGTTGCCGCTGCCGAGGTTGGCCTCGAACTTCGTCTCCAGCTCGGCGATCTGCTTGGCGAGGTCGACGAAGCGCCGGCGCTGCGCCGGCGGCAGGCCCGCGCCCGCGCGCCTGGCGGCCACCAGGTGCAGTTCGAGCAGTTTCTTCTGAGCCGCGCCGCGCGCCGTGTGGCTCTTCGAGGCGGCACTGAGGGCGGCATAGAGATCGGCGCGCCCGAACAGGTCGGCGTTGAAGGCGCTCACCGCGTCGTTGCACTTCTGGGAGGCATCGCGCACGGCCTTGTCGGTCGACACCTGGAACAGCATCGTCTGCGCGGCGAGGTCGTCGGTGATGTCGGAGAGCACGTTCTCCAGCGGCTCCGCCACGGTGCCGAACGTGCGCGCCGACCGCGCGTTCAGGATCGCGGCGATGCGCTTGCCGGCGCCGGCGAGCTCGGCCTGGCAGGTCGTGTCGATCTGCTCGGGCGTCAGCTTGAAGTCGATCTTCAGCGGCACCGTGCGCGGCGCGGGCGCGGCGGACGCGCACAGGGGGAGCAGCGCGAACGCGGCGGCGGCCGCGAGCGTGGGGAGGAACGGGGGGCGTGCTGACATCGCGGCATTCTTCGAAACGAGAGGGATGCCTAGCGTATCCGCGTTCGCCGGCCGCCTCCACGGCACGACGCCGGGAAGAACCCTTTGAGGGGAATCCCGGCGCTACCGCAGCAGCATGCGCAGGCTCGCGGGCGACACCGGCTTGACCAGGTGGGCCGTGAAGCCTCTCGCGCGCGAACGCCGCGCTTCCTCCGGGCCGCCGGCGCCGGTGATCGCGACGATGCGCAGGTCTTCACAGCCGGGCTGGAGGCGCAGGTGCGCCGCGAGCTCGTAGCCGTCCATCGCAGGCATGCCGAGGTCCAGCAGCGCGATGTCGGGCAAGGTGTCCTGCAGCGCGGCCAGCGCGGCCGGGCCGTCGTGGGCGACGGTCACGTGGTAGCCCCACGCGACGAGCAAGTCGGCGAGACTGCCGGCGGCGTCGACGTTGTCGTCGACGACCAGCACGTTGCGGATCCTCGGAAGGGCTTGGTGGGACGCAAGGTCGTTCTTTTCGTGAAGGGCGGACATGTCGTTGTTCTGGCGGGATGCCTATGGAATCGAGGCCTACCGGCAATCGGGATGCCCGGCCGTAAACTGCAGGTTGCTCGCACTCGCCGCCTTCTCGATGCAACAGTTCGGAAAATTCGCCCTCGGCCTCGCCGCCCTCCTGGCCGTCGGCATCGCCGTCAATGCCCGCTGGGGCGACAGCTTCGAGGATCCCTCGCCCGCCGCGAAGCAGATGCGCGAGCAGTACGAGGCCATCGAGACGAGCGCGGGCGTGCCCGTGGACCGGCACGGCTGCCAGACCCTGCACAAGTTCGTCGCGGCGCAGACGTTCTTCTACCAGTGCCCCGTCAGCGCGGCCCAGCTGGAGGCCTTGCGCCCGGCCCTGGCCACGCGCGGCTGGCAGATCGACCGGCCTGGCTCCGACACCTATGCAAAGGGCGCGCTGCGCGCCCGCCTGTCGTGCGGCGCCGCCGGCACCGCCTGCGTGTTCCGGATCGAGACGACGCCCCCGCCGGCCGCCGGCTGAGCCCCCATTTCGTCGACCTTTCCGGGCGGTTGGTCGATTCCCGGCGGCCGTGGCCCTGGCCATCTGCGATGCTTCGCACCATCGAGACACCGTCCAGGATGCGCCCCATGTTCCACTATTCCCGCCCGCACCCGTACGTTCACCTGCTGACACTGCGCGGCCACCGGGCCGCGCGCCGCATCGTCGCGGGCACGGCGTTCATCCTGCTGGGCGTGGGCTATCTCCTGCGCGGCCAGGGACTGATCAGCACGGCCGACCTGTGGTTGATCGCCCCGCTGGTGATCGCGCTGTCCGGCGTGGTGCGGCTGGTCGTCCAGCCAGGCCTGGGCAGCGCCCTGCGCGCCGCCCTGCGTTTCGCGGTCGCGGCCTACCTCGTGGTGGTGATCGAGCACATCGGCGGCTGGACGCTGGCGTCCACCTGGCCCGTGCTGCTGATCGCCGTGGGCGCGGGCCAGATCATCCACGCGCTCTGGAGCCACCGCCTGCGCGAGGAGCCCAACTGGTGAGCCGGGATCCCCTCAATCGCCAACGCAGCCGCGTCGTCTTCGGCGCGTTCATCGTCGTCGTCGGCCTGTTCGCGCTGCTGGACAACCTGCACCTGTTCGACAGCCACCTGGTGCAGCCGTACTGGCCGCTCGTGTTCGTGGCGCTCGGCGGGCTGAAGCTGTCCAACACGCGCCGGCCCAACAGCCTGTTCGTGGGCGGCGCGCTGATCGTGGTCGGCGCGGGCATGACACTGCAGAACCTGGGCCTGCTCCACTTCGAGTGGCGCCAGATGTGGCCGCTGGCCCTGATCTGGGTGGGGCTGAGCGTGATCACCAAGGGCTTCATCGTGCGCGGCGACGTCACGTGCCGTGCGGCGCCGGGCCAGCGCGAGGAACGCGTGGAGCACGGCTCGCGCGTCGACGCCTCGGCCACCATGGGCGGCATCGTCCTGAAGAACGACTCGCAGGCCTTCACCGGCGGCGAGATCAACGCGGTCATGGGCGCGGTCGAGCTCGACCTGCGCGGCGCCGCCATCGCCACCGAGGCGGTGCTGCACCTGTCCATCGTCATGGGCGGCGTCGAGATCAAGGTGCCGCGCGAGTGGGCCATCGTCGTCAACGGCTCGCCCCTGCTGGGCGGCATGGAAGACAAGACGGTGCCGCCGATGTCTCCCGGCAAGCGCCTGGTCATCGAGGGCTCGGTGATCATGGGCGGCGTCGAGATCTCCAACTGACGAAGCCACCGTGCACCCGATCCTTGCGGACGCCCGCAAGCTCCTCTGGTACGTGCTGGCCTGGCTGCTCGCCGGCGTGGGCATTGCCGCGCTGCTGCGGCTGACCGAACAGGCCGAGTGGACGGGCGCGCTGGAATTCGCGCTGCCCATCTGCCTCGTGTGGTCCTTCGTGGCCATGTCGTCGTACTACGTCTGCCGCAGCCTGCCGTACTCGCAGCGCCGCTGGCCGGTGGCGCTGGGGCTGTTCGGCGGCGCGTCGCTGCTGTCGGCGCTGGCCTGGCTGGGCCTGGGCGAGGCCTGGGACTCGCTCGGCCGCCTCGTCTCGCACGACAAGCCCCTGGTGGCGATGACGTCGGCCGGCTGGGTGATGTACTTCGCGGCCGGCTTCGCGCTGTACCTGCTGTCGCTGCTGGCGCACGACGTGCTGGTGGCATTCGAGACCGTGCAGGCCGCGGCGCGGCGCGAGGCCGAGTCGCGCGTACTCGCGCGCGACGCCGAGCTGCAGATGCTGCGCACGCAGATCAACCCGCACTTCCTGTTCAACAGCCTCAACTCCATCAGCGCGCTCACCGGGTTCGATCCGGCCGCCGCGCGCGAGATGACGGTGGACCTCGCGCAGTTCTTCCGCCGCACGCTGGCGCTGGCCGAACGCGAGCGCATCTCCCTCGGCGAGGAGGTGGTGCTCAGCGAGCACTTCCTGGCCATCGAGAAGCGCCGTTTCGGCGCCAGGCTGAAGGCCGAGCTGCGCGTCTCGCCGGCCGCGGCGCAATGCCTGCTGCCGCCGATGACGCTGCAGCCGCTGCTGGAGAATGCGATCAAGCACGGCATCCGCCAGGTGGACGGCGGTGGCACGATCGCGGTCGACGCACT
>JABCYW010000109.1 GCA_013289985.1 Betaproteobacteria bacterium | reverse complement strand
ATGCACGCGACGGCCAGGCCCAGCGCCGGCAGCAGCCACTGCGTCGAGGCCACGGGCCACTGCACGCCCGACGAGCCCGCCGCCGACAGTGCGGCCGCCGTGACCCCGGCCACCACCGTGCCGCCCAGGAACATCGCCAGCGCGCGCCCTTCCTCGGGCTGCGCCGATTCGCGCTTGAGCATCACGTTGTTCAGCGCGAACGCGACGCCGCCCAGCAGCGCCAGCAGGTCGGGCAGCAGGCCCGCGTGCGCCGCGCCGCTGCGTTCCTGCGACAGCACCAGCGCCGCGCCCGTCAACGCCATCGCCACGCGCACCAGCGCGCTGGTGGTGAGCTTCTCCTTGAGGATCACGCGCGCCAGCAGCAGCGACCACAGCGGCATCAGGTAGAACAGCAGCACCACGCGCACCACGTCGCCGATGCTCACCGCCCAGTTGAAGGTGGCGTTGGTGGCGCCCGAGCCCAGGAAGATGAGCCACAGCGCGGGATGCGCGAAGAACTGGCGCAGCGCCGCCGGCCGCCAGGCCACGATGGCCGCCGCCGACAGGATGTAGATGAGGGTGGTGGCCCACAGCGGATGCAGGCCCATCGCCTGCAGGTGGCGGAACGGCCACCACGACACGCCCCACACGAAGGCGTTGACGAGCAGGGCGAGCACCGGTCCCGCGGAACGGGGCCGCGGGAGAGAGACCGTCGTCATTTCAATGGGAATCGCTGCGGGCGATCGCGAGCAGTTCTTCGACTTCCTCGCGATGCTGGACCAGGTTGCGCCGGTGCCAGCGCCAGATCAGCCAGCTGGTGCAGGTGACGAAGATGCCGAAGATCGCGATGGAGCCGAACACCGACAGCCCGCCGCGCGTCAGCGCCGAATAGAAGGCGCCCAGGCCCAGGATGGCGGCCTGCTCGTTGAAGTTCTGCACGGCGATCGAGCGGCCGGAGCCCATCAGGTTGTGGCCGCGATGCTGCAGCAGCGCGTTCATCGGCACCACCATGAAGCCGCCGATGGCGCCGAGCACCACCAGGAACGGCCCGGCCACCCAGACGCTGTGCATGCCGTTGATCGCGATGACCGAGACGCCGAGCGCCGCGCCCAGCAGGATCACGCGCGTCGCGCCCATCAGGCTCACCGTGACCGAGGCGATGACCGCGCCGGCCGCGGTGCCCAGCCCCACCAGCAGCAGCAGCAGCGTGGCGTGCGGCGTGTCGAACCCCAGGGCCACGCCGGCCCAGGCCAGCACCAGGTAGCGCAGGTTGCCCGACACGCCCCAGAACAGCGTGGTGGTGGCCAGCGAGATCTGGCCCAGCTTGTCGTCCCACAGGCGCGCGTTGCACTGGCTGAAGTCGCGCACGAGCTCGGTGACGCGGCCCGTGAACGGCTCCAGCGGGGTCTCGGTACGCGGGATGCGCAGGTTGAAGGCCGCCGCGATCGCGTACAGCAGCACCATGAACGCCACCGTCGCCTGCGCCGGCGTGTGGATGCCGAAGTCGATGAACGGCATCTGCACCGACAGCAGGTACGGCGAGATGCGCGGGCCGATCAGCTGCCCGCCCAGCCCGACGCCCAGGATGATGGACAGGATCGTGAGGCCCTCGATCCAGCCGTTGGCCTTCACCAGCTGCGAGGTGGGCAGCAGCTCGGTGAGGATGCCGTACTTGGCCGGCGAGTAGGCGGCCGCGCCCAGGCCGACGAAGGCGTAGGCGATCAGCGGATGTCCGCCGTAGAGCATCATCAGGCACGCCACGACCTTCAGGGCGTTCCCGTAGAACATCACCCGGCCCTTAGGCACCGCATCCGAGAACGCGCCCAGGAACGGCGCGAGCACCACGTAGAACAGCGCGAACATCGGCACGAGCGCCGTGCGTTGCCAGGCCGGCGCGCCGGCGCTTCTCAACATCTCGACGGCCGCAACGAACAACGCGTTGTCAGCCAGCGAGCTGAAGAACTGCGCCGACATGATGGTGTAGAAACCTCTTTTCATTCGTTCGGCATCGTCGGCGTCGAGGCCACCCGAACGGCCCCGCGCCTGGGAAATCTCTCCATAGGGCGAGCGGCTTTATAGCACGCGGGGCGTTTCGCCGGCCCGGGCGCCCCCCGCGCGGCGCAGGCGCCAGGCCGGCTGGCAGAATTCGGGGATGCCCCGTCCCATCGAAGCCCTCATCCACACCGACGCCCTGGCCCACAACATCGGCCGCGCCCGCGAATCGGCGCCCGACGCCCGCGTCTGGGCCGTCGTCAAGGCCAACGCCTACGGGCACGGAATAGAACGAGCGTTCGAAGGTCTGCGAGGAGCGGACGGCTTCGCGCTGCTCGATTTCGACGAGGCCGCACGCATCCGCGCGCTCGGCTGGCGCGGCCCCATCCTGATGCTGGAAGGCTGCTTCGAGCAGCGCGACCTGGAACTCTGCTCGCGCCTGGGCCTGTGGCACGCCGTGCACTGCGAGGAGCAGATCGACTGGCTCGCGGAGCACAAGACCCACACTCCGCACAGGGTCTTCCTGAAGCTCAACAGCGGCATGAACCGCCTGGGCTTCACGCCCACCGCGTTCCGCGGCGCGCGCGCCCGGCTGGAGCTGCTGCCCCAGGTGGACGAGATCTCGCTGATGACGCACTTCTCGGACGCCGACGGCGACCGCGGCGTGGCGCGCCAGCTGGCCGTGTTCGAGGCCGTCACGTCGGACATGGCCGGCGAGCGCACGCTGGCCAACAGCGCGGCCACGCTGCGCCACGGCGCCGACGCGCTGGCCAAGGCGCCGCGCATCGCCGGCGACTGGGTGCGCGCGGGCATCATGAGCTACGGCAGCGCGCCCGACTACCCCGAGCGCACGATCGCCGACTGGAAGCTGCGCCCGGCGATGACGCTGCGCAGCAAGCTGATCGGCCTGCAGAACCTGCAGGCGGGCGACACCGTGGGCTACGGCAGCGCCTTCACGGCCGACGGCCCGCTGCGCATCGGCGTGGTGGCCTGCGGATACGCCGACGGCTATCCGCGCAGCGCGCCCACGGGCACGCCGGTGCTGGTGAACGGCGTGCGCACCCGCATCGTCGGCCGGGTGTCGATGGACATGATCACCGTCGACCTGAGCCCGGTGCCGGGCGCGGGCATCGGCTCGGAGGTCACGCTGTGGGGCAACGGCCCGGACGGCGCCGTGCTGCCCATCGACGAGATCGCCAGGCCGGCCGGCACGATCGGCTACGAGCTGATGTGCGCGCTGGCGTTGCGCGTGCCGGTGAGCGTGACGGCGTAGTCAGCCCCGGACGTCGGTCACCGGATTGGCGCCATAGTCGTCGCGCTCCAGCAGCGCGATCACCTTGGCCGCGGCGCTGGCCGGGCTGTCGAGCGCGCCGCTGCCGTGGAAGCCGGCGAACGTGGCCTGCGCGGCGAAGCGCTTCGGGTCGGCGCCGCGCAGCTGCCTCTGCATGTCGGTGTCGATGATGCCCGGCGCGACCGACGCCACGCGGGCGCCGTGCGGCCGCGCCTGTTCCTCGAGCGCCAGCGCGCGCGCGAAGTGGTCGAGGCCGGCCTTCTGCGCGCAGTAGGCGGCGTTGCCGGCCATGGCGCGGCGGCCCAGGCCCGACGAGACGAACAGCACGCGCCGATCGGCCGCTGCCCAGTGCGCGGTGGCGCGCAGGAAGGCCGCGGTGAGCGCCACCGGCGCCTCGAGGCCCACGCGCAGGCTGCGCGCGAGGTCGGCGGGATCGGTGTCGGCAGTGTCGCCCGGCTCGCTGAGCAGCGCGGCGTTGTGGATCACGCGCACCCGCGCCGGCAGGCGTCCGGCGGCGCGGCGTTCGAAGTCGGCCAGCCACGCGGCGAGGCGTTCGGCCAGCGGCAGCGGGTCCGACAGGTCGGCGGGCCATTGCTCCAGGCCGCCCGGGCCCGTGGCCGCGAGCCCGGCGGACTGCCCGCGCGACAGCCCCAGCACGAACCCGCCGCCGGCCAGGTATTGCGCGGCCATCGCCTGGCCCAGGCCGCGCGACGCGCCGGTGATGATGGCGAGCGTGTGCATGGTCATGCGGCGCGGCGGAACGCGGCCAGCAGCGTGCCGGCCACGACGAACAGGCCGCCGAAGCAGCGGTTCATGACGCGCACGTGGTGCGGCTGGTTCAGCGCGCCCAGCACCTTGGCGGCCAGCGCCACGTAGCCGGCCATGACCACCAGGTCGGTGAACGACAGCGACATCATGATGATCAGGTACTGCGGCAGCAGCGGCTGCGCCAGGTCGATGAAGTTGGGAACCACGGCCAGCATGAACACCGTGCCCTTCGGGTTCGTGGCGTTGATGGCCCAGCCGCGCACGACCAGCTGCCGGCGCGTGAGCACCGGGGCGTCGGCGGACGCCACCAGCGGCCGGTCGCCGGCGCGCCATTGCGAGAGGCCGACCCACACGAGGTAGGCCGCCCCGAGATACTTCATCGTGGTGAACGCCGTCTCGGAGGTCTTGATGACGGCGCCCAGGCCGATGACCACGACGATCATCTGCGTCCAGATCCCGAGGACCAGGCCGAGCACGGTGAAGTAGCCGCGCCGGAAGCCCTGGTTGAGGCCGGCCGTCATCGAGGCAATCGCGCCCGGGCCGGGCGACAGGCTGATCGCCCAGCAGGCGAGGAAGAAGGTGATCCAGGTGGCGAGGGTCATGCCGGCTCCGCGAGCGCGAGGTTGTAGGTGAGGTACACGTCGTCGCGCTGCCAGCCCAGCGATTCGTAGAGCGCCTGGGCGCGCGCGTTGGTTCGCGCCGTGCTCAGGTCCAGCCGAACCGCGCCCGCCTCGCGCCCGAAGGCCCGGGCCGCGAGCATCAACGCGCGCCCGACGCCGCCGCGGCGCGCGTCCGCGTCCACGAACAGGTCGTACAGCACGAAGATGCGCGCCGCGGCCACCGAGCACCAGGTGGGATAGAGCTGGCAGAAGCCCAGCAGCTGGCCCTCGGCCTGCGCCACCAGGATCGTGGATTCGCGCCGCTCCATGCGGTCGGCGAGGAAGGCGCTCGCGAGCGCGATGTCGCCCGGCTGCTCGTAGAAGCGGCGGTAGGCGTCGTACAGCGGGGCCAGCGCGTCGAGGTCGTCGGGGGTGGCGTGGCGGATGGTCAGGGCGGTCATGCCACGATCTTAGGCCCGCGCGATCCAGCCGCGGAACGCCAGGCCCGCGTAGAACACCCGCGTGCCCGAGAAGCCGGCCTGCGCGAGCAGCGCCTCCTCGTCGTCGGGCCCCAGCAGCGGCAGGCTGGCGCCGATCGCCAGGGCAGCGCGGCGCGCGTTCTCCGGGGCAACGCCCGAGGCGACGGCGAATGCGACGTAACGCGCGAGCCACAGCGGGCGCTCCTCGGGCGACTGCGGAAAGCTCATGTGCGCCATCACGAACGGCGCGCCCGGCTTCAGGCGCCGGTGGATCTCGCGCAGCGTGGGCAGGCGCCGGGCATGCGGCACGAAGTGCATGGTCAGCAGGCAGGTGGCCGCGTCGCAAGGGTCTTCCGGAGCCGTGTCCACGTAGCCCTCGTGGAAGGCCACGCGCTCCGCCAGCGGGCCCAGCGTGGCGCGGGCCATCTGCAGCATCGGCGCGGACGGGTCGACGCCCACGAAGCGCCAGTCGGCGCGCGCCTGCGCCATCGCGTTCAGCTCCACGCCGCCGCCGGCGCCCACCACCAGCACCGTGGCCGGCCCGGGCGCCGCCTCGGCCACCAGCAGCGTGACCATCTTCTGCAGGTCGTCCCAGCCCGGCACCAGGCGCCGCGTGCGATCGGCGTAGGACGCGATGGCGGCCGCGTCGTCGAAGGCGGCCTGCGGGTCGGGGTGCGGGGCGGGGTCGTGGTCGGGTGGGCTCATGCGGGCAAGTCTACGAGGGTGGCGGCAGTCGTGGCGAATGCAGCCTGGGGCGCCGCGCGCGCATCGGCGGGAAATCGCGGAATTTCCCGGGCTGTGGATTTGAACAGTAGGCGACAATGGGGCCATGGCTGCTCCCAAGACCGTCTACACCTGCTCCGCCTGCGGCGGCACCAACCCGAAGTGGCTGGGGCGCTGCCCGCACTGCACCGCCTGGAACACACTGGAGGAAGGCGTGGGCGAGCCCTCGGGCGGCGCCTCGAAGAACCGCTTCCAGTCGCTCGCCAGGAGCCAGCCGGTGGCCACGCTGGCCGACATCGACGCCACCGACGTCGCCCGCACGCCCACCGGCATCGATGAGCTCGACCGCGTGCTGGGCGGCGGCATCGTGTCCGGCGGCGTGGTGCTGATCGGCGGCGACCCGGGCATCGGCAAGAGCACGCTGCTGCTGCAGGCCATCGACGCGCTGGCCATGCGCATGAAGGTGCTCTACGTCACCGGCGAGGAATCGAGCGCGCAGGTGGCGCTGCGCTCGCGCCGGCTCGATCTCTCGGGCGCCAACGTGCGGGTGCTGGCCGAGATCAACCTCGAGCGCATCCTCGCCACCATCGAGGCGGAACAACCTGCGTTCTGCGTCATCGACTCCATCCAGACGCTCTACTCCGACCAGCTCACGTCGGCGCCCGGCTCGGTGGCGCAGGTGCGCGAATGCTCGGCCCAGCTCACGCGCACCGCCAAGTCGGGCGGCTGCACCATCGTGCTGGTGGGCCACGTCACCAAGGACGGCAGCCTGGCCGGGCCGCGCGTGCTGGAGCACATCGTCGACACGGTGCTGTACTTCGAGGGCGACACGCACTCCAGCTTCCGCCTGGTGCGCGCCTTCAAGAACCGCTTCGGCGCGGTCAACGAGATCGGCGTGTTCGCCATGACCGAGCGCGGGCTCAAGGGCGTGGCCAACCCGAGCGCCATCTTCCTGTCCACGCACGGCGAGCCGGTGCCGGGCAGCTGCGTGCTGGTCACCCTGGAGGGCACGCGGCCCATGCTGGTGGAGATCCAGGCGCTGGTCGACGCCGGCGGGCCCAGTCCGCGCCGGCTGTCGGTGGGCCTGGACCGCGACCGGCTGGCCATGTTGCTGGCGGTGCTGCATCGGCACGCTGGCGTGTCCACCGGCGACCAGGATGTCTTCGTCAACGCGGTGGGCGGCGTGCGCATCAGCGAGCCGGCGGCCGACCTGGCGGTGCTGCTGGCCATCCAGAGCTCCATCCGCAACCGCGCCTTGCCACGCGGTTTCCTGGCCTTCGGCGAGGTGGGACTGGCCGGCGAGGTGCGCCCGGCGCCGCGCGGTCAGGATCGGCTGAAGGAGGCGGCCAAGCTGGGCTTCTCGGTGGCCATCGTGCCCAAGGCCAACGCGCCGAAAAAGCCGGTGGAGGGGCTCACCATCCACGCGGTGGAGCGCATCGAGGAGGCGATCGAGGTGCTGCGCGGGCTCTGAAGAACCTGTGAACGAATCCGACACGCCCGAGCGGGCCGGATCCATTCACAGGTTCTGAGCCGCGCGCCGGGCACCGGTGACGTCAGAACGTGTTGGCGACGTTCGACTGGGCGGGCGCCGGCGCCGCCGGCACTGCGCGCAGCAGCGCCCACAGCGAGTAGGCGCCGATGACCGTGCCGATGGGGAAGTTCACCAGCGCGAGGACGCTGAAGATGATGGTGAGCACGCGGCCGCCGGCGCTGCCGTTCAGCAGCATCACGGCGCCCGCGATCTCCAGCGCGGCGAGGCCGATGAAGAAGAACAGGAAGGTGGCGCCGAGACCGCCGATCAACGCGAGCACGCCCGTGGCCTGCGAGTCGTGCGCGGCACCCACCACGATGGCGCCGAACGCACCAAAGGCCAGGCCGATGAACAGCAGCGTGCACACCGCGAGGGCGCCCATGACGATATGCAGCCAGGCGGCGACGCGGACGTGGATATCGATGGGCATGTTGGCTCCGTTGGTGGGCAGGAAAGATCGCGTCGGACACAAGGCGCCCGAGCCTGCGTATGCTAGGGCCTGTTCACACTAAATGCGTGCCCGCGTGACCCCCCAGAAAGCCTGCCTTCAAGGCGCGAGCGCGCCGACGTGGTGGCCCCACGGCAAGCGCTCGCAACGCGGAAGGCAGGCTTTCTGGGGGATCACCCGCAGGGCCGGCCGCCTGCGAGACCCCAGGCGTCGTTGGCCGCTCCTTGCGGGCGTCCAGCCCGCCGCGTCGCGGCCGCCTAGCCTGGGGCCTCGCAGGCGGCCGGCGCGGGCACGCATTTAGTGTGAACAGGCCCTAGCGACACGGCTCGACAAAGGCATCCCTCCAAATGACGACCTCCCGCATCGCCATCGTCTCCGACATCCACGGCAACCTGCCCGCGCTGGAGTGCGTGTGGGCCGAGATCGAGCGCGAGCGTCCCGGGCTCGTCGTCAACCTGGGCGACATCGCCTCCGGCCCGCTGTGGCCTCGCGAGACGGTGCAGTGGCTGATGGCCCACGAGGCCGCGGAGCCTGGGCGCTGGCGCACCATCGCCGGCAACCACGAGCGCCAGGCCTTGGCCGAGGACGTCGCGCGCATGGGCGCGTCGGACGCGCATGCGGCGTGCGCCCTGGGCCCGGCCGAGCGCGCATGGCTCGCGGCGCTGCCCGCCACGCACTGGCTCGCCGACGACGTGCTGCTGTGCCACGGCACGCCCGCCAGCGACCTCGTCTATTTCATGGAGACGGTCATTCCCGGCTTCGGTGTCGACGGCCAGCGCGGCGTGCGCGCGGCCAGCCGGGCCGAACTCGCCGCGCGCGCCGCCGAGATGCCCGCGGGCGACACCCGCGGCGGCCTGTCGGCGTCGCTGATCCTGTGCGGCCACACCCACGTGGCGCGCGCGATGGCGGTGCCCGCCGGGCCGCTGGTGGTCAACCCGGGCAGCGTCGGCCTGCAGGCCTACGACGACCTCCACCCCCACCCGCACTGGATCGAGAACGGCTCGCCCGACGCCCGCTGGGCCCTGGTCGAACGCGGCCGCCACGGCGGCTGGCACGTGCAACTGCGCTCGACGCCCTACGACTGGCGCGCCGCCGCGTCGCGCGCGCAGGCCAACCGCCGCGGCGACTGGGCCGACGCGCTGGGCACAGGCTTCGTCGGGCGCACCGAAGCGTCATCCTAGGAGTCAGCGCGGCAGAAGGCGCCGCGCGATCTCGTACGTCGCGATCGCACACGCGGTGGCCACGTTCATCGACGAGTTGTGCCCGCGCATGGGAATGTGCACGGTGGCGTCGGAGGCGTCCAGCAAGGCCTGGCAGACGCCGGCGTCCTCGGCGCCGAGCACCAGGCAGACCCGGTCGCCCGGCGCGACCGGCAGCGTGTCGAGCGCGACGCTGCGCGTGCTCAATTCCAGGCTCACGACACGCCAGCCCCGGCCCTTGAGCGCGGCGACCACCGCCAGCGGATCGGCGTCGTACGACCAGGCCACGTGGCGCTCGGCCGAGCGCGAGGTCTTGCGGATCTTCGGGTCGGGCGGCACCGGCGAGGCGCCCGACAGATGCACGTGTTCGACGCCCAGCGCATCCGCCAGCCGGAACAACGCCCCCACGTTGGCAGCGATCCCCACGTCGTGCGCCAGCAGGCGCAGGGGCAGCGCGCCGGCCCCGCGGTGGCTGGAATGATCGAGCTGGAGGTTGGCTGGCGACGTCACGGCCGGGATTCTGCAGGACGCGCCGGCCGCAAGGCTCGTAGAATTCTGGTTTTCCCCATTTTTCTCGAGGCACTCCCATGGGCATGGACGATCGCGACGGCAAGATCTGGATGGACGGCAAGCTCGTCGACTGGCGCGACGCCAAGATCCACGTCCTCACCCACACGCTGCACTACGGCTGCGGCGCCTTCGAGGGCGTGCGCGCCTACAACACCGTCAACGGCCCGGCCGTCTTCCGCCTGCGCGAGCACACCGAGCGCCTGTTCAACTCGGCCAAGATCCTGCGCATGAAGATCCCGTTCACGGTCGAGGAGGTGATGGACGCCCAGCGCGCCGTCGTCCGCGAGAACAAGCTCGAGAGCGGCTACCTGCGCCCGCTCACCTGGATCGGCTCCGAGAAGCTGGGCGTCAGCCCCAAGGGCAACACGATCCACCTGATGGTCGCGGCCTGGGCCTGGGGCGCCTACCTGGGCGAGGAAGGCCTGAAGCGCGGAATCCGCGTCAAGACCTCCAGCTACACCCGCCACCACGTCAACATCACGATGACGCAGGCCAAGGCGGTGTCCAACTACACCAACTCCATCCTGGCCAACACCGAGGCGGTGGACGACGGCTACGACGAGGCGCTGCTGCTCGATGCCAGCGGCTTCGTGTCGGAAGGCGCCGGCGAGAACATCTTCGTGATCAAGAACGGCGTGGTCTACACGCCCGACCTGTCGGCCGGCGCCCTCAACGGCATCACGCGCAACACCGTGTTCGCGATCTGCCAGGACCTGGGCCTGAAGGTGGTGGAAAAGCGCATCACGCGCGACGAGGTCTACATCGCCGACGAGGCCTTCTTCACCGGCACCGCCGCGGAAGTGACGCCCATCCGCGAACTTGACCGCATCGAGCTGGGCAAGGGCTCGCGCGGCCCCATCACCGAGAAGATCCAGTCGGCGTTCTTCGACATCGTCAACGGCCGCAACCCGAAATATGCAGAGTGGCTGACGGCCGTCTGATCACGAATCTCCCCGAATCCAGAGCAAGCAAATGACCGAACAAACGTCGTCCGTCGTCGAAGTCACCGCCAGCGACCTGCAAGGCCCCGGCGTCGTCTTCTGCCCCAATCCGAAGATGCCGCTGTGGAGCAGCCACCCCAAGGTCTTCATCGACCTGAGCCATGACGGCCGGGGCCGCTGCCCGTACTGCGGCACCACCTACCAGCTCGCCGCCGGCGTCAAGATCGCGGCAGGCCATTGACCAAGGGCGCCGGCAGCTTCCCGCCGGCGCCGCCCGCTGACGCCGCCGGGGCGTCGGCGCCCACGCTCGACCAGGTGCGCGCGCTGGCCTATGCCGCGCTGCTGGACCACGCCCGCCGCAGCGACCATGCCCACGCGCTGGCCACGCTCATGCGCGCGCTGGCCGCGCTGATCGGGGCAGAATGCTGGCTGTGGCCGCTGCCGCCCGACGGCAGCCTGTCGATGCCGCCCATCCATGCGCGCCCGGCGGTGCTGGCGCCGGTCTCGTTGACGTCGCCGCCGCCGCACACGGCCTGGTCGTGCAGCCACTCCGGCACCCTCGTCGGCGAGTTGCGCACGCCGCTGCCCGCCGGCCTGGATCAGGACGAGTGGGGCGATCGCCTGGCGCCCGCGCGCGACACCGCCGCCGCGCTGCTGGCCGGCCTCATCGAGCACGCCGGCCACGCGCTGCCCGGCTCGCTGGCCCTGCAGCGAACCGCCATGCACGAGGCCGGCACCTACGTGTGGGAATGGGATCTCCAGACCGACGTGCTGGGCGACATCGACGAGGGCGAGCTGATCCTCGGCTACCCGCGCAACACGCTGGGCAACACGCAGGCCGACTGGGATCGCGTGGTGCATCCCGACGACCGGGCCATCATCGACAAAGCCTACGACGCCCACGTGCGCGGCGACGAGCCGCTGTACCGCGCCGTCTACCGCGCCCGCGCCGCCGACGGCGACTGGCGCTGGATCGAGGAGCGCGGCCGCATCGTCGAATGGGACCGGCTGGGCCACCCCAAGCGCATGTTCGGCACGCAGACCGACGCGACGCTGCTGCGCGAGCTCGAGCAGGCGCAGCGCGACCGCCTCGCCGCCGAGGCGGCCAACAGCGCCAAGACGATGTTCCTCTCGCGCATCAGCCACGAGCTGCGCACGCCGCTCAACGCGGTGCTGGGCTTCGCGCAGCTGCTAGTCACCGACCCCGCGCTCGCGCGCCTGCCCGCGCAACGCCAGCAGGTGCGCCTGATCCACGAGGCCGGCGACCACCTGCTGGCGATGATCGGCGACCTGCTGGACCTGTCGCTGGCCGAGGCCGCGCACCTGCCCATCCACCTGCAGAACGTGGCGCTGGCGCCGCTGCTCGACTCGTGCGCGGCCTGGTGCCGCCCCCAGGCCGACGCCGCGGGCGTGAGCGTGCGTTGCGAGGATCCGGACGCCGGCGCCGCGCTGTCGCACGGCCGGGCCGTCGTGCGCGCCGACCCCACCCGGCTGCGCCAGGTGCTCACCAACCTCCTCAGCAACGCCGTCAAGTACAACCGCAAGGGCGGCCACGTGACGCTGCGCGCGCAGGCGGTCGACGACGAGTGGCACATCGAGGTGCAGGATTCAGGCCACGGCATCAGCCCCATCGACCGCGCGCGCCTGTTCCAGCCCTTCAACCGCCTCGGGCGCGAGGCCTCGGGCATCTCGGGCGCCGGCCTGGGCCTGGCGCTGTCGCAGTCGCTCAGCCACCTGATGGGCGGGCGCATCACCGCGGAGAGCGTGCTGGGCGTGGGCTCGGTGTTCCGGGTCAGCCTGCCGGCGGCCTGAGAACCTCAGCGACCAGCGTCGGCCAGGGCGCGCAGCGCCATCACCTGCGTCGCGATCGGCGTGGGCACCGGCCTGGCACCCGCCATCACCTCGACGATGTAGGCCGCGGTCGATGCGGGATCGATTGCGCCCGGCAGGCCCGGCAGCGCCACGAGCGAGCCGCCCTGCGCCGGCACCGACAACGCGGGTTGCTCCACGCCGTCCAGGAACGCGGTGAGCTTCGGGCAGCGCCGCGCGTCGGCTACCGGCTCGCCCTCGGTGCCGCGCATCAGCAGCGCCGTGGCCCGGGTCAGCGCGAGGAATTCGCCCAGGCTGGCGGCGTACTCCGGATGCGTGTGGTTGACGACGCGCACCACGTTGCGCTGCAGGCCCAGCGCGGGCAGCAGCTTGGCCAGCGAGTGCGCCGGGTTGCGCAGGCCGATCAGGCGGCGCAGCGCGAGCACGCGCGCCAGCGACGGGTGCAGGTCGCCGGTGGCGATGAAGGCCGGCGCGCCGGCGGCCCAGCGCGCGGCCACGCCGGCGGCGTCGCGCACCGGCGGCAGTGCGAGCGCGTCGAAGATGGCGGCGGTGGTGACGCGGCCCGGGTCTTCCTCCAGCCCGTGCACCAGCACCGGCAGGCCCGCGCGCGCCAGCTGCAGCGCGAGCAGCGGCACGAGGTTGGGGAGCTTGCGCGCGCCGTTGTACGAGGGCAGCACCACGGCGCCGGCCGCGGGCGGGGCGGGCAGCGGCAGCAGGCGCGGCGCGACCGCGTCCATGAAGCCGGCGAGCTCCTCGGGCGTCTCGCCCTTGATGCGCATCGCGATGGCGAACGCGCCGGCCTCCACGTCGCCCACCTGGCCATCGAGCAGGCGCGCCATCAGGTCGGCGGACTTCTCGCGCGTGAGGGATCGCGCGCCGTCCTTGCCGCGGCCGATCTCGCGCAGGTAGGGGGCGATGGTCATGCCGCCATTGTGGCGCGTCCTTGGCGTGGATCCGCGACTCCGCGCAGGACGAGGCCTCAGCGCTTCGCCTCCTCGCGCTTCATGGCGAGGTACTCGGGCTTCTCCAACTCGTGGAGCTGGCGCGGATAGCGTTCGGTGGCGTCGAACCAGCTGGACAGGCGCTGTTCGAGCTGCGCCGGCGCCGGCGCGGCCACGTAGTCGTCGATGGCCAGGTAGTAGCGCATCGTGTTGCGCTCGACCAGGCCGCGCACGCCGCCCACGTAGGTCGGCTTGCCGTCGCCGTCCTGGCTGGCGACGCTGAAGCCCACCTTGTCGGCGCCCGCGGTGGACAGGTAGGCGTTCATCGCCACCTTCGCGGTGAAGCCGAAACCGTAGGCGTAGCTCATGTGCAGCATGGTGTGCGCGGCGTCCAGCGGCGCGGCCTCCACGGCGATGCGGTAGTCCCTGGTGCCCAGCGGCCCGTCGCCGGAGGTGAGCTCGGTCTTGAGGTAGTCGGCGCCGTCGGCCACCGGCTTGTAGTCGAAATGCAGCTTGTAGGCGTCGTCGACGGGCTGGTCGTACTTGCGGCCCAGCGCCATGTCCAGGCCCGCGGGCAGGGCGTGGCACATCTTCACGTTCAGGTGCAGGATGAGGATGCCGCACCAGTTCTGCGTGCCTTCCAACCCTTTCCGCACGGCCGCATACGGCTGGTCGACGCGCGCGTAGACCTCGCCCTCGAGGCGGTCGGAGGTCTGCGTGGACTGCAGTACCAGCGGCCGGCCGTAGGCGTTGTGCGCCAGCTTGTCCTGCAGCGCGTCGAAGCGCGCGTGGAGCGCGGCCGCGTCCTGCGCGCGGGCGGGGCCCGCGAGCAGGACAAGCATCGTGCAAGAGGCCAGCGTCGGCTTCAGCCAGCGGTTCGCCGGCGCCGGGCCGGATCGTCGTTGCGAGTTCATAGCCAATATTCCCACATCCCGGCGGTGATTTCCTGCAGGCGCTGCGTGAGTCCCCGGTGCGACCATTGCTCCAGCGTCAGGGGCCGGGACAGCTTGAGGTCGTCCTGGAACGCCGCGCGCATCTGGTCGCCGAAACTCGCGCTGAGCACGACGGCGTCGATCTCGTCGTTGTGCAGGAAGCTGCGCCAGTCGAGGTTGGTGGAGCCCACGGCGCTCCACACGCCGTCGATCAGCGTGGTCTTGGCGTGCAGCAACGCGCCCTGGCGCTCGTAGATCCTCACGCCGGCCTCCAGCAGGTCGCCGTAGTGGCGCCGGCCGGCGCTCATCACCAGCCACGAGTCGCTGACGCTGGGCAGCAGGATCTGCACGTCGACGCCGCGCCGGGCCGCGTCCTTGATCGCGCCGAGCAGCTGCGGGTCAGGATCGAAATAGGCATTGGCCAGCAGGATCGACGTCGACGAGCAGCGGATGGCCGACACCAGCGTCGCGTAGATCTGGCTGTCGGGCTCGGTGGACGTACCGCCGATGGCGCGAACGACGACGTCGCCCTGGCGCCCGATCTCCGGGAAATAGTTCGCGCCGGCCATGGGCTTGCCCTTCTGGCGCACCCAGGTATCCATGAACAGCTTCTGGAAATCGGCTGCGACCGGGCCTTCGATCTGCAGGTCGGTGTCGCGCCACGGGACCGTCTGTCCATGGCCCGGCTCCTCCTTGGAGTGCTGGCTGAACGAGCCGCCGCCCGAGTAGACGCTGCTGATGTTGATGCCGCCCACGAAGGCCATCTTGCCGTCGATGATGGTGAGCTTGCGGTGGTCGCGCTGGTTGACGTCCCAGCCGGTGCGCGCCTTCAGCGGATCGACCGGGTTGAACTGCAGCGTGTTGACGCCGTGCGCTGCGAGAGCGGCGAAGTAGGCCTTGGGCGTGTGCAGCGATCCGACGCTGTCGTAGATCAGGTTGACGACCACGCCGCGTGCGCTGGCGGACACCAGCTCCCTGGCGAAGCGCTGGCCGACCTCGTCGTCCTCGATGACGTAGCTCTCCATGTCGATGGAGCTGGTGGCCGCGGCCATCGCGCCGTACAGCGCCTGGTAGGTGGACGGGCCGTCCTGCAGCAGCGTCACCTTGTTGCCGGCCGACAGCGGCGAGCCGACGATCTCCTGCTCGAACGCGAGGTGGCGCTCGAAGATGTCGGTGTCCTCGCCGGCGGCCTGCAGGCGCGCCAGCACGCGCTTCTGCGCATCGGGAGACAGCGGCCCGTGCGGACCGGCTATGCGCACGCCTCCGGTTCCCGCGGCCTCGGCGTTGTCCGGCGCGATGGTGGGCAGCGCGTTGCAGGCGGCCAGCAACGCGAGCGCGCAGGCGCTGGCGGCGCGAGCCAGGAACGGGGGAGCGATGGGCATTGTCGTTGCCGGTCGACTGGAGATGCCGCCTGGCAAAGGGCAGGTTGGCAACCCGCGTGCCCGACAGCAGCGGGGCCTCCTTACAATGTCGGGTATGCAGGCCATCCCTTCCCGCGAGCGCGAATTCATCCTCCGGCTGTCATGCCGCGACACCAAGGGCATCGTCCATGCCGTTGCGGGACTGCTGTTCCAGGCCGGTTGCAACATCATCGATTCGCAGCAGTTCGGCGATCTCATCGGCCCGGGCGCCACCGGACGCTTCTTCATGCGCGTGCATTTCGAGGCCCCGCCGCAGCTGGCCGACGTGGCCACGCTGGACCGCATGCTGTCCAACGTGACGCAGCAGTTCGAGATGGAATCGCAGCTGCACGCGCTGTCGCGCCGGCCGCGCGTGCTGCTGATGGTGAGCCAGCATGGCCACTGCCTGAACGACCTGCTGTTTCGCTGGCACAGCGGGCAGCTTGACATCGCCATCCCGGCCATCGTCTCCAACCACACCGCGTTCGCCGACCTCGCCGCCAGCTACGGCCTGCCGTTCCACCACCTGCCCCTCGCCTCGGGCGCCGGCGCCGAGGCCAAGCGCGCGCAGGAGCAGCGCGTGCAGGCCATCGTGGAGGAGCAGGGCGTCGACCTGGTGGTGCTCGCGCGCTACATGCAGATCCTGTCGCCCGAGCTGTGCGCCGTGCTCGAGAACCGCGCCATCAACATCCACCACAGCTTCCTGCCCAGCTTCAAGGGCGCCAAGCCGTACTACCAGGCGCACGACCGCGGCGTGAAGCTGATCGGCGCCACCGCGCACTACGTCACCGCCGACCTGGACGAAGGCCCGATCATCGAGCAGGACGTCGAGCGCGTGGACCACACGCTGACGCCCGAAGACATCACGGCCATCGGCCGCGACGTCGAGTGCGTCGTCCTGGCGCGCGCCGTGCGCTGGCACGTGGAACACCGCGTGCTGCGCAACGGCCGCAAGACCGTCGTGTTCAACTGATCCAACGGAAACCTCGCCGCATGTCCAACCCCAAGGCCCGCGCAGCCGCCCTCAATGCCTCGCCCGAGGACGCCGAGGCCCAGTTCTACGAGGCCGTGCGAGACGGCGACCTCGAGCGGCTGATGGCCGTCTGGGCCGACGACGACGACGTGGTCTGCGTGCATCCGGGCGGCGCCCGCATGGTGGGCCCGCAGGCGGTGCGCGCGGCATTCGAGGCGATCTTCGCCAACGGCTCCATCGCGGTCCAGCCCGAGCACGTCAAGCGCATCCACGCGATGGGCAGCGCGGTGCACAGCGTGCTCGAGCGCATCGACGTTGTCACGGTGGAAGGTCCGCGCACCGGCTGGTGCGTCGCCACCAACGTCTACGCGAAGACCAGCGAGGGCTGGCGCATGGTCGCGCATCACGCGAGCCCGGGCGCGCCCGACGAGATTCCCGAGATCGCCGACACCCCGTCGGTGCTGCATTAGAGACTAGGGTCTAGGCACAACGCTTGCTCGGCGCGATCATCCGAATTCGCCGAGATCCATGAGATGTCCGCCGTGCTGCCGCCCCTCGCCCCCGCCGCCTCGCACCGCTCCCCGTGGTGGCTGCCGGGCGGGCATCTGCAGACCATCTGGCCGTCGCTGTTCTCGCGCGCGACCGTCGGCGAGCCGCCGCGCTTCCGGCGCGAGCGCTGGACGACGCCCGACCAGGACTTCATCGACGTCGACTTCCTGGCCGACCCGCCCGATGCCGACGCCGCGCGTCCGCTGCTGGTGCTGTTCCACGGCCTCGAGGGGTCGTCGAAGAGCGGCTACGCCAAGGCCTTCGCCTGCCTCGCCCGCGACCAGGGCTGGTCGTATGCCGTGCCGCATTTCCGCGGCTGCTCAGGCGAGCTGAACCTCGCCCCGAGGGCGTACCACTCGGGTGACTACCAAGAGGTGGAATGGATCCTCCAGCGCCTCGCGGAACGCCGCGGCGGGCCCGTGCTCGCGGTGGGCATCTCGCTGGGCGGCAACATGCTGCTGCGCTGGGCCGAGGAGTCGGGCGCGTCCGCCGCCGGCAAGGCCCGGGCCGTGGCGGCGGTGTGCTCGCCCGTCGACCTGGCCGCCGGCGGCCATGCCATCGGCAAGGGCTTCGGCCTTCACACCTACACGCGCATGTTCCTGCACACGATGAAGCCCAAGGCGCTGGCCAAGCTGCGCCAGCACCCGGGCCTGTTCGACGAGGAGCGCCTGCGCGCCGCGCGCACCCTCTACGAGTTCGACAACGTGTTCACCGCGCCGCTGCACGGCTTCCGCGACACCGACGACTACTGGAGGCGCGCGTCGGCCAAGCCCCGGCTGTCCGACATCCGCATCCCGGCGCTGGTGCTCAACGCGCTGAACGACCCGTTCGTCCCGGGCGAGTCGCTGCCGAAGCAGTCCGAGGTCGGGTCCCACGTCACGCTGTGGCAGCCGCCGCACGGCGGCCATGTGGGGTTCGCCGACGGCAAGCTGCCGCCCGGCGTGGCCATGAAGATGCCCACCTCGGTGTTCGGCTGGCTCAAGGGCCACCACCACTGAGTCACCAACGGAGACCGCATGGACGACATGGTTCGCGCCGCCCTGAAGAAGTGGCCCAACGTGCCGGCCTGCACCGGCTGGCTGGCACTCGACGCGCGCGGCGACTGGTACATGCGCGACGACCGCACGCAGGCCGCCGGCGCCTTTCCGCTGGCCAAGGGCAGCCGCATCGAGCACCGCCAGCTGCGCGAGTTCATCGAGCGCAACTACGAGGGCACGCCCGACGGCGCCTGGTACTTCCAGAACGGCCCCCAGCGCGTCTACGTGGAGCTGGAGGCCGCCCCGCACGTTTGGCGCCTCGCCGCCCGCACAGGCACGGCGCCCGAGGTGCGCTCGCACACGGGCCAGACGGTGGCGGTGGAGTCGGCCTGGTGCGACGAGCGTGGACGCCTGTTCCTGGCCACCGACGGCGGCTTCGGCCTCGTGCACACGCAGGACATGGAGGCCGCCGCGGACGCCGTCGAGGCCGGCCTCTGGTCGCCCGGGTCGCTGCATTTCGACGCGATGCCGGCGCGCTTCGGCTTCTGCCTGAGCCCCGCGGCGAAGTGGGACGGCCACCCGCCGCGAGAGGCCGCGCAGGTCGGCTGAGCGCATGTGAAAAAAGGTTCATCACCGACCTGCGGGGAACTTGGTTGGTGCTGGTGTTGGTGCGCTTGAGGTCACGCTTCGCGCAGGTCGAGGTTACCCGCTGCGCCAAGGTGGGCGCGCACTTGGCTCGACGTCAAACGGGCGCCTGAATTCGGCCTGGACGGCCTCATTCCGAGGGCACTCGGTGAAAGTTCGTCCGCGTGTGCATACGGGCCGCGCCCGGCGCCATTCGCACCCGCCAAGACGCCCTCGACGACCCGGTTTGCCATCTCCCCAAGTACACGCCCACCTCGCCGCCGGTTCACCCAGGCGGTTGGGACAAATACGGCTCCAACTTTTTAGTAGGTACTTTGGCACCGTCGGGCCATCGAGGCCGCGACGGTGCC
>JABCYW010000108.1 GCA_013289985.1 Betaproteobacteria bacterium | reverse complement strand
GGGCTCTCCTTGCAGTTGGGCTCCAGCGAGTACGGCGTGTCCTCGTACTTGACCTGGCGCTGGCGCATCTCGAAGGTCTTGGCGCGCAGGAAGGCACGCGCGTCCATCGCCTCGGTGTTGACGCGCCGGAACGCGTTGAACATGCGGCGCGAGCCGGCGAGGAAGCGGCTCTCGAGCAGCGCGGTCTGCACCGTGACGTCGGCGCGCGCCTCGAGCAGGCATTCGTCGAGCGTGCGCACCGAGGAGCCGATCTCCAGGCCGATGTCCCAGCAGGCCGTGATGAAGGCCTCGATCGTGCTGCGCAGCGCCTCCGAGTGGGCGTCGACACCGCCGGCGCGGGCGTCGGGCAGCAGCACCAGGACATCGACGTCGGAATAGGGGAACAGCTCTCCGCGGCCGTAGCCGCCGACGGCCAGCAGCGCGGCCTGGCCGGGCATGCCGGCGTGCAGCCACAGGTCGGCCAGCGTCTGGTCGACGTGCCTGGCCAGCGCCTTCAGCAGCGCGGTGGCGGCCGGCGCCGTGGCGCGCGAGTCGGAGAAATGGGCCAGCAGGCCGGCCTTGCCCGAGCGGAAGCGCTCGCGCAACTCGGCCACGGAAGCGCGCTGCGCGGGCGGCGCGCCGGTCGGCGAGGGCAGGGCGGACACCGTGGCCGTCGTGCGCTCAGGCCGTCGCGACGCCGTGCGGGGCGTCGGCGAGCAGGCGGTTGAGCACCGGGTTCTTGACGAACTCGGGCACCGGCGGGCTGCCGGCCGAGACGGTCAGCACTTCGTAGCCGGTTTCCGTGACGACGATCGTGTGCTCCCACTGGGCCGACAGCGAGCGATCCTTGGTGACGATGGTCCAGCCATCGCCGAATTCCTTGATGTCGCGCTTGCCGGCGTTGATCATCGGCTCGATCGTGAAGATCATGCCCGGCACCAGCTCCTCGAGCGTGCCCGGACGGCCGTAGTGCAGCACCTGCGGCTCCTCGTGGAACTTCTGGCCGATGCCGTGGCCGCAGAACTCGCGCACCACGGAGAAGCCCGAGTTCTCGGCAAACACCTGGATGGCATGGCCGATGTCGCCCAGGCGCACCCCCGGCTTGACCTTCTCGATGCCCTTCCACATGGCCTCGTAGGTGATCTGGCACAGCCGGTTGGCGGCGATGGAGCCCTTGCCGACGATGAACATGCGGCTGGTGTCGCCGTGCCAGCCGTCCTTGATGACCGTGACATCGATGTTGACGATGTCGCCGTCCTTCAACGGCCGGTCGTTGGGGATGCCGTGGCAGACCTGGTGGTTGATCGAGGTGCAGATCGACTTCGGGTAGGGCGTGTAGCCGGGCGGGCAGTAGTTCAGCGGGGCGGGGATGCCCAGCTGGACGTCGAAGATGTAGTCGTGGGCGAGCTTGTCGAGCTGCTCCGTGGTGACGCCGGGCTTGACGTGCGGCGTGAGCATGTCCAGCACTTCCGAGCCCAGGCGGCCGGCGATGCGCATGCCCTCGATGTCGGAGGCGGACTTCAGGGTGATCGTCATGGTTCTTGAATTATCTCAGTTTGCCGGTTTGCTGGTTTGCGGGGGCGCGCTGGGTCAGGCACGACTCGGCGGGGGAGTCTTTTTTGTTCGTGTCCCCCGTCGGCCTGCGGCCTCCTCCTCCTTTACCTCACAAAAAAGACTCCCCCGCCTCGCCGTGCCGGCCTGGGCATGCCGGCAGACAACATTCGCGGGGGAAGAAGTCCGCGAATTTGTGGGTGGGTTTTGGCATCGTCGGGCCATCGAGGCCCGACGATGCCCGCGGCCGACCGCTTCACGCGCCGTCGGGCTTGACGCGAACGGCCGACCACGTGCAGACGCTCTTTTTCGTGAAGACGGGGCGCGCCGCTGTTTCGTCGATCACGACAAGGAGCGCCGGCGTCTCGATGCGAAGTTCGCGTCAGGCCCTGTGACCGGTTGTGGTGCTGGCCGCGGGCATCGACGCGGCCTCGATGGCCTGTCGATGCCAGAGACCTCTACAAAAATGACGCGAACTTCCCCTGCGAATGTCGTCTGCCGGCAAGCCCAGGCCGGCACGGCGAGGCGGGGGAGTCTTTTTTGTGAGGTAAAGGAGGAGGCCGAAGGCCGGGGGACACGAACAAAAAAGACTCCCCCGCCGAGTCGTGCCTGACCCAGCGCGCCTCGCAAACCGCACAGGCCCTAAAATCAGGGATTCTGCTTAGTTCGATCCCGCGCGACGAACAAGGCCGCCACCCCGACGCCCCCCTCCGCGAGCCCACACCGCATGTCCCCCACGCCAAAGCACCTGCTCCACTTCGAGGGCGGCAACGCCTTGTCCGCCTTCCGCGCCCAGGCGTTGTTGCCGAAGCTGCAGTCCGTCTCGCCGCGCATCACGGGGGTTGCGGCGCGCCACGTCCACTGGGTCTGGACCGACACCGTCGCCCAGCCCGACGCCACCCGCAAGCTGGCCAGCCTGCTGCGCTACGGCGACGCCTACGAGGGCCCCACCGCCGAGGCCGCCGACACCGCGCTGGTGGTGGTGATGCCGCGCCTGGGCACCGTCTCGCCCTGGGCCAGCAAGGCCACCGACATCGCCCACAACTGCGGCCTGGCGTTGCACCGCGTGGAGCGCGTCACCGAGTTCCGCCTCACGATCAAGACAAGCCTGCTGGGCGGCGTCAAGACGCTGTCCTCCGACGAGTTGCAGGCCGCGGCCCTGCTGCTGCACGACCGCATGACGGAAAGCGCCGCCTTCGAGCGCGAGGCCGCCGTGCACCTGTTCGACAAGCAGCCGGCCGAGCCGCTGGTGCACGTCGACCTGCTGGGCCAGGGGCGCGACGCGCTGGTCAAGGCCAACGCCGAGTTCGGCCTGGCGCTGTCGGACGACGAAATCGCCTTCCTATTCGACACTTTCACCGGGTTGGAGCGCAACCCGACCGACGTCGAGCTGATGATGTTCGCGCAGGCCAACAGCGAGCACTGCCGCCACAAGATCTTCAACGCCGGCTTCGTCATCGACGGCCAGAAGCAGGACATCTCGATGTTCGGCATGATCCGCAACACCGAGAAGCTCAATTCGCAGCATTCGGTGGTCGCGTACTCCGACAACGCGGCCGTGATGGAAGGCCACGCCATCGAGCGCTGGGTCGCCGGGCCGATGACGGGCCAGGGCCCGGCCCACTACGCCGGCCGCGCCGAGACCGCGCACGTGCTGATGAAGGTGGAGACGCACAACCACCCGACGGCCATCTCGCCGTTCCCGGGCGCGTCCACCGGCTCCGGCGGCGAGATCCGCGACGAGGGCGCCACCGGCCGCGGCTCCAAGCCCAAGGCCGGCCTGGCCGGCTTCTCGGTGGGCAACCTGTACCTGCCCGGCACCAGCGAGCCGTGGGAGCGCACGCCCGTGGGCAAGCCGGAGCACATCGCCAGCGCGCTGCAGATCATGATCGACGGCCCGCTGGGCGGCGCGGCGTTCAACAACGAGTTCGGCCGGCCCAACCTGGCCGGCTACTTCCGCGTGTTCGAGCAGGACGTGGCGGGCATCACCCGCGGCTACCACAAGCCCATCATGATCGCCGGCGGCCTGGGCGCCATCCGCGACGACCTCACCCACAAGATCGAGTTCCCGGCCGGCACGCTGCTCGTGCAGCTGGGCGGCCCGGGCATGCGCATCGGCATGGGCGGCGGCGCCGCCAGCTCGATGGCGGCCGGCACCAACACCGCCGCGCTCGACTTCGACTCGGTGCAGCGCGGCAACCCCGAGATCCAGCGCCGTGCGCAGGAGGTCATCAACCAGTGCTGGCAGCTGGGCGCGGGCAACCCGATCCTGGCGATCCACGACGTGGGCGCCGGCGGCCTGTCCAATGCGTTCCCCGAGCTGGCCGAGGGTGCCGGCGTGGGCGCCACGTTCGACCTGCGCGAGGTGCCGCTGGAGGAGTCCGGCCTGGCACCCAAGGAGATCTGGTGCAACGAGAGCCAGGAGCGCTACGTCCTGGCCATCGCGCCCGAGTCGTTGCCGCTGCTGCAGGGCTTCGCCGGGCGCGAGCGCTGCCCGCTGGCGGTCGTCGGCCGCGCCACCGAGCGCCAGGCGCTGGTGCTGGAGGACGGCGCCGGCGGCGACCGCGCCATCGACATGCCCATGGACGTGCTGTTCGGCAAGCCGCCCAAGATGCTGCGCGACGTCACGCGCGTGGAGCGCACGGCGCAGCCGCTGCAGCTCACCGGCGTGACGCTGGAGCAGGCCGCGCTCGACGTGCTGCGCCATCCCACCGTGGCTTCCAAGCGCTTCCTCATCACCATCGGCGACCGCACCGTGGGCGGCCTGTCGCACCGCGACCAGATGGTGGGCCCATGGCAGGTGCCGGTGGCCGATGTCGCCGTCACGCTGGCCGATTTCAAGGGCTTCGCCGGCGAGGCGATGAGCATGGGCGAGCGCACGCCGCTGGCGTCGCTGCACGCGCCGGCGTCGGGCCGCATGGCCGTGGCCGAGTCCATCACCAACCTGCTGGCCGCGCCCATCGAACTCTCGCGCGTCAAGCTGTCGTGCAACTGGATGGCTGCCTGCGGCGAGCCGGGCGAGGATGCGGCGCTGTACGACACGGTGCGCGCCGTGGGCATGGAGCTGTGCCCGGCGCTGGGCATCAGCGTGCCGGTGGGCAAGGACAGCCTGTCCATGCGCACCAAGTGGAACGACGACGGCAAGGCGAAGCAGGTCGTGGCGCCGGTGTCGCTGATCGTGACCGCGTTCGCGAGCGTCGCGGACGTGCGCGGCACGCGCACGTCCGAGCTCGCGCGCGAGGACTCGGCGCTGATCCTGGTGGATCTCGGCCGCGGCCAGAACCGCATGGCCGGCTCGGTGCTGGCGCAGACGCTGCAGCAGTTCGGCGACGCGGTGCCCGACCTCGACGACCCGAAGCTGCTGGTGTCGCTGGTGGACGCGGTCAACGCGCTGCGCGCGCAGGGCCTGCTGCTGGCGTACCACGACCGCAGCGACGGCGGCCTGTGGGCGGCGGCCTGCGAGATGGCGTTCGCCGGCCACACGGGCCTGAGCCTCAACGTGGACCTGCTGGTCACCGACGGCAATGCCACCGACGCCGGCGACGCGAAGAACTGGGCCGCGCAGGTGGGCGAGCGCCGCAACGAGCAGACGCTCAAGGCGCTGTTCAACGAGGAGCTGGGCGCGCTGCTGCAGGTGCCGGCCGCGCAACGCGACGCCGCGATGGGCGTGCTGCGTGCGCATGGCCTGTCGGCGCACAGCCACGTGGTGGGCAAGCCCAACGACCGCGGCATCGTGGAGGTCTGGCGCGACGCGAAGTCCGTCTTCGCCAAGCCGCTCGTCGAGCTGCAGCAGGCCTGGGACGAACCCTCCTGGCGTATCGCGAGGCTGCGCGACAACCCGGCCTGCGCCGACAGCGAGCACGCGCTGGCGGGCCAGGCCGACGACCCGGGCCTGCATGTGGCCCTCACGTTCGACCCGGCCGAGAACGTGGCCGCGCCGTTCCTCAACCTGGCGCGTCCCAAGGTGGCGATCCTGCGCGAACAGGGCGTCAACAGCCACGTCGAGATGAGCTACGCGATGTCGCTGGGCGGCTTCGACACCTACGACGTGCACATGAGCGACCTGCACTCGGGCCGCGTCACGCTGGAGCAATTCAAGGGCTTCGTGGCCTGCGGCGGCTTCAGCTACGGCGACACGCTGGGCGCCGGCGAAGGCTGGGCGCGCTCGGTGATGTTCAACCCGGTTCTCGCCGAGCAGTTCGAGGCCTTCTTCGGCAAGAACGACACCTTCGCGCTGGGCGTGTGCAACGGCTGCCAGATGCTGGCCGCGCTGTCGCCCATCATCCCGGGCGCGCAGGACTGGCCCAAGTTCACGCGCAACCGCTCCGAGCAGTTCGAGGCCCGCCTGTCGCAGGTGGAGGTGCTGGAATCGCCGTCCATCTTCTTCCAGGGCATGGCCGGCAGCCGCCTGCCCATCGCCGTGGCGCACGGCGAGGGCTACGCCGACTTCTCGCAGCGCGGCGACGCCGCCAAGGTGAAGGCCGTGATGCGCTACGTCGACCACCACGGCAAGGCCACCGAGGCCTACCCGCTGAACCCGAACGGCAGCCCGGGCGGACTGACCGCGGTGACCACGGCCGACGGCCGCTTCACGGCGATCATGCCCCACGCCGAGCGCGTGTTCCGCAACGTGCAGATGAGCTGGAACGGCGGCGACGTGTCGGCGCTCAGCCCGTGGGCGCGCATGTTCGGCAACGCGCGCCGCTGGATCGGGTAAGGACAAGGGGTCTGGCTCCGCAGGTGCCTGACCCCGATCGCGCGTGACGACCTCGGCCGATGACCGGGGTCAGGCACCTTCGGAGCCAGACCCCTGGGCGCTCGCCTGATCCAGCACCGCGAGGTCGTTCTCGCTCAGCACGAGTTCGGCCGCCGCGGAGAAGTTCTTCAGCTGCTCCACGCTGGTGGCGCTCGCGATGGGCGCGGTGACGCCCTCGCGCGCGATGAGCCACGCCAGCGCCACCACGGCGGGCTGCGTGGCGTGGCGCTGCGACACCTGGTCCAGCGCGCCGAGGATGCGCAGGCCGCGCGGGTTCAGGTGCTTGCGCACGCCGCCGCCGCGCGGGCTCTGGCCCAGGTCGGCCTCCGTGCGGTACTTGCCGGTGAGGAAGCCCGACGCCAGGCTGTAGTACGGGATCACGCCCAGGTCCGACTTGATCGCGAGGTCGCGCAGCGGGCCGTCGTAGCTCGCGCGGTCGACCAGGTTGTATTCGGGCTGCAGCGTCTGGTAGGCCGGCAGGGCGTTGATGCGCGCGGAGTCCTGCGCCTCGGCGAGCTGGCGCGCGTCGAAGTTGGAGCAGCCGAACGCGCGGATCTTGCCGGCCTTCACGAGGCGAGCGAAGGTGTCCAGCGTCTCCTCGTACGAGGTCTCGGGGTCGGGCCGGTGCGCCTGGTACAGGTCGATCACGTCGGTCTGCAGGCGACGCAGCGAGTCCTCCACCGCGCGTTCGATCCACAGCCGGCCCAGGCCCTTGTGCTCGTCGCCCATGTCCATGCCGACCTTGGTGAACAGCAGCACCTGCCCGCGCCGCGCCGGGTTGGCCCTCAGCCAGCGTCCGATCAGCGTCTCGGACTCGCCGCCCTGGTGCCCGGGCACCCAGCGCGAATAGACGTCGGCCGTGTCGATGGCGTTGAAGCCCGCGTCGACGAAGGCATCGAGCAGCTCGAAGCTGCGCCTCTCGTCGGCGGTCCATCCGAAGACGTTGCCGCCGAAGACGATGGGGGCGATGTGGAGGCCGGTCCGGCCGAGGGGGCATTGCTGCATGGGGTTCTCCTGGCTGTAGCCGCGGCAAGCCGCAGGCCCATGGCCGCCGGCCGTTGCACTTGGCTACCAAGTGACGGGATGTCTCAGTTCTTCTTGTCCAACACCAGCGAGTTGCTGTCGCTGTGCATCTGGAAATGCGACAGGAAACTGTTGCCCAGGAGGACGACGGGCATGGACCGGGGCGTCACCATCGCATCGACGTTGTAGAGGGTGACGTCGCCGACGCGCACGCTGTTCAACGTGAGCCTGCGCACGGCGATGGCGCCGTTGGCGGTCATGGCCGCGGCCATGGTGCTGGCCTTGGGATCGAGGCCCAGCGCGGTGGCCACGTCGGCGCCCAGCACGACGGTCGTCGCGCCGGTATCGACGACGAACGGGATCGAATGGCCGTTGATCGTCGCCAGGCCCGAATAGTGGCCGCCCGAACCCACGGGCAAGACGATGCGCGAACCGCCGGAGCTGCCGCCCGGGTCGCCGGCGACGAGCGCCGCGCCGCCCAGTCGCAGCGCCTGTGTCTTGCCGCCCGCCTCCACCAGCGCGGTGCCGCCGTCGAGCCGGACCAGCTTGACGCCCTGCACGGTGGCACCCACGGCCACGCCCGCGGCATGCCCATCGATGATCAGCAGCGCCTTCTCGCCCAGCATCCCGCTGAAGGCGATCGACTGCGCGTTCGCCGTCGTGGCCAACGCGCAGAGCAGGGCGCCGATCGCCAGCAGGCGGCCGGACGGATTCATTCGGCTCATCAGGTTTCCTCCCCTGAACCGGAGTCTAGTCGGTGGCTCGCGGGCGCCGACAGGGGCAGAGGAATTCTTCGCGTGGGCGCGTCGGGACGCTCAGCCGGCGAACAGGTTCGCAGGCAGGCCGGTGGCGTCGGTGTCCACGGCGAACAGCGCGCCGGCCAGCGGCTGCGCCTCCAGCTGCGCGGTGCTCAGCTCGAAGCGCGCGCTGCTGATGAACAGCGTCTTCATCTCCGGGCCGCCGAAGGCCACGTTGGTGATGTGGGCCGTGGGCAGCGGGATGCGCGCCAGTTCTGCCGCGGTCTCCGGGTCGTGGCAGGTGACGCAGGAGCCGCCCCAGTGGGCGATCCACAGGCGGCCGGCGGCGTCGGTGGTCATGCCGTCGGGATGGCCGTCGGCCGCGCCCAGCACGAGCCATTCGCGCGACGCGCCCACGGCGCCGGTCGCGGGGTCGAAGGCGTAGGCGACGATGCGGCGGTGCACCGTGTCGTTGACGAACATCGTGCGGCCGTCCAGCGTCCAGGTGGGGCCGTTGGTGACGATCCAGCCGAGGTCGATCGCGCGCTTCGCGTGCCCGGCGGCGTCGAAGCAGTACAGCGCGCCGGTGGGATCCTTCACGGCGAAGTCCATGCTGCCGCCCCAGAAGCGGCCGCGCGCGTCGCACTTGCCGTCGTTGAAGCGGTTGCCTTCGCGTTCGCGCTCGGGCTCGTCCAGGCGCTGCACCTGGCCGGTCTGCGGATCGAACAGCGCCAGGCCGCGGCGCAGCGTGACGGCCAGGCCGGCGTGGCCGGCGCGCTCGGCGACGGCGGAGATCGTCTCGTCGAACGGCCACTCGGCGTGCGCGCCGGTGGCGTCGCCGTCGCGGTAGAGGCGGTGTTCGAGGATGTCCACCCACCACAGCGACTGCTGGCGCGGCGACCAGCACAGGCCTTCGCCGAGGGTGGCGCGGACGTGCCCGATGACGCGGGGGGCGGACAGGATGCGAGGTGCGGCGGGGGCGCTCATCAGGCGGGAATCAATGTGAATCGCGCGGGATGCCGGCGCCGCTGGCGCCGACGAGGAAGTCGAGGTCGGCGCCCAGGTGCGCCTGCTGGACATGGTCGACGTAGAGCTTGGCCCACCCGCGGCCGGGCGCCGCCAGCGGCTTCCACAGCGCGCGGCGGCGCGCGAGTTCCTCGTCGCCCACCTCCAGCTTGAGCGTGCGCGCGGGGACGTCGAGTTCGATCATGTCGCCATTCTGGACCAGCGCCAGCGGCCCGCCCGCGGCGGCCTCGGGCGAGGTGTGCAGCACCACGGTGCCGTAGGCGGTGCCGCTCATGCGCGCGTCGGAGATGCGGACCATGTCGGTGATGCCCTTGCGCAGCACCTTGGGCGGCAGCGGCATGTTGCCCACCTCGGCCATGCCCGGGTAGCCCTTGGGGCCGCAGTTCTTCAGCACCATGATGCAGTGCTCGTCGATGTCCAGCGCCTCGTCGTCGATGCGCGCGTGGAAGTCCTCGATGGTCTCGAACACGACCGCGCGGCCGCGGTGCTGCAGCAGGTGCGCGGAGGCCGCCGAGGGCTTGATCACGGCGCCGTCCGGCGCGAGGTTGCCGCGCACGACGGCGATGCCGGCGTCGGCCATGAAGGGCTTGTCCAGCGGGCGGATCACCTCGCGGTTCCAGCATGGCGCGGCGGCGATGTTCTCGCCGATCGTCTTGCCGTTGACCGTGAGCGCGCCCAGGTGCAGCAGGTGCCGGACCTCGCGCAGCACCGCGGGCAGGCCGCCGGCGTAGAAGAAATCCTCCATCAGGAACTTGCCGGAGGGCTGCAGGTCGAGCAGGCAGGGCACCTGCTTGCCGAGGTCGTCGAAGTCGCCCAGCTTCAGGTCGATGCCGATGCGGCCCGCGATGGCCAGCAGGTGGATCACCGCGTTGGTGGAGCCGCCGATCGCGGCGTTGGTGCGGATCGCGTTCTCGAACGCCTCGCGCGTGAGGATCTTCGTCATCGTGAGGTCGTCCTTGACCATCTCCACGATGCGCCGGCCGGTGAGCTGCGCGAGCCGGTTGCGGCGCGTGTCGGCCGCGGGGATCGCGGCGTTCTCGGGCAGCGACATGCCCAGCGCCTCCACCATCGAGGCCATCGTCGACGCCGTGCCCATGGTCATGCAGTTGCCCTTGGAGCGGTGCATGCAGCTCTCGGCGGCGGTGAAGTCCTCCTGCGTCATCTCGCCGGCGCGCACCATCTCGCTCATCTTCCACACGCCGGTGCCCGAGCCGATGTCCTGGCCGCGGAACTTGCCGTTGAGCATGGGGCCGCCGGACAGGCCGATGGTGGGCAGGTTGCAGCTGGCCGCGCCCATCATCAGCGACGGCGTGGTCTTGTCGCAGCCCATCAGCAGCACGACGCCGTCGATCGGGTTGCCGCGGATCGACTCCTCCACGTCCATGCTCGCGAGGTTGCGGAACAGCATGGCGGTGGGGCGCAACTGCGTCTCGCCCAGCGACATCACCGGGAACTCCAGCGGAAAACCGCCGGCCTCGTAGACGCCGCGCTTGACGAATTCGGCAAGCTCGCGGAAATGCCCGTTGCAGGGCGTGAGCTCGCTCCAGGTGTTGCAGATGCCGATGACCGGGCGGCCATCGAGCTCGTCGTGCGGGTATCCCTGGTTCTTGATCCAGCTCCGGTGGACAAACCCGTCGCGATCGTTCTTGCCGAACCAGGCCTGGCTGCGGCGCACGGGCTTCTTTGTCTCCATGTGCTTCTCTTCTCGACTTGACGGGGCGCATCGTATCGCCGCACACTGATATTGGAAAAATAAAGATAAACGCATCTGACATTGCAAAAAAGGTATTGATGACTCACCCCACTTCATCCCCCGTCATCCGGCATGCCGCCGGCCCCATGGTCGGCGCGCGCTTTCCCAGCCTCCAGGGCCGCCGGGTCTTCGTCACCGGCGGCGGCTCCGGCATCGGCGCCGCCATGGTGGAGGCCTTCGCGGCGCAGGGCGCGCTCGTGGCCTTCGTCGACGTGGCCGCCGAGTCCAGCGCCGCGCTCGCGCAGCGCATCCTGGCGAACACGCAGCGCGCGCCGTGGTGGCGCGCGTGCGACGTGCGCGACGTCGCCGCGCTGCAGCAGGCCATCGCCGACGCCGCCGCGGAACTCGGCGACTTCCACGTGCTCGTGAACAACGTGGCCAGCGACGACCGCCACACGCTGGAATCGGTCACGCCCGAGTACTGGGACAACCGCATGGCCATCAACGAGCGGCCGGCCTTCTTCGCGATCCAGGCCGTGGTGCCGGGCATGAAGCGCCTGGGGCAGGGCTCGGTGGTCAACCTCGGCTCCACCGGCTGGCAGAGCAAGGCCAGCGAATACCCGTGCTACGCCATCGCCAAGTCCTCGGTGAACGGCCTCACGCGCGGCCTCGCGCAGAGCCTGGGCGCGCACCGCATCCGCATCAACACGGTGTCGCCCGGCTGGGTGATGACCGAGCGCCAGGTGCAGAAATGGCTCACGCCGGCGGGCGAGGCCGACATCGCGCGCAACCAGTGCCTGCCCGACAAGCTGCAGCCCGACGACATCGCGCAGATGGTGTTGTTCCTTGCCGCGGACGACGGCCGCATGTGCACCGCGCAGGAGTTCAAGGTGGACGCCGGATGGGTCTGAAGTCGTAAGACAATCCGCGAGTCAGCAACGGGCTCGCGAGGGCGCTCAGATGAAGTTCTTCGGCAGGAGGCGGGCCAGCGTCACGCTGGTCCGGGCCTGGTGTTCCCCTTTCGGCGAGGATGGTCCCGCGGGCGAGTTGCTGGCCCTCGTCGACCAGGTGCTCGCCGCCATCGCCGCGAAGCCGCTGGAAGGCGCGATCAACCACGGCGACGTGCAGCCGATGTCATCGCTGCGGCGCGCGCTGGCCAGGATGAAGCCGGTGCAGCTCGACACGCTGACGGTGCAGGACGAGTCCGGCGAGGTCATCTGCAGCTTCGGCGCCGAGGGTGCCTCCGTGGGCGACCGGTCGCGCGCGTTCGAGATCTTCGCGCTGCTGCCGCCGGCCGGCGACGCGCTGCAGGACAAGCTGCTGCGGATGCTGCAGGGCTACCGCCTGCACTACGGCTACGCGCGGGCGCTGGGGCCCGACTTCAGCCCGCTGTCCGAGGTCCGCGCCAAGCGCGGCTTCTTCGATACCGCCCTCCAGGTGGACGGCGGACGGGCCGACTGGCTGGTGCCGGAGATGGATGTGCGCGCGGGCGCCGTGCGCGGCATCTACCCGGCCAACGTGTTCTCGGCCATCGGCCTGGCCCGGCTGGCCGGCTCCGGCCTGCGCCTGCCGGCGTCCGCGCCCACGCTGGGCGAGACGCTGTGGCGGCCGTCCGCCGCCGAACGGGCCGAGATCCTGCGCCTGAACCCGACCTACCGCGACTACCTGCATTTCGGAGACGCCTGACATTTTTCAGACGGACGCCTGACATTTTCGGGATGGCGCGACGCCGCGCCCGCGGGCATAGTGCCGCGCACACAGGGAGAGCCAGCCGATGAGCGTCGCGAACGCACACGAGACCGCCACGCCGGCGCCGGGCGAGGGCAGGATGACGATTGCCGAGGCCGTGGCCTACGGCATCGAGCGCCACCAGGCCGGCGACCTGGGCCTGGCCGAGCGCGTCTACGAGGCCGTGCTGGAGCGCGACCCCGACCGCGTCGACGTCCTCAACGTGCTGGGCATCCTCAAGTACCAGTGCGGCGAGCTCGACGCGGCCGCGGCAACCCTGCAGCGCCTGCTCGAGATCGACCCGTCGGCCGACGGCGTCTGGAACAACCTGGGCAACGTGCTCCTCAAGCGCGGCGAGCTGGGCCGGGCCGGCGAGGCGTTCAAGCGCAGCCTGCAACTGCTGCCGACCGCCGAGGCCTGGGCCAACCTGGCGCGCGTCTACCGGCGGCTGGGCGACCTGGCCGTCAGCGAGCAGACCTGCCTCCAGGCCCTGGCGCTCGCGCCCGACCACGGACCCGCCACGCACAATCTGGCGCTGGCGCTGCTGGGCCAGCGCCGCATCGAGGAGGGCGTGCAGGCCGCGTTGAAGGCGATGCAGCTGCTGCAGCCGCGCGAGCGCCGGCGCCAGACCTACGTGCAATACCTGCTGGTGGCCGACGAGCCCGCGCAGGCCGCGGTCATCCTGCGCGCCTGGCAGCAGCAGGAGCCCGACAACCCGTACGTGCTGCACCACCTGGCCGCCTGCACCGGCGCGGCCATGCCGGAGCGCGCCAGCGACGACTACGTGGAAAAGGAGTTCGACAGCTTCGCGGAGTCCTTCGACACCACGCTGGCGCGCCTGAACTACCGCGCGCCGCAGATCGTGGCCGAGGCCGTTGCCGCCGCGCTGCCGCCGGCCGCGCGCCAGTTCGACATCCTCGATCTCGGCTGCGGCACGGGCCTGTGCGGGCCGCTGCTGCAGCCCTGGGCGCGCACGCTCGCGGGCTGCGACCTGTCCACCGGCATGCTGATGCAGGCGGCCGGACGCGGCGTGTACGACGAGCTGCGCAAGGCCGAGCTCACCGCCTTCATGCGCACGCGGCCCGGCGCGTTCGACCTGGCGGTGTCGGCCGATACCCTCAACTACTTCGGCGAGCTGGGCGAGGTGGCGCGCACCGTGCAAGCCACGCTGCGGCCGGGCGGCGTGCTGGTGTTCACGCTGGAGGCGCTGGCCTCGAAGGAGGGCGAGGTGGTGCGCCTGATGCCGCACGGCCGCTACGCGCACGACGGCGCGCACGCGCGCCAGGTCTTCGAGCAGGCCGGCCTGGTGGTGGATGCGCCGGTGGGCGTGGTGCTGCGCGAGGAGAACAAGGTGCCCGTCCAGGGCTGGCTGGTCACCGCACGGCGACCCTGAGTCATGCGATCTCGTCGATCGCCAGCGGCGTGCCGTACACCTCGTGCGCCACCGCCTTGATCGCGCGCAGCATCACCTGTGCCGCGGGGGCCAGCAGCCGGTCGGTGCGGGTGATCAGCCCGAACGCGTCCATCTTGCAGGGGAGCTCTACCGGCAGGATCGCGACCAGGCCGTGCTCCTGGTAGTACAGCGCCACGTCGGACGCGACCACGCCGATCAGGTCGCTCTGCTCCAGCATCTTGGTCATGAACAGCAGGGCGGTCGTCTCGATCAGGTCGCTGGGCGCCGGCAGGCTTTCTTCCTGGAACATCAGCTCGAAGCGATGGCGCAGCACGCTGCCCGCGGGCGGCACGATCCAGCCCTGCTGCGCCAGGTCGCCCAGGCCCAGGCTCGTGCGCTCCATCAGCGGATGGCCCGGGCGCACGACCGCGGCGATGGGCTCCTCCACCAGCGCCTCGTAGCGCAGGTCGCTCTTGTCGTGGCGCGCGAACAGCCGTCCCACCACCATGTCGAGCTTGCCCTGGGTGAGGCGGTCGATGAGCACGTCGCTGGTCTCCACGTGCAGGCCCACGCGCAGCGACGGATGGATCGCCTTCACCTGCGCCACGGCGTCGGGCAGCAGCGTGATGGCCGGCGCGGTGATGGTGCCGATGCTCACGGAGCCGAACCGGCCGGCCTTCAGCGCGTCGATCTCCTCGTGCGCCTGGCTCAGGCTGGCCAGCGCCATGCGCGCGTGGCGGATCATGGTTTCCCCGTACCACGTTGGGCGCACGCCACGCGGCAGCCGGTCGAACAGCTTCACTTCAAGCATGTCCTCCAGGTCCTTCAGAAGCTTGGAGGCGGCCGGTTGCGTCATGTTCAGCACCTGTGCCGCGCCGTGGATGTTGCCTTCTTCCTCCATGGCCACGAGGAGAAGCAGCTGGCGCGTCTTGAGCCGGGCGCGGATGAACCAGTGGGTGTCGGCGGTTGACATGATTCCGATGCGCGCGAAGGGTGGATGAATGGATATGTGAATGTATATGGCAAGACGCCAAAAATCTATTAGGAAGTTATGGCAGCCGTTCGTACCATCGCGGCGATCGAAGGCGCTCCGTGGCCTGTCGCACGCCTGTGCGCGGGACGCGGTGGCAGCCTCGAAGACACGTTCCATGACGTGATCGACAACCCGAGCCGATGACGGCCGACTATTGGAGACAAGACGTGAAATTCCTCAAGACAGTGCTGGCCGCCGTGGCCTTCGGCGTCGTGACCCTCGGTGCCGCCCAGGCGCAGGACAAGGGAACGGTCGGGATCGCGATGCCCACCAAGTCGTCCGCCCGCTGGATCGCCGACGGCGACAACATGGTCAAGGTGCTGCAGGCCCGCGGCTACAAGACGGACCTGCAGTACGCCGACGACGACATCCCCAACCAGCTCGCGCAGATCGAGAACATGGTCACCAAGGGCGACAAGGTGCTCGTGATCGCGTCCATCGACGGCACCACGCTGTCCAACGTGCTGCAGAAGGCGGCCGACAAGAGCGTCAAGATCATCGCCTACGACCGCCTGATCAAGGGCTCGAAGAACGTCGACTACTACGCCACGTTCGACAACTTCCAGGTGGGCGTGCTGCAGGCCGATTCCATCGCCGCGAACCTGAAGCTGGCCACGGCCAAGGGTCCGTTCAACATCGAGCTGTTCGGCGGCTCGCCGGACGACAACAACGCGTTCTTCTTCTACAACGGCGCGATGTCGGTGCTCAAGCCCTACATCGACTCCGGCAAGCTGGTCGTCAAGAGCAAGCAGCTGGGCATGGACAAGGTCTCCACGCTGCGCTGGGACGGCGCGGTGGCGCAAGCCCGCATGGACAACCTGCTGTCGGCCTACTACGCCGGCGCGCACGTCGACGCGGTGCTGTCGCCCTACGACGGCCTGTCCATCGGCATCCTGTCCTCGCTCAAGGGCGTGGGCTACGGCAAGGGCGGCGTGGCGATGCCCGTCGTCACCGGCCAGGACGCCGAGGTGCCGTCGGTGAAGTCCATCCTCGCGGGCGAGCAGACCACGACGATCTTCAAGGACACGCGCGAGCTCGCCAAGGTCACGGCCGGCATGGTCGACGCGGTGCTGGGCGGCAAGGCGCCGGAGATCAACGACACCAAGACCTACAACAACGGCGTCAAGGTCGTGCCGTCGTACCTGCTCAAGCCGGTGCTGGTGGACAAGGCGAACTGGCATCACATCCTGATCGACAGCGGCTACTACAAGGAATCGCAGATCAAGTAACGCCGGGCCGCGCATTTCCATGAACGAGACCTTGCAACGCGAAGAGGCCCCGGCGATCGCCGTCGGCGGCCCCATCCTGGAGATGCGCGGCATCCGCAAGACCTTCCCCGGCGTCGTCGCGCTCGACAACGTGGATCTGACGGTCAGGGCCGGCGAGATCCACGCCGTCGTCGGCGAGAACGGCGCCGGCAAGTCGACGCTGATGAAGGTGCTCAGCGGCGTCTATCCGCACGGCAGCTACGAGGGCGAGATCCGCTTCGAGGGCGAGGTGCGCCACTTCAAGGGCATCGCCGACAGCGAGGACATCGGCGTCATCATCATCCACCAGGAGCTGGCGCTGGTGCCGCTGCTGTCGATCGCCGAGAACATCTTCCTCGGCAACGAGCCACAGCGCTTCGGCGTCATCGACTGGGCCGAGGGCACGCGCCGCACGCGCGAGCTGCTCGCCAAGGTGGGGCTGAAGGAGTCGCCCGCCACGCTGATCACCAACCTCGGCGTGGGCAAGCAGCAGCTCGTGGAGATCGCCAAGGCGCTCGCCAAGCGCGTGCGCCTGCTGATCCTGGACGAGCCCACGGCCAGCCTCAACGAGCACGACAGCCAGGCCCTGCTGGACCTGCTGCTGGAGTTCAAGGCGCAGGGCATCGCGTGCATCCTGATCTCGCACAAGCTCAACGAGATCTCGCGCGTGGCCGATGCCATCACCGTGCTGCGCGACGGCGCGTCGGTGCAGTCGCTGGACTGCAAGGCCGACACGGTCAGCGAGGACCAGATCATCCGCGCGATGGTGGGCCGCGAGCTGGCCGATCGCTACCCGACGCGCGCGCGTCTCGCGCCCGAGGCGGGCGAGACGGTGTTCGAGGTGCGCGACTGGCACGTGGCGCATCCGGCGCATGCCGACCGCGACGTGGTCAAGGGCGTGAGCCTGAAGGTCAAGCGCGGCGAGATCGTGGGCATCGCCGGCCTGATGGGCGCCGGCCGCACCGAGCTCGCGATGAGCGTGTTCGGGCGCGCGTACGGCCAGCGCATCCGCGGCGAGGTGCGCCTGCACGGCCAGGCGGTCGACGTCTCCACCATCGGCAAGGCGATCTCGCTGGGCATCGCCTACGTCACCGAGGATCGCAAGAGCCTGGGGCTGCTGCTGGAGGACGACATCCGCCACAACATCAGCCTGGCCAACCTGAAGGCGGTGTCGTCGGCCGGCGTCATCGATGGCGGCGCCGAGTTCGCCGCGGCGGCGGACTACAGGCGCAAGCTCAACATCCGCTGCTCCAGCGTCACCCAGACCACGGTCAACCTGTCGGGCGGCAACCAGCAGAAGGTGGTGCTGGGCAAGTGGCTGTTCTCCAGGCCCGAGGTGCTGATCCTGGACGAGCCGACGCGCGGCATCGACGTCGGCGCCAAGTTCGAGATCTACTCGATCATGTCGGCGCTCGCCGACGAGGGCAAGTGCATCCTGATGATTTCCTCCGAGATGCCCGAGCTGCTGGGCATGTGCGACCGCATCTACGTGATGAACGAGGGCCGCTTCGTGGGCGAGTTCGCCGCGGCCGATGCGTCGCAGGAGAAGATCATGCGGGCCATCGTCAAGCAGGGGCTGGCATGACCGGAGTGTTGCGCCATCCCCAGTCGAGGGCATGCGTGGAAATCGCGCACGCAGCATCATGACCATCATGGAAGACAAGATGATCCAAAAGAACGCCGAGGCGCCGGTGCGCTCGTACGGCGGCTTCCTGAAGAACAACATCCGCGAGTACGGCATGCTGCTGTCGCTCGTGGCCATCATGGCGTTCTTCCAGTACATGACCGACGGCACGCTGCTCAAGCCGTTGAACCTCACCAACCTGATCCTGCAGAACAGCTACATCGTCATCATGGCGCTGGGCATGCTGCTGGTGATCGTGGCCGGCCACATCGACCTGTCGGTGGGTTCGGTGTCGGGCTTCATCGGCGCGCTCGCGGCGGTGCTGATGGTGGACCACGACTGGAACTTCGTCACCGCGTCGCTGCTGTGCATCGTCACGGGCGCCGTCATCGGCGGCGTGCAGGGCTGGTTCGTCGCGTGGATGCGCATCCCGTCGTTCATCGTCACGCTAGCGGGCATGCTGGTGTTCAAGGGTCTTGCGCTGCGGCTGCTCGACGGCCGCTCGGTGGGCCCGTTCCCCGACAACTTCCAGCTGCTCAGCTCGGGCTTCATCCCCGACTTCTTCAACGGCGAGACGCTGCGCATCAGCTCGCTGGCGCTGGGCGCCATCGTGGCCATCGCGCTGTTCGCGCTGAAGCTGCGCGAGCGCGCGGGCCACGTGCGCCATGCGATGGAGGAGGAGCCGGGCGCGTTCTTCCTGGCCAAGAACATCGCGTTCGCCGCGGTGATCATCTGGTTCTGCTGGATGCTGGCCTCGTACAAGGGCCTGCCCAACGTGCTGGTGGTGATGTTCGTGCTGATGCTGGTGTACGACTTCGTCACCCGTCGCACCACCATCGGCCGGCGCATCTACGCCCTCGGCGGCAACGCCAAGGCGGCGAGGTTGTCGGGCATCAAGACGGAGCGGCTGGCGTTCCTCACCTTCGTCAACATGGGCGCGCTGGCCGGGCTCGCCGGACTGGTCTTCGCCGCGCGTCTCAATACCGCAACGCCCAAGGCCGGACTGGGTTTCGAATTGGACGTGATTGCGGCATGCTTCATCGGTGGCGCGTCGGCCTCGGGCGGTGTCGGCAAGGTACTCGGCGCCGTCATCGGGGCCTTCGTGATGGGCGTGATGAACAACGGCATGTCCATCCTCGGCATCGGGATCGACTACCAGCAGGTCATCAAGGGCATCGTGCTCCTGGCGGCCGTCTGCGTGGACGTCTACAACAAGAACAAATAACAACCATGAACGCCCGGCGCGAACCGGGCGCCTCCGGCCAGCACGCACGCCAGAACAGCGCGCGGCCGTTTTTTTTGACTGTGTGAGTGCGCCGGCGACGGCGCACGGCTTGCGTTGGTTTTCCCCCCGCGCAAGGCGGAGCTTTGCCTTGCGCATCCACAAAGCAATCGGAGACGAGCACATGACCAAGACCCTTCGCACCACGGCGATCTGCCGTGCCACCATCGCCTGTGTGGCGAGCCTCGTGGGCGCCTCCGCCGCGCAAGCCGTGGACTGGACCGGCTACATGCGCGGCGGCCCCGCGGCCACCTCCGTCTCTGGCAAGTCGCGCCAGTGCTACGGCATCGGCGAGCTCAAGTACCGCCTCGGCAACG
>JABCYW010000107.1 GCA_013289985.1 Betaproteobacteria bacterium | reverse complement strand
GGCGGGTCTGGTCGGAGGGGCGGGGCCGCTCTCGTCAGACGCGCTTGTAGATGGTCTTGCCTTGCAGGATGAACAGGTCGCGCGAGTCGGTGAAGTTCTCCGAGTGGCCGACGAACAGCAGGCTGCCGGGCTTCATCACGGCGTGGATGTGCTCGAGCACCTTGCGCTGCGTCCCGTGGTCGAAATAGATCATCACGTTGCGGCAGAAGACCATGTCGAACGGCTCGCCCAGCGACCATTGCGTGGCCATCAGGTTGAACGTGCGGAACTCGATCATCTTCTGCAGTTCGGGCTTCACGCGCATGAAGCCGGCGTTGGCGCCGGTGCCGCGCATCATGTGCCTCTGCAGGCGCGGCGTGGACAGGCCGCGCGAGTCGGCCGCGTAGACGCCGCGCTGGGCGGTGGCCAGCACCTTGGTGTCGATGTCGGTGGCCAGCAGCCTGGCGCCGGTGCAGCCGCCCTCGATCAGCGTCATCGCGATCGAATAGGGCTCCTCGCCGGTGGACGCGGCGTTGCACCACATGCGGATCGGCCGTCCGGCCATGGGCTTCAGGGCGTCGGCCAGCGCGTGGAAATGGTGCTCCTCGCGGAAGAACGAGGTCAGGTTGGTGGTCAGGCAGTTGATGAACTCCTGCCACTCGGCCTCGCCCGCGGCGCCGCCGGCGCGCTCCAGGCCGTTCAGGTAGTCGGCGAAGCTGCTGTCGCCGGTCTCGCGCAGGCGGCGCGACAGGCGGCTGTAGACCATGGCCCGCTTGCCATCGTGCAGGCTGATGCCGGCGCGCTGGTAGATCAGCTTCTGCACGCGCTGGAAATCACCGTTGGAGAACGTGAATTCGTGGCTGGCGTCGGTGCTGCTGTCGAATGCGAGGTCGGTGCTCATCGTCTGCTGTCTTGGCCCATGGACCGAGGGGTTCGGTATGGGGTTATCGGTCACTTGCGGCAAGTCTCAAGAGTCCCGGGCCCTCGCGGCGGGTGGAGTTGGGGTCGAAATGGGGTTCTTTTCCCGTTTCCTCGGCGCAAGGGGGCGGCTGTAGACTCGATCCAGGCGTCGTGGCGTCCGTTCGCGCCCTGTCGTCTTTCTCTCAAGCACTCCCTACACCCAGTGAATTCGAAGCCCTCTTTCCTGCAACCGACCGCCCCGGACGCGCTGCGCCTGGAGCAGGCGCTGTCGCTGCTGACGCAGTCGGGGCAAGGACAGCCCGCGGGCGCCGCGGGCAGTACGCCGTGGCTGCAGTCGCTCATCGACGCGCTGTGCGACCTCTCCAGCCGCGACGGGCTCACCGGCTTGGCCAACCGCCGCAATTTCGAGAATGCGATCGCCCGCGAGTCCGACCGGGTGGCGCGTTCCGGCGAGCCGGCCTTGCTGCTGATGCTGGACATCGACCACTTCAAGCGCATCAACGACCAGCACGGCCACATGGCGGGCGACCTGGTCATCAAGGCCGTGGCCGAAGCGCTCAACGCCACCGTCCGCCCGATGGACCTGGTGGCGCGCATCGGCGGCGAGGAATTCGCCATCATCCTGCCCAACTGCCCGCCCGCGTTCGGCACCACGGTGGCCGAGCGCATCCGCGCCCGCGTCGAGAGTCGGGCCATCCCGCTGGTGAGCGGCCAGCAGCTGGGCTGCACCATCAGCATCGGCGGCGCCTACGCCCCGCAATGGGTGCGCTCCACGCCGTCCGTGTGGATGGAGCGCGCCGACCTGCAGCTCTACCGCGCCAAGTCCGAAGGCCGCAACCGCACCTGCCTCGAGCCCACGCCGGTCTCCCTGGTGAGCGCCGAGGAGAAGGGCCTGTTGTTCGCGTCGTCCATCTTTGGGGAAGACCTTTCATGACAACGGCATCCGCCGGACACCGCGCCCGCATCACCGCCATCACCAGCGGCAAGGGCGGCGTGGGCAAGACCTTCCTGTCGGCCAACCTCGCCACGGCGCTCGCGCGCCAGGGCGAGCGGGTGCTGGTGCTCGATGCCGACCTGGGCCTGGCCAACCTCGACGTCGTGCTCAACCTGTTTCCCAAGATCACGCTGCACGACGTGTTCACCGGCAAGAACACGCTGGACCAGGCCATCCTCGAGACCTCGGGCGGCTTCTCGGTGCTGCTGGCCGGCTCCGGCATGGTCGAATATTCCCGGCTCACGCCCGAGGTGCGCGAGCAGCTCGTCTCGGTGGTGCAGCAGGTGGTGCCGCGCTTCGACCGCATCCTGCTGGACACCGGCGCCGGCATCTCCGACGTGGTGCTCTACACCGTGTCGCTGGCCGACGAGGTGCTGATCGTGGCCACGCCCGAGCCCACCTCGCTCACCGACGCCTACGCCACCATCAAGGTGCTGGCCACCACGCAGGGCCGGCGCGACATCCGCGTCATCGTCAACCAGGTGAGCAAGCCCGGCGAGGGCCGCGTCATCCGCGGCCAGCTGCAGCAGGTGGTCGACCGCTTCGTCAGCCCGGGGCTGGAAGTGCCGGTCAAGCTGGAGTTCGTCGGCGAGGTGCCCATCGACCCGTCGGTGCGCGACGCCGTCAAGCGCCGCCAGCTGCTGCTGGAATGCATGCCGGGCTCACCGGCGGCCCAGGCCGTCGTGGCCGCGGCCACGCGCCTGCGCGCCTGACGCGCAAGCCCGCACGCGCGCGGCCGCGCGCGCGACGCCCGACAATGTGGGCATGACCGATTCCGATGTGAAGCCGCCGGCGCCCTTCGAGCAGCTCGGCGGCGTCGACGGCGTGCGCGCCCTCGTCGACCGCTTCTACGACCTGATGGACCTGGAGCCCGAGTTCGCCGAGCTGCGCGCGCTCCATCCCACGAGTCTGGCCGGCTCGCGCGACAAGTTCGCGTGGTTCCTCACCGGCTGGCTGGGCGGCCCCGACCTCTACATCGAGCGCTTCGGCCACCCGCGCCTGCGCGCGCGCCACCTGCCGTTCCCGATCGGCGTGCAGGTGCGCGACCAGTGGCTCGCGTGCATGGGCCTGGCGATGGCCGAGATCGGCGAGGCCGGCGGCTTCACGGCCGACATGCAGGAGCGGCTGATGATCTCGTTCGCGAACACCGCCGACCACATGCGCAATCGGCACGGATAGCACCCCGTGGACCGCGACGCCGCCGCAACCGTCTGGATCGAGCCGCCCGTCGCGCCGCGTGCGGCGTTGCTGCTGCTGCACGGCCTGGACATGGCGCCGTCGCAACTGGCGCCCGTCGTGCGCTCGCTGAAGCTGCCGGCGCTGGTCGCGCTGCCGGCGGGACCCGTCGCGCGCCCCGGGGGCCTGCGCGCCTGGTGGCCGGTGGACGACGCGGCCCGCGCGGCGCGGCTGCGCGCCGGGCCGGCCGACCTGCACGACAGCCACCCGCCCGGGCGCGAGCCCGCGCGCGACGCGGTGCACGCGGTCGCGCGCGAGCTGCGCGCGCGGGCGCCGGGCCTGCCGTTGATCGTCGCCGGCTTCTCGCAAGGGGCGATGCTGGCGCTCGATTGCGCGCTGCAGTCGCCGCCGCTGGCCGTGGACGCGCTTGCGCTGTGGTCGGCCTCGCGACTGGCCTTCGGCGAATGGACTCCGGGCCTGCACCGCCTGCGTGGCGTGCGCGCCGACCTCCTGCACGGGCGCGCCGATTCCAACCTGTCGATCGCAGCCGCGCAGGCCTTGCGCGACGCGCTGGTGGCGCAAGAGGCCGACGTTCGCTGGTCGCCGTTCGACGGCGGCCACGAGATCCCCCTGCACGCATGGACGGGCCTGCGTCGGCTGGTGCGCGAGCTGGAGCACGGCGCGCCGGCGTGACATATGTGGCAGCCCGCCGTCTTTTGCCGGCGCGCGGGTACCAAGGCGAGGGAGTTCCGCGGGCCGATGCGAAATCCGGCCGCTAGAATTCCCTGATACGTTTGGTAACCATGTCTTTCACGCGCGCTGTCACCACTTCGAGACCCGGGCCGGCGCCGTTGGCGGCGCGGGCTTGCGCGCGCGTGTCGGCGCCGTGATGGCGCCCGCCGCCACGCCGGCCCCGCAGCCCTTGCTGATCGGTGCCGCCGGCCACACGTGCGTCGCCTGGTGGCACGCGCCCGCGGCGGCCGCCGACGGCCGTGTTGCCCCCGCGCTGCCGCGCGGCTGGCTCGCCAGCGGCTCGCTGCCGCTGGCGGTGGTGCTGGCGAGTTCCTGGGGCGAGGAGGACATGGCGGGCTACGACGGCCAGCGCGCCCTGGCCATCGAGCTCGCCGAGGGCGGCCTGGGCACCCTGCGCTTCGAGTGGCCCGACACCGGCGACTCGTCGGCCGCCACCGGGACGACGTCCGTGGCCGATGCGCTGGCCGCCTTCGACGCCGCGGCCACGCAGGCGCTGGTGCTGTCCGGCTGCCGCCGGCTGGCGTTCATCGGGCTGCGCCTGGGCGCGCTGCTGGCGGCGCAGGCCGCGCTCGTGCGCGACGACGTCGACGCCCTGGTGGGCCTGATGCCCGTGGCCAGCGGCCAGGCGTTCACGCGCGCGCAACGCGAACTCGTGGCGGGCGTGCCGGCGCCCACGCTCGCGCCCGGTCCGGGCGCGTCGTTCGATCCGGCGGAACTGCCGGTGTCCCTCGGCGGCTTCACGCAGAGCGTGCGCGGGCTCGAGGCCCTGGCCGCGTTGCGCTGGCCCGCGACCCGCTTTCCGTCGCTGCGCGATGCGCTGCTGGTGGGGGCGCCCGGCGCCGTCGCGCAGGCGCTGGCACAGGCGGGCGTGCGCGTGACCAGGCAGGCGCCCGAGGACGCGGCCGTCGCCGGGATCGTGCGCTGGCTCCAGGATCAGGCCGGCAACGCGTCCGACGCGCGCGCGGCGCCGGCGTCCGGCGTCGCCGACGAGGGGGAAGCCGCGCTCGGACGCGCCGATGCCGGCGTGGCCACGGCGCAGCTGGAGGCCGCCACCGGCACGGTGCTGGCCCTGGCCGCCGCGGGGGCGCGCACGTGGATGCGCCTGCAGGCCGACGGCGTCGCGGTGCGCGAGCGCATCGTGCGCATCGGCGATGCGCGCGACCGCGAGCCGCCGCTGCTGGCGGGCGTGCTCGCCGAACCCGACCTGCCCGCGGGCGGCCTGGTGGGGCGACCGCCGCGCCACGGCATCGTGCTGCTGTCGGCGGGCGGCGAGCGCCGCATCGGCCCGCACCGGCTGTGGGTGGCCTGGGCGCGCCGGCGCGCGGCGCTGGGCGACGTGGTGCTGCGACTGGATCTCGCGGCCATCGGCGACAGCGCCGCGAACGTGCAACCCGACCCGGAGCGGCGCCCCGCGCACTACGACGCGCGCGGCCCGAGCGACGTCGCGCGCGCGCTGGCCTGGCTGCGCCGCGAGCACGGCGTCGATCGTGTCGCGCTGGTCGGGCTGCAGTCCGGCGCGTACCAGGCCTGGCAGACCGCGCTGGCCGGGCACGACGTGCAGCAGGTGGTCGCCATCAACGCGCCGGCCTTGCGCTGGACACCGGCCACGGCGCCGGCCCGCACCGGCGTGCGCGCGATCGGGCGGGTGCTGGCCCGGTGCGCGCGCCGCCTGCTGCGCTGGCCGCTCGCGGGCGAAACGACCGCCGACCTGGCCCGCGTCGGCGCCCGCGGCGTCGCGCTCGACTTCGTGTTCTCCCGCCGCGAGCCCGGCCTGGCGCTGTTGCCGCGACAGGCGGGCCGGCGCGGGCCGAGGCTTGCACGCGACACCGGCGTCAACGTTCACGAGATCGACCAGGCGGATCCCACGTTTGCCGGCACGGCGGCGCGCGCGGCGCTCTACGCTCGCCTGGACAGCCTTCTCCCGCGCCCCTAGCCGACTCCCCGATGCCAGGCCATTCCACACCGTTCCCGCCGGGCACTCCGGGCACCGCGTCGCCGCGCCTGGTGCGCGGCCTGGTGGCCGTGACCTGGCGCCACGCCGGCCTGATCGCGGCCTGCGTGCTCGTGGGCAGCGCGGCCTCGCTGGTGGGGGCCTTGCGCCAGCCGCCCGCGCGCGTGGTCGCCGCGAAGGCCACGGTTCCCGCCGACGATCGCGAGACGTCGGACGTCGATCCGCTCGATCACGGGATCGAGGCCGAGATCGTCCGGGCCAGGGCCGACCTGCGCCGGTCGGAAGACCGCATCGTCACGCTGCTCGCCACGGATGGCAACGCGTTCGAGGGCGCCCTCAGGCTCGACCTGAGCCCCGACGCTACGGGCAACGCATCGACCACCACGGCGGCGGCGTCGGACGCCCGGGCATCGGAGCTGCCGCTGCGGCTCGACGAGGCGCGGCCGCCGGGCGCCGACGACGGCGCGACCGTGCGCGCGCCGCCGGCGAGGACGGTGCGCGAGCACACGCCGCTGGAGGCCGAGCTCAATCGCCTCGAGCGCGTGCGCCAGCTCGCGCGCGGCCGCTGGGTCGCGCTGCAGGACCGGTTCGACCGGATCGACCTGAGCCTGCACCTGCCGCCCGCCGCGGCGGGCCGGCGCCCGGCCTTCGGCGAGGCCCCGCAGCCGGCGTGGGCCGATGCGTGGATACGGCTGGGGCCGGTCGCCGGGCTGCTGCTGGGCCTGTCGCTGGCCGCGCGGCGCGAGCTGGGCGGCGACCGCATGCGCTCGCCGCGCGAGGCCGAACGGGCCCTGGGCCTGCCGGTGCTGGGCGCGATCCCCACGCTGTCGGCCAGGGCCAGGAACGCCTGCCTGCGCCCGGCGGAGCCTGCATGAAGAAGATCGTCCATGACGCCACGCTGTTCACGCGCATCGGCGAGGGCGTGCTGGACCACCTGACGAAGCGCCACGGCCCGCTGGCGCAACCGTCCGACGGGGCCGAGGTGCCGGTCATGTCCGGCCGCGTCCTGCTGGTCAGCAGCGCCCGCGCCGCCGAGGGCAAGAGCTTCGTCGCCCAGGGCCTCGCGCACGCGCTCGCCGAGCTGCAGGGCGGCGACGTCGTCTGGGTGGACGCCGCGTTCGGCACGCCGCCGCGGGAGACCGACATCTTCGCCCGTGGCGCGTCCGGTTTCTCCGAGATCATGACGCTGGGCTCGCTGCAGGGCCTTGCGCCGGCCGGCGCCGGCCCGGATCGCCTGTGGCGCCTGGGCCGCGGCGTGCTGGCGCAACCCGCGTTGCTGCAGCGGCCCGACGCCGTGCGCAAGGGGCTCATGGCGCTGCGCGCCGGGTTCGCGCTGGCGGTGCTGGACGCGCCACCGCTGGGCGCCTGCGGCGCGCTGCTGGCCGAGGTCGACGCCGTGGTGCTGGTGGTCGACTCGCGCCACACCTCGCGCCAGGCGGCCCGGCAGGCGCTGGCCGACGCGAACATCGGCCCCGGCCGGATGGCGGGGCTGGTGCTGAACCATCGCCCGCGGCCGATTCCGCGCTGGCTGGGCGGCGATTGAACTAGCGGCGCACGCCGCCGTCGCCCGTGAGCATCGACAGCTCGACGAAGTGCGACGCCGCGTGCTCGCGGTTCATGTTCAGGTTGAAGCCGTCGAAGTCGACGTGCTGCATCGACTCCAGGCCGCTGGCCAGGCCTTCGCGCGTGTTGGCGCGGCCGCGGCGCAGGCCTTCGACGAAGATGCGCGCGTCGATGTAGCCTTCGAGGCTGGAGTAGTTGGCCGAGGCGTCGCCGCCGGCGGCCTTCACGGCGTCGAGATAGTCGCGCACGATGGGCACGGCCCCCGAGAACGGGTAGGGCATGACCTGGCTCACGACCACGCCCAGCGCCTCCTCCTTGAGCTCGTCGGACAACGCCTTCGTGCCGACGAACGACACGTTGAAGAACTGGCCGCCGTAGCCGGCCTTGCGGGCCTGGCGGATGAACTCGGCGCAGGCCTTGTACGAGCCGATCTGCACCACGGCGTCGGGCTGCGCCGCGACGATGACCTTGACCGACTCCTCCACCTTGACCGTGTTGCGCTCGAAGGTGCCGATGGCCACGGGCGCGAGGTTCAGCGCCTTCAGGGCCTTGGCGGTGCCGTCCAGGCCGGCCTGGCCGTAGGCGTCGTTCTGGCGGAAGACCGCGACCTTCTTCAGGCCCAGGTTGTGCAGCTGGTTGACGATCAGCGCCGTCTCGTCGTCGTACGACGCGCGCACGTGGAACACGTTGCGCAGGCCGGGCGTGCGCAGCGCCATCGCGCCGGTGAACGGGCCGAAGAACGGGATGCCGGAATCCTTGACCAGCGGCAGCGAGGCCAGCGAGGTGGGCGTGCCGACGTAGCCGAACAGCGCGAAGACGTCGTCGTTCAGGAACTTCTCGGTGTTGGCCTTGGCGCGCGGCGGATCGTAGCCGTCGTCGAGCATGCGCAGCTCGATCTTCTGGCCGTTGACGCCGCCGGCGGCGTTGACCTTGTCGAAATAGAGCCGTGCGCCGCGATTCAACTGGATGCCCAGCTGCGCGGACGGGCCGGTGGCGGGAGCAGACTGACCGAGGACGAGGTTGCCCGATTCCCTGGAAAAAGCGGTGGCTGCCGGCAGGGTGGCCAGCAGACTCAGCATCGTGCGGCGTTTCATGGTCATTTGGGAGCGCAGGAGGGGGCGCGTGTGTACTAGGGGGAACCCAAATTGTCGTTCAGGCGCATGTCACGCGAAATCAAAAAGTGTTGGGCAGAAACACCTGATTTCCAGAACGTGTGATTCGGTTCACGAAAATATTGTCGAGCAAGCGGCTTTTTTATGGCAAGTGACTTTCACGGCGACACGCGCGTTACGCGTGGTTACCCGTGATCGCATGGCCGCATGACGCCGTTCAGCGAGGAGGCTCCGAGGGCGGAACGACGCCGCCGGTGGGGGCGACGAGGCTCGTGAGGCCGGTGTCGTTGTTGACCTGCGCCGGCCCGCCGTCGGTGCGCCGGCCGGCGATGCGGGCCTCCAGCTCGCCGCGATCGCCGTGGCCGCCGGCCGGTTCGTGCATCTCGGCGCGGATCCGGGGCAGGGCATCGGGATGCTCGCGCTGCATCAACGCGATCAGGCCCTCGCGCAGCAGGCAACGCAGGTCCCAGTTCTGGCCGGCCGAGGGCGAGCTCACGATCAGGCGCAGCTGCATCGCGCGTTCGCTGGTGTCCACCACCTGCAGCAGGCACACGCGGCCGTCGTGGTCCTTCGAGCCCTGAGCCAGGCGGGTGGCCTCCGCACGCAACGGCGCGAGGTCGGTGGTGTAGTCCACCCAGAAGAACACGCTGCCGATGATCTGCGAGCTGGTGCGCGTCCAGTTCTGGAACGGGTTGTCGATGAACCATTGCAGCGGGATCACCAGCCGGCGCTCGTCCCAGATCTTGAGCACGACGTAGGTGCTGGTGATCTCCTCGACGCGGCCCCATTCGCCCTGCACGATCAGCACGTCGTCGATGCGGATCGGCTGCGACAGCGCGATCTGCAGGCCGGCCAGCAGGTTGCCGAACACCGACTTGGCGGCCAGGCCGATCACCAGCGCCGACAGGCCCGCCGACGCGAGCAGGCTGGTGCCGAACTGGCGCGCGCGCGGGAACGTCATCAGCACGAAGGCCAGGCCCGCGAAGATCGCGATGCCGATGGCGATGCGCGCGAGCACGCGCGTCTGCGTGAGCACGCGCCGGGCCTCGAGGTTGTCGGCAACGTCCTGCGGATGCAGCACCGCCACCGCGTCGGCCACCCCGCGCACGGCCGCGATCGCGGCGCCGGTGAACGCGGCGATCAGCAGCACGCTGACCAGCTGGCGCACGCCGTCGACGTGCGGCAGGTCGTCGGGCACGCCCTCCAGCGCGACCTGCACGGCGATCAGCGGCAGCAGGAAGCGCAGCGGCCGGTCCAACTGGTGGTTGACGGCGCCGGCCACCGGCGCGTGGCGGCTGAGGCGGCGCGCGATCGGGCGCAGGATGGCGTAGGCGACGATGCCCACGAGGGCGGCGCCGAGCGCGGTGGCCAGGGGCGCCAGCCAGTCGTCGTAGTCGTGCAGGTTCATGGTGTGGGCGGCGGACGGTGCCGCCTTCCGGGGCAAAGGCGAGCCTCGGCAAATCGGGGACCCGCGCCTTGCACGGCCGCAAGCCGGTGTCCTCGACAAGGGATTGCGCGCGGTGGTCGCGTCGCGTGCCGCGCAGGCATACAGTCGAGCCATGCCTCAACGACAGCCCGCCATCGCCGCCGCCCCCTATGCCGGCGCGGAACGCATCCTGCCCGGCTACCAGTTCGCCGACGCGTACAAGGTGCCCGCGCCGCATGGCATGGACGCCATCGAGGCCACGCGCCTGGCCTTCGCGCACGGCCCGCTGTGGATCCGCTCGCTGATGGGCCTGCGCAACCGTCTGGGCCGGCTCGTCGGCCTGAAGCCCGCGCCGGCCGGCGGCTTTCCCGTGATGCGCGAATCGGCCGACGAGGTGGTGCTGGGCTTCGACGACAGGCACCTCGACTTCCGCGTCGTCGTGGGCATCGCCGGCGGCTTCGCCGCGCTCACCACCATCGTGCGCTGGCACAACGCGTGGGGCCGGGCCTATCTCACGGCCATCATGCCGTTCCACCGGGCGATCGCGGCACGCATGATCGAGGGCGTGGGGGTCGCCGAAGGGGCGGCCTGAGCACGTTCTTGCGGCCCGAACCCTCAAGTTGCGCGAGCGAGGGTCGATGTCAAGGTTCGATCCGCCTCTCTGGCGGTTTCGGAACTGCCACTTCCATCGGTCCCCATGCGTGTCTGCTCGCTTTCGTCGGTCAAGAATCGGATCGTGCTCGGCGCGCCGCTGCCGTTCAGCGTGCGCGATTCGACGCGCATGCTGCTGCTTGCGCGCGGCCAGGTGATCGTCGACGAAGCGCAGTTGCAGGAGCTTTTCCAGCGCGGCGCGCTCGTCGAGGTCGACGAGCTGGCGGGTGCCATCCAACCCGCCCCCCAGGAAACCCGCGCGCGCAGGTCCGCGGCGATTCCGGCCGAATGGGACAAGTGCGGCGCCGATGTCCGGCTCGCGCTGACCGCGGCGCCGGCCGACATGGCCGGGGCGATCGATCACAGCACCGATAGCCTGCTCGCGCTGATCGCGCAGGCGCCAGACCTCGCGCTGTCGCAGGTCGTGCGCAGGAACGAATCCGGTTCGGGTTCCGGCCACTATGGCGTGAACCACTCGATCCACGCCGCGACGGCGTGCCAGGCGGCGGCACGCCACCTGGGGTGGAGCGCGGGCGAGCAGCGGCGCGCGTTCCAGGCGGCATTGACGATGAACATCTCGATGATCGACCTGCAGGCCCGGCTCGCGACCCAGGTCTCGCCGCTGACGGCCAAGCAGCGCGAGACGATCAACGAACATCCGACCCGAAGTTCGGAGTTGCTGGGCCAGGCCGGCATCGCCGACGAGGACTGGCTGGCGGCCGTCGCCCAGCACCACGAGGTGGCCGGCGGTTCGGGCTATCCGAAGGGCTTGACGACGGTCGGGGAGCTGGCCGAACTGCTGCGCTACGCCGACATCTACACGGCGCGCATGAGCAGCCGGGCCAACCGGCCCGCGATGAGCGCGACGCAGGCCGGCCGCGAGCTGCACCAGATGGCGGCCGAAAGCCCGTTCGCCGCGGCGCTGATCAAGTCCTTCGGCATCTTCCCGCCCGGCAGCCTCGTCAAGCTGGCCTCCGGCGAACTGGGCATGGTCACGCGCAATGGCGAGAAGGCCCATCACCCGCTCGTGGCGACGCTCACCGACGCGACGGGCGCGCCTCGCCTGTCGCCATTGATGCGCGACACCGCCCGTCACGGAAGCGCCGTGGTGGCGCTGATATCGGAGCAGGCAATGCCGATGCGGCTGACGGACGAGACCGTCGCCGACCTCTTCTGCGGCGCCTGAGGGTCCTAGTGTCGTGATTGAGAAGTTCGTTGAAGAATCCCGCCCAGAATGACCGCATCCGTCGTTGCGGTGCTCGCGGGGCATTGAGCCCCGCTGCGCGCCGCGCCTAGTCTGCGGCCATTCTGGACAGGATTCGGCGACGTCGGTTCTCCGCTCAAGACCTATTCAACGAACTTCCCAATCACGACACTAGTAGCTGCCCGCGTCGCCCGGGAACGTGACCGGCGATTCCCAGCCGTCGGCGGACACGGCCGACACGCCGAAGAAGAAGTCGTCGAGATCGATGTTCTTCAGCAGCGCATGCCCCGGGTCGACGTCGGCCGCATAGGTGCGGCTGTGCTGCCACTGCGGCGCGGTGGTGTCGCGCCACCACACGCGGTACTGCGCGACGCCGGGCTGGGGCGTCCAGGTCATCACGGTGTCGGTGGTGACCGCCCCGCCGATGGCCACGCCGCGCACGGGTGCGGGCGCATTGGCGAGCGCCGCGAGCGTGATGGCGTTCAGGCGCGTCACCTGCGCGAGGTAGCCGAAGTCGACGCGGTCCAGCGTGTCGCCGTAGCGCACGCCGGCCTCGGTGCGCACGTCCTGGTGCTCGTTGCGGTAGTCCTCGTGCGGCTCGGTGAAGCGCAACGCCGGGTAGCCGTGCTCGAGGAACTCCACCTGGTCGCCGCCGCGGCCGTAGCGGTCGGTGCGGTAGACCATGTTCACGCGCAGGTTCACGAGATGGCGCTCGGCCAGCCCCGCCACGAAGCGGGCCAGGTTGCGCGACGGCGAATCGAGCTCGCCGCCGTTGTAGCGCCGCCGGCTGGCCTGCTCCGGCGTCTCCAGCGCCTTGGTGCCTTCGGAGAACACGCGCACCACGCCGTTGTCGTCGACGCCGTCCTGGCCGTGGCTGTTGCCCACGATGTCGTTGTTCAGGTCGGCCTCCACCTGCCAGCCCTGCGTCTTCGCGTAGTCCGCGAGCACCTTACCGCCGTACAGCCCCTGCTCCTCGCCGGAGAGCACGCCGTAGACGATCGTCGCCGCGAACTTGCGCCGGCTCAGGATGCGCGCCGACTCCAGCACCGCGGCCGTGCCGGACGCGTCGTCGTCGGCTCCGGGCGCGTCGTGCGTCGCGTCCATCACGTCGGTGACGCGCGAGTCGATGTGGCCGGTGATGGCCACCACGCGGTTCGGGTCGCCCGTGCCGCGCTGGATGGCGACGACGTCGACGATCTCGACGCCGTTGGGGATGCGCTTGCCGGTGACGGTCTGCGCCGGCGTGACGATCTCCAGGCAGCCGCCGCACGCCTTCGAGATCGCCTCGAAGCGGGCCTGGGTCCAGCGCCGCGCGGCGCCGATGCCGCGCGTCCCGGAGACGGTGTCCGACAGCGTGTGCCGCGTGCCGAAGCCCACCAGCGTCTCGATGGTGGCGTGCAGCGCCTGCGGGTCGACGGCGCCGGCGATGGCGGCCAGCTGCGCGTCCGGCGAATCGGCTGCGTGGGCCGTCGTGGCGGTGGCCGCGGCGAGCGCCAGGGCACGGAGGAGGCGGGTGGGGTGCGGCATGCGTCGATTATGGGCATGAGCGCTTTCGGGTGCCGGGCCTGCCGATTGCCGAGCTGCGCACCGTCCTGCTGGAGACCCGGCATGCCGCAGCGTCTTCGATGCAGCGGACCACCGCGCCCTCTGGCAACATGCGGAGCAGGCCTGCCCGTCGCCGCGCCGACGATGGTGCAATGCCGCCATCCAGCCTGGCGTCGTTGACGTTCACCCCTTCTTCCCGAACCGGATGACCACCTCCATTTCCTCGCTGGCCGGACAGGCGAGACGCCCGCGCATCGGCGTCGATTTCCACACCTTCGACGCGCTGTACCAGGGCAGCCGCAGCCATCTCCTGGGCCTGTACCGCGAGGCCGTGCGGCGCGCGCCCGAATACGACTTCGTCTTCTTCTGCGCCGAGCCCGCGCGCCTGCGCGAGGCCGATCCGGCGTTCCTGATGGCCAACGTGCGCTGCGTGGAGATGCCCGACAAGGGCGGCGTCGCGCGCCTGGGCTGGCAGCTCGCGCTGCTGCAGCGCCGCCACCGCATCGACCTGCTGCACGTGCAGTACCGCATGCCGCTGCTGCCGTGGGGCGCGTGCGCCGTGACGATCCACGACACGCTGTTCGAGACGCACCCGCGGTTCTACACGCGGGAGTTCCTGCGCATGGCCCGCTTCACCGGCCGGCGCTCGGTGCGCCAGGCGGCGCTGCTGCTCACCGTCAGCCAGTTCTCGCTGCGGGAGATCGTGCGCCTGTACGGCGTCGATCCGCCGTCCATCACCATCACCGGCAACGGCGTGAACCTGGCGCGCTTCCATCCGGCATGGGCCGCGGGCGCCGACGCCGGCCGCGACATCGAGCTCGTGCGGGCGCTCGGCGTCGAGCCCGGGCAGTACCTCGTCACCGTGGGCCGGCTGGAGCCGCGCAAGAACCACCTGAACCTGGTGCGCGCCTATGCGCGACTGGCCAGGCCGCGGCCGCCGCTGCTGGTCGTGGGCCAGCGCGAACTCGAGCACGACGAGGCCTTCGCCGAGGTCGAGGCGCTGGGCCTGTCCGCGGAGATCACGTTCCTGGAGCGCGTGGCCGACGCCGAGCTGCCGGCGCTGGTGCGTCATGCGCGTGCCTTCGTCTACCCGAGCTTCGCCGAGGGCTTCGGCATGCCGGTGCTGGAGGCCATGGCGAGCGGCGTGCCGGTGGTGACATCGGCCACGACGGCGCTGGTGGAGCTCGCGGCGGGCGCGGCGGTGGTGGCGGATCCCGATGATCCGGCGGCGATCGCGGGCGCGATCTCCGAGCTCCTGGGCGACGCCGGACTGCGCGAGCGGCTCGCCGCGCGCGGCCTCGAGGTGGCGGCCGCGCATCGCTGGGACACGGCCGCGAAGAAGCTGCTGGGCGCGTACCGGCGCTACTTCGCCGGCCGGCTGCTGAACTGAGCCGCCATGGACGACGACCTTCGACGCTTCGTGGACGCGCAGGCACCCCGGCGGGCCGACGTCAGCGCGGAGCTCGCGGCCGGCCGCAAGCGCACGCACTGGATGTGGTTCGTGTTCCCGCAGCTGCGCGGCCTGGGGCGCAGCGCGATGGCGCGGCATTTCGGCATCGGCTCCGAAGCGGAGGCCGTCGCCTACCTGGCGCATCCCGTGCTCGGCCCCCGCCTGCGCGAGGACGTGGCGGCGGTGCTGGCGATCGAGGGACGCAGCGCGCACGCCATCTTCGGCTCGCCCGACGACCTGAAGCTGCGTTCCTGCCTCACGTTGTTTCGCGAGATCGACGGCCCGGGCAGCGTCTTCGAACGGGCGCTGGTGAAATTCTTCGACGGCGAACCCGACCCGATGACGTTGCGACTGCTGGCGGAATCCGAATGACCCGGCGCCATTCGCGCGAGATCGACTTCGACGCGCCGTCGGAGCAGGTCGCGCGGGCCTTGATCGGCGCCACGTTGCTGGTGGACGGCGTGGGCGGCGTCATCGTCGAGACCGAGGCCTACGACCAGGTCGACCCGGCCTCGCATACGCACCGGGGCCCGACCGCGCGCAATGCCGCGATGTTCGGGCCGTCGGGCCACGCCTACGTCTACCGCTCGTACGGCATCCACTGGTGCCTCAACTTCACCTGCCGGCCGGCGGGGCACGGCGCGGGCGTGCTGATCCGCGCGCTGGAGCCGCGCGTCGGCCTCGCGCGGATGCAGGCGCGCCGCGGGACGGACGACGTGCGCCTGCTGTGCTCGGGGCCTGGACGCCTCGGCCAGGCGCTGGGCATCACGCTGGCGCACTACGGTCTGCCGCTGGATCGGCCGCCGTTCTTCGTGGCGGCGCCGGACGAGGCGACCGAGGCGGTCGTCGGGCCGCGCATCGGCATCTCCAAGGCGGTCGATGCGCCGTGGCGCTTCGGGCTGCTCGGGTCGCGCTTCGTGAGCCGGCCGTTCGCGAAAGGCTAGGAGGCGAGCAGCACGATCAGCGCGCCGGCGCCGCCCTGCGGCCCGGCGGCCTGCGCGAACGCGATGACCTCCTGGCGTTGCGCGAGCCACTTGTGCACCTTGGACTTGAGCACCGGCTCGCGCCCGGGCGAGCCGTGGCCCTTGCCATGGATCACGCGCAGGCAGCGCAGGCCGCGCTGCTCGGCGCCGCGGATGAAGGCGCCCACGGCCTCGCGGGCCTCGTCGCGGCGCATCCCGTGCAGGTCGAGCTGGTCCTGGATGGACCACTTGCCCTTGCGCAGCTGGCCCAGCACGTCGAGCGACACGCCCGGCCGGCGAAAGCCCAGGCCGTCGTCGGTGAGCAGCAGCGACTCCACGTCGACCTCGTCGGACATGGCCTCGGCCAGCGCCCGCGCCTCGTCGAGCTCCTTCTGGCGCGGGTGCGCCGGCGGCGGCTCCGGACGCAGGTCGGCGCGCGGCGCGGCCTTCACCGGCTTGACCGCGCCCACCGCCAGCTCGAACTGGCGCCGCTCGCGATCGAGCCGCGCCTTTTCCTCGGCGGCCAGGCGCGCGGCCTCGGCCGCCTCGCGCTGCCCGCGTGCGAGCGCCTCGCGCATGGCGCCCAGATCCTGCAAGCTGCGCATCTTCAAGAAACCGTCCTCATCTGATCCAGGCCCCATTTTCGCCGAGCCCGAGATGTCCCCGATTCCTGGTGGACACTGCGCGGGCACGATCGTTCCCGAAATCTGGCGAGGAGTTCCCATGGCCTGCAAGACCCGCATCTCCGGACTGTCCGGCAACGAGATCCACTGCACTCGGGGCTGATCGAGTTCGTGGCCGACGGCACCGCCGTCAAGCGCCTGGCCGGGCATTGAATGTCGTCACGCTTCGCGCAGGCCGGCGTTACCCGCTGCGCCAAGGTGGGCGCGCACTTGGCTCGCTGTCAAACGGGCGCCTGAATCCGGCCTGGACGGCCGGATTCCGAGGGCACTCGCTCAAAGTTCGTCCGCGCGTGCTTGCGGGCCGCGCTCGGAACCTTTGCCACGCGCCGCGACGCCCTCGACGGCCCGGTTTGCCGTCTCCCCAAGTACACGCCCACCTCGACGCTGGTTCACCCAGGCAGTTGGGACAAATACTGCTTCCCTCATTTAAAGGTACTTCGGCATCGTCGGGCCATCGAGGCCGCGACGATGCCCGCGGCCGACATCGACACCGGGCGCCGGGCCTGACGCGAACCACGGGCCACGATGTCGGCGTTCCTTCTCGTGCTTGACGAAGCGCGCGCCTGCGGCGCTGCGCGGCTCGGACTTCTTCGATCATCCGTGCGGCCTGCCGAAGCGCTTTGCGCGGCGCCGCAGGCGACGCACATCGTCGGACTCGAGAAGGAGCACCGGCGCCTCGAGGTGATGTTCGCGTCAGGCCCGGCGCCCCGTGACCGGGTTGGCCGCGGGCATCGCCGCGGCCTCGATGGCCCGGCGATGCCACATCACCATTTAAAAACGGAGAGCTGTGTTTGTCCCAACCGCCTGGGTGAACCGGCGGCGAGGTGGGCGTGTACTTGGGGAGATGGCAAACCGGGCCGTCGAGGGCATCGTCGCGTGTGCCAACGGCGCCGAGCGCGGCCCGCGTGCACACGCGGACGAACCTTGAACGAGTGCCCTCGGAATCCGGCCGTCCAGGCCGGATTCAGGCGCCCGTTTGACGTCGAGCCAAGTGCGCGCCCACCTTGGCGCAGCGGGTAACGGCCACCTGCGCGAAGCGTGACCCGTCAACCATCAAGAAACTAGAGAAGCCCGCGCTCAGCAAAGCTCACCACGCACCCGGCGCCCACCACCAGGTGATCCAGCACCCGCACCTCGATCACCCGCAGGGCCGCGGACAGCGACTGCGTCAACGCCTCGTCCGCCCGCGACGGTTCGGCGACGCCCGATGGGTGGTTGTGCACCAGGATCGCGGCGCCCGCGTTCAGCAGCAGGGCTTGCCGAAGCACCTCCCGCGGATAGACGCTCGTCTGCGCCAGCGTGCCGCGAAAGAGTTCCTGCATCTCGATGAGGCGATGCTGGGAATCCAGGAAGATCACCGCGAAGACCTCGTGCGTCAACGCCCCCAGCCGCAGGGCGACGTAGTCCTTCACCTTCTGCGGGGAATCGAAGATCGGCGCCGCCTTCAGCTGCTGCGCGAGCACGCGGCGCGAGATCTCCAGCACCGCCGCCAGCTCGGCGCGCTTCGCCGGCCCCAGCCCCGGCGCCCGGGCCAGCTCGGCCGGCGACGCGTGCAGCAGGCCGGCCAGGCCGCCGAAGTCGCCGATCAGCCTTTCGGCCAGCTGCAGCACGCCCAGCCCGCGCGAGCCGGTGCGCAACAGCAGTGCCAGCAGCTCGACGTCGGCGAGGGCCGGCGCGCCGTGGGCGAGCAGCTTCTCGCGCGGGCGCGTGGCGCGGGGCAATTCCTTGATCGACATGGCAGGGGGGCGTGGCGGGTAAAATCGGGTTTCGTCCTGGGAGAGGCGCCTGAAGGCGCGCCCCGGGAAGCCGGCCTCCCAGTGTCGTGCGCACCCCTGCAGGCCCAGCCTGCCCAACTGCCTCATATTCGTGAACATCGTCCAGCCCGACTCGTTTCTGACGTTGCACTACCGCCTTTGCGGCCCCGACGGCGCCGAAGTCGTCAGCACGTTCGACGACAAGCCCGCCACGCTGTCGCTGGGCGCGGGCCAGCTGGCGCCGGCCATCGAGGCCTGCCTGGTGGGCATGGAGGAGGGGTCGCGCATGACGTGGCACCTGGAGGCCGGCGCCGCCTACGGCCAGCGCAACCCCGACATGCTGCAGCGGGTCAAGCGCAGCCTGCTGGCCCAGCACGGCGACGCCAGCGAGGAATACCGCGTGGGCGACGTCGTGGAGTTCCCCACGCCCGACGGCGCGAGCAAGTTCGCCGGCGTCGTGCGCGAGGAGGGCACCGACTGGCTGCTGTTCGACTTCAACCACCCGCTGGCCGGCCAGCCGGTGACGTTCGAAGCGCAGCTGATCGGGGTGATGTGATGAGCGACGCTGCCACCGACCAGGGCAAGTTCGTGGACGAGGTGCTGCTCGCCCAGCCGCGCGGCTTCTGCGCCGGCGTCGATCGCGCCATCGAGATCGTCGAGCGCGCGCTCGAGAAGTTCGGCCGCCCCATCTACGTACGCCACGAGATCGTGCACAACACCTTCGTCGTCAACGACCTGAAGAACAAGGGCGCGGTCTTCATCGAGGACCTGGCCGACGTGCCGCCCGGCGCCACGCTCGTGTTCTCGGCCCACGGCGTGAGCAAGGCCGTGCGCGAGGAGGCGGCACAGCGCGGCTTCTCCGTGTTCGACGCCACCTGCCCGCTGGTGACCAAGGTGCACGTCGAGGTCTCGAAGCTCGCGCGCGAGGGCTACGAGTTCATCATGATCGGCCACAAGGGCCACCCCGAGGTCGAGGGCACGATGGGCCAGCTGAGCGACGGCATCTACCTCGTCGAGGAGGTGTCGGACGTCGCCGGCGTGCATCCGAACGATCCCACGAAGCTGGCGGTGGTCACGCAGACCACGCTGTCGGTGGACGACGCGCGCGAGATCCTGGAGGCCGTCAAGGCGCGCTTCCCGCACATCCGCGAGCCCAAGAAGCAGGACATCTGCTACGCCACGCAGAACCGCCAGGACGCGGTGAAGTTCATGGCGCCCAAGGTCGACATCGTGATCGTGGTGGGCAGCCCCACCAGCTCCAACAGCAAC
>JABCYW010000106.1 GCA_013289985.1 Betaproteobacteria bacterium | reverse complement strand
TCCCGTCCAGAATGGCCGCAGACTAGGCGCGGCGCGGAGCGGGGCTCGATGCCCCGCGAGCACCGCAACGACGGCTGCGGTCATTCTGGGCGGGATTCTTCAACGAACTTCCAACTCACGACACTAGTGCAACGCCTGCGCGATCGCGAGCGGGAACGCCGCGATGGGCGCCTCGAAGGGCTCGGCCTCGTCGGTCATGCAGAAGAACTCGCCGCGCATGCTGCCGCGCGGGGTCGTGATGCGCGTCCAGCTCGTGTACTCGAACTGCTCGCCGGGCTTGAGCAGTGGCTGCTGGCCCACCACGCCCAGCCCGCGCACCTCCTCCACCTGGCCGCTGCCGTGGGTGATGACCCAGTGCCGGCCGATCACCTGGGCGGTGACCTCGCCGGTGTTGCGGATGGTGATGGTGTACGCGAATGCGTAGATCTCGTCCGGGCTGGACGACTGGTCGGGCAGGAATCGCGTGACGACGCTGCAGCTGAGTTCGGGGCGTTGCATCGCCGCATTCTGATGCATAAGCGGCTGTCTCCCGTGGAGCGGCGCGCGCGACCCGCTCGCGAACCCTAAAATCGGGCCTTCCGCCAGCCGTCCCACGTCCGCACAGCATGAAGCCCACCTACCGCATCGCCCCGTCCATCCTGTCCGCCGATTTCGCCCGTCTCGGCCAGGAATTCGCCGACGTGATCGCGGCCGGCGCCGACTGGATCCACTTCGACGTGATGGACAACCACTACGTGCCCAACCTCAGCTTCGGCCCGATGATCTGCCAGGCGCTGAAGAAGCACGCGGTGCGCGCCGACGGCACGCCGGTGCCCATCGACGTGCACCTGATGATCTCGCCGGTCGACGCGCTGGCGCAGCAGTTCGCCAAGGCGGGCGCCGACCTGATCAGCTTCCACCCCGACGCCAGCACGCACGTCGACCGCACGCTGCAGCTGATCAAGGCCGAGGGCTGCAAGGCGGGCCTCGTCTTCAATCCGGCCGCGCCCATCGACATCCTGGAGTGGGTGATCGACAAGGTGGACCTGGTGCTCGTGATGAGCGTGAACCCGGGCTTCGGCGGCCAGAGCTTCATCCCCAGCGCGCTGCGCAAGATCGAGAAGCTGCGCAAGGTGATAGCTGCGTCCGGCCGCGACATCCGCCTGGAAGTGGACGGCGGCATCAAGGCCGACAACATCCGCGCCGCGGCCGACGCCGGCGCCGACACCTTCGTGGCCGGCAGCGCCATCTTCGGGCAGAAGGACTACGCCCGCGCGATCGCCGAGATGCGCGCCGAACTGGCCGCCTGAGGCCGGCGCGTCCGCGAGGGCGCGCGACCTGTCATCTCCCGGCTGTAAGGTTTGCCGACCGTCGCGCGACCGACGGTGGAGGCGGGCCCGCGCGCGCAATGTCCCCTGCTGACACCATGGTCGCGCAGCGGCGGGTCACGGCACGGCGCGACGTTTGCCCCTAGCATGGCCCTCCCGGCCCGAGAGCCGGAGGTGGCGCCCGTCAGCGCCGTTCCCGATGCCTTTCCCGCGGCTCCCGTCGCGCCTTCTCTGCCCGGATGACGATGACGCCTTCGATCGATGCCTATCGTCGCGTCCGCGAGGCCACGCTGCGCCTCGTGGACGGACTCGGCGATGCCGACCTCACGCCGCAATCGGCGGAGTTCGCGAGCCCGGCCAAGTGGCACCTCGCGCACACCACCTGGTTCTTCGAGCAGTTCGTGCTCGCCGCCCGGGGCCGGGGCTACCGGCGCTTCGACGAGCGCTTCGGCTTCCTGTTCAACTCGTACTACAACGCCGTCGGCGCGCGCCACGATCGGCCGCGCCGCGGGCTGCTGACGCGGCCGGCGCTGGCCGAGGTGCTGGCCTGGCGCGCGCACGTCGACCACGCGATGGCCGACTTCCTCGGCGGCCGCGTGTCCGAGGACGCCGGCGCGCTGGTGGAACTGGGACTGCACCACGAGCAACAGCACCAGGAGCTGATCCTCACCGACCTGCTGCACCTGTTCGCGCAGAACCCGTTGCGGCCGGCCGTGCGCGTGTCGAACCCCGCCGCCGCGATGCCGGCCGCGGCCTGCGCCCAGGAGTGGATCGCGTTCGACGGCGGCAACGTGGAGGCGGGCCATGCCGGCGCCGCCTTCGCGTTCGACAACGAGTCGCCGCGCCACGTCGTCGCGCTGCGCCCGTTCCGGCTCGCGGCGCGGCCCGTGACCAACCGCGAGTGGCAGGCGTTCGTCGACGCCGGCGGCTATCGCGATCCGCGGCCGTGGCTGTCGGACGGTTGGGACACGGTGCAGGCGCAGCGCTGGCAGGCGCCGCTGTACTGGGAGGACGGCGCCGACGGCGCGCCGCTGCAGATGACGCTGGACGGCCTGCGGCCGCGCGATTCCGAAGCCCCCGTCGCACACGTCAGCTTCTTCGAGGCCGACGCGTACGCGCGCTGGGCCGGCAAGCGGCTGCCCACGGAGTTCGAGTGGGAGCATGCGGCGCGCGGCCTGGCCATCGAGGGCAACTTCGTCGAGCGCGGCGCGTGGCGGCCCCTGCCGGCCTCCGCGTCCGGCGCCGGGCCGCGGCAGATGTTCGGCGACGTGTGGGAATGGACGGCCAGCCCCTACGTGGCCTATCCCGGCTTCCGCGTCGCCGCCGGCGCCGTGGGCGAATACAACGGCAAGTTCATGAACGGCCAGTACGTGCTGCGCGGCGGCTCGTGCGCGTCGCCGCGCAGCCACCTGCGGGCGAGCTATCGCAACTTCTTTCAACCCGGGCAGCGCTGGCAGTTCAGCGGGCTGCGCCTCGCGGAGGACTCATGAAACCAGAATTCCAGTGGGCGAACGCCGAGCTGTCCGCGCGCTACAACGTCACGCCGCTCACGCCGGCCTTCCGCGTCGACCCGCAGTTCGAGGCCGACGTGCTGGAGGGCCTGGACGACGACCAGAAGCACATCCCCAGCATCTGGCTGTACGACCGCCGCGGCTCCGAGCTGTTCGAGGAGATCACCGAGGTCGCCGAGTACTACCCCACGCGCACGGAGACCCGCCTGCTGGCCGGCCTGGCGCCCGAGCTGGAAAGCGAGATCGGCGGCGTGCACAGTCTCGTGGAGATCGGCAGCGGCTCCAGCCGCAAGACCCGGCTGCTGCTGGCGGCGCTGGGCTCGCTCGGGCGCTACGTGCCGGTGGACATCTCGTCGGACTTCCTGCGGGCCGCCGCCGCCGGCCTCGCGCGCGACTTCCCGAGCCTGTCGGTGCAGCCGGTGGTGGCCGACTTCACGCAGCCCTTCGCGTTGCCCTCCGCCGGCCGCGACGCGGTCGACAGCGCCGGCAACCTGGGCTTCTTCCCCGGCTCGACGATCGGCAACTTCACGCCCGACGCCGCGGTAGCCCTGATGGCCCAGCTCGGGCGCACGCTGGGCCCCCGTTCGCGCCTGCTGATCGGCGTGGACACCACCCAGGATCCGGCGCTGCTGATCCCGGCCTACGACGACGCCGCGGGCGTCACCGCCGAGTTCAACCTGAACCTGCTCGACCGGATCAACCGCGAGCTGGAGGGCGCGTTCGACCGCCGCGACTTCCGCCACCTCGCGCGCCACGACCCGCACCAGGGCCGCATCGAGATGCACCTGGTGAGCCGGCGCGCGCACGAGGTGCGCGTGCGCGGACGCACGTTCGCGTTCGCGGAGGGCGAGACCATCCATACGGAAAACTGCTACAAGTACTCTCCCGGCCAGTTCCTGCGCATGGCGCACGCGGCGCAGTGGCGCTGCGAGCGCTCGTGGCAGGACGGCGGCCGTACCGGCTTCACCGTCTACCTGCTGCGGCGCGAGGCCTGAATCCTGGGTTGGGCGGCGCGGGGAGAGCCGGGCAGATGAGCGAAGCTGAACTGCGTGGGTCCGAGGAGGCCGCGCTGGGCCGGGTGATCGGCAGCCTCGCGGCCGGCGTCGTGGTGCTGCAGGACGATCGCATTGCCTACGCCAACGCCCGCGCGGCGAGGATGCTGGGCCGCGACCCGGCGGCGCTGGCGGGCATCGATCTGTCGACACTGCTGTCGAGCGACGAGCGCCATCGGCCCGCCGAGACGCTGGCGGCCATCGTGGCCGGCCGCATCGAGGAGGACTACAGCGAATACCGCCTGGCGCTGCCCGACGGCCGGATGCGGCATCTGGCCGTGTCCGCCACGCGCGTCGACTGGAACGGCCGCCCGGCCATGCTGGGCGTCTTCCACGACATCTCGCGCCAGCGCGCCGCGATGGCCGCGTTGCGCGGCAGCGAGGAGCGCTACCGAACGATGATCGAATCGCTCACCGAGGGCGTGATGATCTTCGACGAACAGGCGCGCCTGAAGGGCGTCAACCCGGCCGCCGAGCGCCTGCTCGGGGCCACGTTCGTGCAATTGCGCCACTACCGGCTGGACGACTGGCAGGCGGTCGACGTGCACGGCCAGGCGGTGCCGCCCGACCAGATCCCCATCGCCGTCGTGCTGGCCACCGGCCAGGCGGTGCGCCACGCGCTGCTGGGCATGAAGATCACGGACGACCGCGTGCGCTGGCTGGACGTCAACTGCGAGCCCGTTCGCGACGGCTCGGGCACGGTCCGCGGCGGCCTGCTGTCGATGACCGACGTCACCGAGGCGCGCCGCGTGGAAGAAGCGCTGCGCGTCAGCGAGAGCACCAACCGCACGCTGATGGACGCCCTGGCCGACGGCGTCTTCGTCGCCCAGGACTACCGCTTCGTCTACGCGAACCGGCTGCTTCTCGAGCGGCTGGGATACGAGCGCGACGAGTTCACCGGCCTGCCCTTCGAGCGCGTGATCTCCCCCGCGCTGCTGGCGGTGTGGAACGAGCGCTTCAAGGGACGCGTGGGCAGCGGGCCCGAGCCGGTGCGCACCTACGAGGTCCAGTTCCTGCGCAAGGACGGCCGCCTCGCGGAGTTCGAGCTCGTGGCCAACCGCACCGAGTTCCAGGGCCGGCCGGCGGTGCTGGGCGTGCTGCGCGACATCGCCGAGCGCAAGCACGCCGCCGCCGAGCTCGAGCGCCACCGCGACCGCCTCGAGGAGCTCGTGCACGAGCGCACGCGCGAGCTCGAGGCCGCCGTCGCCGCGCGCATCCAGAGCGAGAACTTCGCGCAGACGATGACCGACCACCAGCCCACGCTGCTGGCCTACGTCGATCGCCATCGAAAGCTGCAGTTCGCCAACCGGGCCTGGCTCGACTGGTTCGGCAAGACGCGCGAGGAGGTGCTGGACCACGATAGCCGCGAGTCGGTGGGCGACGCGATGCTGCAGTCCAACGAGGACGTGATCGCGAAGGTGCTGCGCGGCGAGGCCATGGGCACGCCGGCCGAGATGCGCGGCGCCGACGGCCGGGTGGGCAACTTCTGGATCTACCGCCTGCCGGACGTGGTGGACGGCGACATCCGTGGCTACTTCTTCATCGCCACCGACGTCACCGAGATGCGGCGCAGCGAACGCCGGCTGCAGGAGCTCAACACCAAGCTGATCCAGGCCGAGTCGTTCACGCGCGGCATCGCCGACAACCTGCCGGTGCGCGTGGCCTACTGGGATCGCGAGCAGCGCTGCCGCTTCGCCAACAAGGTCTACTGCGACTGGTTCGGCAAGTCCCTGGAGCAGGTCCTCGGCAAGACGAACGCCGAGATCTTCGGACAGGATCCTTCGACCGACCGGCTCGCGTTCGCGAACCTGGCGCTGGCCGGCAGCCCGCAGAAGTTCGAGAGCGAAGAGGTCAGCGGCGACGGGCGCCACGGGATCTGGGAGGTGCAATACATTCCCGACATCCAGCGCGGCGAGGTGCGCGGCTTCTTCAAGCTCGCCACCGACATCACCGCCTCCAAGCGCGCGCAGGCCGACCTGCAGACGCTCAACCTCGAACTGGTGGCCGCGCGCGACGTGGCCGAGGACGCGGCGCAGGCCAAGTCGGCCTTTCTCGCCAACATGAGCCACGAGATCCGCACGCCGATGAACGTGATCATCGGGCTCACGCACCTCATGCTGCGCGACGAGCACGAACCCCTCACCGCCGACCGCCTTGCCAAGGTGGGCGACGCGGCGATGCACCTGCTCGACATCATCAACGACATCCTCGACCTGTCCAAGATCGACGCGGGCAAGCTGGTGCTGGCGCCGGTGGACTTCTCCGTGGATGCGCTGCTGGCGCGCGCCACGGCACTGGTCACCGACGGCGCGCGCCGCAAGGGCCTGGCGCTGACGGTGGACCGCGGCGACCTGCCGCAGGCCCTGCGCGGCGACGCGCTGCGGCTGTCGCAGATCCTCGTGAACCTGCTGAGCAACGCGGTGAAGTTCACGGCGCGCGGCAGCGTCGTGCTGCACTGCGGCGTGGTCGCGCGGGCGGGCGCCGAATGGACGATCCGTTTCACCGTGCGCGACACGGGCGTGGGCATCGCGCCCGAAGCGCGGCAACGCCTGTTCAGCCCGTTCGAGCAGGCCGACGGTTCCACCACGCGCCGTTTCGGCGGCACCGGGCTGGGCCTGTCGATCGCGCGCGAGCTGGTGCAGCTGATGGGCGGCGAGGTGGGCGTGGAGAGCGAACCCGGGCGCGGCAGCGAGTTCTGGTTCACGGCGCGGCTGCAGGCCTCGGGCAGCCAGCACGAGGCGGCGCCCGCGCCGCGCCACGCGATGGTGGCAAGCCGCGGCGTGGAGCAGATGCTCGAGGAGCGCCATCGCGGTTCCCGCGTCCTGATCGCCGACGACAACCGCCTCAACCAGGAGCTCACCACCGAGCTGCTGCGCCTGGTCGGCCTGCAGGTGGAAGTGGCCGGCGACGGCCGCATCGCGGTCGACATGGCGCGCCGCGGCGCCTACGACCTGATCCTGATGGACATGCAGATGCCCGAGATGGACGGCCTGGAGGCGACGCGGCTGATACGCGCGCTGCCGCAGCTCGACGCGACGCCCATCGTCGCGATGACGGCCAGCGCGTTCGGCGCCGATCGCGATGCGTGCCTGGCGGCCGGCATGAGCGACCACATCGGCAAGCCGGTGAACCCGGCCGCGCTGTACGAGAAGATGCTGCGCTGGCTGGACGAGTCTCGCAAGGAGCCGCGCGCGGCGCCGGTCGATGCGCCGGCGCCTCCGCCGGCGCGGCTGGAAACCGACGTGCTGGAGCCGATCGACGCGCTGGACGTCGTGCGCGGCATGAGCCTGTTCGCCGGCAAGCGCGCGCTGTACATGCAGGCGCTGGGCTACTTCGTCGACCTGTACGGCGACGGCCTGGCTGCCGTCGACCGGTTCATCGCCGGCGCGCCCGGCGCCACGCGCGAGGCCGCCGGGCGCGAGATCCACTCGATGGGGGGCGCCGCCGCGGCGCTCGGCGCCATCGGGCTCGAGAACGCCGCGCGCCACATCGACACGATGGTGCGCGGCGAGCGCGCCTGGCAGGCGGGCGACGCGCAGCTGCGCGGCGAACTCGAGGCGCTGCGCAACGACCTGGCCGACCTCGTGGCGCGCCTGGGCCACGCGCTGGGCCGGCCCGCCAGGAAGCCTACCTGAGCGGGATCGGCGTGCCGCGGTCCACGGCCACGGCCGTCACGGCGTTCTGCGGCGAGCCGTCGACGAGGCGATCCGAGTAGGTCAGGTACACCAGCGTGTTGCGCGCGCGGTCGACCATGCGCACGATGCGCAGGCGCTTGAACAGCAGGCTCAGGCGCTCGTTGAACACCTCTTCCTGCTGCGGCAGCGGCTGCCTGACGGAGATGGGCCCCACCTGGCGGCAGGCGATGGACGCCTCGGCCTTGTCCACGGCGATCCCCAGCGCGCCCTTGAGGCCACCGGTCTTGGCGCGCGACACGTAGCAGGTGACGCCCACCACCTTCGGGTCGTCGTAGGCCTCGACGACGATCTTGTGGTCGGGGCCGATCCACTGGAAGGCGGTGTCGACGTCGCCGATGGGCTCGGCGCAGGCGATCGCGGCGAGCGCCAGGACGAGCGCGGGGGCCAGGCGGCGGACGGAGGCGGATTTGCGCATGCTGGGAACCTCTGGGGAACTCGGACAAGCCGCATTCTGGCCGCAAGCGCATGCGGGCCGTCGCGGGATGCGTCGACAATGGCGCCGATGACCACGACACCCCTCGAGCTGGACACGCTGTCCGTCGCCATCATCGACCTCGACGGCACGATGATCGACACCGTCGGCGACTTCGAGCAGGCGCTTTCGCGCACGCTCGCCGACCTCGGCCTGCGGCCCGTGGACCGCGCGTTCATCGCGCGCACCGTGGGCCGCGGCAGCATGCACCTTCTCACGCAGACCCTCGCGCACGCGGGCGGCGCGCCCGACCTGCTGGCCACGGCGTGGACGCACTACCAGCGCCACTACGCCGACGTCAACGGCACGCACGCCGAGGTCTACCCGGGCGTGCGCGAGGGGCTGGCGGCGATGCGCGGGCGCGGCTGGAAGCTGGCCTGCGTCACCAACAAGCCGCGCGCGTTCGCGCTGGCGCTGCTGGATTCCAAGGGCCTGCTGCCGTCGTTCGAGCACGTGTTCGGCGGCGACTCGTTCGAGCGCCACAAGCCCGACCCGCTGCCGCTTCTCAAGACCTGCGAGGCGCTGGGCACGCCGCCCGCGCGGACGCTGATGGTGGGCGACTCGCGCAACGACTGCGAGGCCGCGCGCGCCGCCGGCTGCCCGGTGGTGCTGGTGGGCTACGGCTACAACCACGGCGAACCGGTGGCCGACGCGCGGCCGGATCGCGTGATCGACAGGCTCGACGACCTCGCTTGACGCGGCGGCGGCGCGCCAACGAAGAAGCGGCCCGCGGGCCGCCTTTCGGGAGAGCGCGTCCGCCTCAGGTATCGAGGTTGAACGCCAGCGCCACGGCCGCCGTGTGGCCCTTGGGCGTGGGCTTGAAGCGCCATTGCTTGACGGCGTCCATCGCGGCGGCGTTCAGACCGGCGTTGGTGGTCTTGGTCACCGTCACGACGTCGACGACGCCGTCCGGGTTCACCTCGAACTTCACCTCGACCTCGCCCTTGCGCAGCCGGCGCATCGTGGCGACGGGGAATTGCGGGTCGGCCGACTTGATCATGATCAGGCCCGGATCCGGCTCCTCCTCCACCGGCGGCAGGTCGACCTGCGGCGCGGTGGCGGCGGGGGCGGCGATGCCGGCGGCGACGCCTGCCGACGACACGCCGGCGTCGAGGCCGCCGGAGCTCATCGCGCTGGCGTTGCCGGTGGCGGCTGCCAGCGAGGGCGCCGGGGCGGCCGGCGTGGCGGCGACGACGGACGCCGGCGTCGCGTTGGCGAGCTCGGTGCTGCTCGGGCCGGCCGCGGCCGGCGCCGGCGTGGGTGCCGGCGCGGCGGCGGCGACCTTCACCCGTTCGGGCGCGGGGGCGGGCGCCTTGGCCTGCGGCGCGGGCGCCGGCGCGACGGCGGGCCGGGGCGCGGCCTTGGGGGCGGGCGTGGCGGCCAGCACGCGGATCCAGTACATGGTCCGGTCGGTTTCCTTCTGCGCCTTCTCGGCGGCCGCGGAGGCGGCGGCCGACGGCGCCATGGCCTGGGCCATCGCCGCCGTGCCGGCGGCGACGCCGCCCAGCATCAGGACGCAGCGCGCGATGGTTCTCAGATCAGTCATGGCGATCGTGCTCAAGTGACACGTTGCAGGCGCAGCGACGAGGCTTCTGGCTCCATCGTGCAGGTTGAATCCCGGAAGGCAGGCTGCGTCCCGACGACGAAAACGCAGCATTGCCGTGAAGTTTAGCGACAAGTAACTGCATGCAAGGCTCGTGCCGCGGAAAAGGGATTGCCAAACCCCTCGGAATGCGCATTCCGTCACCTTGCGCCGGGTATTTCCGGCCTCCAACGCGGGTGCGGGCGTCTGTCCGTGCCCGTCCGCGCACCATCGCGCGGCGGCTTCGCGCGGCTCGAAGCGAGCCCGCGTCAACGGCGTTGCCTGGCCGCTGGCGAGCGGGCGGAACCATCGGCTAAACTGGGTCGCATGACCGTCGGCCTCCACTCCTCCTGCACCGTCGCGAAAGCGTGCGCGGTGCGGTCGCACGACCAGGGAGCCTGGGTCTGGCGACGCCGTTCGTGATGAACGTGCGCGCCTGCCGCCGCTGACCGCCCCATCCGGGCACTGTCGCGGTGCGCCGGCGCCGCACCGCGGTGGCGCAGCCCCGCGCGTGCACCCAGGAACGACGTCGTGCGCCACCGAAGGCCATGCGTCGTCGAGAATCTTCGCCGCGGCGCAGCCCCCTCACCGACGACAACGTCGCTGCGCCCCCGGCCACCGGAGTCTTCCAACGTGATCACCGAACTCGAATTCCAAAGCCTCGCTGCACAGGGTTACAACCGCATCCCGCTGATCTTCGAGGCGTTCGCCGACCTCGAGACGCCGCTGTCGCTGTATCTGAAGCTGGCCGGCGGGCAATCGCAGAGCTTCCTGCTCGAATCCGTCGTCGGCGGCGAGCGCTTCGGGCGCTACTCGTTCATCGGCCTGCCGGCGCGCACGCGGGTGCAGGCGAGCGGCCTGCGCACCGAGGTCGTCACCGACGGCGCGGTCGTGGAGACGCATGAAGGCAACCCGCTCGACTTCATCGAGGCGTTCCAGAAGCGCTTCAAGGTGGCGCTGCGTCCGGGCCTGCCGCGCTTCTGCGGCGGCCTCGCGGGCTACTTCGGCTACGACGCCGTGCGCTACATCGAGCCCAGGCTGGCCGGCACCGCCAAGCCGGGCGGCCTCGACACGCCCGACATCCTCCTGCTGCAGACCGAGGAACTGGCGGTCATCGACAACCTGTCGGGGCGCCTGTACCTGATCGTCTATGCGGACCCGTCGAAGGCGGACGCGTTCTTCGCGGCGAAGAAGCGCCTGGGCGAGCTCTCCGACAAGCTGCGCTATTCGGTCACCGCGCCGGCCGTCAAGCGCGGGCCGTCGTACGCGGTGCAGCGCGAGTTCTCCAAGGACGCCTACATCGAGGCGGTGCTCAAGGCCAAGGAGTACATCGCTGCCGGCGACATGATGCAGGTGCAGGTGGGCCAGCGCCTGCAGAAGCGCTACACCGAATCGCCGCTGAGCCTGTACCGCGCGCTGCGCTCGCTCAACCCGTCGCCCTACATGTACTTCTACGACATGGGCACGTTCCAGATCGTGGGCGCCTCGCCCGAGATCCTGGTGCGCCACGAGCATGTGGCCGAGGGCGAGAAGATCACGATCCGCCCGCTCGCGGGCACGCGCCCGCGCGGCGCGTCGCCCGAGGCCGACGTGGCCATCGAGAAGGAGCTGCTCGAGGATCCGAAGGAGCGCGCCGAGCACCTGATGCTGATCGACCTGGCGCGCAACGACATCGGCCGCATCTCGCAGACCGGCAGCGTCAAGGTGACCGACGCGTTCGTCGTGGAGCGCTACTCGCATGTGATGCACATCGTCAGCAACGTGGAAGGCCTGCTCAAGCCGGGGCTGACCAACATGGACGTGCTGCGCGCCACCTTCCCGGCCGGCACGCTCAGCGGCGCGCCCAAGATTCGCGCGATGGAGATCATCGACGAGCTCGAGCCGGTCAAGCGCGGCATCTACGGCGGGGCTTGCGGCTACCTGAGCTTCGCGGGCGACATGGACGTGGCCATCGCGATTCGCACGGGGATCGTGCAAAACAACACGCTCTACGTGCAGGCGGCCGCCGGCGTCGTGGCAGATTCGGTGCCGGAGATGGAATGGCGCGAGACGGAGGCCAAGGCGCGCGCGCTGCTGCGCGCGGCCGAGCTGGTCGAGGAAGGGTTCTGAGGAGCCTGCTCTTGCCAGCGCGCCCGGAAGGCGCATAGTCAGTGTCGGGATCTGCGCGCGCCCGTCGTGCGCGGACACAGCAAGCCGAGGAGTTCGCCATGTCGATGTTCCGCTCGTCCTTGTTCGCCCGCGGCCGCCGCGCCGCCGCGCCCGCCCGCCTCGCCGTGGCCGTCGCCGCCGCCGCCGCCGCCGCCATCGGCCTGCTGGCCGGTTGCGCCACCGTCGGCCCGACGCTGTCGCCGGTGGTGCCCGACCTGTTCGACGACGCGCAAGTGGCGCCGGCCCGGGAGCCGATCGATCCCGCCGACGTGTTCCGGCTCACGCCCGAGATGCAGGCCTACCTGGATCAATACGTCGCGCCCATGGCCCGGAACACGGGCATGCGCGAGGCGATCGCCGAGGCGCTGTACGACCGCAGCAAGCTGCAGCTCGAGTACGACTCCAGCACCACGCGCACCGCGGCCGAGGCGTTCCAGGCGCGCCAGGGCAACTGCCTGTCGCTGGTCATCATGACCGGCGCCTTCGCCAAGGCCCTCAACCTGAAGGTGACCTACCAGCAGGTGGTGGCCGACGACATGTGGAGCCGCTCGGGCGGCATGTACTTCTTCAGCGGCCACGTGAACCTGATGCTGGAGAAGCACTACGTCGACACGATCGGCAAGTTCGACCGCACCGACATCTACACCATCGACTTCATGCCGGGCGACGGCGTGCGCAGGGCGCGCGCCATCTCCGAGGACACCGTCATCGCGATGTTCATGAACAATCGCGCCGCCGAGGCCATGGTGCGCGACCAGCTCGACGACGCCTACTGGCGAGTGCGCGAGGCGATCCGGCGCGATCCGCAATTCCTGAGCGCGTACAACACGCTGGGCGTGATCTACCTGCGTCGCGGCGACGCCACCCACGCCGAGCGCGCGCTGAAGTTCGCCCTGGACGCGGCGCCCGACAATCCGCGCCTTCTGGCGAACTACGCGCAGGCGCTGCACGACCTGGGCCGCACCGCCGAGGCCGAGAAGGTCAAGGCGCGCCTGGCCGCCATCGAGCCCACGCCGCCGTTCTACTGGTACGTGCAGGGGCAGACGGCGCTTCACCAGGGCGACTACCTGAAGGCGCGCGAGCTGTTCCTCAAGGAGCTGGCCCGCGCCCCGGACTATCACGAGTTCCACTACGCGCTGGCCGTGGCCGACTTCGAGCTGAATCGCCTCGACGAGGCACGCCGCGAGATGGCGCTGGCCATGGAAGACGCCGTCAAGCGCTCCGACCACGACCTGTACTCGGCCAAGCTCGACAAGCTGAAGGCGTGGCGACAGTCGAAGGCGGCCACGCCCTCGCTGGTGCAGTGATCAGCCTTCGCCGCGGGCGCGCTCCGACTCGAAGCGCACCGTGAGCGCATGGGCGCGCGCGTCCGACTGCGCGACAAGCAGGCGTTCGCGGATCTGCGCCGACTCGCGGTAGCTGTCGAGCGCGGCCCGCCAGTGCTGGCGCTCCTCGTTGAGCAGGCTGTTCTCCAGGTGGGCCTCGGCCAGCTCCTTGAGCAGCGCGCTCTCGGCAAGCAGCTCCAGCGCCAGCCCGATGTGGGCCTGCGCACGCCGGTATTGGCCCGCCAGGCGCTCGATGCGGCCCAGGCGCAGCTCGAGGATGCCGCGGTCGGGCCCGGCCTTGGCGGCGTCGGCCGACTTCACGCCGATCTGCAGTGCCTCGCGCGCCTTCTCGTGCTTGCCGAGCGCGATGTAGGCGTCGGCGATGTCCTCGCTGCCCTTGGCCACCGGGTAGTGCTGGCCGGCGGCCACCAGGCGCTCGACCTGCGACGAGTAGGCCGAGAGCAGCTCGGTGAGTTCCGGCGTCTCGACGCCGTTGCAGTCGGCCACCGCCAGGATCAGCCGCTGCAACAGCAGGTTCATCCTGACGGCCGAGCGCAGGTAGATGTCGTCGAACTCGGGCAGCAGGCCTTCGGCGAGCATCGAGTGCTTCACCGCCTGCGCCATGTCGCCGATGGCGTGGTACGTGGTGCCGCTGTTGGCCCAGAACAGGCACCGGTCGCGCGGGCTCTGCACCAGGTGCAACTGGCCCTTGGCGCGCTCCAGCAGCGCCAGCGCGCCGGCGGCGTCGCCCGTGCGCGCCGTGGCCGAGGCCAGCACGGTGAGGCTGCGCAGCAGGCGGGTGCCGGGCTCGAGCTTGCCGACGGCGCGGTAGCCCGCGATCACGGCCTCCTTGGCGCGGCCGGCGTTCAGGTGGCTCAGCGCCAGCACGAAATCGCACCAGGCGATGCTCTGGGTGTCGGCGGGCGGCGTCAGCGTGGCGCGCAGCGCGAGGCAGATGGCGATGGCCTCGTCGATCCGCCCGGAGCGCGAACAGGTCTCCGCGCGATCGAGCTGCTCGTCCGTGGTCGGCGGCGTCAGCTGCGCGGCGGCGGCGGCGGCGGCCGGCTCGCGGCGGCGCGGCTTGCGCGGCTGCGGGCGGGCGCGCAGGCCGGCGGACGCGGCGGGTTGGTCGGGCGGGAGGTCGTCGGGCGAGGGCATGGCCGGTCAAATCGGGAATTGGGCCCATCCTAGCGAGGTCGAGCCCGCCGCGCGATCCGGACTCGCCGCAACCGCCGCGCCGCGCACGAAAGACACGCTTGCAACGATGCGAAGCGCGGCGGTGCGCAAACCCCGCGCGGCGCGCTTAGAATGGTGCGGACATGAAGCAACTCTCGACCATCTTCCGCACCGGGCATTGGCGCTGGTGAAGATCCCGGCCCGGGTCGCGCCGCCGCAAGGCGTGCGCCCCGTTTGACCGAGTCGCGGGCCACCGCGGCTGACGAGAGACCCCGATCGACCGCTCCGCGAGCCGCGGAACCCGCCAGTCGATCCCTTTCCCAAGATCACCAGATTCAGGAACGCTCATGCTGTTGATGATCGACAACTACGACTCCTTCACATTCAACCTCGTGCAGTATTTCGGCGAGCTCGGGCAGGAGGTGCGGGTCGTGCGCAACGACGAGATCGGCGTGGAGGAGATCGGCGCGATGAGGCCCGACCACCTGGTGCTGTCGCCCGGGCCCTGCTCGCCGGCCGAGGCCGGCGTGTGCGTCGCGGCCATCCAGGCCTATGCCGGCAAGCTGCCGATCCTGGGCGTGTGCCTCGGCCACCAGGCCATCGGCGCGGCCCTCGGCGGCAAGATCGTGCGCGCGCAGCGCCAGATGCACGGCAAGGCCAGCACGCTCACCACCGACGGCGAGGGCGTCTACAAGGGGCTCCCGCGCGAATTCAGCGTGATCCGCTACCACTCGCTGGCCATCGAGCCCGAGACCTGCCCGTCCGAGCTGGTGGTCACCTCGCGCTCCGAGGACGGCGAGATCATGGGCGTGCGCCATCGCCACCTGGCGGGCACGCGCACGCCGCTGGAAGGCGTGCAGTTCCATCCGGAGTCCATCCTCTCCGAGCACGGGCACGCGATGCTGCGCAACTTCCTCTCCCTGAGCGCGGTGCAATGACCGCCGCCGTCGATCTCCGCAGCGACACCGTCACGCGGCCGACGCCGGCCATGCGCGACGCGATGTTCGCCGCCCCGCTGGGCGACGACGTCTTCGGCGACGACCCCAGCGTCAATGCGCTGCAGGAGCGCATCGCCCAGATGCTCGGCAAGGAGGCGGCGCTCTTCATGCCCACCGGCACGCAGAGCAACCTCGCGGCACTGATGAGCCACTGTCAGCGCGGCGACGAGTACCTGGTGGGCCAGATGGCGCACACCTATCGCTGGGAAGGCGGCGGCGCCGCGGTGCTGGGCAGCATCCAGCCGCAGCCCATCGCCCACCAGCCCGACGGCTCGCTGGCGCTGGCCGACATCGAAGCCGCGATCAAGCCCGACGACGCGCACTTCGCCCGCACCCGGTTGCTCGCCCTGGAGAACACCTTCGGCGGCCAGCCGATGACGATGGACTACCTGCGCGACGCCACCGCGCTCGCGCGTCGTCATGGCCTGGCCACGCACCTGGACGGCGCCCGCGTCTTCAATGCCGCGGTCGCGCAGGCCGAGGCCCACGGCACCGACCCGTACGCCGAGGCGCGGGCCATCGCCGACCTGTTCGACAGCGTCTCCGTGTGCTTCAGCAAGGGCCTGGGCGCGCCGGTCGGCTCGGCGCTGGTGGGTTCCCGGGAATTGATCGCGCGCGCGAAACGCGTGCGCAAGATGGCCGGCGGCGGCATGCGCCAGGCCGGGCTGCTGGCGGCGGCCGCGTCCCACGCCCTGGAGCACCACGTCCGGCGCCTGGGCGAGGATCACGCGAACGCGCGCCGCCTGGCCGCGGGGCTGGCCGGCATCGAGGGCCTCGCGTTCGCGCCACCGGCCAGCAACATCCTGTTCGTCGACCTCGCGCCCGCGCTGGTGCAGGCGCGTACCGCGGCGAAATGGGGCGGCTCGCACGACTCGCTGGTCGACCAGCTGCGCTCGCGCGGCGTGCTGTGCACGGGCCTGTACAAGCTGCGCTTCGTCACCCATCTCGACGTCGACGCCGCCGGCATCGATCTCGCCATCGCCGAAATCCGCCGCGCCGTCGGCGCTCTGAACTGAGAGTCCCGCATGCCGATCTCCGACACCGAAGCACTGACCCGCGTCATCGAGCACCGCGAGATCTTCCACGACGAGATGCTCGCGCTGATGCGCCGCATCATGAGCGGCGAGATGTCGCCCACGATGATCGCGGCCTTCGCGATCGGGCTGCGCGTGAAGAAGGAGACGATCGGCGAGATCACCGCGGCCGCCACCGTGATGCGCGAGTTCGCGACGCCGGTGCCGGTGCTCGACCGCACGCACCTCGTCGACATCGTGGGCACCGGCGGCGACAGCTCGCACACCTTCAACATCTCCACGGCGTCGGTGTTCGTCGCCGCGGCGGCAGGCGCGCGCGTGGCCAAGCACGGCGGGCGCAGCGTGTCGTCCACCTCGGGCAGCGCCGACGTGATGGAGGCGCTGGGCGCCCACATCAACCTGAGCCCCGGGCTCGTGGCCGCCTGCCTGCAGGAGACGGGCATCGGCTTCATGTTCGCGCCCAACCACCACGCGTCGATGAAGCACGCCGCGCCCGTTCGAAAGGAACTGGGCGTGCGCACGATCTTCAACATCCTGGGGCCGCTCACCAACCCGGCCGGCGCGCCCAACCAGCTGATGGGCGTGTTCCACCCCGACCTGGTGGGCATCCAGGTGCGCGTGCTGCAGCGCCTGGGCTCCGAGCACGTGATGGTGGTGTATGGCCAGAACGGCATGGACGAGGTCTCGCTGTCGGGCGAGACGCTGGTGGGCGAGCTGAAGGACGGCGAGGTGCGCGAGTACGTGGTGCATCCCAGCGACTTCGGCCTGCCGGTGTACGACTCGCGCGTGCTGCGCGTGGCCAACCAGCAGGAATCGGTGGCGTGCATCCGCCGCGCGCTGGCCAACGAGGACGGCCCGGTGCGCGACATCGTGCTGCTCAACGCCGGCGCCGCGCTGTACTGCGCGGGCGTGGCCGCGTCGGTGTCCGAGGGCGTCAAGCGCGCCCGCGAGGCGGTGGCCGCGGGCGCCGCGCAGGCCAAGCTGGATCAGTTCGTGGCCGTCACCCAGAAGCTCAAGTCCAATGTCTGACATCCTCCAACGCATCGTCGAGGTCAAGCGCGAGGAGATCGCCGCCGCCCGCCCGCGCCGCAGCCTGGGCGACCTGCAGGAACTCGCGCGCGGCCAGGACGCGCCGCGCGGGTTCGCGGCGGCCATGCGCGCGAAGGTGGCGCGCGGCGACGCGGCCGTCATCGCCGAGGTCAAGAAGGCCAGCCCCAGCAAGGGCGTGCTGCGCGCGCAGTTCGACCCGGCGGCGATCGCCGTCAGCTACGCGGCGCACGGCGCGGCCTGCCTGTCCGTGCTCACCGACGTGCAGTTCTTCCAGGGCCATGCCGACTACCTGCAGTCAGCGCGCGCCGCGTGCGCGCTCCCGGTGATCCGCAAGGACTTCCTGATCGACCCGTACCAGGTGGTGGAGGCGCGCGCGATGGGCGCCGACTGCGTGCTGCTGATCGCCGCGTGCCTGGGCGACGGCCAGATGGGCGAGCTCGAGGCGGCGGCGCTGGAACTGGGCATGGACGTGCTGGTGGAGGTGCACGACGGCGCCGAGCTGACGCGCGCGCTGCGGCTGCGCACGCCGCTGCTGGGCATCAACAACCGCAACCTGCGCACCTTCGAGGTGACGCTGGACACCACGCTGGGCATGCTGGCCGACGTGCCGTCCGATCGCCTGCTGGTGACCGAGTCGGGCATCCTCGCGCAGCCCGACGTGGCGAAGATGCGCGCGGCCGGCGTGCACGCGTTCCTGGTGGGCGAGGCGTTCATGCGCGCGCCCGATCCGGGCGTCGCGCTCGAGGCCTTGTTCGGCAGGCCCGCGTCGTGAGCCAGTCCGACCTGCCCTTCGGCGACGCGGCCGAAGCGGGTGGCGTGCCGCGCGTGACGCGCGCCGACGACCTGTCCACCGCGTTTGCGCGCCTGCCCGCCGCGTGGCGTGCGGTGTTGTCGAGCTGGACGCCCGCGGCCGAGCAGGCGGTGTGCTCGGCGGTGAAATCGGTGTCGGGCGAGCGCGAGATCGCCCCGCCGGATCCGTTCCGGGCGCTGCGGCTGCTTGCGCCGGACGACGTGAAGGTGGTCGTGTTCGGCCAGGATCCCTATCCGCGGCCTGGCCACGCCGACGGGCTGGCCTTTTCGGCCGGGCACGGCAAGCCGGTGTCGCTGCGGCGCATCTTCGAGATCCTCAAGGCCGACCGGCCGGGCTGGCAGCCGCCCGAGCGTTGGCTGCTGGACGGCTGGGCGCGCCAGGGCGTTCTGATGCTCAACCCGGTGCTGACGGTGGAGGTGGGCTCGGCCGGGGCGCACATGAATTGCGGTTGGCAGGCGCTCACTTCTGATATTGTCCGCGTGCTTGCGGCGCGGCAAGATCCGCCCACGTTCCTGCTGTGGGGCAAGCCGGCGCAGGCGTTCTTCGATGCGGCCTGCCCCGCTGGCTCGGGCTCGCGTGTGCTGCGGGCGCGCCATCCGTCGCACGACTTCAAGCGCGAGTTCATGGCCGACGGCAGCCACTTCGCGGCCACGGCCGGGCAGGTCGATTGGTGGTCGCTGGCCTGACGGGCAATGACAGCCGAGTGACACCTCCGCCAGAGGCGACGAAGCCCCGGGGTCTATTCAAGACCGTTTCCAATGTGGTATAGTTGCGGGCTTCGCTCCTGGAGGGGTGGCCGAGTGGTTAAAGGCAGCAGACTGTAAATCTGCCCGCTAACGCGTACGCTGGTTCGAATCCAGCCTCCTCCACCAAGTGTGCGAAGACTGTCCCTGGCAGCAGGCGGGAGTAGTTCAATGGTAGAACCCTAGCCTTCCAAGCTAATGACGCGGGTTCGATTCCCGTCTCCCGCTCCAGTGCCGGGGAACCGGCAGGACAGTAGCAGCAGTACCGGCAAGACTTTCGATGTCGGCAGCGGTTTGAGCAAAGGCCACGCGCCCGTGTTCAAGCCCGTGTCGATGCCCATGTGGCTCAGTGGTAGAGCACTCCCTTGGTAAGGGAGAGGTCGCGCGTTCGATCCGCGCCATGGGCACCACTTCTCTTCTTTGATTTTTCGAACGCTTGACTAGGAGCGCAAGATGGCAAAAGGTAAATTCGAGCGGACCAAGCCGCACGTCAACGTCGGCACCATCGGTCACGTCGACCACGGCAAGACCACGCTGACGGCAGCGATCACCACCGTCCTGTCGAAGAAGTTCGG
>JABCYW010000105.1 GCA_013289985.1 Betaproteobacteria bacterium | reverse complement strand
ACGCCGTCTGGGTACTGGGCTACGCGCAGTACCGCGAGAGCACCGACGACGCCTACGTGCAGGCCAACCTCGTCTACGTGAACGCGCAGGTGGGCGGCACCGTCACCGCGCTCGGCGCCGACGACAACCAGCCGGTGAAGGCCGGCCAGACGCTGGTCTCGCTGGATCATTCCGACGCCGCGGTTGCCCTGGCCGACGCCGGCGCGCAGCTGGGCCTGGCGGTGCGCCAGGTGCGCGAGCAGCAGGGCGCCGTGGACGAAGGCCAGGCCGTCGTCGCGCAACGCCGCACCGACCTGCAACGCGCCACCGAGGATCTCGCGCGCCGCGCGCAACTCGCCGGCACCGACTCGATCGCCGCGGAAGACCTGCAGCACGCGAAGCAGGCCGTGGCCGCGGCGCAGGACGCGCTGGCCGTGTCGGAGAAGACGCTCGCCAGGACGCGCGTGCCCGTCGCCGGCATCACGCTGCGCCAGAACCCGTCGGTGCTGCGGGCGCGGGCCGCCTACGTGCAGGCCTCGCTGGCCACGCAGCGCAACGACGTGCAGGCGCCGATGGACGGCGTGGTCGCGCGCCGCTCGGTGCAGGTGGGCCAGCGCGTCGCGCCGGGCACCGCGCTGCTGGCGGTCGTGCCGCTGCAGGGCGCGTGGATCGACGCCAACTTCAAGGAGCCGCAGCTGCGCCACATCCAGGTGGGCCAGGCGGCCACGGTGTCGACCGACCTGTACGGCGGCCACGTCGAATACCACGGCGTCGTCGCCAGCATCGCGGCGGGCTCCGGCGGCGCGTTCTCGCTGCTGCCGCCGCAGAACGCCACCGGCAACTGGATCAAGGTGGTGCAGCGCGTGCCGGTGCGCATCGCGCTCGACCCGAAGGAACTCGCCGCGCATCCGCTGCGCGTGGGCCTGTCCACCGACGTGACCGTCGACACCCACCAGCGCAGCGACGAGCAGAAGCCCGCGATGGCGCTGCCCGGCGCGACCTTCACGACGCCCGTGTTCGACGCGCAGCTGAAGACCGCCGAGGCGCGCGCCGACGCGCTGGTCGCGCAGGAAGCCGGGAGCGCCCAGTGACCACGGCAGCCATCACGGCGGACTCCACGCCCGCCGGCCCGGCGCCGCTGCCGCCGCACCTGCTGCCCATCTTCACCATCGCGGTCGCGCTGTCCACGTTCATGGAGGTGCTGGACACCTCGATCGCCAACGTCGCCGTGCCTACCATCGCCGGCAACCTGGCGGTGAGCCCCGACATGGGCACGTGGGTGATCTCGTCGTACGGCCTGGCCGCGGCCATCGTGGTGCCGCTCACCGGCTGGATCGCGCGCCGCTTCGGCGAGGTGAAGACCTTCTGCGTGTCGGTGCTGCTGTTCACCATCGCCTCCGCGCTGTGCGGCCTGGCCACGAGCCTGCCGATGCTGGTGGGCTTCCGCTTCCTGCAGGGTCTGGTGTCGGGCCCGATGGTGCCGCTGTCGCAGACGCTGCTGCTGCAGAACTACCCGCCGGCCAAACGCGGGATGGCGATGGCGCTGTGGTCGATGACCGTCGTCGTCGCGCCCATCTTCGGCCCGCTGCTGGGCGGCTGGATCACCGACAACGCGACCTGGCCCTGGATCTTCTACATCAACGCGCCGATCGGCGTGTTCGCGGCGATCACCGCGTGGACGCTGCTGCGCCATCGCGAGACACCGACCGCAAGCCAGCCGATCGACGTCATCGGCCTCGTCGCGCTGTTCATCGGCGTCGGCAGCCTGCAGCTGATGCTGGACAACGGCAACGACCTCGACTGGTTCAACTCCAACGTGATCAGCGCGCTCGCGGTGATCGCGGCAGTCGGCCTCACTTTCCTCGTGATCTGGGAGCTGACCGACGACCATCCGATCGTCGACCTGTCCCTCTTCAAGACCCGCAACTTCCGCTTCGGCGTGATCGCGATGGCGCTCGGCTACATGGCCTTCTTCGCGATGACGGTGCTGCTGCCGCTGTGGCTGCAGACGGTGATGAACTACACGCCGACCTGGGCCGGCATCGCCACCGCGCCGGTGGGCATCTTCGCGCTGATCGTGTCGCCCCTGGTGGGCAGGAACAGCCACCGCTTCGACCTGCGCATGGGCGCATCGCTGGCCTTCATCGTGTTCGGCCTGACCGCGTGGTGGTTCTCCACGTTCAACCTCGACACCTCGCTGGGCCACCTGATCTGGCCGCGCCTGCTGCAGGGCGTCGCCGTCGCGTTCTTCTTCATCCCGATCAACCAGATCCTGCTGTCGGGCGTGACGCCCTCGCGGATGGCCGCGGCCTCCGGCCTGTCGAACTTCTTCCGCACGCTGTCCGGCAGCATGGGCACGGCCATCGTGACGACGCTGTGGACGCACCGCACGCAGGTCCACGAGGTGCGGCTCGCCGAGAACCTCACCCCCAACGGCGTGGCGTCGACCGCGTACCTGGACACGCTGGCGCAGGGCGGCGTGTCCGGCAACGCGGGCTATGCGCAGGTGCAGGGGCTGATCCACGCGCAGGGCGCGATGATGGCCACCAGCGAGGTGTTCTGGGGCATCGCGATCCTGTTCGGGCTGCTGATCGGGTTCGTGTGGCTGACCAGGCCGCCATTCGGCGTCGCGGGCGGGGCGGCCGGCGGGCACTGATCTATCATGAGGACAGGCCGTCCCCATCGTCGGCCGACGTCGCTCGGACGGTTCCGGGCGCTCACGTGAAAGTCCTCCCATGTCCTCTTCCTCGGGCAAGCGCCGCTTCGCGCGCATCGATCGCCTGCCTCCCTACGTCTTCAACATCACGGCCGAACTGAAGCTCGCCGCGCGCCAGCGTGGCGAGGACATCATCGACCTGAGCATGGGCAACCCCGACGGGGCCACGCCGGCGCACATCGTCGCCAAGCTCGTCGAGGTCGCGCAGCGGCCCGACACCCACGGCTACTCCGCCTCCAAGGGCATCCCGCGCCTGCGCCGCGCGATCTCGCACTGGTACAAGGATCGCTACGCCGTCGACATCGATCCGGACAAGGAGGCGATCGTCACCATCGGCTCCAAGGAAGGCCTCGCGCACCTGATGCTGGCCACGCTCGATCGCGGCGACACGGTGCTGGTGCCCGACCCGAGCTACCCGATCCACATCTACGGCGCGGTGATCGCCGGCGCCGACATCCGCTCGGTGCCGCTGGCGCCCGGCATCGACTTCTTCGCCGAGCTCGAACGCACCATCCGCGGCAGCTACCCCAAGCCCAAGATGATGATCCTGGGCTTCCCGTCGAACCCCACCGCGCAGTGCGTGGAGCCAGCCTTCTTCGAGCGCGTGATCGCGCTGGCGAAGAAGCACGACATCTTCGTGGTGCACGACCTCGCCTACGCCGACATCGTGTTCGACGGCTGGAAGGCGCCATCCATCATGCAGGTGCCCGGCGCCAAGGACATCGCGGTGGAGTTCTTCACCCTCAGCAAGAGCTACAACATGGCCGGCTGGCGCATCGGCTTCATGGTGGGCAACCCCGACCTCGTCGCGGCGCTGGCGCGCATCAAGAGCTACCACGACTACGGCACGTTCACGCCGCTGCAGGTGGCCGCCATCGCGGCGCTGGAGGGCGACCAGGCGTGCGTGCAGGAGATCGCCGCGAAGTACCAGGCGCGCCGCGACGTGCTGCACAAGGGCCTCACCGAGATCGGCTGGGAGGTTGAACTGCCCAAGGCCTCGATGTACATCTGGGCCCGCATCCCGCCGCAGTACCGCGCGCTCGGCTCGCTCGAGTTCTCCAAGCGGCTGCTGGAGAAGGCCAAGGTCTGCGTCTCGCCGGGCATCGGCTTCGGCGACCACGGCGACGACCACGTGCGCTTCGCCCTCATCGAGAACGAGTCGCGCATCCGCCAGGCGGTGCGCGGGATCAAGGCGATGTTCAAGGCGGACGCGGCCACGCCGTGAGATTGCGCGGCGATCGTGCAGAATCGCCGCATTCCCGACTTCGAGGACCATCGATGCGACCGTCCCTGCGATCCCTGATCCTGCTGACGCTCGCCGCCTGCGCCGGCTGCACCCGGGCCAGCGACGCCCGCAACGATCACATCCTCGCCGGGCCGCACGGCTGGATCGACATCACCTTGCACGCGCCCTCGCCCGACGGCGCCGCGAGCGCGCCGGACGGCTCGCCGTCGTGCTCCGTCGCGTTCCGCGTCAACGGCGAGACCCTGCTGTGGGAGACCGGCGTCGCGCTGGTCCAGGCGGATGCGGCGAAGTCGCCGATTGGCTACCGCTTCGTCGTTCCGGCCGGAACCCTGAGCACGGTTCTGACGATCTCGGGCTGCGTGAAGGCCGGCGTCCGCGCCACCTTGCCGCTGACCCTGGACAAGAATCGTCTGGCGCTGCTGGGCTTCGACGGCAAGGCCCTGGCGCTGACGTCGAACGAGCCGTACCAGCCGGCCACGCTCGACGCCGTGCGCGGCGATGTGGCGGCCCTGCACGAGCGCGGCGAGACGACCGACGGCGCGCTGTCCACGCTGACGAAGCTCGTCATCGCCAGCGTGGGGCTCAACGTCGTCGCGCTGATCGTCGCGCTCAGGCGCCGGAGCCGCTAGGCGGCTTCGCCGGCCTCGGCGATCGACGCCTGGCGCTTCGAGTGCACATGGCGGATGCCCAGCGCGATCAGGATGCGCGTGGCCACCGACAGCGCGGCGATGAGGATGCCCACCAGCAGGGTGTCGCGTTCGCGTTCGCGCGTGTCGGCCTGGCGGCGCATCAGGAAGGCGCGCTCGTTCTGGGCCAGCACGGTCGCCTGCTGGCGGATCGCCAGCATGTCGGCGCCGTCGTTGCCGTTGCGGATCGCCTGTTGCGCCGCGTTGAAGCCCTGCTGATGGCGCACCTCGATCGTGCGGCCCAGTTCGGCCAGCTTGGCGGCGACCGCCGTGTCCAGCCTGGCGAGGTTTTCCTCCTGCTTCGCGCTCGCCACGAGCAGGGTCTTCAGGCGTGCCGAATTGTCGCTCTCGAACTTCAGCGCGCCCTGGAACGCGGCCAGGTGCGAGTCGTCGCCGGTGATGATGAAATCGCGCTGCGCCTCGCCGGCGTTCTGCACGGAGATGAACAGGCCGTCGACGACGTCGAGCACCTCGTAGGCGCGGTCGACGCGGTCGCGCGTCTGGACGGTGAGCTGGTGGTAGTGGTACGACAGGTAGGCGCCCAGCACCACGACCGTCGCCATCGGGATGGCGGCGATCGAGTGCCAAAGCACCAGTCGGCGCGGCGGCCAGCTCAAGGTCTTCCAGAATTTCTCCATGATCTCCGGTCGGGCTGGGGTCCAGTTCATTTCCCCCTGGCAAGCCGCAGTCCTGTCGTGTTCGCCGCGGGCCGCTACCATCGGTGTCGCGCCCCTTTTTCCAACCGACGAGGCCCACCATGCAAGTGATCACGCCCCATCCGTCCGACCTCGGCGACGGCTTCCTCGTGCACCGGGCGCTGCCCAGCGCCGCCCGGCGCGCCGTGGGCCCGTTCGTGTTCCTCGACCAGTTCGGGCCGGTGCAGCTGAGCCCCGGCAAGGGCCTGGACGTGCGGCCGCACCCGCACATCGGCCTGGCCACCGTGAGCTACCTGTTCGAGGGAACCATCCTGCACCGCGACAGCCTCGGCAGCGTCGTGCCCATCCGTCCGGGCGAGGTGAACTGGATGACGGCCGGCCGCGGCATCACGCATTCCGAGCGCTCGCCGGACGAGCTGCGCGCCGACGGCCCGCGCCTGTGGGGCCTGCAGTTCTGGGTGGCGCTGCCGCTCGAGCTCGAGCAGTGCCCGCCGGCATTCGCGCACCACGGCGCCGACTCGATCCCGCGCGTGACGCGCCCGGGCGCGACGCTCGGCGTGGTGCTGGGCGAGGCCTTCGGCGCGACGTCGCCGGTGGCCCTCACGTCGCCGATGTTCCTGGTGGACGCGCGGCTGGAGCCGGGCGCCACGCTGGAGCTCGAGGCGTCGTACGCCGAACGCGCGGCCTACGTGCTGGAAGGCGAGGTGCGCGCCAACGACGCCGAGGCCGCGACGCCCAGGGAGCACCTCATCGTGTTCGACGCCGCCGAGCCCGCGCGGCTGACCGCCGGCGCCGAGCCCGCGCACGTCGTGTTCCTGGGCGGCCCGCCGCTGGATGCGCCGCGCTTCCTGTGGTGGAACTTCGTGTCCAGCCGGCGCGACCTGATCCTGGAGGCCCAGGCCGCGTGGTCGGAGCAGCGCTTCCCCAAGGTGCCGGGCGAGACGGAATTCATCCCGCTGCCGGCGCGTCCCCTCCCGCCGGCGCCCGCGCCGCTCTGAGGAGTCATGATGCCCGATACGAAACGCCCCGAGCCCGCCGCCCCGCCTTCCGACGACGAGCTTCTCGACGAGGCCCTGGACGAGTCCTTCCCCGCCAGCGATCCGATCCAGCCGCCGCGTCGCGAGAAGCTGCCGCCGGCCGACGCGCCGGGCAGCGACATGAGGGACGAGTGAACCAGCCGGCGCTCACGCTGGGCGCGCTGGACGGCCACGCGCTGTTCACGTTCCTCGACCTGGCCGGCACCTTCGCGTTCGCGCTCAGCGGCGCCGTCGCGGCCCGCGAGCGCGGGCTGGACTGGTTCGGCGTGCTGGTCATCGCATTCACCGTGGCCTGCGGCGGCGGCGTGCTGCGCGATCTGTGCATAGTCGCGATCCCGCCGGCCGGGCTCGCCGACTGGCGCTACCTGCTCGCGGCCGTGATCGCGGCGGCCCTGACGATGGCCTCGCGCGGGCTGGTCGAGCGGCTGGCGCATCCCGTGGTGCTGTTCGACACGCTGGGTCTGGGCCTGTTCGCCGTCACCGGCGCCCAGAAGGCGCTGCTGTTCGGCTCGAACGCCGAGGTGGCGGTGCTGTTGGGCATGGTCACGGCGGTGGGCGGTGGCGTCGCGCGCGACGTGCTGCTGAACCGCGTGCCGGTGATCCTGCAGCGCGAGATCTACGCGTCGGCGGCCCTGGTGGGCGCGGCGATCGCCACCTTCGGCGACGCGCTGGGGCTGGCCTCGCCGGCGCTCACCTGGTGCGCGGTGGCGGCCTGCTTCGCGCTGCGCATGGCATCGCTGCGCTTCCGCTGGAACCTGCCGCGCTTCAAGCGCCGCAGGGAGCCGGACGCGGTCGACTCGCTGCAGGAACGCGAGTAGGCCCGGGCCGGCAAGGGCATCCGGGCCGGCACAGAATCGCGCCTCGACCCCCAACGAAGCTTCCTGATGACCGACCTGTCCGCCTACGCGATCACCCGCAAGTGGCCCGCTTCGCAGCCCGACCGGCTGCAGCTCTATTCGCTGCCGACGCCCAACGGCGTGAAGGTGTCCATCGCGCTGGAGGAGACCGGGCTGCCGTACGAGCCGCACCTGGTGCGCTTCGACACCAACGACCAGCTGTCGCCCGAGTTCCTCTCGCTGAACCCGAACAACAAGATCCCGGCCATCATCGATCCCCATGGGCCCGGCGGCAGGCCGCTGGCGCTGTTCGAGTCGGGCGCGATCCTGGTCTACCTGGCCGGCAAGACGGGCCGGCTGATGCCCGCCGACGACGCGGGCCGCTACGAGACGCTGCAGTGGGTGATGTTCCAGATGGGTGGCATCGGCCCGATGTTCGGCCAGGTGGGCTTCTTCCACAAGTTCGCGGGCAAGGCGTACGAGGACAAGCGTCCGCTCGAGCGCTACGTGGGCGAGTCGCGCCGGCTCCTGCAGGTGCTGGACAGGCACCTGGAAGGCAAGGCCTGGATCATGGGCGACGAGTACACCATCGCCGACATCGCCAGCTTCCCGTGGATCAACAACCTGGTGGGCTTCTACGAGGCCGGCGACCTGGTGGGCTTCGGCGATTTCGCCAACGTCAGGCGCGTGCTGGCGGCGTTCCTCGCGCGGCCGGCGGTGCAGCGCGGGCTGAAGATCCCGGCGCGGCCGGCGTGACGAGGCCAGGGGTCTGGCATCTCCTCACATCGCGTCCAGGCCTCGCCGCAAGCTGTAGCGCCAGTCGCGATGGGAGGCAATGCCTGACCCCGATCGTGAGCGGGGATCGAGGTCAGGCATTGCCTCGAATCGCGATCGGCGTCCCGGTATTCGCCGGCAGCCTGGCGCGACTCGAGGAGATGCCAGACCCCTCCGGACATCGCCTGCCGGCATCGATCGCTCAGCGCGGCGCCCGCTCGAACTGCCACGTGCTGACGCCGCGCCGGAAGCCCAGCGATTCGTAGACGCCGATCGCGACGTCGTCGGGGTCGGCCACCATCACCAGCGTGCGCAGGCCCATGGCCTCGAAGCCGTGGCGGCACGCGGCGTGGACCAGCGCGGTGCACAGGCCGCGCCGGCGCCAGTCGGGGTGCGTGGAGACGTACTGGAAGCGGCCCAGGCCGTCGTGGCGCGCCGGGTCGCGGAACAGGCCGCACGAGGCCGCGAGCAGCGCGCGGCCGCCGGCGTGCGTGAACAGGCCGAACCAGTGCCCCAGCCCCGCGCGCTGCATGGCCGCGTAGCGCGCCATCTGGCGTTCGGCGAACACGCGGTAGCCGATGGCCTCGTAGCGCTTCGCGTCGACCGCCACCTGCTTGTCGACGACCGCGGCGCCGTCGCGCGGCAACTCCAGCACGTGGAACTCGAAGCCGCCGGGCATGGCCTTGGGAGGTTCGCGCAACTGCTCGCGCGCGAGCGTCAGCACCGTGGCCTCGTTGAGCGTGAAGCCCGCGGCCGCGAATTCGGGCGGCAGCGCCAGGCGTTCGCGCGCGTCGATGCCGAAGGCGCGGTGGCGTGACTCGGGTTGATGCGCGGCAATCTCCTCGTCGAACAGCGCCATCCAGCGCTCGAGGTCGCCCGCGCCGGGCGCGTGCTGGAACAGCAGGAAGTTGCCCCACCAGAAGGTCGGATTGGACGACGTGCGCACCAGCAGGTGGTTGCCGCGGTCGATGACCTGGCCGTCGAAGCGAGCGAAGATCAGGTCGGTCTGCCAGCCGAGCGACAGCGCGCTCAAGCTCGCGGGCCCGCCAGCCGGGCCGCCGGCTCGTCCAGAAGTTCTCATCGCGCCGATTGGATCATGGCTTCGCAGCGACGCCGCGAAGCGTTCGGCGTCGCGCAGGAAGCGGCCGCTGCGGGCCGCCTTGCGCCCGGTCATCCGCGCCGGGTCGCCCCGGCGCGCACGGCCGCGAACAGCGCGGCGAGGCCGGCCAGCATCAGCGCCGCGTTCTGCGGCTCGGGGATGGCAGGCGGCGGCGGGGGAGGCGGCGGCAGACTCTCGTTGATGGCCAATACGCCCGGACCCGCGAGCGAGTCGGCCGAGTACACGTAGAAGCCGAAAGTCTCGCCCGCGGCGACCGACACCGTGGCCGTGCCGCTGCTGGTGGTGCCGGCATCGATGGACAACTGCGTCGAGACGACCGTCCCGTTGTCGATCACCAGCCAGCCGGCGGGATCGTAGGTGCCGAGGCCGCTGCTGTCCAACGAGGCGTACTGCCACGTGAAGCTGATGGTTTCGGCGTTGGCGAACGACTGCGTGTAGGACGTCGTGCTCTCGAATCCCTTCGTGCTCGGGTCGCCGTTGTTCGAGCCGGTGAGGATGAACTGGGGATAGGTGCCCGAGATGCTGCCGTCGCCGCCGTTGTCGGCCGTGAACGTCCAGGCCGCGCTCGAACTCGGCGAGAAGCCGGCCAGCGCGCACGTGCCGAGCGCCAGCGTGGCCGCGCGAAGGATCTTCTGCATGGATTCCTCCAGGAAATCTCGCACGGCCGCATGAACGGCCGCACCGTGGAGGAGGATGGTCGGAGCTGTACCTGTCGGCGTCAATTGCCGGAGCCTGCCAACCTAGGGGTGGATGCGACGCCGCCCGCGAGCCCGCGTCCCTGCGGTTTTAGGGGGCAGCGAAGCGCAGGTGCATCTGCAGGTCGTCGCGCGACTGGCCGTCCAGCCGGACGGCGTCGACCTCGCGCGCGAACACGACGAAGCCGAGTGACTCGTAAAGCGCGATCGCGGCGATGTTGGCCGAGTCGACGCTGAGCGTCACCTTGGCCATGTCGGGCGTCGTGCGCGCGTAGGCCAGCAAGGAGTCGAGAAGCGCGCGCGCGACGCCGCGGCCCCGCGCGGCGGCCGCCACGTACATGCCCCAGATGCGGCCCTTGTGGCGCGTCTGCAGCAAGGTCTCGCGGGCGAGTCCGGCGATACCGACCAGGGTGTCTCCGTCGAACGCGCCGAAGACCGCGCCGCCGGGACATCCGGCGAGCTTCTCCTCGAAGGCGGCGAGGGGCAGGTCCTTCTCTTCCACGTGGCTCGTGACGAAGGCCTCGGGCTTGTCGACCAGCGCGGCCAGTCGCAAGGCCTGGAACTGCGGTGCGTCGGATTCGGAGAGCCTGCGGATGTTCATGAGTTGGTTTACCCTGCGCGCTCGGTATCGGCGCCGTCGAATCGAGTCTACCGACACCGCCGCCGCCTCGCAGCCACCCTGGAGAAATGCCCATGAAGACCCGTGCAGCCGTTGCCTGGAAGGCCGGCGCCCCGCTGAGCATCGAGACCGTCGACCTCGAAGGCCCCAGGGCCGGCGAGGTGCTCGTCGAGGTCAAGGCCACCGGCATCTGCCACACCGACCAGTTCACGCTGTCCGGCGCCGATCCGGAAGGCCTGTTCCCGGCCATCCTCGGCCACGAGGGCGCCGGCGTGGTGGTGGACGTGGGCCCCGGCGTGACCACGCTGCGCCGCGACGACCACGTGATCCCGCTGTACACGCCCGAGTGCCGCCAGTGCAAGTTCTGCCTGTCGCGCAAGACCAACCTGTGCCAGCAGATCCGCTCCACGCAGGGCCGCGGCCTGATGCCCGACGCCACGAGCCGCTTCTCGATGGCCGGCAAGCCCATCCTGCACTACATGGGCACGTCCACGTTCAGCAACTACATCGTGGTGCCGGAGATCGCGCTCGCGAAGATCCGCCCCGACGCGCCGTTCGACAAGGTCTGCTACATCGGCTGCGGCGTCACCACGGGCGTGGGCGCGGTGCTCTTCACGGCCAAGGTGGAGGCCGGCGCCAACGTGGTGGTGTTCGGCCTGGGCGGCATCGGCCTGAACGTGATCCAGGGCGCGAAGATGGTGGGCGCCAACCGGATCGTCGGCGTGGATATCAACCCGGCGCGCGAGGCGATGGCGCGCCAGTTCGGCATGACCGACTTCATCAACCCGAAGGACGTGCCCGACGTGGTCGACGCCATCGTGCAGCTCACCGACGGCGGCGCCGACTACAGCTTCGAGTGCATCGGCAACACCGCCACCATGCGCCAGGCGCTGGAGTGCTGCCACAAGGGCTGGGGCAAGAGCGTGATCATCGGCGTGGCCGGCGCCGGCCAGGAGATCGCCACGCGGCCGTTCCAGCTCGTGACCGGGCGCGAGTGGAAGGGCTCGGCCTTCGGCGGCGCGCGCGGCCGCACCGACGTCCCGAAGATCGTCGACTGGTACATGGACGGCAAGATCGCCATCGACACGCTGATCACGCACACGCTCAAGCTCGAGGAGATCAACCACGGCTTCGAGCTGATGGAGCGCGGGGAATCGATCCGCTCGGTGGTCGTCTTCTGATGACGGTGCTCGAGACGCTGTCGGAGCACGGCGCGTTCGGCGGCGTGCAGGGCTTCTACCGGCACGCCTCCACGGCCATCGGCCTGCCGATGAAGTTCGGCGTGTACCGCCCACCGCAGGCGCTGGCCGGCGCGCGCGTGCCGGCGCTGGTGTGGCTGGCCGGGCTCACCTGCACCGAGGAGACCTTCGCGATCAAGGCCGGCGCGCAGCGCGCGGCCGCGGATCTGGGCCTGATGCTGGTGACGCCCGACACCAGCCCGCGCGACACCGGCACGGCCGGCGCCGACGCGAGCTGGGACTTCGGTCACGGTGCCGGCTTCTACCTCGACGCGACGCAGGCGCCGTGGGCGGCGCGCTGGCGCATGGAAAGCTACGTCACCCTGGAGCTGCCCGAGCTGCTGGCCGCGCATTTTCCGTGGCAACGCGAGCGCCTGGGCCTGTTCGGCCATTCGATGGGCGGCCACGGCGCGCTGACGCTGGCGCTGCGCCATCCCGGGATGTTCGCCAGCGTGTCGGCGTTCGCGCCCGTGGCCGCGCCGATGCAGTGCCCCTGGGGTGTCAAGGCGTTCACGAACTACCTGGGCGCCGACCGTTCGGCCTGGGCCGCGCACGACGCCACCGAGCTGCTGCGCTCGGGGGCTCGCGCGCCGGCGCTGCTGGTGGACCAGGGGCTGGCCGACAAGTTCCTTGACGAGCAGCTGAAGATAGACGCGTTCGAGGCCGCCTGCCGCGAGGCCGGCCAGCCGCTGACGCTGCGCCGGCACGCGGGCTACGACCACGGCTACTTCTTCATCGCCAGCTTCGTCGAGGATCACCTGCGCTTCCATGCGCGGGCGCTCGCGACCTGAAGGCTCAGGCGCGCCTGCGCTGGCGCCAGCCGACGGCGGCGCCCGCCAACAGGAAGCCGACGATGCCCAGGAACAGCCGCACGCCGCGCTCGTAGGCGGCGCGCGCCGAATCCTCGGCGCCCTTCTCGTCCCGCAGCACCTGCTCGCGATCCGACGTCTGCTGCGGCGTCGGAGCGAACACGACGCGATGGCCCTGGTCGTCGATCAGCTCGGCGCGCTGGCCGAGGTACTTGTAGTTCATCGCGGCAACGGCCGTGCTCACCGCCGTCCGGTCGGCCGGCGACAGCGGCGCCTTCTCCCAGCCACCGGCCGGCTCGCGCCCGTTGACGTACAGCGCGGCCATCTTCTGGCCCTGCAGCAGCCGCACCTGCCGGATCACGTTGAGGCTGGCGGTGGCCTCCCACACGGGCAGCAGCAGCGCGATCGCCACCGCCAACGACGCGCCGCGCGACATGCCGTCGCGCACGAGGCGCCGCACGCCGTCGAACATCACCAGGAACGCGGCGACGAGGAGCAGTTCCTCCACCACCAGTTCCGTCCATCCCAGCCAGTCAGTCATCGCGCCCGTGCCTTCCGTTCATGAAGCGCGGATTGTCGGCGGGTTTGCGATCGAGCGCCTCGAGGCTGGGCCGGACCGGTTGACGCCCGCGCCGCACGCTCGGCGTGAGGGTGCCCGGCAGGCGATCAGTGCCCGGCAACCACCGTGATCAGCCGCACCACGCCGGATTGCGCGCGACGCAGCGTGGCGGGACGCGCCAGCGACAGCGCGCCCAGGTGCACGGCACGCCAGCCGGTGGCCAAGGCCAGCGACAGGCCGACGGACCGATTGGACAACCACATCGACATCACGACTCCTTCACGGGCACTCGCGCGCCCACACGATGACAAAGGCAAACACCAGGGACAGCGCCATGGTGAGCAGCACCAGCGCATCCGGAGCGACCCGGCTGCGCGCCGTCATGCGAACCCCTGGGCTTGCACATCGTGCGACCGCCCCGGGCGGATCTCGGCCAGGAGGGTGAGTGGCGGCCGCGCGTCCATGGCAAGCAGGAATTCGGTGGGACTGTTGATACTGTATGAATCACCAGTCTACGTCATTCCGAAGCCATTGCAAGCCCCTGCCGGCCGTGGTGTGTTTCTATCCACAGGTGGCCCGCAGGCACCGGTTCACGCGTCGTCAGCGGCGTCCAGGTTGGCCTTGAGCCGGCCCAGCAGCTCGATCAGCTGCGCCTGTTCGGCTGCGTCCAGCCCCTCCACCGCGCGCGTGTTCAGCGTATGCGCCTGGGCATGCAGCGAGCGCTGCACCGCGCGGCCGGCGTCGCTCAGCGTCAGGCGGACGTTGCGGCGGTCGGCGGGATCGGGCTCGCCCAGCAGCAGCTCGCGTTCGCGCAGGCCCTTCACCAGCTTGGCGAGCTGCGCCTTGTCGCGCCCGCTGTGCGCCACGAGCTCGCTGAGCGTGGCGCCGGGATGGCGCGAGAAGAAGCCCATCACCTTGCTTTCCATGTGCGTCACGTCGTGCGCGCCGTGGCGCAGCACCTGGTACTGGCGCGCGCGGAACTGGTGCATCACGTCGTGGACCAGCTCGATCACCGCCTCGGCCGACGACCTCTTCGATGCGGCCGCGGACCCAGAGCCCACATGGTTGACATTGTCTACTGATTTGCGCATGATGGATGACATTGTCAACCATTTTGAAACGCGCCGCATCCGCGGCGGTTTCGGAGAACCGCCCATGAGCACCCACGCCCCCCTGCGCCGCGTCGAACGCGTGCGCCACGAACTCAAGCGCCGCCAACTCACCGTCACCCGGATCGAGGAGCTGACGCCGCACTTCCGCCGCATCACGTTCAGCGACGAGTCGCTGTCCGACTTCGTCAGCGCCTCGTTCGACGACCACATCAAGGTGTTCGTCGACGACGCGCGCCGCGACTACACGCCGCGCAGCTTCGACAACGCCGCGCGCGAGCTGGTGATCGAGTTCGCCCTGCACGGCGACGGCCCCGTCGCCGAATGGGCCGGGCGCGCCGTGCCCGGCGCCACGCTGGACATCGGCGGCCCCAAGGGCTCGATGATCGTGCCGCCGGACTACGACTGGCACCTGCTGGTCGGCGACGAGACCGCGTTCCCCGCCGTCGCCCGCCGCCTGGAGGAGCTGCCCGCCGGCGCGAAGGCCATCGTGATCCTGCAGGCCGGCGATGCGGCCGATCGCCGCGAGTTCGCGAGCGCCGCCAGCGTCGACCTGACGTGGGTGGCCACCGACGCGCAACTGCAGTCCGCCGTGCGCGCGCTGGCGCTGCCCGCCGGCGAAGGCTATGCGTGGTGTGCCGGCGAGGCGTCCGCGATGGCGGCGCTGCGGCGCGAGCTGGTCGAGGTCAAGGGCCACCCGGGCGAGGCCATCCGCGCGGCCGCGTACTGGAAGCGCGGCGCCCACGGGCATCACGAGAATCTGTGATCACTTCCCCGCCAGGGGAGTCACCAGGTCGGCCAGGGCCCGCAACTCGTGCGGGTTCGCGTCCGACACGAAGCAGAACGCCAGCCCGCCCTGGGTGCGCTCGATCACGTTGAAGCCGCGCACCACGCGCGTCGCCTCGGCACCGTTGGCCGCATCCGACTCGGCCGGCCGCACGAAGACCGAGATCACGTGCGCGCCGTGGCGATACACCAGTGCCGCGGCGGTCTCGCCCGAGAGCACGTCGCGCCGCGCGCCCAGCAACGGGTAGCCCTGGGCCGCGAGGTCCACCACCGGCGGCACGAAGTTCAGCCGCGCCGACAACCACGGCCGCACCGTATGCTGGTCGGAGCTGGCCACCTCGATCGGGTGGTCGACCAGCAGGGCCCGCGTGTGCGCGCTGACGGCCTCCGACGCCTCCGCCGCCTGCAGCGACGCCACCGTCTCGCCGCGATGCCAGCCGAGCGCGCCCGGGTCGACGGCCACCAGCGTGCACAGCGTCGCGGCGAACGCGCCGACTAGCGCGGCCACCCACGGCCGCGCCGCGGCCCGGCGCACGGGCGCGCGCGGGCGCGTCACGCTCGCGGGCGCAGGCGCGGCGGCCGAGACCCGCGGCGCCAGCATCGCCTCCAGGTGGGCGCGCAGCTCCGCCGGCGCCGCATGCCGCGTCGCCTGCGTGCGCACCGCGTCGCGCAGCGCGCGGCGTTCATCCAGGCGCCGCTGCAGGGCGGGCTCGGCGGCCAGGCGGCGTTGCAGCGCGAGGCTGGCCGCCGCGTCGAGTTCGTCGTCGAGGAGGGCGTCCAGCCAGAGATCGTCGTCGGTGTTCATGAGAGCGCCCTCGTGGCGGACGGGGAAATGGGCCGCAGCGCGTCGGCGAGCAGGTTGCGGCCGCGGGACAGGCGCGACATCACCGTGCCGATGGGCACGTCGGTGATGCGCGCGATGTCGCGGTAGGAGAGCTCCTCCAGTTCGCGCAGCACCACGGCCTCGCGGAACGCGATCGGCAGCGCGGCGATGGCGGCGTCGATCTCGCGCCGCTCGGCGCGGCGGATGGCGAGCGCCTCCGGATCGCCGGGCGTCGCGCCAAGTGCAAGGGCGGCGTCGAGCTCGTCGTCGGGCACCTCCACCTCGCCGGGGCGGCGCGCGCCCAGCCAGGCGAACGCGGCGTTGCGCACGATGGCCAGCAGCCACGGCCGCGGGTCGCCGCCGCGGAAGCCGTCGAAGTGGCGCAGCGCGCGCACGAGCGCGTCCTGCACGACGTCCTGCGCGTCGTGCGCGTCCCGCACGAGCCAGCGCGCGAGGTTGTAGGCCGCGTCGAGGTGGGGTAACACCGAGGCGGCGAAGCGCCCCTGGCCGTCGTCTTGCATGGAAGCCGTCAGTTGGTTACGACGAGATGTCCGTTCATTCCTTCGTGTCCGTCGCCGCAGAATACATCGCACAGGAAGTCGAAGCGGCCGGCCTTGTCGGCCGTGAACGGGACCTTGGCCACCTCGCCCGGCACGAGCAGCGCGCGCAGGCCCAGCTCGGGCGCGAAGAAGCCCATCGCCACCTCCGGCGCGGTGAACTCCAGCACCACCGATTCGCCCTGGCGCACGGCGATCTCGTTGGGGATGAACACGAACTTGCGCGCCACCACGGGGATGCGGCGCGGCTCGGCCGCCGCGCGCGCGGCCACGGCCACCAGCGTGGCGGCGAATCCGGTCAGGAGAAGGCGTCGGTCCATCGTCAGGCTCCCGTCACGCCGTGCTGGTCGAGAGCGAAGTCGGCCACGCCGTGGCGCCCCACCTCGCGGAAGCCCAGGCCGCGGAACGGCTGCGCCGGATCCCACTTGACGGGCGTGCGCTGCGGCTGCGAGCCCGGCGCCGGCAGCGGGAAGATCAGCGACGTGGCCGCGTGGTGCGCGATGTGGCCGGTCTGGTGGTGGTGTTCCTGGTGGATGTGGCCGTAGAACACGGTGACGTTGGTGTGCGGCATCAGCTGCGCCACCACCTGGTCGCCGTCGCGCGTGGCCCAGTCCCACTGCGGCGCGAGGTCGAACAGCGGGCGGTGCGTCAGCACGACGACGGGGGCGTCCTTGTCGAGCGTGGCCAGGTCCTTGGCGAGCCAGGCGAGCTGTTCGTCGCCGACGCGCGCCGCCGGGTCGGACACGTTGTCCAGCGCGATGAAGTGCACGCCGCGGTAGTCGAAGCTGTAGTGCGTGGGGCCGAAGAATTCCTGGAAGGCGGCGCCCCTGTCCAGGGAGGCGTCGTGCTCGCCGGGCAGGAAGCGGATGTCGCGCACCTTGAGATCGCCCACGATGGCCTTGAACTCGCGCATGCGCTTGCGGCGCTCCTGCGGGTCGTCGGTGGTGTGCGTGAGGTCGCCGGTGAAGACGATGAAGTCGGGCTGCAAGGGCAGCGCGTTGACCTCGGCGACGGCGCGGACCAGCGTCCTGCCGGCCTCGGGGTTCACGACCGGGCCGTTGAAGCCCCAGTGGCTGTCGGACAGCTGGACGAAGTGGAAATCGGTGTCGGGCACGCCGGCGCGCGCGGCACAGCCGGCCAGCCCGGAGGCGAAGACCACGCCGGCGCCGACGCCGGCCAGGCGCAGGAAGTCGCGGCGATCGAAATCGGCGGGCATGGGAACTCCTTGAAGTGGGTTGTTCCTGCTTGATCGGGCGAGGCGCGCGTTTATTCCCGCGTCCCGAAAAATATTCTCCGCGGGCCCTCGGGCAGAATCGTCCGCATGAGCCTGACTCTCGAATTCCACGATTCGGAGATCCGTGACGTGGTCGCGGACGGCACCGGGCTGCGCGTGCGGCTCGCCGCGGCCTCGGTGCGCGACGCGGACGGCCGGCGCGGGTGGATGCCGTCGGTGCAACTGGTGCTGGCCGACGCGACCGCGACGGGCGACCTGCGCCACGCCTTCGGCAAGATCACCGAGGGCCGGCTGAGCCACGGCGGCCAGGCCCTCGCCCGCCTCGCGCTGCCGATCGCGCTGGACGGCGCCGTCAAACTGGCCCTGCGCCTCGCCAACGGCACCGCGCTGGACGTGCGGGCGCGCGCGCTCGCCGCCAGCGTCGACCCCGGCGCCCGCTTCACGGAAGACCTGTCGTGCTGAACGCGCCCGTAGCCCGCTTCGAACTGCGCCGCCGGATCGACGCCCAGGTCTACCGGTTCACGCGCGCCGCGCGCGACGACGGCCAGCCCGGCTACCGGCGCGACGACCGCGATCTCTGGATCCTGCGCTGCACGCGCCGCGGCTGGATCGCCATCGACCCCGACAGCGGCGACGTCACCGGCCGCCCCTGGGACGCGGCGCCCGCCGACCAGGGCGACGCGCCGCCGCCCGGCCGCTGGGTCAGCTGCAAGGGCGACAAGTCCTGCGTCCACGACCTCGTCCACCTGGACGAGCCTGCTCCCCAAGATTGCGAACGCCCATGAATTCCAGTGCCGCCGCCGGCGACGTCGACTACACCGCACACGGCCAGGGGTATGGCCGCCAGCGCCGCGCCGATCCGCGCCTCGAAGCCTGGGTGCACGCGGCGCTCGGCGACGCCCGCACCGTCGTCAACGTCGGAGCCGGCGCCGGCTCCTACGAGCCGCTCGACCGGCATGTGCTGGCGATCGAGCCCGCGGCGGCCATGCGCGCGCAGCGTCCGGCCCACCTGGCGCCCGCCATCGATGCCGTGGCCGGGAAGCTGCCGCTGGACGACCAATCGGTGGACGCGGCGATGGCGCTGCTCACCGTGCACCAGTGGCCAGACCTGGCCCAGGGCCTGCGCGAGCTGCGCCGCGTGGCGCGCGGCCCCATCGTGATCCTCACCTTCGACCCGGACGCGCTGGATCGCTACTGGATGGCCGACTACGCGCCCGAGATGCTGGCGGTGGAGCGCCGCCGACTCCCGTCCGTGGCCAGGCTGGTCGAAGGCCTGGGCGGCGCCTGCGAGGCGCATCCGCTGCGCATTCCCGGCGACTGCATCGACGGCTTCTCCGAGGCGTTCTACGCCCGCCCCGAGGCCTTCCTCGACGCGGCGGTCCGCCGCTCGCAGTCGGCATGGAGCTTCGTGCCCGAGGAGGTGCAGGCGCGCTTCGTCGAGCGCCTGGGCGCCGATCTCGCGTCGGGCGAGTGGGATCGCCGCCATGGTGCCTGGCGCACCACGCCCTTCTTCGAAGGCTCGCTGCGCGGCATCGTCAGCCGGCCGCCGCGCTGAACCCGGGACCGTCCGCATGATCTACAGCTCCACCTTCATCTTCGCCAAGAAGCAGTTCGACGACGAGTTCCACCGCCTCGACCAGGCGATCGCCGCGGCGGCCAGGGCGCTGCCCGGCTACCTCGGCGAGGAGGCGTGGGAGAACCCGGCGACGGGGCTCGTATCCAACGTGTACTACTGGTCGTCGCTGGAGGCCCTGCAGGCGCTGATGTCGCACCCGGCGCACCTGCGGGCCAAGGCGTCGCAGGCCGACTGGCTCGCCGGCTACCGCGTGGTCATCGCCCAGGTGATGCGCGCGTACGGCGGCGGCGAGATCGCGGACGGTGTCGTGATGTTCGACGCGCCGTGAACGCTAGTGTCGTGAGTTGGAAGTTCGTTGAAGAATCCCGCCCAGAATGACCGCAGCCGTCGTTGCGGTGCTCGCGGGGCATCGAGCCCCGCTCCGCGCCGCGCCTAGTCTGCGGCCATTCTGGACGG
>JABCYW010000104.1 GCA_013289985.1 Betaproteobacteria bacterium | reverse complement strand
TTCGTCACCATCCTGGTCCCCACGCTGATCCAGGGCGGCGCGATGGCGTTCTTCTTCATCCCGCTCACCACGATCACGCTGGCCGGGCTGCCGCCCGAGCGCATCCCGGCCGCCGCCGGCCTGTCGAACTTCGTGCGGATCATGTTCGGCGCGATGGGCACGTCGATCGCGACGACGCTGTGGGACAACCGCGCCACGCTGCACCACACGCGCCTGGTGGAGCAGATGGGCCTGAACGGCACCGCGCTCGACGCGGCCGCCACCGCGCTGACGCAGGCCGGCGTGCCCACCGCGGGCGCCTACGCCAGCATCAACCGGCTGGTCGACGTGCAGGCCTTCACCTGGGCCGCCGACGACGTCTTCATCGGCTCGGCGGTGACCTTCCTGTTCCTGATCTTCACGATCTGGTTCACGCGCCGGCCGCCCAAGATCGCGGGCGGGCCGTCGGTGGATGCGGGCGGGGCGCACTGAAGCTTCATTCGCCGCGACAAGGGCCGCCACGCGCGGCCCTTTTCATTGCGCTTCGCCGCCGGCGAAGCGCGACGCGCCGGGTCGCGGAGGTTTCCGTGCCCCGCGGCGGCGCGCGGCGTTGAACAATGGTGGCCATGAACAGCGCCATGCCGGCCCCGCCGGGCACCCTAGCCGACGGCGAATCGCTGCACTGGCGGCGCAACCTCGCCGTGTGCGTGGCGGGCTCGTTCACCACCATCGTGGCGATGACGCTGCTGCTGCCGTTCCTGCCGCTGTACGTGGCGCAGCTGGGCGTGAGCGATTCCGCGGCCATCGTCGAATGGTCGGGCCTGGCCTATGGCGCCACCTTCTTCACGGCGGCGCTCTGCGCGCCCTTGTGGGGACGCCTGGCCGACCGCTACGGCCGCAAGCCGATGCTGATCCGGGCCAGCCTGGGCATGGCCGTCGCGATGTCGTTGATCGGCATGGCGGCGACCGTGTGGCAGCTCGTCGCGCTGCGCCTGCTCGCGGGCTTCCTCGGCGGCTACGCGTCCGGCTCCAACGTGCTGGTGGCCACGCAGACCCCGCGTGCGCGCACCGGCTGGGCGCTGGGCGTGCTGGCCTCCGGGATCATGGCGGGCAACCTCGCGGGGCCCCTGATCGGCGGCGCGCTGCCGCCGCTGATCGGCATCCGCGCGACGTTCTGGCTGGCGGGCGCGGCGATCTTCGTGGTCTTTCTCGCGACCAGCTTCCTGATCAAGGAGGCGCGTCCCGCGCGCCCGCCCGGCGCGGCGAAGTCCGCCGGGGCCTGGTCGCTCGTGCCGGACCGGCGGCCCATCGTCGCGATGCTGGTCGTCGGCTCGCTGCTGATGCTGGCCACCATGTCGATCGAGCCCATCATCACGGTCTACGTGCAGCAGCTGGTGAGCGACCCGGCGCGCGTCACCTGGGTGGCCGGCCTCGTGATGTCCGCCACCGCGCTGGGCAGCATCCTGTCGGCATCCCGGCTGGGCCGGCTGGGCGACCGCATCGGACACTGGCCGGTGCTGGCCGGCGGCCTGGTCGCGGCGGCGTTGCTGCTGATCCCGCAGGCCTTCGTCACCGCGAGCTGGCAACTGGTCGCGCTGCGCTTCCTGATGGGCCTGGCCCTCGGCGGCCTGCTGCCCTGCGTCACCAGCCTGATCCGCCACCACGCGCCGGCCCGCGCCACGGGCATGCTGCTGGGCTACGCGACGTCGTCGCAGTACGTCGGCCAGGTGGCGGGCCCGCTGATCGGCGGCTTCATCGGCGGCCACCTGGGCATGCGGCCGGTCTTCCTCGGCACTGCGCTGCTGCTCGCGCTGGGCGCCGCGCTCACGTGGCGCGCGGCGCGCGCGGCTCGCAGCTAGGACCTCTCCGCCCGGTGCACTTCCAGCGTCGCGCGGCCGTCCGCGGCCGCCTGCGCCAGCGTTGCCGACAGCGACGACTGGTCGAGAGGCAGCGCCGGATCCAGCGACACGATGCAGGTGGCGCAGCCGCGGCCCTGGGCCTTGGCGTGGTACATGGCCGCGTCCACCAGCGCGAACGCCGTGTCGAAGGCGTGCCCCGGCCCCGGGCCCGCGAGCGGAAACACCGCGAAGCCGATCGAGGCCGAGACCGCGATCGTCCGGCCGTCCGCCGCCACGGGCGCCTGGACGAAGGCCTTCATCAGGCGGCTGGCCAGCGCGACGGCCTCGGACATGGGCATCGAATCGACCATCACGAGGAATTCCTCGCCGCCCCAGCGCACCACCAGGTCGCGTTCGCGCAGCACGCGTTCCAGCCGGCGCGCGATCTCCACGAGCACGCTGTCGCCGGCCGCATGGCCGTGGCGGTCGTTGATCTCCTTGAAGTGGTCGATGTCGATGAGGAACAGCGCGCCTTCGAACAGGTCGCCCGACGCCTGCGCCACGCGGGCCCGCAGGCAGGCGCGATTGGCCAGCCCCGTGAGCGGGTCCTGCTCCACCCGCATCATCAGCAGGTCGTTGTGGGTCTCGAGCTGGCGGTTGCGCGCGGCCTGGCGGCGGGCGATCAACGCGATCGCCAGTGCCAGCAGCACGCAGGCGACGGCGGCGCCGCCCCATTCGGCCAGGCGTCGCGCCTGCAGGCGCTCGCCTTCGTCGCGGATCAGCTCCTGCACGTCCTGCATGTCGCGCTCGTAGCGGCTGTCGTTCTTGGCCTGCAGCAAGCGCTGCTCGCGCGTGTACAGCTCGAGCGCGCCGATGCGATCGCCCGCGCGCGCCAGCGCGGGGCCCAGGTCGCGCAGCATGTTGATCCGGGCGTTGGGGCCGGTCTCGCGGTCGTAACGCGCCAGCGCCTCGCGCAGCTTCGCCTTGGCCTCCGCGGTGCGGCCCAGCGCGAGCAGCGCGATCGCCTGGTCATGCAGGCGTGAGCGCTCCAGTCCCGGCTCGTTGTGGGTGGCGAGGAAGCTGCCGGCGCGCTCGAGGGCGGCCAGCGCTTCCGCCGGGTGCTCCAGGCGCAGCTGCTCGTTGCTGACGCTCAGCTCGTACTGGGCCTCGCGCCGCCGCAGCCCGGCCGCATGCGAGATCGCGATGGCGTCGCGGTAGGCCGCCAGGCTGGCCTCGTACTGCTCGCGGGCGTCGAGGACGTCGCCCTCGAACGAGCGCACGTAGGCGAGCAGCGCGGGGTCGTCCTCCTGCCGCGCGAGCTCCTTCGCGCGCGCCAGCAGCCGTTCGGCGAGCTCGGCGTCGTTGTCGCCCTGGGCGAGCGACGCGAGGATGGCCGTGGCCTTGATCTCCAGCCCGCGGTCGTCCGCCTGCACTGCGGCGTCGAGCGCCATGTGCAGGTAGATCGCGGCGGCTCCCGGGTTGCGCTCGCCCTGCGCGCCGTAGCCGGCGAACATCAGCGCGTAGAACCAGTCGTGGCGGTCGCACCGCGCGGCCATTGCCGGATCCCTGGATTCGCAGTACGGCGAGTAACCCGCCACGGCGGCGCGCGCCTCGACGTTGCCGTTCTCCTCCTGCATGCCCTCGAACTCGAGGTCGGCGCCGACCATGTGCGCGTCGGCCTCGGCGATCGGGCCGGCCGTGGCCGCCAGGTCGCGCAGGGCCTTGGCGGCCGCGGCCGTCTCGGCGGCCCGGTGGTTGTCGGCGGCGACCATGCCGAATCCCACGAGCAGGGCCCGCGTGTTGTCGGGCGTGGGCGGCGTGGCGGCCTGCAGCGCGCGCAGGCCGGCGTTGGCACCCTGCGGATCCTCGAAGCCCTGGACGACGAGGCGATCCACCGCCTGGCTGAGTTCGGAGGCGCCGGCCACCGAACCGGCCAGCAGGAGGGCGGCCGCGCAGGCGGCGCGGACGGTCGAGTGGATGGCGGACGCCGCGCGGCGCCTGGAACGTTCCCTGAACATGGATCTTGTGCTTGCTGTTGTCGTCGAGTCGGCGCCAGCCGGCCCCGACTCGAATCCTTCGGCCGCTCGCCGGCCGTTTCGAGCCTCGACGCGGTGCTTTTGCACGAACCGTCCGTTTCCGCAGTCGATGCCAGCGGCACGTTCGTCCGGATGCGCTCCCCGTGCGCGGGTGGCCCCCCGTCGATCCGTCGGGCGCCTCGCGCACAATGAGGGCCTCGCGCCTGCGCGCCCAGCCCGCCCCCGACCACGATGCTTGCTCTGCTGAAACTCGGTTGCCTCATCGTCTACGCGGCGGGGCTGGCGGCCTTCGCCGGCGCCTGGCACGGGCCCGTCGCCACAGGCACGCAATATCTCGCCGCGGCGTTCATCGCGATCCACGTGATCGAGCTGCCCTTCTTCTTCGCGGCGTTGCGCACCTACCGCGGCTCGCTGGCGTCCAGCGTGCTGCAGGCGCTGTTGTTCGGGGCCCTGCATTCGCTGCCGCTGCTGCGCGCGGCGCGCGCCTGAGATGGGCGTGCTCACCGGCCTGCGCGTGATCGAGATCGGCGGTCTCGGCCCCGCGCCGTTCTGCGGCATGCTGCTGGCCGACATGGGCGCCGACGTCGTGCTGGTGGAGCGCGCCGGCCCGCGCGGCGCCGATCCGCTGTCGCTCGGGAAGAACGCGATCGTCAACCGCGGCAAGCGCTCGGTGGCCCTCGACCTGAAGGACCCGGCGGCGGTGGATGCCGTGCTGCGGCTGGTCGACGGCGCCGACGCGTTGATCGAGGGCATGCGGCCCGGCGTCATGGAGCGCCTGGGCCTGGGCCCCGAGGCCTGCCACGCGCGCAACCCGCGCCTGGTCTACGGCCGCATGACCGGCTGGGGCCAGGACGGCCCGCTGGCGCAGGCGGCGGGGCACGACATCAACTACATCGCGCTGTCCGGCGCGCTGTGGTTCTCCGGCGCGCCGGGCGCGCCGCCGATGGCGCCGGCCACGCTGGTGGGCGACCTCGGCGGTGGCGCGCTGTACCTCGCGATGGGCGTGCTCGCGGCCCTGCTGTCGGCGCGCGAGACGGGCGTCGGCCAGGTCATCGACGCGGCCATCGTCGACGGCAGCGCCAACCTGATGAACCTGCTGCTGTCGGCGCACGCCGCCGGCCAGCAGCCGTTCGAGCGCGGCCAGGGCCTGCTCGACGGACCGCACTGGTACGGCAGCTACGCCTGCGCCGACGGCCGGTTCGTGAGCGTGGGCGCGCTGGAGCCCCAGTTCAACGCGCTGCTGTTCGCGAAGCTGGGGCTGGGCGACGACCCCGACTTCCGCGACGCCTACGACGCGCGCCGCTGGCCGCGTCTGCGCGAACGCCTGGCCGCGCTGTTCGCGACCCAGCCGCGCGCGCACTGGGTGGCGCTGCTCGAAGGCAGCGACGCCTGCTTCGCGCCGGTGCTCACGGCGCGCGAAGGGCTCGCGCATCCGCACCTGGCCGCGCGCGGCGTGTACGCGCGGCGCGACGGCGTGCTGCAGGCCGCGCCCGCGCCGCGCTTCTCGGCCACGCCGTCCGGCGAGCCCGGCGCCGTGCCGGCGCGCGGCGAGCACGGGGCCCGGATACTGCGCGAGGCCGGGCTGCCGGACGATGCCATCGCGCGGCTGCTGCCCCCCGCCTGACCCGGGAACCCGGCTTGCCGGCCAGGGAGCCCCGTCCCTTGGCACAATATGACGATGCACCCGGTACGACGACTCTCCGCTGCTTCCACCGCCTCGAGACTGGCGCTCGCCGCGCTGGCGGCCGCCGTCGCCGCGCCGGCGCTCGCGTCCGACGCCGGCGACGAGGCGTTCTACCAGCGCGCCTCCGATTGCGCCGCGGCGATGCAGGTCGACCAGCTGGCCCTCGTCGCCAAGGCGCGCGCCGGCGACAAGACGGTGCGCCCGCAGCTGCTCGAGCTCACCAGGCTGGGCTTCGCCTACGTGGGCGAGGCCTACCTGAAGGGCCTGCGCGACCCGCGCGGCGGCAACATGCTCAAGGCGGCCACCGCCGAACAGAAGGACTGGCCGGAGGCCCGCCACAAGGCGATGGTGGCCGAGTGCCGCATCGAGGCGCGGAAGGTCTACGACGACGCGGGCTTCTGGCAGTGGGCGATCGACAACAAGGCAAACAAGCGCGTCGACCGGTTCCTCTCGATGCCGCCGCTGCCGGCCTCGTCGGCCAGCAAATAGGAAAGCGCCGTCGTCCTCAAGGCTTCATGAACTTCAGCACGAATTCGTCCTTGGGCTGCGGCGGGTTGGGCGTGTTCTGGTCGCGCGGGTCGTTCGGGTTGCGCAGGAAGTCGCCCTCGGCCAGCAGCCTGAAGCCCGCGGCCTCCACCTCGGCGCGCAGGAACGATTCCTCGATGCGGTGCAGCGTGCCCGACTCCGTGATGCCCGTGCCCGGCCGGCCGGCGTGGTCGGCGATCACGTAGAAGCCGCCCGGCTTCAGCGCCTTGAAGATCGCGGCGTTGGTGCGCGCGCGGTCGATGCCCAGGAAGCCGAAGTCGTGGTAATTGAACATCAGCGTCACGAGGTCCAGCTGGCCGTCGGCCACCTCGGGCGGCACCGGGTCGTCGAACGGACGCGCCACGTAGGCGATGGGCGCGGCCGCCACGCCGGCGGCCTTCATCCCGGCCGAGCGGGCGGCCAGCACGTCGGCCGCCGTGCGCTGGGGCGCCGGCGTGCCCACCGGCGGCGGGCTGCCGCCTTCGGGCGCGGCCGGCCGGGGCGCGGGTGCGGGGCCGCGGCTCTGGGCCCAAACGAGCCCCTTCGGGCCGATCGCGCGCGCCAGCAGCTCGGTCGTGTAGCCGCCGCCGGTGCTCACGTCCAGCGCCGTCCAGCCGGGATGGATGCCGATGAACATCAGCATCTCCTCCGGATGGCGCCGCTGGTCGTTGCTGCGGTCGGCCGCGCTGCGGTCGGGGCTGGCCACGATGGCGGCGATCTGCTCGCGCGACAGGTGCGTCACCGTCGTGGTGGTGGACGTCGCGGTGGAGGAACTGGTGGACGTCACCGCCACCAGGGGCGGCTCGGCGGGGCGCGAGGCGCAGGCGGCGAGGCCGGCGGCCAGCAGCGCGGCGGGGAGGGCGCGGACGGGGAACAGGGGCATGGCGGGTCTCGGCGGTGGTTGTGCGGCGATGTTGCCAGGGCAGGGTTCATGCCCGACCGCGGCTTGTCCCCACTGCCGTGTCGCTCGCGCCATGAGCGTGCAAAGCCCGAGAATGGGCGTCCGGACACCCCATGGCCCTGCAACACTTCCATCCCGCCGTCGCGCGCTGGTTCGAGCGCCGCTTCGGCACGCCCACGGCCGCGCAGGTGGCGGCCTGGCCGCACATCCGCGCGGGGCGCGACACGCTGGTGGCCGCGCCCACCGGCTCGGGCAAGACGCTGACGGCCTTCCTGGCCGCGCTCGACGATCTCGTGCGGCGCGGCGTGGCCGGCGAGCTGCCCGACGAGACCGCGGTGGTGTACGTGTCGCCGCTGAAGGCGCTGTCCAACGACATCCGCGCCAACCTGGAAGACCCACTGGCCGGCATCCGCGCCGAGCTGCGGGCGCTGGGCCTGCCGGACGTCGACATCCGCACCGCGGTGCGCACCGGCGACACCCCGCAACGCGAGCGCCAGCAGAACCTGCGCCGGCCGCCGCACATCCTCGTGACCACGCCCGAGTCGCTGTACGTGCTGCTGGGCTCGCTGGCGGGCCGGCGCATGCTCTCCAGGGTGCGCACGGTGATCGTCGACGAGATCCACGCGCTCGCCGCCAACAAGCGCGGCAGCCACCTCGCGTTGTCGCTGGAGCGGCTGCAGGCCGTGGTCGACCAGCCGCCGTGCCCGCCGGCCGGCAGGAAGGCCAAGGGCGATCCGGATGGCGTGCCGCCCGATCCGAAGGCGGTCGTGCCGGCGGCCGTGCCGCGCCAGGTCGCGCGCATCGGGCTGTCGGCCACGCAGAAGCCCGTCGCCGAGGTGGCGCGCTTCCTCGTGGGCGCGGGCGGCGTCGTCGACGGCCTGGCCACGTGCGAGATCGTCGACATCGGCTACAGGAAGCAGCGCGACCTGGCGCTGGAGGTGCCGCCCACGCCGCTGGCGGCGGTGATGTCCAACGACCAGTGGGAGCAGGTCTACGAACGCATCGTCGAGCTGGTGGCCACGCACCGCACCACGCTCGTGTTCGTCAACACGCGCCGCATGGCCGAGCGGGCCGCGCGCCACCTGGCCGAGCTGCTGGGCAAGGAGGCCGTCGCGGCCCACCACGGCAGCCTCGCGCGCGAGCTGCGGCTGGATGCCGAGCAGCGGCTCAAGCGCGGCGAGCTCAAGGTGCTGGTGGCCACCGCGTCGCTGGAGCTGGGCCTGGACATCGGCGACGTCGACCTCGTGTGCCAGCTCGGCTCGCCGCGCTCCATCGCCGCGTTCCTGCAGCGCGCCGGCCGCGCCGGCCACGCCGTGGGCGGCACGCCCAAGGCGCGGCTGTTCCCGCAGTCGCGCGACGAGCTGGTGGAGTGCGCCGCGCTGCTGGACGCGATCGGCCGCGGCGAGCTCGACGCCCTGCACGTGCCGCCGCAGCCGCTGGACGTGCTGGCGCAGCAGGTGGTGGCCGAGATCGCCTGCCGCGACTGGGACGAGGACGCGCTGTTCGCGCTGATGCGCCGCGCCTGGCCTTACGCCGCGCTGCCGCGCGAGCGCTTCGACGCCGTGCTGCGCATGCTGGCCGACGGCTACACCACGCGCCAGGGCCCACGCGGCGCGTACCTGCATCGCGACGCGGTGCACCACCAGCTGCGCGAGCGCCGCGGCGCGCGCATGACGGCGCTCACCTCGGGCGGCACGATCCCCGAGACCGGTGACTACACGGTGGTGCTGGAGCCGCAGTCCGATCGCATCGGCAGCGTCAACGAGGACTTCGCGGTGGAGAGCCTGGCCGGCGACATCTTCCAGCTGGGAAATACCAGCTACCGTATCCTGCGCATCGAGCCGGGCCGCGTGCGCGTGGAGGATGCCAAGGGCGTGCCGCCCAACATCCCGTTCTGGCTCGGCGAGGCGCCGGGCCGCAGCGACGAGCTGTCGTTCGCGGTGGCGCGCCTGCGGGAGGAGGTGGGCGAGCACGTGCGGCGCGACGGCATGGCCGCGGCGATCGAGGCGCTGGTCGAGCAGACCGCCGGCGGCATGGCCCGCGAGGCGGCGCGCCAGGTCGTCGACCACCTGGCCAGCGCACAGGCCGTGCTGGGCGCGCTGCCCACCCAGCGGCGCATCGTGATGGAGCGCTTCTTCGACCAGTCGGGCGGCATGCAGCTGGTGATCCATTCGCCGTTCGGCAGCCGCCTGAACCGCGCCTGGGGCCTGGCGCTGCGCAAGCGCTTCTGCCGCCAGTTCAACTTCGAGCTGCAGGCCGCGGCCACCGAGGACGCGATCGTGTTGTCGCTGTCCACCAGCCACAGCTTCCCGCTGGACGAGGTGGCGCGCTACCTGCGCCCGGCCACCGCGCTGGACGTGCTGGTGCAGGCCCTGCTCGACGCGCCGCTGTTCGCGGTGCGCTGGCGCTGGAACGCCACCACCGCGCTGGCGCTGCCGCGCTTCGTCGGCGGGCGCAAGGTGGCGCCGCAGCTGCAGCGCATGAAGTCGGAAGACCTGCTGGCGTCGGTGTTCCCCGACCAGGTGGCCTGCGCCGAGAACCTGGCGGGCGACCGCGAGGTGCCCGACCACCCGCTGGTGGCCCAGACCATGCACGACTGCCTCAACGAGGCGATGGACTCCCAGGGCTGGCTGGCCGTGCTGCGCGGCATCGAGTCGGGCGCCATCGAGGTGATCGCGCGCGACCTGCCGGCGCCGTCGCCGCTGGCCGCCGAGGCGCTCAACGCGCGGCCCTACGCGTACCTCGACGACGCCCCCATCGAGGAACGCCGCACGCAGGCCGTGCAGAACCGCCGCTTCGGCGACGCGGAGAACGTGGGCGAGATGGGCGCGCTCGACGCGGGCGCGATCGCGGGCGTGCGCGAGGAGGCGTGGCCGCGCGCGCGCAACGCCGACGAGGTGCACGAGGCGCTGATGACGCTGGGCGCGATCACCGCGGCCGAGGCGCTTGCCAACGCGCACTGGGAGGCGGCGCTGGCCACGCTCGCGAGGTCGGGCCGGGCGACGCGCCTCGTATCCGGCGGCCAGGGGTTGTGGGTCGCGGCCGAGCGCCTGGCGCCGATGCGCCAGCTGTATCCGCAGGCGGCGCTCGAGCCGGTCATCGCGGCACCTTCGGGCTACGAGACGCCCGCGGAATCGCCCGAGGAGGCACTGCGCGAGCTGCTGCGGGCGCGCCTGGGCGGCCTGGGCCCGGTGACGGTGGACGAGCTCGCGGCGCAGCTGGGCCTGCCGCGTGGCCAGGTCGAGTCCGCGCTCGCCGCGCTGCAGGCCGAGGGCACGGTGTTCCAGGGCCACGTCACGCCGGGGCTCGCCGAGATCGAGTGGTGCGAGCGCCACCTGCTGGCGCGCATCCATCGCTACACGCTGGGCCGGTTGCGCCGCGAGATCGAGCCGGTGGAGCCGCGCGACTTCGTGCGCTTCCTGTTCGAGTGGCAGCACGTGGCGGGCGCGGCGCGCGTCAGCGGGCCCGAGGCCTTGCCCGCGGTGCTGGCGCAGCTGGAGGGCTTCGAGGCGCCCGCGCCGCTGTGGGAGGCCGAGGTGCTGCCGGCCCGCGTGAAGGACTACGCCTCGTCGTGGCTGGACGACCTGTGCACCGCGGGCCGCACGATGTGGACGCGGCTGCGGCCGCTGGCCAGCGGCGCGCAGTCGTCGTTGCGCGCCACGCCCATCCTGCTGCTGCCGCGGCGCGTGGCGCCCACGTGGTCGCTGCTCGCCTCCGCGGCCGCCGACGACGAGGCGCTGGGCGGCCGCGCGCGGCGCGTGTTCGACTTCCTGGAGGCCAGCGGCGCGTCATTCTTCGACGAGATCGCCGACGGCGCGCGCCTGCTGCGCGCCGAGCTGGAGGACGCGCTGGCCGAGCTGGTGGTGCGCGGCCGCGCCAACTGCGACAGCTACGCCGGCCTGCGCGCGCTGCTCGTGCCCGCGGCCAGGCGCGCCACGGCCGCCTCGCGCTCGCGCCGTCGCGTGGCGCTGTTCGGCGTCGAGGATGCGGGCCGCTGGAACGTCATCCGCCCGCCGCGAGCGGCCGACGCGAAGACCTCGTCCGAGGCGATCGAGCACGTCGCTCGAACGCTGCTGCGCCGCTACGGCGTGGTGTGCTTCCAGTTGCTGGAGCGCGAGGCCGCCTGGCTGCCACCGTGGCGCGAGCTGGTGCGCGTCTGGCGCCGGCTGGAGGCGCGCGGCGAGATCCGCGGCGGCCGCTTCATCGCCGGCGTGACCGGCGAGCAGTTCGCGCTGCCCGACGCCATCGCCACGATGCGTGCCGTGCGCCGTCGGCCGCCCGACGACACGCTCGTGTGCCTGTCCGCGTCCGACCCGGCCAACCTGCTGGGCACGGTGCTGGCGGGCCCCAAGGTGCCGCGCGTGGCCGGCTCGCGCGTGCTCTACCGCGACGGGCTGGCCATCGGCACCAGCGTGGCGGGCCAGATCGAGCTGCTGCTGCCGCTGGACGTCGCGCAGGCACGCGCCGCCACGCGCGCGCTGGCGCTCGATCCGCAGCTGCGGTTCCTGGAGATGGCGAGCGCGGTCGCGAGCTGATCAGCGCAGGTGCCGCGCGAAGAAGGTGAACGTGCGGTCCCAGGCCTGCTGCGCCCACACCGGGTCGTAGTGCGTCTCGGCGATGCGGCCCGGGCCGACGGCCTGTTCGTTGCCGAAGGCGTGGTGGGCCAGGTACCGGTGGAAGTCGAAGTCCACGCCGGCCTCCTTCAGCTTGGTGGTGAGGCCTTCCACCTGCGCGATGGGGAAGAACTGGTCCTGCGTGGCCCAGTGGCCTTGCAGCGGGATCTTGATCTTGCTCGCGTCGATGTACTCGAGCGGCGGGCAGCCGTACCAGGTGACCGCGGCGTCGAGCTCCGGGTCGTTGGCCGCGGCCAGCAGCGTCAGCGCGCCGCCCATGCAGAAGCCCACGCAGCCCACCTTGGCGCTGCGGGTCTTGAGGTATTGGATCGCGCCGCGCACGTCCTGCGTGGCGGCGTCGCCGAAGTCGAGCCCGCTCATCAGGTGGTGCGCCTCCTCCTTCTCGACCGTCATCTTGCCTCGGTACAGGTCTGGCACCAGCGCCAGGTAGCCGGCCTGCGCCAGCCGTTCGGCAACGCCGCGGATCTGGTCGTTGAGGCCCCACCATTCCTGGATCACCACCACCGCCGGCGCGCCCGCGGCCTGCGCGGGCTGGGCGAGGTAGCCCTGGAGTTCCTTGCCGTCGGGGCGCTTGAAGCTGACCGTGGTTCCCATCGTGATCTCCTGAGTTGTGGGTGACGCTGCGAAGGCCGCAGCTTAGTCGCAAGAGAGCGCGCGCGGGCGGGCAGGGGAATGGGCCTAGATCGATCCGGCGTTGGGCGGGACGTGCGCCCAGTCGTCGTGCCGGCCGTCCTGGTACACGACCGCGAGGCCGGCCTTCACGTCGTCGCTCATGTCGTCGAGGCAGGCGATGCTGACGACGTCGAAGTCCGTCGGAAAGTGCTCGCCCTTTGCGCCATGGCCGCCCAGCTTCACGCCGCAGCGTCCGCAGAACCGGTGCTCGACGCGCTGGCCCGCGAAGCGGTAGGTCGCGACGGCATCCTCGCCGTGTTCGAAGGCGAAGCTGCCGGGCTGCGCCATCGTCTTCCACAGGCGGGTCTTGGTGCACATCGAGCAGTTGCAGCGGCTGGTGGGCTGCGTGAGATCGATCTCGCAGCGAAAGCGCACGGCGCCGCAGTGGCATGAGCCGTGGAAGGCGCCGATCATCGCGCCGCTCCCGCAAGGTGCTCGGCCAGCCGATCCAGCACCGCGCCCCAGCCGGCCTCGTGGCCGTCGCGCATCTGCGCCGACTGGAAGGGCGCCTGCACGAACGTGAGCGTCGTGCCGGCCCGGCCCCGCGGCTCGAACGTCACCGTGATCAGCGTCTCGTCGGACGGCTCGGGCGCCCATTCCCACTGGAACGTGAACTCGAGGCGGCGATTGACGGAGATCTCGCGGAAGCGGCCGTGTGCCCAGGTCTCCTGGCCTTCGGGCGAACGGATGCAGTAGCGATACGCGCCGCCGATGCGCAAGTCCATCTCGAAGGCGATGCAGGCGAAGTCCTTGCCGTTCTGGCGTGGATACCACCAGCGGCGCGCATGCTCTGCGCTGGTCCAGGCCTCGAACACGAGTTCGGGCGGAGCGTCCAGGGTGCGGACGAGGGTCAGCGACAGGTCGGGGGCGTTCATGTCTTCTTCCTTGGCGTGGCGCGGCGCGCGCTCGCGCGCTTTTGCGGGACGGCGGCCGGCGCCGCGCGCTCGGCCTTGAGTTCGCGGACGTAGTCCTCGAGGTGATCCAGCGTCGATTCCCAGAACGGCCGGTAGTGCGCCAGCCATTCGGTGGCCTCGGCCAGCGGCTGGGCGAGCAGCCGCCGCGGACGTGCCTGCGCGTGCCGCCCCACCTCGACCAGGCCGGCGCGCTCGAGCACCTTCAAGTGCTTGGACACGGCGGGCGAGCTCATGGCGAACGGCTCGGCCAACTGCGCGACGGTGGCTTCGCCGGCGGCCAGCCGGGCCAGGATGGCACGGCGCGTCGGGTCGGCGAGGGCGCCGAATGCCAGGCTCAAAGGATCGGTGGACATGTTGATAACCAATCGGTTGTGTAACCATATGGTTTTTAACAAAGATAGTCGAGACCGTCAAATCCTTCCGCACGCCCGGGGGAAAGGCCTCGGCCGGGGCGCCGGGCCCCGCGGCTATGATTTCGAGCCTTTCCGCGCGCGTTCTTCGCGCCGCGACCCCCTCCCCTCGAAAGTTTCCGAATGTCTTCATTGAAAGCCCGGCTGGACAAGATTCCAGAAGGCTCGGCCGCCCTGTTCTTCATCCAGATGTTCTCGACGCTCGGCTATGCCGTGCTCCAGACGTCCCTGGTGCTGTATGCCACCAAGCACCTGCACTTCACCGACAACCTGGCGCTGTCGCTGATGAGCCTGTTCGGCGCCTTCAACTACGGCCTGCACCTGTTCGGCGGCTACCTCGGCGGACGCTTCCTCAGCAATCGCAACCTGTTCGTCGGCGGCATGGCGCTGCAGGTGCTGGGCTGCGGGCTCATCGCCACCGGCAGCGGCGCGATGCTCTACTGGGGCCTGTCGCTGTTCCTCACCGGCAGCGGCCTGAACGTCACCTGCATCAACATGATGCTGACGCAGCGCTTCACGCCCGACGACCCGCGCCGCGAAGGCGCGTTCCTGTGGAACTACGCGGGCATGAACGTCGGCTTCTTCATCGGCATCCTCGTGGCCGGGCTCTACAACGAGTCGGGCCGCTGGGGCCCGCTGTTCACGTTCGCCACGCTGGGCAACCTGATCGCCATCGTGCTGGCCGTCTGGTACTGGCGCGTGCTGAAGGACCGCGAGACGCCGTTGCTGCACGCCACGCCCGACGAGTTCCGCAAGCGCGGCCTCGCGGGCCTGGCCATCCTCGTCGGGCTCGTGCCCGTCGTGTGGACGCTGCTGCAGCATCCGGACTCCACCACGATCGTCGTCGAGGTCATCTGCGCGCTCGTGTTCCTGCTGCTCGGCTGGGTGACGCTGAACCATCCGGATCGCAGGGAACGCCGCAACATGTGGGCCTACCTGGTGCTGGCCGTCGGCTCGCTGGTCTTCTGGTCGCTGTACCAGATCCAGCCGAGCGGCCTGACGCTGTTCTTCGACCGCAACGTCGACCCGATGGTGTTCGGCATCCAGATCCAGCCGCAATGGGTGCAGAACATCAACACCGTCGTCATCGTCCTGTGCGGGCCGATGCTGGCGTCGTTGTTCGCGTCGCTGCGCGAACGCGGCTGGCGCATCGACGTGCCCAAGCAGTTCGCCACGGCGCTCGTGCTGATGGGGCTGGGCTATCTCGCGCTGCCGGCGGGCATCGCGCTGGCCGACCCCGTGACGGGACGCTCCGCGTTCTTCTGGATCTTCCTCAGCTACGTGCTGCAGAGCCTGGGCGAACTGCTCATCTCGCCGGTGGGCTACGCGATGATCGGCAAGCTCGCGCCGCACAAGTACCAGGGCGTGATGATGGGGGCGTGGATGCTCCTCACCGGCCTCGCCTCGGTCTTCGCCGGCCAGCTGTCCAAGTGGATTCCCTCCGCCCAGGGCGCGGCGCCGCAGGCCACCAACACGTTCTACGCGATGCTGTTCGGCCGCCTGGGCTGGGGCACGGTGGCGGTCGGCGTCGCGCTGGCGCTGCTGATCCCGTTCCTGCGCCGGCTGATCTCCGACAAGGACACGCCGGAGGTCGACGAACTCGCACCGGCGGTGATGCCGCACTGAAGGTCAGGGCAGCAGCAACTGCTCCAGCTCGGCGAGCGCGGTGATCGTCGCCGCCGCATCGACGTCGCCCTCCGGCGCATGGAAGCCGGACAGCCACACGGGCCGCATGCCGGCCGCGCGCGAGCCCGCGACGTCGTTGACCGGGTGGTCGCCGACGAACCAGCAGCGTTCGGGCGGCACGCCGATTTCCGCGGCGGCGAGTTCGAAGATTCGCGCGTCGGGCTTCTTCACGCCCGCGCGTTCCGAACTGAGCACCGTGCGCACGCGCGAATCGAATCCCAGGTGTTGCACCAGGGCGAGGCGCGAGCTGTCCTTGCCGTTGGAGACGATGCCCAGCGCAAAGCCGGCCGCACGCAGGCGCTCGATCAACGCCGTGGCGCCCGGCATCTCCACCGACTGCGTTGGGAAGTGCGTGAACCAGTGGTCGACGAGGTCGGCGTGCGTGGGTACGCCGCGCCAGCGTAGCCGCGTGGCGAGCGTCGCCGAGACATCGTCGCGCACGGTGGGGAAGGGCGAGCCCGCCACGCCGTAGCCGCCGTTGTCGCGCTCGTCGATCAGGCACGCGACGAGCGCGCCGTCGGCGTTCTCAAGCCGGTCGCCGAAGTCCTGCACGAAGCGGCGCGCGTATGAGGCGATGCTCAGGCCGCGATGGGCGAGCGTGTTGTCGAGGTCGAACAGGACGCCCTGCGCGGCGCCGGCGCTCATGGCCGGGGCAGCGCCGTGCCGCACGCGCTGCAGAACTTCGCATCCACGGCGGCCCGCGCGCCGCAGGCCGTGCAGAAGCGCGCGGCTGGCGTGGGCGTGGCCGTGACGCGCGGTGCCTCGGGCGCGGCCGCGAGCGTCTCCGCGCGCACGGGGGGCGCGGTGTTGCCGCCCAGCAGCGCCTCGGTGGCCTGCAGCGCGGCGATGCGGTGCTGGTCCTCGGCCGCGCGCGGCGCCACGAAGACGCTCTGGCGATCGGCGAAGGCCTCCAGCTCGTTGGCGAGCCGCACGGCTTCCTGCGAGGTCGCGTACATCGCGGTCACCTGGCGCTGGCCGTCCTTGCCGAACACCACCGACTCGACGCGCGCGCGCCAGACGCGCAAGGTCATCGCCTCCACGCGCACGACGTCGTTCTCGGTCTGCAGCCGGCTGTTGAACTGGTTGCCGGTGCCGATGCGCGACGACTGCCACGTGCCGAGAAGCTCCACCCACACGAGCGCCGACTCGAAGTTGAAGCGGCCCCAGATCGCGCCGGCCGACTGGAAGCAGAAGGCCGCGATCGCCAGGCACACGGCCGCGTAGCCGACGGTGGCGGTGCTGCCCCAGCCCTCGACCAGCACGCGCGACGGATCGAACGAACGCACGTAGACCAGTGCGCACGTGACGCCGATGACGGTCAGCAGCGTGCCGTACAGGTCCAGCATCACCAGCCAGCTGTGACGCGGCTCGCGCAGCGCGCTGCCCAGCGTGACCGCGGCGGTGCCCGACATGGGCATGGGCTGCGTCTCCTCCAGCAGCTCGCCGGCGAAGCGCCCGGAGCCGGCCGCGCCCTCGGTGACGGGCTCGATCCGCGTGTAGCGGCGGTTGGGGATCTTCTCCACCCATTGATCCTGCAGCGTGCGATCGAGCTCGGTGATCAGCGAGGCCGGCGGCCCGTTCATCGACAGGGTGCGCTGCTCGCAGGCGCGCTCGGTCTGCGGCGAGGCGTCCAGCTGCGCGTGCAGGGCGCACAGGATCAGCACCACGGCCACCAGCGCGCACACGAGCAGGAACAGCGCCTGTCCGGTCACCGAGTAGCGTACCGAGGGCAGCGCCGCGCCCAACAGGTCCGCGGCCACCGGGCCGACGATGGCGGCCACCACCAGCGCGATCAGCGAGCCGGTGCCGAGGCGGGCCTGGTTGCCGCTGACCAGCGGCCGCAGCAGCACCGCGGCGCCGAACACGAAGTAGACGATGGAGATCAGCGGGCGCGTGGCCTGGGTGCCGAAGATGCACCAGGCGAGCAGGAAGCTCGCCAGCGTCACGAGGAACGACAAGGCGTTGAAGAAGTGGCGCTGCGCGAGTTCCTGCACCACCACCGGCGCCGTGATCAGGCGCGGCACCGCGTGGTACAGCACGCCGTTGAGCGCGCCCTGCGGCTCGGGGTACTCGAGGCCGCCCTGGCGCAGCGTGGTCTTGTAGAAGTCGGCGCGCGCCGAGTTGCCGGTGGCGCCGATGGCCACCTCGGGCGCCAGCGAGCGCGGGCGTCCGCGGCCGAAGAAGAAGCGCAGCCGGCGCGCGGCGATCACCGCGAAGGAGAAGCCCGCGGCCAGCAGCGCCACCCCCACGAGCAGCGGCGCGATGCCCAGGCGCGTGGAGTTGGCCTGGATCGCGCCGCGCGCCCACAGCAGGCCGATGACGCCGCCCCCGAGCGTGATGATGGCGCAGGCGAACAGGAACGTGTTCTCCACCCGGAACGGGTTGGGCAGTTCGAGGCGCTTGTTGTCCGAGCTGTAGTCGTAGGCCAATCGTCGCTCCGCTTCAAGGGGGTGCGGCGATTCTAGGAGTCGTCGGGCTTGCTGCCTTCGGTGGATGGCTTGACCTTGCGGCCGCGGCGCGCGAGCGCCTCGCGCAGCAGGAATTCCACCTGCGCGTTGGCGCTGCGCAGCTCCTGCGCGGCCAGGCGCTCGATCTCGGCCCACAACTGGGGGTCGATGCGCAGCGGGTAGGACTTCTTGCCGGGGCTTGCCATCGGTGCGGCGTCAGCTGTAGAGGGTGCCCGCGTTGATGATGGGTTGCGTGTCCTTGTCGCCGCACAGCACCACCAGCAGGTTGCTCACCATCGCCGCCTTGCGCTCGTCGTCCAGCGTGACGACGTTGCGTTCGCTGAGCGCGGTCAGCGCCGATTCCACCATCGCCACTGCGCCCTGCACGATCTTGTGGCGCGCGCTGATGACGGCCTCGGCCTGCTGGCGGCGCAGCATCACCTGGGCGATCTCGGGCGCGTAGGCGAGATGGGTGAGGCGGGCGTCGGACACGCGCACCCCCGCGCTGGCGAAGCGTGCCGAGAGCTCTGTCTTTAGAGCCTGCGCGACGTCGTCGAGGCCGCCGCGCAGCGTGATCTCGGCCGCGTCGTCGCTGTCGGCCTCGTCGTAGGCGTACAGCGACGCGACGTGGCGCAGCGCGGCCTCGGACTGCAGCTTCACGTAGAGGTCGACGTCGTCCACCTCGAAGCGCGCCTTGGCGGTGTCCTCGACGCGCCAGATGATGACGGCGCCGATCTCCACCGGGTTGCCGCGCTTGTCGTTGACCTTGAGCGCCGGCGAGTTGAGGTTGCGGGCGCGCAGCGAGATGCGGCGCTTCACGTAGAACGGATTGGCCCAGCGCAGGCCCTCGGCGCGGTCGGTGCCGGCATAGCGGCCGAACAGCGTGACGAGGGCCGCCTCGTTGGGCTGCAGCGTGTACAGGCCCGCGAAGATCAGCACGGCGGCGATCACGCTCAGTACGCCCGTCAGCACGTGGCCCAGCAGGACCTCGGGGACGCTCATGCCCTCCGCGATCGAGATGAAGCGGTAGAGCGCGAACAGCGCCAGCCCGATGGCGAGCACCACCATCGCGTAGCCGTTGAGCGAGGTGAGGTGGCGCTCCGAATACTCGTTGCGCGCGGGATGCGCCGTGCTTCGCAGGGCGTTGGTGGAGGTCATGATCAGTCCCGGATAGAGATCAAAGTGATATCACTCTAGGGCCCGGCGAATGCGCTGTCAATCCCTGCGCAGCGGGCGTCGACGTGCGTTTGTGCCTTCTTTGCGGGCTCGCGGCGTCCGAAGCCCGCGCCGGGCCTCTAACATCGCGGTCTGCCGAAACTTCGAGACCGGGAAGCCACGCGTGAACCTGATGCCGCCGCTGCATTTGCCGCGCCCCCTGGTGGCCACGGGCCTGGCCGCCGCCATCGGCCTGGCGGTGCTGGCGGGCTGCGCGGGCGGTGGCGCGGCGCCGTCGACGAGCGCGTCGTCCGAACTCCGCTATCCGGTGGCGCCGGGCCAGCGCGGCTATCCGTTCGCGGCCTCGCGCACCAGCACGCGGGACTATTTCGGCACGGTCGTGGCGGACGATTTCACCTGGCTCGAAGACGCCGCCGCCCCGGTCACGCGCGCCTGGCTCGCGGCCGAGCAGGGGTATGCGCGCCGCTACCTCGACGCGATGCCCGCGCGCGCGGCCCTGCGCCAGCGGCTGCAGGCCCTGGTGGGCTCGACCTCGAACGCGTACTCGGGACTGGTGGAGCGTGGCGGCATCGTCTTCGCGCTGAAGACCGCGCCGCCGCTGCAGCGCCCGGTGCTGGTGATCCTGAAATCCGTGGACGACCTGGCCAGCGAGCGCGTGGTGTTCGATCCCGACGAGCAGTCGCCCGACGGCGCGCTCGCGATCGACTTCTTCCGCCCGTCGCCGGACGGACGCCG
>JABCYW010000103.1 GCA_013289985.1 Betaproteobacteria bacterium | reverse complement strand
GAGCCCGGTGGCGAGCCGGCGCACCTCGGCCTCGCCGGGCGTGTCGGCGTGGAAATAGGCGGCCGCCGTGAGCACGCCCGCCATCAGCAGCGCGGTGTCGATGGTGGACAGCTCGCACTCCCACGCCCGCTTTCCGGTCTCCATGTCCAGGAAGTGATAGAAGAACCCGCGGCAGCCGGCCGCGGTGGGCGACTCGCCCTGCTCGAGGGATGCCAGCGTGCGCAGCGTCAGCAGGGTGCGCTGCAACGCCTGCGCATGCGTCATCAGCGCCCGCTGCACGCCCACCGGGTAGGCGGTGAGCGCCATGCCGACGGCGGCGATGCTGGCCGGCCAGTCGCGCGAGGTCTTGTCGCTGACCAGGCCGTTCGCCTCGTTGACCTCGTGCAGGAAGTAGCCGAAGGACTCGCGCTGCAGGTCGGTGAGCATCGTGTCGCGGGCGATGGACTCGCGCCGCGTGAAACCGTGCAGGACGGCGTGCTTCGCCACCTCGGGATGCAGCCCGGGTTCGCCCGAATAGCCCGGGTCGTCGGCGTCGTCGGCGGACGTGCGCTTCATGCGGCCTCCCATTCGATGCGCACCAGCGCCATCGCGTTGGCCGGCAGGGGCAGTGCGAAGCGCACACCGTCGCCGTCGGCCTGCACGGCGATACGCTTGGGCGTGACGGTGGACGCGAGCTCCAGCGCGTCCGCCTGGTGCGCGTGCGGGTACTCGGGGCTGCCCAGGCGCAGCCATTCGGCCCGCGGGTTGGCGTGCGTGTCGTCGATGCGCGAGAGCAGGGCCGCGCGCGGCCTGCGGCCCTTCAGCCCGGCGAGGCGGACGTCGACGACCTCGGCGGCGATCGGGTGGCGCGGCATCGCCACGTTGATCAGCAGCACGCTGGTCGAGCCCTCGTCGTCCGGTGCGCCCGCATGCAGCCGCACGGTGGGATGCGACTCGGGCACGAGCCAGCGCCGCGTGCCCAGCTGGTCGACCATCTGGAAACCGCGGTACACGGGCTTGGGCACGCCGTAGAGGTTGAGCAACCCGAAGCCGCCGTGGTACGGGATGCTGGGGAAGTAGTTCTCCTCGAAGATGTCGGAGAACACCCACCAGCTGTACGCGTCCACCAGGTCGTCGACGCTCAGCAGGAACTGCGCGGCCAGCGCAGCGCAGAACGGGCCGTCGTGCATGGTGTCGCGCGGGTTGGACGTGATGTTCCACTCGGTGTAGTAGAGCGGCTTCGCGCCTGCGGACGCGCGGGCCTCGCGCGCGCGGTCGCGCATCACGCTCGCGGGCGCGTCCGCGAGCTGCGACACGGTGTCGGTGTCCACCGAGCCGAACGCGTCGGTGGGGTAGTAGTGCGTGCTGATGAAGTCGGGCGGGCAGGCGTTTGCGGCGCAGAACGCGTCGAACTCGTCCAGCCACGCGTTGGCCGCGGTGGCCGGGCCGCCCACCTGCAGCCGCGGCGAGAGGGCCTTGATGGCGGTCCACGTGGCCTTGAACAGCTCGAAGTACTTCGCCTGGCCGCCGGTCCAGAACGCCACCAGGTTGGGCTCGTTCCACACCTCCAGCGGCCACTGCGCCACCTCGTCTATGCCGTAGCGCTCCACCCAGTGGCCCACCAGCGTCGTCATCAGCAACTGCCAGTCCGCCATGCGGCGCGGCGGCGTGACGTGCGCGCGGTAGTGGAACACGCTGTTGCCGTCGGAGGACAGCGCGGCCGGCATGAACGACAGCTCCACCAGCGGCTTCATGCCGATGGACAGCAGGAAATCGAACACGCGATCGATGTTGAAGAACGAGAACAGGACCTGGTTGTCCTGCTTGACCAGCGTGCCCATGTCGTCCGACAGCAGGCCGTGGAAGCGCACGTGGCGAAAGCCCAGCTCACGGTGGGCGCGGGTGATCTGCTGCTGCCAGTCGGCCCGCAGCGCGGTGGGCGCGTGGCAGCTGCCCACGCAATGGCGCCAGGGATGGCGCAGCGGCGTCGATGGCGCGGAAAGGTCGACGGTCAACGCCACGGACGGCGTCGCTTCGGGCGTGGGCATGGCGGCTTTCGGCGCGGGCTCGGCGAGTGCGATGTCCGCTGCTCGGCAAGTCGAGTGCCCGACAGCAAGGGCCAGGCCTTCGCCAAGCTTGCGCAAGAGAGTTCGACGTTGCATGGGGAGTTGGGCCAGGTTGGGTGTCGATCGCGGCATCTTGAGGCTTGTTGAGCCCCGGCGCGGCCCGTGCGGCGGCCCGCACCACGACAGCAATCCGCACGCCCGTGCCCGGGCAACCCCGCAGGGTCCGCGCAGGGGGTCTTTGCGACAATCGCCGATTCCGCCGCGCGCGCCCACGAGGCGCCTTGCGGCATGTCTCCTCCGTGATCCCCGGGATTCGTCTTGACCACTCTCGCTGCAAATCCGCCCGCCGGCGCCGTCTCGTCGCCGCAGGCCTGGCAACCGAAGGGCCTCGCCATCATCTTCCTCACGGAGATGTGGGAGCGCTTCAGCTACTACGGCATGCGCGCGCTGCTCGTGCTGTACCTCGTCCACTCGCTGGGCTACAAGGACGAGGATGCCCAGGTGATGTACGGCATCTACACCGGCCTGGTGTACGTGACGCCGCTCATCGGAGGCTGGATCGCCGACCGCTGGCTGGGCATGCGGATGGCCGCGGTCATCGGCGGCATCGTGATGATGCTGGGCCATTTCGCCATGGCGGTGCCGTCGCTGCTGCACGTGGCCCTGGGCCTGCTGATCGTGGGCAACGGCTTCTTCAAGCCCAACACGAGCTCCATGGTGGGCGAGCTGTACGACGGCGTGGACGATCCGCGCCGCGACGGCGGCTACACCATCTTCTACATGGGCATCAACCTGGGCGCATTCTTCTCGCCCCTTGTCTGCGGCACGCTGGGCGAGAAGCTGGGCTGGCACTACGGCTTCGCCAGCGCGGGCGTGGGGATGCTGATCGGCCTGGCCACGCTCCTGTGGTTCCAGTCCTGGCTGGGTCGCGCCGGCCTGCGACCGGACCAGGACTCGGTGGCCTGGAAGCATGCGCCGAGGATCGCTGTCTGGACGGCCGGCTGCGTGGCCTTCGTCTACGGCGCGCTGGCCATCGCGCCGGCCATCTCGGCGCTGTCCGTCGCCGTCAAGGTGGTGCTCGCGCTGGCGCTGATCGGCGCGGCCGTCTGGCTGCCGGGGCTGCTCGCGGGCAAGAACAAATCGGGCAACGAGAAGCTCACGGCCAAGGAATGGCAGCGCGTGATCGCCATCTGCATCCTCACGCTGTTCTCCATCTTCTTCTGGATGGGCTTCGAGCAGGCCGGCGGCTCGATGAACCTGTTCGCCGACAGGCAGACCTCACGCACCCTCGGCAGCTTCGTCGTACCGGCGAGCTGGTTCCAGAGCATCAACCCGTTCGGCATCATGCTGTTCGCGCCGGTGTTCGCCACGATCTGGACGGCGCTGAATCGTTCTCGCTTCGCGCTGCCCGATCCCGCCAAGCAGGCGCTGGGCCTGATCACGCTGGGCCTGAGCTTCATCATCATGTTCCGCGCACAGACGCTGGCCGAGGCGGTCGGCCTGGTGAGCCCGCTCTGGCTGGCCGGAGCGTATTTCCTGCAGACGCTGGGCGAGCTGATGCTGTCGCCGGTGGGCCTGGCACTCACCTCGCGCGCCGCACCCGTGCGCGTGGCGGCGTTGCTGATGGGGGTGTGGATGCTGTCGAACGCGGCCGGCAACTACCTGGCGGGTGCGCTGGCCAAGATCATGCACGGCACCGGCATCGCGCCCTATCTTTTCCTGACCGAGGCGTCGATCGGCGCGGGCGTCCTGCTCCTGCTGCTGACGCCGATCCTGCACCGGATGCTGCGCGCGCGGGACATCTCCACCGTGGCCTGAACGCCGGTCTCAGCGCGGCGCCTGCTCGGCGTTGCGCTTGAGCGCCGCGAGGCCCGCCTCGAAGTCCTTGCCCACCATCTTGTCCAGGTTGATGAACACCCCCATCACCTTGGACATGAACGGGCTTGGCCCGAACATCGCCCAGTTCAGGTCGGTGCCGGCCTCGCTGGGCGTCATCAGGAATTCGGCCGTGTTGGTGGCCTTCCAGGGCTTGAGGAACTCGAGCCTGATCGAGATGAGGCCGCGCTCCGCGCCGGCGCGCATCTCGGTGATCTCCATGCGGCCGGCGCCCGCCTTGCCCTGGCTGTCCCACTCGTAGACGGCGCCCACGCCCGCGTCGGCGCCGCTGAACTTGCGCGTCATCGTGGGGTCGATGTGTTCCCACGGCGACCACCTGGCCCACTCGTGGAAGTCGTCGATCTGCTCGGCCACCTGCAGCATGGGGGCGGCGATGCGGATGGAGCGTTCGATGCGGAAGGTGTCCGGGCGCGTGCTGGCCCAGGCGAGCAGGGCGACGACGAGGACGGCGAGGATCAGCAGGATCGTGAGCATGGCGTCTTTCGTGGAGACCGTGGACGGATCGCCATCATCTGCGATGGGCGGCCTGGCGGGATCAGGGTTCGTCCCGGGATGGATTCCGGGCCCGGATGCTGGCGGATGTCGAAAATGCCGGGTCCCGCGCGTCGTCGAATCATGGCGCCCCGCCAATCCGCGAACCATCGTGTCGAGCAACCCTGGAGATCCCCCGATGAAGACCCTTTCCCGACTTGCCGCCGCCCTCCTGCTGTGCGCCACCGCCGTCCAGGCCGCGCCGGTCACCTACAACCTCGACCCGATGCACACCTACCCGAGCTTCGAGGCCGATCACATGGGCATCTCCACGTGGCGCGGCAAGTTCGACCGCAGCTCCGGTTCGGTCACCATGGATCGCGAGGCCGGCACCGGCAGCCTGACCATCGTCGTCGACATGAAGAGCGCCGATTTCGGGCTGGACGCGATGAACAAGTCCGCGAAGAGCAAGGAGCTGTTCGACGTGGCCAGGTACCCCAGGGCCACGTTCAAGGGCACGCTGGAAGGCTTCACCGACGGCGCGCCCACGCGCGCGGTGGGCACGCTGGAGCTGCACGGCAAGACCAACCCGGTCACGCTGGAGATCAGGAAGTTCAAGTGCATCCCGCACCCGATGCTCAAGCGCGAGGCCTGCGGCGCCGACGTCTACGCGACGATCGACCGCGAGCAGTTCGGCATGGACGCCGGCAAGGCCTACGGCTTCAGCATGGCGGTCGACCTGCGCATCCAGGTCGAGGCGATCGCCACCAAGTGAGGCGGCGCCTGCCGCCTCCTAGGCGCCGGGGCCCTGCTCGGCCGTGGGCTGCAGCTCGATCTTGAGCCAGCCCGGCAGGAACAGCTCGCCCTGGTAGCGCGTGTTGGCGTCCTCGGCGCCGATCGAGCGCGACGAGTCCTCGGCCCAGGGCAGGGCCTGCATCGGCGCGTCGGCCGGCGGCGGGCGGCCGATGTCGGCGTTGGCGGTGTTGCGGTTGACGAGCGGGTTCATGCGGACTCCTTGGCCGCGCGCGCGGCCTTGCTGCGGGGCAGCAAGCGCCATTCCCGGGCGCGCCTACTGCCGTCGATACGTGAGCATCCGCCCTTTGTACGCCGACCCGCCATCCCCCTCTTCGCGGTCGAGATAAGCCTCTTCCATGCGGAACCCGTGGCGCGCCATGTTCTTGTGGAACGCGCCGCGGTTGCCGCGGTTCGGGTCGACGATCCACACCTCGGCCACGGGCGCCGCGAGCCGGGCGATGAAGTCGGCCAGCGTGCCGCGTTCGTCGCGTTCGTAGAGCACGTCGCTGCCCACGATCAGATCGAACTCGCCGTGCACCACCAGAGGCGCGCGCTCGTCGATCGCGTCGCGCGGCAGGAGCACGCCCGACCATTGCCCGTGGCGGTACTTCATCGGGCCCAGATCGTTGAGCTGGAGGTTGTGCGCCAGGAAGCGGCCGGCCAGCGGATGGCAGTCGCTGGCGGTCACGTCGGCGCCCGCGCGGTGGCCCACCAGGCTGGCCAGGCCGAGGCCGCAGCCGATCTCCAGGATGCGCTCGGCCTTGACCACGTTGCGCGCGCCCAGCCGCTCGGCCAGGTGGCTGCCCGAGGGCCACAGCAACCCGAACAGGGGCCACAGCGAGGACGAGATGCCCAGGCGCTCGGCGTCGCCGTGCGGGTCGGAGAACTGCTGCTTGTCGAGCAGCGAACGGATGATCAGGTCGTCGACGCCGCCGATGGCGACGCGTTCCTGCTTGACTTCATAACCGGGCATGGCCGTGGAGGCGAAGCCCGCACGGAGCGCTTCGGAACTGGAGAGGGGGATGCCGAGTATGCGCCTCGTCAGTTCTTCACCTTGCCGCTGGCCACCAGCGCGTCCCATTCCGCGTCCTCGTAGAAGCGCGAACGCGTGAGGAAGCGCCTGCCCGTGGGGCCCTCCAGCGAGAACATGCCGCCGCGGCCGGGCACGACGTCGATGATCAGCTGCGTGTGGCACCAGTACTCGAACTGCGACTCGCTCATGTAGAACGGCACGCCGCCGATCTCGCCCAGGCGCACGTCGTTGTCGCCGACGATGAAGTCGCCGAGCGGGAAGCACATGGGCGCGCTGCCGTCGCAGCAGCCGCCGGACTGGTGGAACATCAGGTCGCCGTGGCGACCCTGGAGCTCCGCGATCAGGGCCAGCGCGGCGTCGGTGGCGACGACCTGGGCGACGGTCTCGACGGGGGTCTCGGTCATGGCAGTGCGCTTCCGTTGAAGACAGGAAAGGGGCGCCGCGCACGTGCGCGGACACCCCCGCCGACCTGCATCACAAGGTCAGAAGAAGCCCAGCGCCTTGTCGCTGTAGCTGACCAGCAGGTTCTTGGTCTGCTGATAGTGATCCAGCATCATCTTGTGGTTCTCGCGCCCGATGCCCGACTGCTTGTAGCCGCCGAACGCCGCGTGCGCCGGGTAGGCGTGGTAGCAGTTCGTCCACACGCGGCCGGCCTGGATGCCGCGGCCCATGCGGAACGCGGTGTTCATGTCGCGCGACCACACGCCGGCGCCGAGGCCGTACAGCGTGTCGTTGGCGATGGCCAGCGCTTCCTCCTCGTCCTTGAACGTCGTGACCGAGACGACGGGCCCGAAGATCTCTTCCTGGAAGATGCGCATCTTGTTGTGGCCCTTGAACACCGTGGGCTTCACGTAGAAGCCGCCTTCCAGGTCGTCCTTGAGCATGTTGCGCTCGCCGCCGATCAGGCACTTGGCGCCTTCCTGCTTGCCGAGGTCGAGGTAGCTGAGGATCTTCTCCAGCTGCTCGCTCGAGGCCTGCGCGCCGATCATCGTGGACATCTCCAGCGGGTTGCCCTGCTTGATGGCCGCGACCCGCTTGACGGCCCGCTCGATGAACTGGTCGTAGATCGATTCCTGGATCAGCACGCGCGACGGGCAGGTGCAGACCTCGCCCTGGTTCAGCGCGAACATCGCGAAGCCCTCGAGCGCCTTGTCGAAGAACGCGTCGTCCTTGCTCAGCACGTCGGCGAAGAAGATGTTGGGCGACTTGCCGCCCAGCTCCAGCGTCACCGGGATCAGGTTCTGGCTGGCGTACTGCATGATCAGCCGGCCCGTGGTCGTCTCGCCGGTGAAGGCGATCTTGGCGATGCGCTTGTTGGACGCCAGCGGCTTGCCGGCCTCCAGCCCGAAGCCGTTGACGATGTTGAGCACGCCCTTGGGCAGCAGGTCGCCCACCAGCTCGGCCAGCACCAGGATGGACGCCGGTGTCTGCTCGGCCGGCTTGAGCACCACGCAGTTGCCCGCGGCCAGCGCGGGCGCGAGCTTCCAGATCGCCATCAGGATCGGGAAGTTCCACGGGATGATCTGGCCGACCACGCCCAGCGGCTCGTGGAAGTGGTACGCGTAGGTGGTGTCGTCGATCTCGCTGATGCCGCCTTCCTGGCCGCGCACGCAGCCGGCGAAGTAGCGCAGGTGGTCGATGGCCAGCGGGATGTCGGCGGCCAGGGTCTCGCGGATGGGCTTGCCGTTGTCCCAGGTCTCGGCCGTGGCGAGCAGCTCGAGGTTCTGCTCCATGCGGTCGGCCATCTTGTTGAGGATGTTGGCGCGCGTTGTCGGCGATGTCTTGCCCCAGGCCACCTTGGCGGCGTGCGCGGCGTCGAGCGCGCGCTCGATGTCCTCGGCGGTGGAGCGCGGGATCTCGCAGAACGTCCGGCCGGTGACCGGCGTGATGTTCTCGAAGTATTCGCCCTTGGTGGGCGGCACCCACTCGCCGCCGATGTAGTTGCCGTAGCGCTTCTTGAAGTTGACGGCGAAGCCGAAGCGGCCGGGTTCGAGCATGTCCATTGCGAGTCTCCTGATCTGGGGTCGACTTGGGAACCGGGCTCGCGCGAGGGCGCCGCAGGCGTCGTCACGGGAGCTGCCGGACGCTCACATTGCGAGTCGCGTGCCAACCTGTCAACAAGGCCGAAAAAGGCCGCGACGGCGTCGTGCCGTCCGCGTAAATACCGACGTGCGGACACATGGCGAGGGCATCATGTCGCGCCGTGTCACGGGACGGCTGTCCCAGCCTGGAGCACCGCATCGCATGGTGCGCCGCACCATGCCCGACGGTCAGTAGAAGTAGGGCGTCTGCTCCGTCCACGGACTGCGCGGGAAGCGCTGGTGCAGGATCTGCCAGGCCTTCTTCGAGATGGCCGTGTGGTCGGGATCCATGCAGCCGCCGCGCGACGACTGCACGGCCACGTAGAGCAGCCACGGCAGGTCCTTGTCGGCAGGGTGCGAGCCGGCCCAGGCGATCACGTGCTGGCCCACGAAGCCGGTGGCCGAGCGTGTCTTCAGCAGGCGCGCGCGCTCGGCGTCGCGGCGTGCCGGGTCGGCCGTCACCTCGGGCGGCTGCAGCGGGCTCTTGCGCGGGCCCGGCGTGGCGGCCGGATCGGCGTCGAGCTCGTCGTCGCCGATGCGGCACCACATGTCGGCCACGGTCTCGTCGGGCTTGGCGGCCGGGTAGGCGGCATCGGCGTCGCGGCCGTAGCGGCGCAGGTCGGGCGACAGGCCCTGGCGCAGCGCGCTCACCAGCAGTCCGTGCTGGCGCTCGGGCCCGGCGGGCGTCGACCGGTAGCGCAGCGCCGCCGGCTTGAGCGCGGGCACCCATTGCTCGACGAGCGACGCGGCCGCCAGCGCCGCGGGAGCGTCGCCCAGCAAGTCGGCGCGCATCCACGCCGCCACCGCGATGCGGCTGCGCCACGTCGAAGGCGTCTTCAGCGACGTCGCGAGCGTGAGCATGTCGGCCACGGACAGGCTGCGATCCAGCCAGCGGATGCCGTCGTCCGTCGGCGCCAGCACGGCCGCGGCCGGGTCGGCGCGCTCGCCGGTGTCGGGATTGGTGGAGGCGACCGGGAACATCAGCAGGTATGCAGACGCGTCCGCCACCGAGGTGGCCATGCCGAAGCGTTGTTGCGTGACGAGGTTGATCGCGCTGGTGGACAGCGGCTTGCCGGACTTCAGTTGAGCCAGCAGCCCCTGCGACATCGAACGCGCCGCGTCGGATCGTCCCGATGCGGCCAGGTGCCCGGCGAGGTAGTAGCGCACCGTCGCGTACTCGGGCGCCTGCGGCGGCACGGCCTGCGCGGCGGACTCGAGCGCGGGCGACGGCGGCGACGCGAACATCAAGGCCTCCGCGAGCCAGGCGCGGCGCTGGCCGGCCTGCCCCTTGCGATCGGCGAACGCCTCGTTCGCGTGCTGGCAATCGGTGGCGCAGGCCGACGACGCGGCGCGTGCCGGCGTGGCAGGCAGCGCGTCCGCGCCCGTGGGCAGGCTGCTCACCCAGTCGAACCACGGATGGGCCCCCAGCAGCGCCTCCAGCATGTGTTCGTCGGCCACCGACTCGGCGCCGGAGTTTCCGATCAGTTGCCAGTCGTCGAGCGCGTCCTCGCGCGACGGGTCGGCGTCCAGGTCGGACAGCATCGCGGTCAGTTCCGCGTATCGATGGCCGGGCGCCAGCAGGAACGCGGCGCGCCGCAGCGTGGCCGCGGCGGCCTCGTGCACGGGGGCGAGCGCGGGATCGGCGATGATGGCCGCGCCTTCCTTGCGGAGCGCCGCCAGGTCGGCGAGCTGCTCCGGCCGGACCGGCGCGCGGCCCGCGGCGCCGGCCTTGGGTGGCGGCGTCGTCGGCAGCTGCACCGCGCGCAGGTGCGAGCGCAGCGCGAGGTAGGCGCCCCAGCCCTGCATCGGATGCGCGGGCGTGTGGCCGATGCGCGCGAACGCCTGCTGGCTCTGCGCGTAGTGCGCCGCATAGAACGCGGCGGCCGCGGCCTGGTAGTCGCGCAGCTGGCGCCAGTACAGGGGCTCCGTGGCGGGCAGCGGCTCGACCAGCGGATCGGGCGCGGCCAGCACCTCCAGCGGGTCGCGCTCGCAGAGCTTGAAGACCCGCGTCTGGGCCGCGATCCACGCGTCGATGCGCGCCTTGGTGCGATCCGGCCGCGCCTGGATGGCGGCCAGCTGGATGGCCGCGAAGCTCTGCGCGTCGGGACTGCAGTTGGGACGGTCGAAGCTCGAATTGGCATTGATGGTGGGCACGGCGACGCCGCCGATCGCGGCGGGCGGGGCCTTCGAGGCGTCGCTCCATCCGGCGGGCACGTCGCTCGCCGCCCTGGCCGCCGGCTTCAGTCCCGGCGGCACCTTGCCGCCGGTGACGATGGCACGCCAGGCGAGGTATTGCGAGGCGCGATCCCAGGTGGGCAGCACGATGCCCACGTGGCCGTGCAGCATCTGGTCGCGGCCGTGGTCGGGGGCGAAGCGCGAGACGAGTTCGTCCTGCGGTTCTTCACCGCCGCCGCTGGCCAGGGCGACGGGCGCCGCGAACAGTGTGAGCGCGGCCAGGGCGAGGGCATGGGGTCGGCGGGGCAGGTTCATGGCGTGGGAGTCGGGGCTGTCCAGTGGCGATTGTCGAACCAGTAGGTGCGTCGGAAAGGGGGCGGCGCGCCGGCCGGGAGGGGCTCCTGCAGCGAACGCCCGATGGCCTCGCCACGGCAGCGGGCGTGCAGGCGATCGGGCTCCGCGACGAGCATCGCGCGCATCGCCGGGCCGTCGCGGCCCATGCGGAAGAACATCGGCACCACCTCGTCGGCGGGCAGGTCGTCCAGCCAGCCGTTCGATCGGCACCACCACGCGAGCGCGGTGACGCTCAGGCGCGTGCCGGGCGGCAGCGCGGCGCGCAGGTCGCGCACCAGGCGGCGGTAGAACGCGCGCTGCGACGGATGCGCCTCGAGGTCCAGCTGCACCCAGCCCGAGGTGGAGCGCGCGGCGGCGCGCACGACCGCGTCGACGACGATCGCCTCGTGGGCGGCTGCATCCACCGGCGGCCGCACGACGCTCATCTCGACGTGCACCACCGGCGTCACGCGCACGTCCGGTGGCAGGCCGTGCGGCGGATGGCCGGGGCGCACCAGCACCTGGGTGCCGCGGAAGAGGATGTGCCGCACGACCGGCGCGATCTCGGCCGGCAGCGGCTGCGGCACGCGGGCGCCGTCCCACATCCAGGCGATGCCGCCGGCCGGCGGCGCATCGGCGCCACGCGCGGCGGCGCAGGCGCACAGCAGCGCGAGCGCGAGGGCGGGCAGGCGGACGATCGACATCGGGCCATTGTCGGGGCGCACCGGCGTTCGCAGGCAGAATGGCCCGCACCGTCGCTCCTCCGCCCTGGCCGTTCGTGAAGCGCATGCTGATCCTGACCCTCGCCGCCCTGGTCGTCCTCTACCTCGGCTGCTGCCTCCTGCTGTATCTCAAGCAGCGTTCGTTCCAGTACTTCCCCACGTCGCGCCGCCTCGGCCCGACGGAGATGGCCGGCACGTTCCGCAGCGGCAGCACGCTGCTGCAGCTGACCGTGCGCCAGCACGCCGGGCCGGGCGCGGTGCTGTACTTCGGCGGCAATGCCGAGGACGTGTCCGGCAGCGTCGGCCCGTTGCTGGCCGCGTTCCCCGACCGCGAGATCGTGATGCTGCACTACCGCGGCTACGGCGGCAGCGCCGGCACGCCCAGCGAGGCCGGCATCGCCGCCGACGCGGCCGGCCTGTTCGACGAGGTACACGCGTTGCATCCCGACGTGATCGTCATCGGCCGCAGCCTGGGCTCCGGCGTGGCCGCGCGCCTGGCCAGCACGCGGCCGGTGTCGCGGCTCGTGCTGGTGACGCCCTACGACAGCCTGCTGGGCATCGCGCAGCGCGCGTTCCCGGTCTTTCCCGTGCGCTGGCTGCTCATCGACAAGTACGAGTCGTGGCGCTACGTGCCCCGGATCACCGCGCCGGTGCTGATCCTGCGCGCCGAGCACGACGAGGTGATCCCCGCCGAGAGCACCGAGGCGCTGCGAACGCGCTTCCGGGCCGCCCAGGTGCGCACCGTGGTCGTTCCCGGCGCCAGCCACAACACCATCATTGACGATCCCGTCTACGTGCGATCGCTGGCCGAGTTCGGCACCGCGCGCTGATGTACGCCGCCTTCTTCCGCAACGTCAATCTCGGCCGGCCGGGGAGCCCCACGCGCGAGCAGCTGGAGTCGGCGTTCCTGGTGTCCGGCGCGGCGAGTGCGCGGTCGTTCCAGGTCAACGGCACGCTGGTCTTCACGTGCGCGCCCGGAACGCGCCCGCGCGTGGTCGCGGCGCGCGCGTGCGAGGCGATGCGCGCGAGCTGCGGGATGCGCGAGCCGGTGTTCGTGCGCGGCGTGGCCGAGCTCGCGGCGCTCGTCGCCGCCGATCCGTTCGCGCGACGGGTGGCCGACGGCCGCGACGCCTGTTGCATCAGCTTCCTCGGTGCGCCGCGCCGCGCGCTGCCCGCGCTGCCGTTCGCCACGCCGCGCGGCGACCTGGAACTGCTGCGCGGCGAGGACACCCACGTGCTGAGCATCAGCCGCTGGATCGGCGCCTCGGCCGGCTCGCCCAACGCCTGGCTGGAGCGCCACCTGGGCGAGCCGGCCACCACGCGCAACTGGCGCACTGTCGTCCGGCTGGTCGAGAAATTCGGGCTCACTGCCTGACGCGGCGCATCTCCATCACCCAGTTGGTCTCCCACGGCCCGTCCGCGGCGCCGTCCCGGCCGATCAGCGCGAAGTCCTGCGACCAGCGCGCCGTGTCCGGCCCCAGCCGCTCCCACAGGAAGCGCACGTGCACCGGCCGGCCGGCGTCCTCGTCGTCGCCGAAGAACTCGCCGCGGTCGCCGTCCCAGCCGCCGCGCACCGGCGGCTGCACGAGCCCGTCGCGGCTGTTGATCCAGTAGATCGCCCATTGCCGGGCGGCGACGTCCAGCGTGCGGAAGGTGAGGCCGGTGAAGCCTTCGCTGGCGAACACGTTCTCGTCGATGGACACCTGGCCGTCCATCAGCACCTGGGCCTGGAAGCTGTGCTCGAACGACATCCAGTCGTTACCGCCGACGAGGCGTTGGCGCAGGCGCCGGTTGGCGACGAGCCAGGTGCCGCCGACGAGGAAGTCGAAGTCGTGGGGACGGCCGATGCAGGGGGTGGTCATGGTGCGGGCTCCTTCAGGGTTGACGGCGACGCAGCGCCGAGCGGGGGGTGGGCGCGAGGCGCAACTGCGTCGCCTCGCCGGAAAGAAGATCGCGCCACTCCGGGCGCGCCAGGCAGCCCGATGCGGCCAGCAGCGCGGCGTGGCGCTGCTGCGCGGCCTCGTCGTCGAAGCGGGTCAGCCAGGCGATGACGGACTCGCCTTCGCGGATGGGCAGGCGCGGGAAGTTGTTGGGCGAGTGCTCGGTCACCCAGCACGCCAGCAGGTCGCCGCCGACGCCCACCCACCAGGGATGGATGCACTGGTCGAATGCGTGCACCAGCGCGTCGTCCACCGGCACGCGCAACGGGCAGATGGTGATCGTGAAGACGCCGCCGGCCGGCGGCGGATCGCCGGCAGGCAAGACGCCGCCGGCCGGTGGCGCGGCGCTCGCCGGCGGGCGCGGCTGCAGCGCGGCGCGCAGGCCCTGGTCGCACACCAGCGGGCGCAGCAGCAGCACGTCGTCGCTGTCCACCATGGTGGCGTTGGCCTCGTCGCGATGCCGCTTCCAGGCCGGGCCGCCGTAGAACGCGCCGAGCCCGTCGGCGCGCGCGGGCATATCGGCGAAGGCACGCAGCCAGACGAAGCGGTCGGGGGCGTCGAGGTCGCGGAACGTGCCCACGACCGCGATGCCGGCGTCCTCCTGCGCCTCGACGAACTCGCGCTCGAACAGCGCGATGAGGTCGTCGCGGCGGCCCGGATGCAGCGTGTACTGGCGCAGCTCGAGCACGGCAAGCTCCTCGGTGGCGACGGGAAACGACATGGCGGGAACTCCTGTGATCTGCGATGTCGCCATGGTCGCAGTCAATCAATGACAAGGCATGTCATGTATTGGTGGCAGACTTCCGTTCATGCGTGCTAGCCGCCTCCTGTCGCTCCTGATGCTCCTGCAGTCGCGCGGCCGCGTCAGCGCCAGCGCGCTGGCCGAGGCGCTGGAGGTGTCGGTGCGCACCATCCACCGCGACGTCGACGAGCTGAGCGCCGCCGGCGTGCCCATCTGGGCCGACCGCGGCCGGCTGGGCGGCTTCCAGCTGCAGCCCGGCTGGCGCACGCGGGTAGATGGACTGACGGCGCCCGAGGCGCAGGCGATGTTCCTGGGCGGCCTGCCGGGCCCGGCGGCCGAGCTGGGCCTGGGCGAGGCGATGGCGTCGGCGCAGTTGAAGCTGCTGGCCGCGCTGCCCGACGGCTGGCGCGAGGACGCGCGCCGCGTCAGCGCGCGCTTCCACCTCGACCCGATCGACTGGTACCGCGGCCCGTCGGCCACCGATCACCTGCCGGCGATCGCGCGGGCCGTGTGGAGCGAGCGCCGCGTGGCGATGCGCTACGAGAGCTGGAAGGGCGAGGTATCGCGCCGCGTCGATCCGCTGGGGCTCGTGCTGAAGGCGGGCATCTGGTACCTCGCCGCGCAGGTGGGCAACGGCGTGCGCACCTACCGGCTGTCGAACATCCTGGAGTTGCAGCCGACGGACGAGGCGTTCGAGCGGCCGCCCGCGTTCGACCTGGCCGCGTGGTGGCAGGCGTCGACGAAGCGTTTCGAGAAGGAGCTGGCCGTGGACACGGCGCAGCTGCGCGTGACGGCCGCGGGCCTGAAGGCCTTGCGGGATCTGGGAGCCTTAGTGGCGCAGGCGGCCGAGGCGTCGGCCAGCACGCCCGATGAGGCAGGCTGGCGGCGCGTGACGATTCCGATCGAATCGATTGCACACGCCGCCGCCCAGGTGTTGCGCCTCGGCGCGCAGGCCGAGGTGCTCAAGCCCGCCGCGCTGCGCCGCGCGCTGCTGGAGCGCGTGAGCGCCATCGCGGCGCTCTACACGCATTGACGAGGGGACGGCTCAGCAGTCCTCGGCGCCACCGCCACCGCCGCCGCCGTTCTGGATCTCGGGGTCGATGGCGTAGTGTTTGCCCGTGGTGTTGTTGACGACGGTCACCGTGTACTTCAGCTTGTCGGCGATCTTGTTGCTGTCGTACAGCGCAGCCGTTGTGTCGTTGATGGTCCACGACGCGTAGGGGAAGTCGTCGGCGGGCACGTCCATCGCGATGGCCTTGGTCTTCTTGAACCGATAGCCCGACGTCGCCAGCGTGAAGGTCAGCAGCACGTTGCTGGCGCCCGGATCGACGGTGGCGGTGGGGGGGGTGCAACTGACGGTGATGGTGCCGGTAGGGCTGGCGATGACGTCGACCGTGACGGGAACGACGCGCATGGGAGTACTGTCTTGCATGATGATTTCCCTTGATCAAGGCCCGGACGCTCCCCCCGCCAGCTGCGTCGGTCCAAGTCTTTGTTGAAGATCGGTGAAGGCGGGGTGCCGATAGGTCGTGCGAACCACTCTATCGGCCCATGCGCGGGCTTCTTGAATGCCGCCCAGTCGCAAGTCCAGTTGTCCGAGCTGCGTCATCGCCGCTGGAAGCAGTCGTTCGGCGAGCGGCCGGATGCGGTTCGCGGCCGACCGCCACGCGTCGCGCGCCTGGTCGGCGAGGCCGTCGCGCGCCAGCAGGTCGCCCTGCACCAGCGCGGCGCTGGCGATCGCGATGTCGTCGAACGGCGGCACCATGCCGCCTTCCGATTCGTACTTGCGCACGTCGGCCATGTAGGCCTCGAGGCTGGCGCGAGCCTGGGCGCGTTCCGCCTCGGTGTCCGCAAGGCGGCCGAGCGCCTCCGCGATGCGCGCCTGGTGCGTGAGGCGCCAGGCCCGCTTGGGCGTGGGGCGGGCCATCAGCGTCGCCTGGCGCGCGATGGCCTGGCGCAGCTGCTCGCGCGCGCTGGCGAGGTTGCCGCGGTCGATCAGCACATGGGCCAGGAACAGCTGCGTGTTGACGATCTCGGCGATGTCGTTGACGTTGGCAGGATCGCGCGCGTTCAGGGCCGTCAGTTCGGCCAGCCCCTGCTGCCCCATCGCCAGCGAGTCGTCGAGGTGGCCCAGGTTGCGCTGCCATTTCGCGATCTCGTCGTGCGCGTTGGCCACCAGGAACAGCACGTCCTGGTCCTTGTCGGCATTGGGCGCGCGCAACGCCGCGGCGATCTTGTCGTCGTCGGCGCGGATGGCGTCCTCGTCGCGGCCCAGGGCGGCGTAGGCCATCACGCCCCAGCCGATGGTGTTGCTCGCGCTGACCGCGTCCTCCGGGTGGCTGAGCGCGAGCTGCTCGATCTGGGCGCGGGCCTGATTCAGCAGGGGCAGCGCTTCGTCGGCGCGGCCCAGCTCGGTGAGCACGATGCCCACGTTGGTCTTGGAGAACACGTCCTCCAGCTGCCAGCCGTGGTCGCCGGGCCTGGCGTGGTTCATGCGTTCGGCCATGTCGAGGTAGCGCCGGAACGAGACTTCGGCATCCGGCAGCCGGCCGCGATACCACTGCACGTACCCGACCCAGTACTCGCTCTGCGACTGGTCGAAGATGCGCTGCGGGTCGTCGGGATGCGCCTTCAGCAGGTGGCTGGTGGTGTCGGCGGCCAGCTGGAAGTCGCGCACCGCCTCGTCGAAATGGCCGCGGCGTTCGGCGATGCTGCCGATCATGTGGAAGGCGCGGGCGCGCCGCCCGAGCGAGTCGGCGTCCAGCTTGTCCAGGTCCTGCGCGGCGTAGTAATCCAGCGCCTTCAGGCCGACGCCGTCGAGTACATCGAGTCGACCCACCGGCTCCAGCTTCTTGCGCAGGTCCCCGATCATGTATTCGACCAGCCCCTCCGCCTGCACGCGCTGGGCGCGTGCCTCGCGCGCCTGCCACAGCGCGACGCCGATGCCCGCGCCCAGCGCCGTGACGGCCACGCCGGCCATCGCCACGCCGGCCGCGTGGCGCTGCACGAAGCGGGTGGCGCGGTACAGCGGCGTGTCGGGGCGCGCCGCGATGGGCTCGCGGCCCAGGTAGCGGCGGATGTCGTCGGCCATCGCCGCGGCGTTGGCATAGCGCTCGGACGGCGCCTTCTTCAGCGCCTTGGCCACGATGGTCTCGATGTCGCCGCGGACCTCGCCCGAGAGCTTGCGCGATTCGGGCGACCAGCGCGCCTTCGGGCCGCCGCGCCGCAGCACGGCCTCGGACAGCCGGCGCGGCACCGTCTCGATCACCGAGCGCATGCGGTCCAGCGGCGCGCCTGTGGCCGCGGCGGTGGGATGGTCGCCGCCCAGCAGCAGGTACATCAGCACGCCCAGCGCGTAGACGTCGGTGGCGGTGGTCACGTCGCCGCCCTGCAGCTGCTCGGGCGCGGCGAACTCCGGCGTGAACGCGTTGCCGGCGCGCGCGGTGAGCGCCGTCTGCTCGCCGGCGCCGGCGTCGTCCAGCAGCTTGGCGATGCCGAAGTCCAGCAGCTTCACGTCGCCGGCCTGCGTCACCAGGATGTTGCTGGGCTTCAGGTCGCGGTGCAGCACCAGGCGGTTGTGCGCCTGCGCCACCGCGGCCAGCACGTCCAGCATCAGCGCCAGCCGTTGCGCCGTGGGCAGCGCGAGGCGTTGGCAGTACTGGTCGATGGGCTCGCCGTCGATGTACTCCAGCACCAGGTAGGGCTGGGCGCCGTCGGCCATGACCCCGGCGTCGAGCAGGCGCGCGATGTGCGGGTGCGACAGGCGCGCGAGGATGCTGCCCTCGCGCTCGAAGCGCGCGGCGTCGCCGTGGCCGAACAGGCCCGAGCGCAGGAACTTGACCGCCACCTCGCCCTCGTAGCGGCCGTCGTTGCGGCGCGCCAGCCAGACGGTGCCCATGCCGCCGTGGCCGATCTCGCGCACCAGCGTGTAGGGGCCGATGGCCTGTCCCTCCAGGCCGGCGGGCTTGGGCAGCGCCGACGAGGGCATGAACTCGCCGCGCTCGATGGCGGGCAGGTGCTGCAGCATCGCGGCGACGGCGTCGGCCAGCTTGGGATCGCGCGCCCGCAGCGCCTCGAGGCGGACGTCGCGTTCGTCGTCCTGCAGGTCCAGGAGGTCGTCGAGCAGCGGCGAGAGCCGGCCCCAGGTCTCCTTGCCGACGCTCATTTCGCGAGCGCCGAGGAAAGGAACAGCCGCGCCTTCTGCCAGTCGCGCTGCACGGTGCGCTCGGTCACGCCCAGGATGGCCGCGATCTCCGCCTCGGCGAGGCCGCCGAAGTAGCGCAGCTCCACCACGTCGTGCAGGCGGCGGTCGGCCACCGCGAGCTCCTGCATGGCCTCGTCGACGCGCAGGATCTCGTCGTCGTACGCGTGGGCCGCGTCGCCGATGGCGGTGTTGAGCGTGACGTGTTCGACGTCGCCGCCGTGCTTGGCCGCGCGCCGGGCGCGCACGAAATCGACGACCACGGCGTGCATCACGCGCGCCGCGTAGCCCATGAAGTGCTGCTTGTCGGCGAACGCCGCATCGCCCGCGCCGGCGCCCTGGAAGCGCAGCCAGCTCTCATGGACCAGGGCGGTGGTGTCCAGCATGGTCAGGCTGCCCGAGCGGCGCATGCGGCTGCGGGCCAGGCGCTGCAGGTCGGCATAGAGCAGGGCGAAGGCCTGGTCCGCCGCCTGGCGATTGCCGGTGCCCGCGGCCTGGAGCAAGGAGGTGATCTCGGACATGGCTCACGTTTCGGGCGTGGCGCCCGCATACCCCCGACTCTAACTTGTAGTTACACATTTTCTCGCATGCCCGTGTCGGGTTTGCGACGGGGTTGGCGTTTTATTCATCGAGGAGCGGTGTTTCGGCGGAAGGGAGGCCGGAGGGCCGCCTCGGAGCTCCGCTCCTCACCGTTGCGGCGCGCGCCTGTCATCGGGCGCCGGAACATCCCATGAGAGGACTCCCCTGTGATGTCACCCACCCGCCCCGAACACGAGGACGACTGCGGCCAGCCCCCGGTCAAGCCGGACCGCCAGCTGGCGCCGCGCGCCACGCCGGTGAGCGGCGCGGCGGAGGTGGCGGCCCGGCTCGAGTTGCACCTGTCGCAATGCCGGCGTCGCGGCGGCTCGTTGGCGCTGCTGTGCGTCAGCGTGGACGCGGTGGCGTCGCCGCAGGGCGAGGTCAGCGCCGGCATGGAGCGTCTCGTGCGCCAGGAGGTGTCGAACCGCATCGGCAATGCCGTCCGCGGCAGCGATTCCATCCTGCGCGAGAGCGATCGCGACACCTGCGTGGTGATGCCCGGCGCCGATTCGTCGACCGCCCAGCGGGTGGCGAAGCGCCTGGAGCGGCTGATCAACGGCGACTACCGCGTGTCCGGCGAGCTGATGCAGGTGGTGGTGCGCGTGGGCGCGGCGGCGCACCCGGAGCACGGGCTGCGCGCGGTGGAACTCCTGCGCCGGGCCGGGGATCGCGGCGCCGACTAGTGTCGTGAGTTGGAAGTTCGTTGAATAGGTTTTGAGCGAAGAAGTGGCGCTGCCGAATCCCGTCCAGAATGGCCGCAGACTAGGCGCGGCGCGGAGCGGGGCTCGATGCCCCGCGAGCACCGCAACGACGGCTGCGGTCATTCTGGGCGGGA
>JABCYW010000102.1 GCA_013289985.1 Betaproteobacteria bacterium | reverse complement strand
GGTGATGGACTGCAATCCGATCACCGAGATCGGGTTGCCGTCGGGGCCCAGCACCTGGTTGCCGTTGGCGTCGTAGAAGTAGTCGTGCAGGTACGGGTTGTATTTCGAGCCGCGGGTGCGGTCGATCATCGCGAAGCTGCCGTCCGCGTGCATCGTGGTGTCGACGGAGACGACGCCGCTCCACTGGCTGTTGCCCGTGCCGACCGCCGCCGTGTCGGTGGGCAGCTGCAGCGGCGGATTCATCGGCGCGATGCTCTGCCGGCCGTCGCGCACGTGCAGGACGGCACCCGTGCGCGCGTCGACGACGTAGGTCATGTCGCGCAGGCCGTCGACGCGGTTGTGCGCGAACAGGTGCACCTCGTAGGCCCAGACGTAGGGATCCTTGGGCGCCACCGACATCACGCTGCGCGCGCGGTCGAAGCCGTAGCGGTGCGTGCTCTCGTTCCAGGCGAGCTTCACGTCTCCGGTGTACTGGGTGGGGAACACGATCAGCTCCACCTTGGGCGGCGCGCTGCGCCCCTGCAGGCCGATCGCGTGTCGCGCGGCGGCCACCGCCTGCGCCTCGGTCAGGGTGGGGGTGCCCGCGGGCGCCACGTCGGTGGACAGGCTGCTGGAAGCGACCTTGGCCTTGCCCGAGGCCGGCGCGCGCAGCACAGCCTCCGAGCCCCAGACGCGATGTCCCTGGTATGCCTGCGTGGCGCGCACGATGGTCTCGCCGAACCTGTTGACGAGCGAGCTGCGCGCCACCAGCTCGACGCCGGCGCTCTCGCGCCCGGCGCTGACGGCCAGCGCCACGCGTTTCGCATCGGGCGCGGGCAGCCGAGCGCCGGCCGCGGCGCACAGCGACAGCATCGCCAGGCCGACGCCGAGGGCGAGAGGTACCAGGCGATGCGGGCAACGCGACAGGGAAAAGGAAGCGGAGGTCATGGGTTTCGTGCTCTCGTGGAAGTCAATGGGGGCTGGCGGCCGAAGGCGTGGAGGCCGAGTCGGGTCCGGCGCGCACCTCGGCATGGCGCCGCACGCGCAGCAGGGCCAGCGGATAGCTCATCTTCTGGGCCGTCTCGCGATCCTTGGCCGACAGCGCCCGGCGCGCGTAGCCGTAGGCGCGCTCGTGGTCGCCCGCCTCGGCCCAACGTTCGGCCAGGAAGTCGAGCGCCGCGGCAAGGGGGTTCCAGCCGGTGAGGTGCCGCCCGCGGGCCAGCGCCTCCTCGGCGAAATGCAGGGCCGCGGTGGGCAGCGTCATGTCCGGCGGCCGCGGCAGCGTGAAGCGGTGATGCATGTCGGCCTGCGCCTGGCACAGCGCGATGCGCGTGGCCTCGAGGCCGCCCGATTCGACCAGCGACCGGGCCTCGGCCAGCACGTCGGCGGCCCGGTCCGGCTGCGCGGCCGCGGCGAGCACGCGGGCGTGCAGCACCAGGTTGGACGCCAGATCGCGCTGGCCGCCGACCGTGCGCAACACGGCCATCGCCGCGTCCATCTGCGCGACGGCCTCGCCCGTGCGGCTGCAGGCGAGCAGCGTGCGCGCCAGCGCCGCATGCGCACGCGCCAGCAACCCGCCGCGCTGGCGCACCGACAATGTCTCGACGGCCTCCTCGAGCGTTCGCCGGCTCTCGTCGAACGCGCCGAGATCGCACAGCAGCGCACCCAGGTGGGTGTCGCAGGCGGCCACCAGCACCGGCCAGCCGGTGGCGCGCGCCTGCAGCGCCGCCGCGTCGAAGCAGCGCGCGGCGCGGTCGTAGTCGCCCAGCTCGTGGACCAGCGCGCCGGACTCCAGCGTGCATGTCACCTCGAGCATCACGAGGCCGCGCGACCGCGCCAGTTCGGCGGCCCGCGCGAAGGCCCGGGTGGCCGCCGCGGGATTGCCGCAGGCCAGCGCGAAGGCCTGCGCGGCGGCCTGGATCGCGTCGCGGGCGACGTCCGGTTCGCCGGCGGCCGCTGCCGCGTCGCCCGCCGCGCGCCGCTCCGGATGCGCCGCCAGCATCTCGAATTCGATCCAGGCCCGGGCGATCTCGAGCCGGCTGCGATCCTTGCTGCGCTCGAAGCAGCGCCAGGCCTGGCGCAGCGCGGCCAGCAGGCGGTCGGCCTGGCCCCGGGTGCGCGCCACCACCGCCTCCACCAGCCACGAGTCGCCTTCGGCCTGCGGATCCCAGGCGGGGTCGAGGTGGCCGCGCGCGTCGGCCAGGCAACGCTCGGCCTCGGCCATCTCGCCGAACAGGGCCGAAGCCTCCGCGGCAGCCAGCGCGGCACGCGCGCGGCAGCTGGCGACCGCGTCGCCCCGGGCCGGGGAGCGCACCACGGGCATCACGTCCTGCACCAGCCGCAGCGCGCGGCCGCTGTCGCGCTGGCGCAGGTGCCAGGCGAGCGCGACCTTGGCCGCGACGAGGCCGCTGCCCGGGTGGGACTGGCGCAGCACGTCTTCCAGCACGTCGATCTCGGATTGGGACGCATGGAGGTTCATGGACCGCCGCGAACGCTCAGGGCAGGGCCGTGACGACGCCGACATCCACGGTGATGTCGGCCATCTTGGCCTTCTTCAGCACGTCGGTGGTCAGCGTGAAGTTCATGCCGCCGATGTCGGCCGGCACGATGCGCGCCTTGACCACGTGCAGGCCGAAGGGATCGGGCGTCGCGTTGACGGCATCGATGGTGGTGCCGTGGAAGTCCGCCAGGGTGACGGCCACCTGCACCAGCGGCGCCGTCGAATCCTTGGCGGAGTTGGTGCGATCCTTCTGGAAGATGCCGGTGGACAGCACGTCGCCCGACTTCAGCGGCGCCGACACGAACAGCACCGGGTCGGCGTCGGTGCCCGCGTAGGACTCGAAGTTCGGATTGGTGCCCTTCAGCTGGAAGACGCCGGTGTCCTGCGCATAGCCGCCGCTGGAGAACGTGGAGAACGCCAGGCCCATGCCGCGCTTCAGGTTGAAGCCGACGCCCCGCGTCTGCGTGCCCGACGGGCCGACGAGATCCAGCACCAGGCGCGTGGGCGTCGACGCCGGATCCTTGACCAGGCGCCAGCCCGTGCCGGCGGGGTCGGTGTAGTTGATGCTGGTGGGTGTCACCGTGGGCAACGGCGCCGGCGTGTAGTCGGTGGAGCCGCCGCAGGCCGCCAGCAGGGCGGCGGCAACGAGAGGGGAGAGGAGCTTGAGGTTCATGGTGGGTTTCCGGTTCACACGCCGCCGTAGGCGTTCTTGAAGGCTTGCGAGATGGCCTCGACGTCGAAGCTGTCCACGTAGGCGTCGAGCACGATGCTGTGGCTGGCGTTCGCCCATTCGTTGAGCCCCCACGACAGCGCGACGGCACCGAGGTCGAGGGCGTCGAACTCGTTGTCGGCATCCGCGTCGCCATCGACGACCCAGATCGCGCCCTCGGCGAACTCCATCGGGTCGGCGTTGCTGACCACGGTCATGGAATGGAAGCCCCACTGGTTGTCGGGCGTCCAGGTGCCGTCGGCGCCGACCTGGCCACCCACCTTCCGGAACCCGGGGCTGTTGAGATCGCCGGGCATGCCGCCCAGCTTCCAGGTGACGCTGGTGTCGCTGGTGTTCTGTACGTCGGCGCTCAGGTGAACCGTGGTGTTCATCGCCACGATGGGAATGCGTGCCAGCGTGCCGTCGCCGCTCGGATTGAACACGCTGCCATCGGGCTGCACCACCGCGAAGCGGATGGCCACGCGCGAGGTGTCGCCCGCGCCGCCGACGTTGATCGCGGCGAACGCGTTCTTGACGGCCAGCACCTCCGGCGAGCCGTCGCCGTACAGCTCGACGGCGGCGCTGACGCCGGCTACCCGCGCGTCGGCGTACTTGGCCACCGGCGTCAGCCACTCGGTCATCGCCGTGTACCAGATGCGGGCCGCCTTGTCGTTGCCGACGCCCGTCATGCCGCCGGGCAGGTACGAGCTCCATGCCGGCGATGTGGCGTCCGACGGCGCGCCCTGCGACAGGTAGTAGAAGAAGCGGTTCATCGGGCCGCTCCCGTAGTGCACGTCCAGGTACTCGATGCCCGAGTACCAGTAGTTCGGACTGAATCCGTCGACGTTCGGGTTGATCATCGAACGCAGCGCCGTCGTGCCGAGGCTGGCGCCCATCAGCCAGTCGGTGCCCGTCTCGGGGATCACCGAATCGGCGCCGGCGGGACGGGTGGAGTACGCCTCCACCATCGAGCCCATGAAGTCCGAGGTCGATTCGTTGATCGCGCCCGACTCGCCGTCGTAGACCAGGCCCGACGAGAACGCCGTGACGCCGTGCGTCATCTCGTGGCCGATGATGTCGATGGCCGTCAGCGAGTTGAAGCCGTCCGGATTCGGCGGGGTCGGACCGCCGGTGTTCGGATCGACGCCGATGTTGCGCGTGCCGTCCGAATAGAACATGCCCATCGACCAGGTGTTCCAGAACGCGTTGTCGTAGTAGTAGCCGAACGGGCCCACGACGTGCACCTCGGACACCAGCGAGGTGCCGAGGTTGTCCACGCCGTCGCGGCCGAAGACGTTGCGGTAGAAATCCCAGGTGGTGGCCATGCCCCAGTGCGCATCGACCGCGGCGGTCTGGCCGTTGACGCTGGTCTCGCCGCCGTAGGGGAACATCACGAACTGGTTGCCGTCGCCCCATTCGTTGGTGGGGTTCTGGTCGAACCAGTGCAGCGCGGCGGTCCACGTGAAGTCGTTGGCGTCGCCTTCGTGGGTCTCGGTCATCGTCTGCAGGCCGATCACCGACACCGGGTTGCCGTCCGGGCCGTAGACCGGGTTGCCGTTGCTGTCCAGCAGCGAGTCGTGCAGCCAAGGGTTCCACTGCGTGCCGCGGGTGCGGTCCACCATCATGAAGCTGCCGTCGGCGCGCTGCGTGGTCGACAGCGGAACGGTGCCACTGTACTGGCTGTGGCCGGTGCCCATCACCGCGACGTCGGAGTCCACCTGCAGCGGCGGGTTGTCCGGCGCCAGCGTCTGCAGGCACGTATCCACGCGCAGCAGGGCCCCGGTGCGCGCATCGACCACGTACTTCATGTCGCGGATGCCGTCGACGGGGTTCTTCGCGAAGATCTCCACCTCCCAGGCCCACACGTAGGGGTCGGCCGGCGCCGTGCCGACGACGCTGTTGGCGCGGTCGAGGCGGTACTGTTTGGTGTCTGCGTTCCAGGCGAACTTGATGTCGCCGCGGTACCTGGTGGGAAACACGATCAGCTCGGATTTCGGCGGATACGCGCTGCCCTTCAGGCCCAGCGCCTTGCGCGCGATCGCCACGGCCTGGTCCTGGCTCAGCGTGGCCGTGCCGGTCGGGGCGGGATGCTGGCCGACGCTGGCGGCCGCCACGCGCATGCGCCCCGAGGACTCGGCATGCAGCACCGCCTCCGAGCCCCACACGCGGTGGCCCTGCCACGTCTGCGATGCGTGCACGATGGTGGTGTTGCGCGCGTTGACGAGCGTGGTGCGGGCCACGAGGTCGCCGTCGACGTCGGCCCGCGCGCCGGCCAGGGCCTGCGCCACGCGGCGCGGGTCGGCCGGGTGCAGCGCCTTGGCCGTGGCGGTGCCGGAGAACGCCAGCGCGAGAGCGACGGCCAGCGCGGAGGGCCGCAGGCGACGCGGGCAGGAAGCGATGAGATGCACGGTGGGTGTCATGGGTCTGGGCTCTGGGTTGGCGAGCTGGAAGCACCGCTGGCGAGGCTTCTCGCCGGGTGCCTGTGCACGTTAAGTCCGTCCCGGCGCGAACCAGCCCCCCGCGCCGGGGGGGAATTCCGCGAGCACGGGCCGGACAAACCCGAGGCCGCGCCGGACTCGTCTAGACAAGTCGCGGCGCAGGCCGCAGGATGCGTCCACCTCGCCCCTCAGCCCAGCCCGCCCGATGCCCCAATCGATGCCCACCGCCCCGCGCGCGCTTCCGCCCGGCGTGCCCACGCTCGCGCGCGAGCCGCTCGAGGCCGGCGTCAACCACTGGGTGATCGACGGCGTGCTGGCCGATCCGCACGCGGTGCGCGCGCGCCTGCTCGCGCAGCGCCACTGGAACCTCGGCTACCCGCATCGGCCCGAGACCTGGCCGGGCATGCGCCTTCCCGCGGCCCTGCTGCCGGATGAACTGGCCCGCGTCGAGGCACGAGTGCGGGCCGCGATCGGCTGCGGCCGCCTGTCGGTGGCCACCGCGCCCGGCGGCGCGCGCCTCGATTGCAACGTGGCGCAATTGGTGGGCGCGCGCGAGAGCGGCCCGCGCCCGCACACCGACCGGCGCGACCTTTGCCGCCATGCCGCGGTGCTGTACCTGCACCCGGCGCCGCCCACGGGCTCCGGCACGAGCTTCTACCGGCTGCGCTATCCGAACGGCGCGCTCGGGGGCAACGCCTGCCCGCCGCCGCACGACAACCTCGTGCAGGCCCTGGGCGTGCGGCGCCTGCCGCCCGCGGCCTGGGTGGAGGAGGCGCGGGTGGAGAACGTGTTCAACCGCCTGCTGGTCTACAAGGCCGCCCTCGTGCACAGCGCCACGGGCTACTTCGGCGAGGCGCCGTCCGACCGGCGCCTGACCATCACGTTCTTCTGGATGTCCGGCTGAGCCTCAAGTCCGGCGTCCCGGCTGCCGACAAACCTGGGACGGCCCGCCGCCTGGCACGTTTCTGGCTACGAACCGTTACGACCCTGCGCGTTCGCTCACAGCCCGCGCGAGCTCGACAGCCTCACAATGCGCGGGCAGCCCGGCGACGCCGGGCCGCATCCGTGACGGTTCCTTCTCGAACGGCGCCCGGCGCTCTCCAAGTCATGCCTGTCATCGCAGTCATCAATCGCAAGGGCGGAAGCGGCAAGAGCACGCTCGCGACCCAGCTGGCCGGCTCGCTCGCCAACCGCGGGTTCCAGGTGATGCTGGGCGACGTCGATCGCCAGCAGTCGTCGCTCGCCTGGCTGCGCCGCCGCGCGGCCCAGCCGCTGGCGAAGAACGCGGCCATCGCGGGCTCGGCCTTCGGCAGCCAGAGCGTCATGCGGCCATCGGCCGGCATCACGCACGTGGTGCTCGACACCCCCGGCGGCCTGCACGGCTTCGATCTCGCCCGCGTCGCGATGAGCGCCGACGCGATCCTGATGCCCGTCAGCGACAGCGTGTTCGACCGCGAATCCGCGCTCGAATGCCACGCCGAGCTCCTCACGCTTCCCCGCGTGGCCGCCGGCCGCTGCAAGGTGGCCATCGTGGGCATGCGCGTGGACGCGCGCACCAAGGGCGCCGCGCGCCTGGAGGCGTGGGCGCTGGAGCACGGCCTGGCCTACGTGGGCTCGCTGCGCGAATCGCAGGTCTACACCCGTTGCGCCGAGCAGGGCCTGTCGCTGTTCGACGTGCCCGCCGCCAAGGTCGAGGCCGACCTGTCGCAATGGCGCCCGCTGCTGGACTGGGTGGACGCCACCTGGGCCGCGACCGCGCGGCTGGAGGCCACGTCCCGCGCCGCCATCCCTGTCTCGGCCCCGTCGATCGCGCCGCAGGCGCGCCGCCGCACGCTGGTGCGCGCGCCGCTGCCGGTGCCTGTGGCGCCCAAGGCGCCGGTGTCCGAATTCCGGCCCAGCCGCGACAGCGTGCGCCCGCCGCGCGTCGAGCGCTTCGGCTGGCTGCTGGGCGTGTTCCGCTCGTTCTCCTGAGAGGCCGCGCCGCGGCGCCTGTTTCCCGCTATTTCGCGAGGGCCAGGCTCCACGTGAGCCCGACCCGGATCTCGTTGAAATCGCCTTCGCTGGTGCGCGCACGGCGGAACGCGACGTCGAACGCCAGGTCGTCGCCGCGCTGCCAGATGGCACCCACCAGCGCCGAATTCAGGCGCGCGCGATTGCTGTCGCGCTCCGCAAGGACCTCGCCCACGGGTCGCACCACCCACTTCCCGGGCCCTTCGGCGATGAGGCTGGCCGTGCGCGCCCAGTCGTGCTCGCGCGTGCGGCCGATGCCGACGTTCAAGTGCAGCGCGAGCGCGTCCCACTTGTCGGAGACGATGGCGGCGCACTCGCCGCCGGTGCCCGACGACCCGTGCACCTCGGGCAGCAGCACCGCGCATTCGCCGGCCACGCCGGGGCCCGTGGCGTCCTGGAGGCTGCCCTTGACGAACACGTGCTTCACCGACAGCTGGGTCCCACCGAGGCTGTTGCGCGGCCCGTCCACGGTGCCGCCCATCTCGCGGTTGAACTGGCCCTCGAGGACGATCTCGGTGTCGTGCGGCAGGCCGTAGTTGAAGACCAGCGACGGCAACGCGATGTTGTCGACGTCGCCGATGCGCGTGCGGCCGGCGCCAGCCTCGAGCTCGAAGACGCCGTCATCGGCGACGGCCGCGTCGGTGCCGTCGAACGGCCGGTACGCGTTGGCGTTGGAAGCGAGGCAGGCGAGCGCGACGAGCGCCGCCGGGAGTCGGCGCAGCGTGGGCGCCGGAACCGGACCGATCATGGAAAGGATTCCGAAGTTGAGGTGGGGCCGCGTCGTTCAGCGGCCGCCCGGGCAACGGGCGGAGGCCACTCTAGGAGGCCCGTCTCAACACACGATGAATCGAATCTGACCGGCGATTCAGGATGAGCTGCCGGCGATCGGCGCGCACCTCAGACGCCGCCGGCAGCGACGTTGAAGGGCGGCGGGAACTGCACGCTCAGCACGACGCGATGCGCGTTCGGACGCGCGCGTCCCGTGTCGGCGACGCGCACGCGCGCGCCCAGGCGACGCGCGCAGGCCTGCAACAGCGCCATCTCCGGCTCCAGCAGGTGCGCGTCGGCGCGCAGCGCAACCAGATCCACGTCGATGGCCGGCGGGCCCGCCGCGCCGAATCCGGGAACGGCGTCGCGCACCACGACGGTCGCGCCCGGGTGCCCTGCCACCACCACGACCTCCAGCCGGCGCGCGGCCGGGCACTGGCGGATGGCATGGGCCAGCAGGGACTTCAGCGTGGCGCGCAGGTCGCCGTCGCGCGCGGCCACCCAGGCGTCCTCGCACGAGTCCGCGAAATCGACCATCGTGGCTCCCGGCAACGGCACATCGAACGCCAGCGTCCGGCGCAGCGCCGCCTGCAGCGACAGGTGCGTGGCCTTGCCTCCGGTGCCCATGGCCATCGGCGCGTCGACCGGCGACGTACCGGCAAGGCGCGAAGGCGCCACGGCGGATTGCGGGTTCATCGTGCGGCCCTATTCGATCTTGCCCAGCTCCGCTCTGATCGCGTCCGCGTTCAGCGGCAGGAAGGCCTGGTCGCGCACGACCGCCGCCATGCCGTCGCGGCTGAGGATGTAGCGCAGGAACTCGGCCACCTTGGGATCGACGGGCTGGCCCGGCGGCCGGTTCACGAAGGCCGTGCTGTAGCGCGTGAGCGGCCACGCGCGGCGCCACGCGTTGTCCTGCGTCGGCTCGACCATCGTCGTGCCCGCTTCATCGGCCAGCGCGATCTTGCGCACGCCGGCGTTCTCGAACAGGACGTTCGCGAAGCCGATCCCGTTCGGATCGTGCGCCACCGCGTCGAGGATGTAGGTACCGGCGTTGATCACGTCGCCCGAGGCCGTATGGCCGTTGTCGAAGTCCTTGAGCTCCGGGTTCCAGCGCGGGCTGTCCTTCATGACGGTGAGCCGGAAGAAGCCGGCCATGCCCGTGTCGAAGTTGTAGCCGTAGACGCGGATCGGCCGATGCGTCCAGGCGCCGCCCAGGCCCAGCTGGCCCCATTCGCGAAGCGCTGCCGGCGCGCCGCGGCGGCGCTCGGCGCTGAAGATGGCGTCGAGCTGCGCGAGGGTCATGCCGGCCAGCGGGTTGTCCTTGTTGACGTAGACCATCAGCGCGAAGGTCTTGTGCTGAGTCGCGTAGCTGCCCGACGTGATCTTGACGCCCGCCGGCGGATAGCCGAACCATTCCTGGTAGGCCTGCAGCTCGGGCGCATACGGCTCGCGGCCGATCAGCACCACGTCGGCGATGCCGCCATACAGCCCCGCCATCGCCGCCTCGGTGCCCTTCAGGCGGGTCTCGAACGTGACGCCGGGCTGCGCGCGGCGAAAGCCGTCCTCCCAGTCCTGCACCAGGCCCGGGATATACGGATTGCCCCATACGCGGATGGTGCCGCTGACCGCGGAGCCGGCCTGGTAGGGCTTCAGCGCGGCGAGGTAGTCGGTCGATGCGGCGGCGGCGCTCGTGGCCAAGGTCGCCAGCACCAGCGCCATCGCGCCGAGGAGGGGACGTGCGGATCTCACTTGAGCTTCTCCAGTTCGCGTCGCGCGGCGTCCGGCGTCAACGGCAGGTAGCCGCCGTCGCGCGCGATCGCGGCCTGCCCGTCGGCGCTCAACACATAGGCCAGGAACTCCGCGGGCAAGGGCGCCACGGGTTGGCGCGGCGCGCGGTCGACGAAGATCGAGACGGAGCGCGCCAACGGGTACTGGCGCCGCTGCACCGACTCCGCGGCCGGCACGACGAAGGGGCCGCCGGCTTCGAAGGACAGCGCCACGGTCTTCACCGAGGCCGTCGCGTCGCACACGCAGGCGATGGCGATGCCAGACGGATCGCGGGCGAGCGCATCGACGATGCGGCGGCCGTCAGCGAGCTCGTGCAGGTTCGCGGCCCACTTCTGGCTGCCGCCCATCACCGTGCCCTCGACGAAGCGCACGACGTCCTGGTCGAGGCTCATCATGTAGATCGCGACGGGCTTGTCCTTCAACGGCCCCGCGACGCCCAGGTCGCCCCAGGTGCGCACCGGCGCGCCGCCGCGGCGACGATCGGCGCCGAGGATCGCGTCGAGCTGCGCCAGGCTGAGGCGGGCGAGCGGGTTGTCGCGATGCACGAGCACGACCGGCGCGAACGCGTGGTCGGGCTTGTCGAGGCTGCCGGTGGCGATGTCCACGCGCAGCGGCGGATGCCCCATCACCGGGAGATAGCCGTCGAGTTCGATCGGCAGCAGGTCGCGCTCCATCAACGCGAGGTCGGCCGCGCCCGTGTAGAGCCCACCGATCGCCGTGGCGTCGCCGCGCAGCGCCGGCGCCAGCGCCGCCTTCGGCTGGCGCGCCTGGAAGCCCGCCTGCCAGGCCGCGACGAGGCCGCCGAGCACGTCGGCGTCGCGGCGGCCGTGGCCCCAGACCCGGATCACGCCGTCCACGCTGCGCCGCGGTCGATACGGCGCGGCGGGCGCGGGCGCGCCGACGGGGCCGCTCTCGTCCAGCTGCCGGCGTTGCGCCTCGGCCATCGCCGCCGTCAGCGGCAGGTAGCCTCCGTGCGTCATCAGCCGCTCCTGGCCCTGGCGGCTCAGGATGAAGCGCAGGAACTCCTTGAGCTTGGGGTCGATGGCCTGGCCCGGGGCGCGATCGAGGTACATGTAGATGCTGCGCACCAACGGGTACGCGCGGCTCTGGAAGCTCTCGCGGCTGGGCGCGACGTACGGGCTCGCGTAGTCCGGCGCCAGCGCGATCGCCTTCAGGCCCGCCACGCCGCGCGCCTGCGGCATCACCGTCCACGCGATGCCGAAGCGGTCGTGCGCGAGCTCGTCGCGCAACATGTGCCGCAGGCCGCCCTGCTGCGCCGGATCGTCGTCGGCGATCATCTTGCTGCCCGACTCGACGTACTCGCGGTAGTTCGGGTTCCACTTGCCGCTGTTGTGCATCACCTTCAACTGGAAGAAGCGCGTGGTGCCGGAGGGCGCGTGGCCGTAGGTCTGGATGGGCTTGTCGGCCCACTCGCCGACTAGGCCCAGCTGGCCCCAGGTCCGGATGTCGGCGTCGGGCGCGCGCGCGCCCGCGAGGCTCCACTTGAAGCCGTCGAGCGCGCCGGTGCGCGATGCGCCGAAGATGCCGTCGAGCTGTTGCAGCGTCAGTTGCGTCAGCGGGTTGTCCTGGCTGACGTAGACGACCGGCCCGTTCGAATGGCCCTCGACGTCATAGGCGCCGCTGGCCACCGTGATCGCCGTCGGATGGTGGCCCGTCGTCTCGAAGAACGCCAGCGTCTCGGTGATGATGGGCTCGCCGCCGTCGGGCGCGAGATCGGTGACGCCGGTGACGAGTGCCGGGATGGCCGCGTCGCTGGTGGGCAGGCGATCCTCGAAGCGGATGCAGGGCTGGAACGCCTGGAAGTCCTGCTCCCACAGCTTGAGCAGGCCATCCATGCCGAAGCCGAAGTTGCGGATCGTGCCGGTCACGGCCTGCGCTGGCCGGTAGTCGGGCAGCGCGGACAGGTCGAACGGGGCCGCGTGCGCGATCGAGGCCGCGAGGCCCGCGAGCGCGAGCCCGGCCAGTGCGGAAAGGGACTTCAACGCGTCACTCCAGTTTCGCCAGCTCCTCGCGCACCACGCGAGCGCCCAGCGGGAAGTAGCCGGAATAGAGGATGGGCTCCTGGCCGTCGCGGCTGAGCACGTAGCGCAGGAACTGCCTGACCGCCGGCGGCAACGGCTCGCCCGGCCGGCGGTTCACGCGGATGTACATGTAGCGCGTCAGCGGGTACTTGCCATTCGAGGCGCTGACCGCGTTGAGGTCGATGTAGAGGCTGTCGGCGCTCGCGGCCACCGGGAGCGCGCGCAGTCCGGGCCCGCCTTCCTCGAGACCGCCGAAGCCGATGCCTTGCGGGTCGGCCGCGAGCGCATGCGCGGTCTCGGCGATGGGCGCCTCCGTCGCGCCCTGGCGCCACGGCGCGCCGTGGAGCACCTCGGCCTGCATCCACATCGCGTTGGGCGCGACGCGCGGCGGCATGTGGATCGCGATGGGACGATCGGCCCACTCGCCCGAGAGGCCCAGCTGGCCCCAACGCGTGATCGTGGCCGGCTCGGCGAAGATGCCGGCGAGCTGCTGCACCGTGATGTGGTCCAGCGGATTGCCGTCGGCCACAAAGATGGCCTGCGCCGTGGTGCGCTGCGGCGTGTCGAACCCGCCGCACGCGACGCGGATCTCCAGCACCGGGTGCTGCTGCGTGGCCTCGTAGACCGCGCGCTCCTCGGGCCACAGGTCGCGGCCCATCGGCGCCAGGTCGGTGAGTCCGCCGATCAGCGCGTGGAAGCCGTTGAGCGTGCCCAGGTGCTCCCAGCGCTCGCCCTTGCGCACGCCGGGTTGCAGCTTCTCGAAGTCGCGCATCCAGCGATCCATCAGCGTCTTCATGCCGTCGCTGCCGACGCTGCGAATGGCGCCGCCGACGCCGGCGACGGCCACGTACGGCCGCAGGTCGAGATCCATCTGCGCGACGAATCCATCGATCTTGCGGCGCTCCTCCCGCGCATCGGCGGCGGCCAGCGGCGACCACGCGGTGCGCTGCGCGACGATCGCCTGGCCGTCCCGGCTGAGCGCGAAGTCGAGGAACTCGGAGAGGCGGCGCGGCAGCGGCGAGCCGGGGCGCTTGTTGACGGCCACGTAGACCGGACGCGCGGCATCTCCGGCCACGTGCACCAGCAGCGGCGTCTTCATCATGTCGCCGGCGAACTGGTGCGCGTAGGGCGCGGTCTCGGCCGGCTGGAATGGCCGTCCGAGCACCGCGAAGTCGGCGGTCTCGAACATCAGGCTGCCGATGGCGGTGGCGTCGGAGGTGAACGACCATGGCGCGCCCCGGGCGATGCCGGGCTGGCGCGCGTGGAACGCGCCGAACCACTGATCCAGCAGCGGCTTCATCGCCGGATCGCCGACGCCGGTGAGCGTACCGGTGGCGGACATGTGCATCGTGTAGGCGGGCAAGTCGGGGTCGACGACGCCGGCCGCCGATGCGGGAAATGCGATGGCCGTGGCCACGACGAGTCCCAGGCGCCGCAGCGCCCAGGGCCAGCGGGCGGCGCTCATGGCGCCACCGCGAAGAGGACGCGGGCGTCGAGTCCCTCGTGTCGCAGCTCGTCGCGGATACGCTCGGCGTCCGCGACCAGCGGCGCCTTGTCGTCGCCGGCCTTGTACGGGAAGCCGATCGCGACGACACCGATCACCTTGCCCTGGGCGTCGATCAGCGGCAGCGACACGTTGAAGCGATCGCCGGACCTGGCGACCACCGTCTCGGTACGGGCCTCGTGCATGATGCGCAGGTCGTCCTCGTCGGCCTTCTTGCCCAGGTGGCCCATGGTGGAGCCGATGACGAGGTTCTCGCTGTCGGCCGCGCCCGGCGGGGTCACGTGCAACACCACGTGCGCGGCCTCGGGATGGCGCGCGAGCGTGGCCTCGGCCAGGCGTTGCGCCGCGGGCCACGCCTGCGCGAAGGCCGTGGCGCAGGACACGGCCGCCAGCGCGGCGGCGATTCCGGGGAAATGGGCCACGGCGTGTCGTCGCCTACTTCGCGGGCTCGAACAGCGCGTTCATCGACGGTATCTTCTTCTGCAGCTCGTCGCGCAGTTCCGTCGCGGCCTTGAAGAAGTCCATGTCGGTCTTGCCGCTGCCCTCGGGGTTTCGGTAGGCCAGCACCAGCAGGCCGATGGTCTCGCCGCTGGCGTCGTGCATGGGCATCATCGGCACGAACTTGCGGATCGGGTCGTGCGTGCGGTGCCAGCGCGAGTCGAGGATGGTCACGCCCGTCTCGATCACCATCACGTCGTCCGGATCATCCGGGTTGCCGATGCGGTCGGGGTACGAACCGGCGAACATCGTGTAGACCTTGGACAGGCCCGGCGGCACGCCGTGGAAGGTGACGCTGATGAGCTCGGGATGGTGCGCCATGATCTCGTCGGACAGCACCTGCGCGTAGATCTTGTAGTGCGGGGGCGTCCAGTTCTTCGGCTCGGCCGCGGAGGTGGCGCCGGCGGCCAGCGTCAGGGCCGCGGCGAGGGCGAGCGTCTTGAATGTCTTCATGATTTTCCTTGTGTGAAAGTGGGTCAGCGGGCCGGCGTCACGTCGTATTGCAGCAGTGCGCCGCCCTTCGCATCGCCCGGCGACACGGCGACGAACAGGCGATGGATCTCGGGCACGAGGATCGCCGTCTTCGCGCCGTGGGCGGACGCGACGGGCGGCAGCGCCTCGTAGTGGTCGGGGTCGTGCTGCGCGAACACCGCGAGGTGGTCGTCGCCGGCCAGGTAGAGTCGGTGGTTGGCGGCGTCCCACACTGCCTCGTTGGTGCGCACCGGCGCGTCGAAGGTGGCCACCGTCGTCCCGGTGTCCGAGTTCAGCACCACCAGGCGGAACGGCTTGCGCGTGACGATGAACAGCCGATGGCCCGGCTCGTCGAACGCCATCGCGCCGTTCTGCTCGCCCTCCTTGATCGGCCAGGTGGCGAGCACGGCGCGCGTGTGCTTGTCGATCACCGCCACCTCGCTCTTGCCGGCCACGTTGATGAACAGGCGGCTGCCTTGCTGCTCGGCGGCCATCGCCTCGGTGAAGTCGGTGTCGAATCCGACGTCGCCCAGGCGCTGGCCGGTGAGCGGATCGACCTCGGACACGATCACGTTGGGCATCTTCGGGCTGGCGTTCTTGCCGCCGGTGACGATCCACACGTGGCCGGTGGACGGGTCGAAGCGGGTCGAGTCCGCTCCGGGCGTCAGCGCGAGCTTGCCGGTGACCTTGTAGGTGGTCGCGTCCAGCGTCCTCGACAGGCCGTCGCCGCTGTCGGTGACCACCAGCCGGTTGGCCTTCGGGAGATAGACGATCGCGTGCGGCGCGTCGAAGCCCTTGACGCTGCGCAGGTGCTTGCCGTTGCGCAGGTCGAAGACCTCCAGCGAGCCGCCGTCCTCGCCGGCGAGGAACAGGCGATGGCCGGGCACGTCGACGCCGAAGTGGTCGAAGTCGCCGGTGTACGCGGGCAGCTCGGTGCGGCCCACGAGGCGCAACGGCACGGACGCTGCGGCGTCCGCCGCCGGCGCGGCCGAGGTGCTGGCGACGAGCAGCGCGGCCAGCAGCGGAAGGAGTGTCTTGGTTTGCATGGGTGGCGACTCTAGGCAGCGCGCATAAAGCAAACCTGACGGTCTTCTGAATAAAGATTCAGGTGTGGAAAGGCCGAATCCGCGGGTGAGCCGCACTTGCAACACGCGTCGAAGTTATTCATAGTTCCCTCGACTACAGAGCTCACGACGGCGACTCGCGCAACGCGCGGGAAGGCCGATCGATCGAGCCGTACCGGAGACTTTCCACATGAAGATCTTGATCGTCGAAGACCAGGTCCGCCTCGGTCAATTCCTCAAGCAGGGCCTCACCGAGTGCCGCTACACCGTCACCTGGGTCACCACCTGCAAGGAGGCCAACGACGCGCTGGCGGACGCGCCGCAGGACGTGATCATCCTCGATCTGGGCCTGCCCGACGGCGACGGCCTCGACCTGCTGCGCGAGTGGCGCAGCAGCGGCTTCACCGAACCGGTGCTGATCCTCAGCGCGCGCGACACGGTGGCCGATCGCGTCAAGGGCCTCGACGTCGGCGCCGACGACTACCTGCAGAAGCCGTTCAGCCTCGACGAGCTGCTCGCGCGCATCCGCTCGCTGGTGCGCCGCCAGTCCACGGTCAAGCAGACAACGCTGGAGCACAACGGCGTGCGGCTCGACCTGCTCGGCCACACGGTGCGCCTCAACGGCCAGCCGATCGACCTCACAAGCCGCGAGTACGCGCTGCTCGAGATCTTCATGCAGAACCACGGCCGCATCCTGCCGCGCACGCTGATCGCCGAAAAGATCTGGGCATCCAACTACGACGTCGACACCAACCTGCTCGACGTCTACATGAGCCGGCTGCGCTCCAAGCTCGAGACCACGCCGGGCAAGCAGCTGTTCAAGACCGTTCGCGGAGTCGGCTACCAGCTCGTATGAAGTCGATCGGGACGCGCATCGCGCTCTGGTATGCGTGCGCTGCGACCACCACCCTCGCGTGCATGTCGGTGGCGGGCTACCACTTCCTCGAGAACCACCTGGTCCACGGCCTCGACCTGTTCAACGAAGCCGAGTTCCAGCAGATCGAGGCGCACCTGGGGCCCGACTACCGCACCCTCAGCGTGCCGTTCATCGAGATGCGCGTGCGCGACATCGCCGACTTCTCGTACACCCTGTTCTACATCGAGATCGACGTGCCGAAGAAGGGCGCGGTGTTCCGGTCGACCAACCTGAACGGGCAGACCATTCCCGACGTGCGCGGCGAGAAGCGCTTCGTCACCACGATTCCCGACGTCGGCGAGGTGCGCGCCACCGAGTTCCAGAAGATTCCGTTCGAGGTGACGATCGCCACGCCGATGCGGCCCGTGCGCGACCTGATGTCCAGCTACGTCGAGGTCTCGGCCATGCTGTTGGGCGGCATGCTGGTCATCAGCCTGGGCATCGGTTTCGGCCTCAGCCGCCTGCTGCTGTGGCCCATCCGGCTGATCCGCGATACCGCCAACCGCATCCGCTCCGACAACCTGAGCGAACGCATCCCGGTGGCCGACGTGCGCGACGAGATCTCCGACGTGGCGCGGCTGCTCAACCAGATGTTCGATCGGCTCGAATCGTCGTTCGCGCAGATCCGCCAGTTCACGGCCGACGCGTCGCACGAGCTCAAGACGCCGTTGTCGCTGATCCGGCTGCACTCGGAGAAGATGCTGTCCGACCCCGAGCTGGCGAACCACCACCGCGAGGCGGTGCAGGTGCAGCTGGAGGAGGTCGAGCGCCTCACGCGCATCATCGAGGAGCTGCTGTTCCTGTCGCGCGCCGACGCGCGCGTGATGCAGCTGAAGCGCACGCGCCAGTCGCCGGCCGTGCTGCTGCAGAGCCTGTCGCAGGACGCGGACGTTCTGGTGGAACACCACGGCATGCGCTTCGAGCTCGAGGAACACGGCGAGGGCCAGGTCGCCTACGAGCTCAAGTGGATGCGCCAGGTCCTGCTGAACCTGCTCACCAACGCGATCCACGTGTCGCCCGCCGGCGGTCGCATCCGTCTCGCGTCCACGCTGGCGGGCGGCACGTGGCGGCTCGAGGTGCTGGACGAAGGCCCCGGACTGCCGGCCAGCCAGCGCGAACGTGTCTTCGATCGCTTCGTCCGCGTGGGCTCGCCCGGTGCCGATTACCACGGCAGCGGCCTGGGCCTGGCCATCTGCCGCAGCATCGTCGAGCTGCACGGCGGCCGCATCTCGGCCACCACCGGCCCGGGCGACGTCGGCCTGCGCGTGATCATCGAGATCCCGGCCGACGGCGCCGCCTGAGCCGCGTTGCTCAGAACTTCGCGTCGAACGTAGCGTAGACCAGGCGGCCCAGCGGCGAGTACGTCGCGACGTCCGCGTTGTTGTCGGTGAAGGCCTGGGGCGACAGCGGGGGCATGCGGTTGGCGATGTTGTTCACGCCCAGCGCCACGTCCCAGCCCTTGAGCCCGAGGTTGGCCAGCCCGCTGCCCTTGTAGCCGACGCGCGCGTCCCAGCTCATGTAGCTGCTCACCGGCTTGGCCTTCAGCGTGGTGCTGGTCTCGTAGACGATGCCGCCCGCGCCGATGTCGTGCACCGCGGACACGTAGGTGTTGCCCAGCGTGGCGCTCCAGTGGTCGGCTTCCCAGTCCAGCGTCGAATAGAAGCGGTACTTGGGCACGGTGCCCTGCACGCCGGTGCCGCCGTTGGTGGCGTAGCCCGCGTACTCGTAGAACTTCTGGTACGGCAGCGCCTGGAACTTGTACGACTGGAAGATGGTGCCGATCGTGCCCAGCGTGAAGTTGCCGGCGCCGCCGGCCTCCCATTCGTACTCGGCGCTCGCGTTCCACGCCCGCACCTTGAGGCCGCCCAGGTTCATGAAGCGGTCGATGGCGTAGACGTTGAGCGAGTTGTTCGGGTCGGCGCGCAGGTAGGCGCTCAGGTCGCCGGGATTGGCGAACTGCACCGCGCCCGGTTGCCCCGGGAACGCGTTCTTCGCCAGGTTACCGGCGAACGGCGAGGCGGAGCCCGCCTGGTCGACGCTCTGGAGGATGTTGGTGAAGCCGATGCCGCCCGGGAAGCCCTTCTGGTCGACCGACGAGAACTCGATGGAGGTCGACAGGCCCGGCACCGCGGCCGGTTGCCACGCGAGGTTGAGCGAGCGCGTCGAGGCGTGCGACGGCTTCAGGTTCGGGTTGTTGCCGTCCTCGCCCTGCAGGCCCGGGTTGGCCAGGCCGAACACGGTCTGGATCACGCTGCTGCCGACGATGCGCGTGTCGGTGGGGCCGTATTCGGCGTAAAGCGTGGGCGCGGTGAACGAGCGCGAGACGCTGCCGCGAACGGTCAGCTCGGGGCTGGCCGGCTGCCAGCGGAAGCCCACCTTGGGCACGAAGGCGTTGCCGGCGTCGCTGTACTTCTCCTCGCGCGCCGCGCCGATCAGGTCGAACGCGTGCGCGCCCCAGATGGGCGCCTTGTCGCTGGCGAGCGGGGCACGCAGCTCGATGTAGGCGGCCTTGACCGTGCGGCTCTTCGTGAACGGGTCGGCGGAGGTGCCGCCCAGCCACTCCTGGGCGTTCGGGCCGGTGTTGTGGCCGTCCGGGTCGGTGTGCGCGTCCAGCGTCTCCTTGCGCGCCGACAGGCCCGCGGCGAAGCCGAGCTTGCCCGCCGGGAGCGGCAGCAGCGATCCCGACAGCGAGGCGTCGATCGAATCGAGCTGGCTGGTGGCGGTGATCACCTCGGTACCGTACAGGTTCGCGAGCGATGCCGGGTTCACGCCCGAGCCGCGCGCGAACGGATCGAGCGCCGGCTGGTACACGAACGGATTCGACGTGGAGTAGCCGCCATAGACGCGGCTGTAGGCGCCCCCGGCGACCGCGTTGCCGCTGGCGTCGTAGCCGCCGGCGATCGCCAGCGCCAGGTTGGGCTTGAAGACCAGGCCCGACTGCTGCTGTTCCAGCACATTGCGGCTGTGCACCAGCGCCGTCTCCCAGTTCCAGCCGCCGTCGATCGCGCCCTTGAGGCCCGCCGTCACGCGCAGGGCCTTCTGGTCGTTGTGGAACTGCTTGGGATCGTTCCAGGCCGAGAAGTTAACGCCCGCGAAGTTCGCGGCCAGCGGATTGGACGGCGCGCCGTCGGGCACCGTCACCGTGGTCGTGATGGGCAGGAACTGCGTGAAGCTCTTGTTGTCGGAGATCTGCACGTCGCCGAACGCGACGAGCTGCTTGCCGATCAGGTCCTTGGACAGGTTCAGGCTGAACGCCGACTGGTCCTGGCGCAGCAGCAGCGTCTGGAACTGGGAGAAGTCGTACAGCTTGGCGTTGGCGGCGTTCGAGGACGCCTGGTAGGTGCCGTTGGCGATCAGGTCGGCCAGCGTGGTTGCGGTTGCGTTCGCGCCGGTGGGCGTGTTCTGCGACGGCGAGTTCAGGCCGGGCGACAGCACGGCGGGCGATGCGCCGCCGATGGTGCCGGGCACCACCGAGCTGCGGCCGATG